>JBCBEX010000012.1:0-73367 GCA_038528235.1 Bacteroidota bacterium
CGCGCGACGAAGAGCCAGCCACGCTCGGGCACCACGTCGAAGTCCTCCACGATCAGCGGACCGCCGTTCGGCATCGTGTCCCGACCTAGGTCGTAGACGCGGCTCGGGGTGCCGGTACGCCAGGCGTAGCTCGTGAGTGTGCGCCCCTCCCCTGCGGCAAAGAGCGCACCGTCGGGCGTCGTGCCGTCGGAGCCGAAGCGGGCGACGTTGACACTCCCCGGCCGGTCCTGCACGTCGAACACGAGAGCGCCGGTCGTCAGGTCCATCACCGCGAGCCGTCCGCCGTTGCTGCCGAACGCCACGTAGCGGCTGTCCGGCGTGAACGCGAAGCCGAAGAGCCGGTCGTCATCGGTCGCGTATTGGTGCTGCAGGCTCCAGTCGTCGGCGTTCCAGATTAGGAGCGTGCCGGTGCCGGTGCTCGTGGCCGCGAGCGCCCCGTCGGGCGAGAAGGCGAGGTCGGCGCGGACGACGCGCTGGGCGGACGCTGGGAGTGTGGAGAGAACGACGGCGAGCAGAAGGAGGAGAAAGCGCATGAGACGAGCCAGGGACGAGAAGAGAGGCACCAAGAAGGGTGACGAGAAGGGCGGCCGACAACGGAGTCAGCGAGAAGGGACTGCAGACCTACGCACACGTTGTACCACGGCCTCCTGGTGACCGCAGCGGCTAGTTTGGCGTCCCGACTGCGCGCTTGCGCCCAGTTCGCCGGGCGGCTCCGCTCGGAACCCGCCCTGATCGATCTGGTGCCATCGCCTACGAGACGCCCTTTCCTTTCCGCTCAGAAACGCTATGACTGCAATTAACCTCGCCGACAAATTCGCTGCGCTCGACGCGCTCTGGCAGCCGCGTGTGGTCGCGGAGCTCAACGGACAGGCCGTCAAGGTCGCGCGCGTGCAGGGGGACTTCGTCTGGCACAAGCACGACGACATCGACGAGCTCTTCTGGGTGGTGCGCGGGCGGCTTCGCATTGAGTTTCGGGACCGCGTGGTGGAGCTGGGTCCCGGCGAGGTGTGCGTGGTGACACGTGGCGTGGAGCACCGGCCCGTCGCCGACGAGGTGGCGGAGATCGTACTCTTCGAGCCGCTCGGCGTCGTCAACACGGGCGATGCGGCCCCATCGGACCTGACCGCGCCCATCGATGCCCGGCTCTGACCTGGAAGCCCGGCTCTGACGCTCGACCGCTGCGCTCTTCGCCAACCCTACGCGCGCGGCTCCGAACGTACCGAAGAGCCACACGTTCACACCTGCATACATCCACGCGTCCATACCTCCCAAGCGATGCCTCCGCCCAACGCCGGGCCGCAAGCGCCCACGCCCCCCTCGATCCCCGGCGTCAAGAACGCCATCGCCGTCGCGTCCGGAAAGGGCGGCGTCGGCAAGAGCACGGTCGCGGCCAACCTCGCCGTCGCGCTCAGCCAGGCCGGGCATAAAGTCGGCCTCGTGGACACCGACATCTACGGCCCGAGCGTCCCGACGATGTTCGGCGTGCCCGAGGGCGAGAAGCCGCGCCTCAACGACGAGCGCAAGATTCTTCCGCTGCGGCGCTATGGCGTGAAGCTGCTCTCGATGGGCTTCCTCGTGGACACCCGCAACGCCGTGATCTGGCGCGGCCCGATGGTGTCGTCCGCCGTCCGGCAGTTCCTCAACGACGCCGACTGGGGCGAGCTCGACTATCTGATTCTGGACCTCCCGCCGGGCACGGGCGACATTCAGCTCACCATCGTCCAGACGATCCCGCTCACGGGCTCCGTCGTCGTATCGACGCCACAGAAGGTGGCGCTGGACGACGCGCGCAAGGGCGTGGCGCTCTTCCAGAACGTGAACGTGCCCGTGCTCGGCATCGTGGAGAACATGGCCTACTTCGTGCCGCCGGACCTGCCCGACCGGCGCTACTACCTCTTCGGCCAGGGCGGCGCGCGCAAGCTCGCCGAAGAACTCGGCGTGCCGCTCCTCGGCGAGGTACCCATCGAAGAGCAACTCCGCGAGTCCGGCGACCGCGGCAAGCCCATCGTCGTGGCCGAGCCAGAGAGCGCATCGGCCAAGGCGTTCGAGCGCATTGCCGAGGAAACGGTGACACAGGTGACGATCCGCAACGAGAGCGAGCCGCCGACGCAGCCCATCGAGATTCTGTACAAGTAGTCCAGTCCTTCGGTGGGGCGTCGTAGTGTAGGTTGACCGCGCTCTCTCCCACCCGATCGCTTCGATGCACGCGCCGCTCGTCCGCTACCTCCGCGACTGCTTTGAGGAGGACCACCGCCGCGCGACGCTGTGGAACGTCTTCGCCAAGACCATCGGGCCGCGCTACGTCGTCCCCGAGCGCGAGGACATCCTGACGGGCGATCTGACGCTGCTTCCGCTCGTCGGCGAGACGGCAGGGGATTTCCAGAAGGCGACGACGCTCTACCGGCGCGAGAAGGAGTTGCTCTACGCGAGCCTGTTCGTCGTGGGGTCGTGGCCGCGCACCGAGCAGGACCGTGACGACGACACGGGCGGCGCGTTCGGGCGTCCCGTGCGGATCTGCGCGCCGCTGCTCACCTACCCCGCCACGCTTCAGGAGCGCCCCGGCGGCACCTTTGCTGCGCCCGATCTCAGCGACCCGCGCCTGAACGAAGGCCTGCTCCGCGCGCTTGATCCGAGCCAGGAAGGCGAGATGCCGCTGAGCGAGCGCCTCTGGGGACAGCTTGCCACCGAGGTGCTCGGACCAACGGGGGTCTACGAACTCGCCGCGCTGCTGACCGAAGCCGTGCCTACGCTCGACGGGTCGCAGGCCGAGGCGTTTCCGGCGCTTCTCGACGCGGCGGCGTTGCGGGCGCGCATGCCGAAGCACGGCCTGGCGCTGCTCCCCGCTTCGATGCTGCTGCTCACGCCACGCGGGCGCGGGACCCGCGGCGTCCTCAGCGAACTTGACGCGCTGGCCACCGCGACGCAGCCTGCGGCTCCGCTACGGTTTTTGCTCACCGGCCAGCAGGCTCCAGCGCCCCGGCAGTCCGGCGATCACCTAGTCCCAGCCATCCTGAGCCGCCCGCAGCAGACCATCCTCGACCGCGCAGCCGAGCGAACGGCGTCGGTGGTGGTCGGGCCGCCGGGCACGGGCAAGTCGTTCACCATCGCGGCGCTCGCAGCGGAGCATGTCCTGCGCGGCGAGACGGTGCTCGTCGCCTCAAAGATGGACCATGCCGTCGATGTCGTCGCCGACAAGATCGAACGGCAACTCGGCATGCCCGGCGTGGCGATGAGAGCCGGACGGCGCGGCTATGGCAAGGCGCTCAAGGCGTACTTCCGCCAGTTGCTCAGCGGGATGCACACGCAAGACGCGCCGACAGAGCGCGCACTCCACGAGCAGCGTCGGCGCCTGCTGCGCAGCCATGCTGACATCGACAAGGCGGAAGCTGGGCTGGCCAAGCGCGAGCGGCAAGAGGCCGCCTGGAGCCGCGCGCTCGCCGACGCGCCCCGGAGCCTGCGTGCTCGATGGGCAGCCTGGCGCACCGGCCGCACCGAGCCCGTGTGGCACCTCGCCGAGCGCTACGAGGCGCGCCTCCGCCGCTTCGTCGTGGAGGCGCAAGACTATGCTCGCCAGCGTAACGCGTATCGCTTGGCCGATGTCCTGAAGCGGCGGCGGCTGGAAATCCAACTCCTCGACCAGGCCCTCCGTGCGCGCGCGAGCGGCACGCAGAAGAAACGCTTCGACAGCATCCGGCTCGACACGCTCCTGGCCGCCTTCCCCGTCTGGCTCGTTGCGCTGGGCGACCTCGCCGAGACGCTGCCGATGGAACGCGAGCTATTCGACCTCGCCATCATTGACGAGGCCTCGCAGTGCGACCTCGCGAGCGTGCTCCCGCTCTTCCAGCGGGCGAAGCGCGTGGTGGTCGTCGGCGATCCGCAGCAGCTGCGGCACCTCTCGTTCCTCGCACGGCCCCGGCAGGCCGCCCTTGCGGAGAAACACGGCCTCGACGCCAGGCAGGCTGCCAGCTTCGACTACCGCTCCCGGAGCATCCTCGACCTCATGGACGCACGCGTGCAGTCACAGGACGATGTGGTGTTTCTCGACGAGCATTACCGCAGCGCGCCGCCGATCATCGCCTTTAGCAACGCGCGGTTCTACGGCGATCGGCTACGTGTGATGACGGCCAAGCCCACACCGCCACCGGTACCCCCGCTCGTGCTGCACCGTGTGGATGGACACCGCGCGGCCTCGGGCGTGAACGCTGTCGAGGTGAAGCACGTACTCGACGCCGTTGCGGCACTCGTAGCGGAGGACGCCGGGGCTCCGGGTAGGTCGGTGCGCTCCATCGGCGTGCTGTCGCCGTTCCGCGCACAGGTCGATGCCCTCGGTGACGCCCTCACGGCACGCTTCGAGGCGAGCGTCCTCGACCGGCATCGAGTGATGGTCGGGACACCGTTCACGTTCCAGGGCGAGGAGCGCGATGTAATGCTCCTCTCGTTCGCACTTGACACCGATTCCCACAGCGCCGCCTTCCGCTACCTCGACCGCGCCGACGTGTTCAACGTCGCCGTGACCCGCGCCCGCTACCAGCAGCACGTCATCACCTCGCTCGACCCGCGCCAGGTGGCCGCTGACTCGCTGCTTGGAGCTTATCTCCAACATATCGCCGAGGCGAGTCTGACCAACTCGGCCGTGGTCACGCGTACGGCCTCGCTCGATCGGTTTGCAGCCGAGGTCGTTGCCGGACTGGAAGAACGAGGCTGGACGTGCCGGGTCGGCTTCCCTATCGCCGGGCTGCACCTCGATCTTGTGGTGATGGACGAGGCGCATGCGTGCGGCATCGACCTGATCGGCTATCCGGGGGCCTTTGAGGCGCAGCTGGCCCCCGATCGGATCCGCATGCTGGGCCGGGCGACGCTTCCGGTGCTCCCGCTCCCGTACGCACGCTGGTACCTCGACCCGACGGCATGCCTCAATGCGGTTGGGGATGCGTTGCGTCGCGCCCCAACCCTTGCTCCTCATTTCATCCGGGAAACCTCCGACGGGAGCCTAGACCCGCGAACCTGACGCTTGCTTCGCCGTAGCAACCCGACACAAGATCCAGACGCCGCCGATGAGCACCACGACCACCCTCCAGGACGACGCGCTGAACCAGCGCATCGAAGAAACCCTCGACACGATTCGGCCTTACCTGATGGCCGACGGTGGCTCGGTGCGCCTGCAGAGTGTCACCGACGACATGGTGGTCGAGCTCGAACTCCTCGGCGCCTGCGGAACGTGCCCGATGAGCATGATGACGCTCCGCGCAGGTATCGAGCAGGCGCTCAAGCGCGCTGTGCCTGAGATCACCCGCGTGGAGGCCGTGACGCCGTCCGCGCACTAGGTGCCGTCCTAGCTTTTTCTGTCAGCCCGCCCCGATTTCGTTCGCTCGTCGGGGTTTGCTGTTTGGGACCAGGTGCGTAGTTTCAGCACGCCCCTCCCCCTGCGCCACCTGGCGTGCCCCTTTCGCGACGTGTGCCCGTCGGCTCCGCACCGGAGACCTCCCCACCCGACCGGCAACACCACCCCACGTTGCCATGAGCGAGCACCGCAACATCACCCGCATCGACATCGAGCCGAGTGCCGAGTCGCCGCGTCGCAGCGCGACGCACGGCTGGCAGGTGCGCGTGCGCCGCAATGGCGCGCGCCACACCAAGTTTTTCTCGGACTCGCGCCACGGCACGCCGGAGGCAGCCCTCGGTGCGGCGATCTCTTACCGCGATACCTTGCTCGACGCATTGCCTGACGCCACGCCCCCCTCTGCCCGCCGCGCCTGGTCCAACACCGGCGTCTCCGGCCTCAGCCTCCGCACCAAAACCGGCAAGGACGGCGACGAGAAGCTCTACGTCCAACTCTCCTGGATCGACGCCGACAGCAAGCGACGCGGCGCCGCCTACTCCGTTGCCAAGTGGGGCCTGCGCCGCGCGCTCTGGAACGGCTGCCTCCGCCTCTACCGCGAACACGAGGAGGCGGGCCGCGACACCGTCGAGCCGCACCTCAACTTCGCCACCGCGCAGGAGACGCTGAGTGAGTTGCTCGAAGAAGAACAGCGCAAGGAGGACGAGGCCAAGCGCGAGGAGGAGGCCCGCCAACGCGCCGAAGCGGCTGATCGTGGCGAAGTCGCCTCGCTCAACCTCGACCGGCTCGCCCCCGTGGAGCGCATGCAGAAGGAGGAGAAGATCCAGGAGCACCTCGAATCGAAGCTGTTTGGGAAGTAGAGACGCCTCGGCGAGGCGTCTCTACGGGGCGATGCTCTACCTTTCGCTTTTCGCTCCCCACCCTCGACCTCCGAGCCCATGCACCCGAACGCTGCGCTGATCGACCGCTTCTACACAGCCTTCCAACAACGCGATGCCGAGGGGATGGCGGCGTGCTATCACCCAGATGTGGTGTTCAGTGACCCGGCATTCCCGCACCTCGTAGGCGACGAGGCCCGCGCCATGTGGGCGATGCTCTGCGAGCGCGGCGCCGACCTCGTGCTGACCTACAGCGACGTTCACGCCGATGACACGACCGGCCGCGCTGCCTGGGAAGCCACCTACACCTTCGGCGGCAAGCGCAAGGTCCACAACCGCATCCAGGCGCACTTCCGCTTCGAGGACGGCCTGATCCGCGAGCACCGCGACACGTTCAGCTTCCCGCGCTGGGCGCGGCAGGCGCTCGGCCCGATGGGGCTGGCCCTCGGCTGGACGCCGTTTGTCCAAAACAAGGTGCGCCAGCAGGCTCGCAAAGGCCTCGACCGCTTCATGGCAAAGCAGAGCGGTTGACCAAAAGCAAACGCCCCGGAATCGCTTGGATTCCAGGGCGTTGCCCACGTGCTGTGGGGTGCGGAGAGGGAGGGATTCGAACCCTCGATAGAGCTATAAACCCTATACTCCCTTAGCAGGGGAGCGCCTTCAGCCACTCGGCCACCTCTCCGGGGTGCGCTTGGCGAAGCAGGCTGCGTTTGGGCAACGCAGGCACGCAAGATAGGACGCCCCCGTAGCGCCGTCCACCCGTGCGCCGAAATTCAACAAAGGACAGCGCAAGACGGGCAACGGCCTCTCACCTTAGTCATGCTGAACTTGATTCAGCATCTCTGCGATGCCACGAAACACCGAAAACGTTAGAGATTGGCTTCGCCTGACTTCGGCTCCGGATCAAGTCCGGGATGACAAGGACAAGGGCCTGTGCCCTTCTCTACGACGCGGCTTTGAGCGCTTCGGCGCCGGACGAGATCTCGATGATCTCCGTCGTGATGGCGGCCTGGCGAGCGCGGTTATAGGTCAGCTTGAGGTCCTTCAGCAGCTCGCCTGCGTTCGTGGTCGCGTTGTCCATCGCCACCATGCGCGCGCCCTGCTCGGCAGCGTTCGACTCCAGCAGCATGCGCCAGAGCTGGTAGGTGAGGAAACGGGGCACGAGGTCGTCAAGGAGGCGCTGGGCACTCGGCTCGAAGATGTACTCGACCTCGCCGTTGTCCTCCGCTTCAATGTAGTCCTCGCTGGCCTGCATGACCGGCGTAAGAAAGCCGTCAGCGGGGATCGGGATAAGCTGCTCCGCGATCCGGTTCTGCGTGATCGTGTTCTTGAACTCGTTGTAGACGACCGTGACCTCGTCCCACTGCCCGGCGTCCCACCCTTCCATCGCGGCTTCGACCACGCGCGTGGCTTGCGTGACCGTGAGGCTGTTGAACACCCCGCGGAAGTCGGCGCCATCGGTGTCCATCACCATCTGGTAGCCGCGCTTCGAGAAGTGCTCATGCGCCTTGCGGCCGACGGCGAGGAGGTAGAGCCCGCCCGCTGCTTCGAGGTCAGCGTAGCGCTCCGCAATCGTCGCCTCGGCCTTCTTCAGGATGTTCGTGTTGAACGCACCAGCAAGGCCGCGATCACTCGTCACGACGACCACGAGCGCTGCCTCCACCGACTCCCGCGCCTGGAAGAGCGCATGGCTCGACGGGTCCACGCCCGAGCGCAGGTGGCCGATCAGCTCGCGGATTTTGAAGGCGTAGGGGCGCGTGTTGAAGATGCGCTCCTGGGCCTTCCGCAGCTTCGCCGCCGCCACCATCTTCATGGCGCGCGTGATCTGCTGCGTGTTCTTGACCGACTTGATGCGGCCCCGGATGTCGCGAAGGGAAGCCATTTCGGAGTGACTAGGGACTGGTGACTAGCGACTAGGGGTAGGCAGCGCTGTCGATAAAAGCTGACAGGATCGTGTCTCAGCAGCGGCCAACGCCTGGTGTGCTATCCCCTAGTCACCAATCGCTAGTCGCTAGTCGCTACGCGAGCGATGCGGCGACGTCTTTGGCTTCGGCTTCGATGGCGGCCTTGACGGTGTCGCTCATCTTGCCGGACGTGGCGAGGTCGTCAAGGTGCGCGGCGTGCTTGAGGCGAAGCGCCTCGCGGTACTCACGCTCGAACTGGCGCATCTTCGAGGTCGGGACGCTGTCGGCGAAGCCGTTCGTGACGGCGTAGATGACGGCGACCTGCTCGGCGACGGGTACCGGCTCGTACTGCGCCTGCTTCAGGATCTCGACGAGACGCGCACCACGGTTGAGCTGGCGCTGCGTGGCCGGGTCGAGGTCCGAGCCGAACTTGGCGAAGGCCTCCAGTTCGCGGTACTGCGCGAGGTCGAGGCGGAGCGTACCGGCGACCTTCTTCATCGCCTTGATCTGCGCATTGCCACCCACACGCGACACCGAGATGCCGACGTTAATGGCCGGGCGCACACCCGCGTTGAAGAGGTTGGACTCGAGGTAGATCTGGCCGTCCGTGATCGAAATCACGTTGGTCGGGATGTAGGCCGACACGTCGCCCGCCTGCGTCTCGATGACCGGGAGCGCCGTAAGCGAACCGCCGCCCTTGACCTTGCCCTGGAGGCTGTCCGGGAGGTCGTTCATCTGGCCGGCGATCTCGTCGGACGCCGTGATCTTGGCGGCGCGCTCCAGGAGGCGGCTGTGGAGGTAGAACACGTCACCCGGGTAGGCTTCGCGGCCCGGCGGGCGGCGGAGCAGCAGCGACACTTCCCGATAAGCAACAGCCTGCTTCGAGAGGTCATCGTAGACGACGAGCGCGTGGCGGCCGGTGTCGCGGAAGAACTCGCCGATGCACGCGCCAGCGAAGGGCGCGATGAACTGGAGCGGTGCCGGGCTCGACGCGGGGGCGTTGACGATGACGGTGTAGTCCATCGCGCCGTTGGCTTCGAGCGCGCGCTGCACCTGGGCCACCGTGGAGGCCTTCTGGCCGACGGCGACGTAGACACAGAAGACCGGGCTGCCGCCCTCCTCGTGCGTCTGCTTCTGGTTGATGATCGTGTCGATCAGCACCGCCGTCTTACCCGTCTGGCGGTCGCCGATGACGAGCTCACGCTGGCCACGGCCGATCGGGATCATCGCGTCGATCGACTTGATACCGGTCTGGAGCGGCTCGGTGACTGGCTCGCGGTAGATCACGCCCGGCGCCTTGCGCTCCAGCGGCATTTCCAGCAGGTCGCCCGTGATGGGACCGCGGCCGTCGACGGCGTTGCCGAGCGGGTCGATCACGCGACCGAGCATGCCCTCGCCGACACTGATCGAGGCGATGCGGCCGGTGCGCTTGGCCTCGTGGCCCTCCTTCACCTGGTCGACTTCGCCGAAGAGCACGGCACCGACGTTGTCCTCTTCGAGGTTGAGCACCATGCCCGTAACGCCGGTTTCGGTGAACTCGATCAGTTCGCCGGCCTGGACGTTCGAGAGGCCATAGAGGCGCGCGATACCGTCGCCGACTTGGAGGACGGTGCCGACCTCGTAGACGTCGGTTTCGCTGGAAAAGCCGCCCAGTTCTTCGCGGAGGACAGCAGTGACTTCGTCCGGTCGAATCGTAGCCATGGGGAGAAGGGGTATTGCAGTGGTTCAGTGTTGCCGTTTTGCCGTGGTCTTGAATCGACTATCGCACTGCAAAACGGCAGCACGGCAAAACTGAAACACGCTTTAGTTCATCGAAACGTAGGCGCGCTGGGCGAACTGGTCGCGGAGCTGCGCGAGTTGGTGACGGACGGAGCCGTCGTAGACCTGGTCGCCGATGCGGACGACGATGCCGCCCATCAGGGCTTCGTCGACGCGGACCTGGAGGCGCACCTTCTTGCCGGTGCGCTGCTGGAGCGTCTTGGTGAGCGCCTCGGTCTCCTTGGCCGAGAGTGGCATCGCGGAGCGCACGACGGCTTCGACGACGCCGTTGACTTCGTCGCGGAGGGCCTGGTAGGCGTCGAGCACCTCGGGGAGCAGCCCGTCACGGTCTTTCTGGACGAGCAGCTTCACGAAATTGAGCGTGAGCGGCTGCACGTTGCCCTTGAGGAGCTTCTCCACCACCGACGTCTTCTTGTCGTTCGGGATGACGGGGCTCTCGAAGAGGAGCACCAGGTCGCGGGAGTCGGCGAGGCTGGTGCGGAGGTCACGCACGTCGGCGTCGATCTTCGTGACCGACCCGGCCTGGTCGGCCTCCTGGTAGAGCGCCTGCGCGTAGCGTCGAGCGACGGGGTTCATAGATCGGGGTGTGAACGTTTGGAGGCGCGAAGGCGTGATCGACTCTGCGTCTACGCCCTCAGCCGTCCAGACTTAGTTCTTCGGCATCTCGGTGAGGAAGGCGTCGACCAGCTTCTGCTGGCGGCTGGCGTCGAGGTTCTCGCGGAGGATCTTCTCCGCTGCCCCGATGGCGAGCCCGGCGACTTCCTGGCGCAGTTCGCCGATGGCGCGCTGCTTCTCGTTCTCGATGTCCTTCTTGGCCTGCTCCTGCATGCGGGCGATCTCAGCCTTCGTCTTGTCGGCTTCACGCTCGCGGAGGGCCTGGGCGTCGTCGCGGGCCTCGGCGAGGATGCGCTGAGCTTCGCGCTCGGCCTCACGGCGCTGCTTCTCGTTGTCGGCCTGCATGGCCTTCGCTTCAGCGAGCGCCTTCTCGGCACGCGTGATGGACTCTTCGATGGTGGCCTCACGCTCGCGGAGCGCCGACGTAATCGGCCCCCAGGCGTACTTGCCCACGATGAAGAGGAAGATGGAGAACGCGATGACGATCCAGAAGATCAGCCCGGCGTTCGGGGAGAGCAGTCCACCAGCAGCGAAGATGGTCGCAATCATCGGAACGAGGTCAATACAGGGGATTGGGGTGAGGCGGGTGAGCGGCAGGCTAGGGCGTTCTAGCCTGCCGCTCCCACACTCGCGTTGGGGTCCTCAGTCGCGCCGGACTTAAACAGTCTTGAGCGCGACGAGGATGCAGACGACGAGGCCGAAGAGTGCCACACCCTCGATGAGGGCCGCGGCGATAATCATCGTCGTACGGATGTCGCCCGAGGCTTCAGGCTGACGGGCGGTGCCTTCGAGGGCGGAGCCAGCGAGGCGGCCGATGCCCATGCCGGCACCGATGGCAACGAGACCGGCGCCGATAGCAGCACCGAGGTAGGCAAATGCGAGTCCTTCCATTGTTGGGGTAGGGGGTTTAGGGGATCTAGGGTGACAAACGCGAGCGCGATGCCCGCTGAGGTATTCGTGGGCCGCTAGGCCGTGACCGGGGCCCCGACGAGCTGCTTCTCCTGCGTCGAGCCGTTCGTGGCGACGATGGGAGCCGAGGCGTGGCGCGCGATCTCATGCGCGTGCGACTCGTCGTGGTGGTGGTGATCGTGCTCCTCCGCAGCCTGCCCGATGAAGAGCGCCGAGAGGATCGTGAAGACGTACGCCTGGATGAGCGAGACGAGCACCTTCAGGGCGTAGATGAACACCGTCATCAGGATGCTCGGCACGGCTACGCCGAAGCCTACGACCGGCCCAAAAAGGGCGGCGAGAATGAAAATGAGCCCGATCAGATTCAGGATGACGAGGTGGCCCGCCGTGATGTTGGCAAAGAGACGGATGGCGAGCGCGAAGGGCTTCGTAAAGATGCCCAGGATCTCGACGGGGATCAGGATGAACTTGATCAGCACCGGGATGCCGGGAGGCCAGAGGATGTGCATCCAGTAGTCCTTCGTGCCTGCCATCTGCGTGAGCGCGAAGGTGAAGAAGGCCAGTACCGCCGTGATGGCGATGTTCGACGTGGCCGCCGCGCCGTAGGGCATCAGGCCGAGCAGATTACACGTCAGGATGAAGAAGAAGACCGTCAGCAGGTAGGGCATGTACTTGTCTGCCTTGTTGCCGAGCTGCGGGACGGCGATCTCGTCGCGGACGTAGAGGATGATCGACTCCAGCATGTTCTGGAGCGTGCCCTTCGGGGCCGAGGTCCGCCCGATGCCCTTCTTGTACTTGTTCGCCATCGAGATGAAGAGCAGCGCCACGATGAGCATCCCCAGGAGCGCGAAGAGCAGGTGGCGCGTCGGCGAGAGGTCGATCACCATCGATCCGGACGCGGGGACGATGGTCTCGTAGAGGTGCTTGCCCGATGCGAGCTTGGCTTCGAGGCCACCAGAGGCATCATCTCCGTAGGCGCCGTCGCTCGCCGAATCGCCACCGTATCCAGCGGCAGCGTCATCGCTGGCATAGTCGCCACCCTGCTCGCCGTCCTCCTTCTTCATGACGTAGTCGCCCGAGCGGAGGGCGGCCTTCGTCGTGGGGTAGAAATCGAAGCCGAGCGCACCGGATGCGTCACGGACGACGAAGAAGCGCGGCAGTTCGACCTTGGCAAAGGGCAAGAAGTCGAGGTAGTTGCCGTCGACGCTGTGCTGCACGGCGTCGAGTTGGTCGCCTTCAGCGGCACGGACGGGCAGCGCCACGGTCAGCGCGACGAGGGCGAGGACGACAAAGCGGAGGGCGCGCATCAGGCGAGGGTGAGGAATCGGATGGGAGGAATGCGCGAGGCGATGAAGCGCTTCAGGGGAGCTAGTTCAGACAGTCGGCGTGACGGCATTCATGTCGCGGCTTTTGAGCAGCCACCATTCGCCACCAACGCCGAGCACAAACGCCCCGAGTAGGCCTGTCACGAAGCCAGCCTCCTGCACATCGACGAGCAGCAGCGTCAGCACCACGGCGAGGAGCAGCAGCACAATCCGTACGACGAGACTCGAGAGCACGAGGCGGATGAAGATGTTGTCGGGCCGCGTGAGGGCATGGCGGATCACCGCGTAGCTCGCCGCGGCGTTGCACACGCCGAGACCCGCGCCGAGGGCGAAGCTGAACCAGAAAGCGCTGGGCATACGTCCAGGGGCGGGAGCCGTGGGGGAAACGGGCGAAGAGAAGAAGCAGGACACCCGAGCGCAGAAGGCTCCGGGGGCATCGGCGCGCAAGTTAGACCGACCCATTTTGAGGGGGCGGCAAGGGGGCGTGAAGATGAAGCGAAATGGCCTGTTTTCGCCGAAAAAGCCCTTCGCCGCGTCTTCGCAGAAGCCAGCCCTAGCCGTCCGTTTCCGGTCCCGTCTCCGGCCTCGTTTGCGCCTTCTGAACCGACTGTCCAGATCGGCTCCCGTAGCGCCGTGCGGACTCCGCGTTGAGATCGGCTACAAGCCGCAGAAGCACCACGAACACAGCGATGACGCCGAACAAGCTGCCCAGCAGGATTCCCCACGGGCTCGTGCCCAGCCACCCGTCGGCGAGATAGCCGAGGCCCGCCGTCATCGCCATCGTGAGTCCAACTTGAATGCCGACGTGCAGGTACGGCCCCGCCGCCTTGAGAGCCTCGCCCGGACTGCTGCCGATGCGTCCGGCGCGTGGTGCCTCGTCCGCAGGGCGACCGCCTGGCGAACGGTGGGCATAGTCGTCGGTGCGCTTTGCGGCCATGAACATGAGGGCTTCAGGCGTCCAGGCGTCGCAGCCGTGGAGGCGGGGGCGACGGCTGTGTGGGTGACGGCTAAGCAGGCTTCTTCGCCTCGGACTTGGCCGCGCCGGCTTTCGTCACGCCGCTCATATCGCAGCGCCCGGTGAACACCGCCCCGTCCTCCACGACCAGCTTCGAGGTGCTGATGTTGCCATTGACCCGCGCGGTGCTCTTCAGGACGAGGCGTCCCTGCACCACTACATCGCCGTCGACGGTGCCGCTGAGGTCGGCGCTGGCCGACTCCAGGGTGCCTTCGATGCGCCCTTCTGGGCTCACCACAGTGCGACCGCTGACATACACGTCGCCCTTGATCTCGCCGCCGATGTGGATGTCTGCCTGCGAGCGCAGACTGCCCTCGATGACCGTTCCGGCCCCGATGATGTTGTTGGTAGGGCCGACGGGCGAGGGCGAGCCGTTGCGGAGCTTTGCCATGGAGGTAGAATCCGACTTAGAGGATCGAGAAAACATGGAGGGAAGGGAAGCACCTGCCAGGCTACGTCGGCGCGCCCCTGCGGTCCGCGTTGGACGCCAGGAGTCATGCGCCGCTCGTCACGAGGTACTGCCGGGGATCCTGGGCGAGGCCGTTGCGCCACAGTTCGAAGTGGAGGTGCGGGCCGGTGGTGATCTCGCCGGTGTTGCCGCTCACGGCGACGGCTTCGCGGCTGCGGACCCGGTCGCCGATGCGCTTGAGCAGGCGGTCGTTGTGTTTGTAGACAGAAAGATAGCCGTCGGCGTGCTGCACGGCAATCGTGAAGCCGCCCTCGTGGGTCCAATCGGCGAAGGTGACATAGCCATCGCCTACGGCCCGCACGGTAGTCCCCTCTTCCACAACGAAGTCCGCACCGAAGTGTCCTCCCTGGGCGTTGTAGCCCCGCCCGAGGAAGCCATCGACGGGCGGCAGGACAGGAAAGCGGAGGCTGGCGAGCGCCTCGGCTGCACGTACGGCCGACACGGGCTCCTCGCCTGCGTCCAGGAAGCGGTAGCGGATGGCGGGCTGCTCGTGGTCGGCCCAGTTGTCGGTGGGCGTGGCCTGCGCCACGGCCCCAGGCTCGTCGAAGCGGCTCAGGTCGGGTAGCTCGGGCGGCGATGTAGACACCTCCGACGTGTCCGCCTCACCTGTGATGAGGCGTCCAAGCTGGGCGAGCTGCTGGTACTGCACGGCGATCGAGTCGCGCATGGCCGCGATGCGCGCGTCTTGCTCTAGGATGCGTCCGCGCAGCGCGTCCGCACCGGGGCCGACGAGAGGCGCACGGAGCGCGGGCGTGAAGACGATCAGTGCCGCGAGCGCGCCACCGAGCACCAGCACGGAGGCGAGGCCGACGCCGAGCATTACAGCAGGCTGCACGCGGTATTGGTGCGGCTGGAGGGCCTCGTCGTCCATGAGGATGACGGTGCAGGAGCGTCCGATGCGACGCGCTAGATCGAGCACGAAGCGAAGCATAGGCAAGGCGGAAGACTCGACCAGGCTGGCGCCCGGCCGGATTGACCGGGGCCGCACGCTGCTTTCTTGGTTTCTACACAGCGCAACGGCTAAATTACTCCGTTTATCATCGCGCACTGCGAAGTCCCCACGAACCTGATCTACACATGCCTCAGCACAAGTCTGCCGAGAAGCGTGTGCGCCAAAACGCCAAGCGCCGCGCTCGCAACCGCTACCAGAAAGTACGCATCCGTACCCTCATCAAGGACCTTGAAGCCACACAAGACCCGGCTGCTGCCGCGGAGAAATTGCGCGTGGTCAAGGCTCAGCTCGACCGCCTCGCCACGAAGGGCATCTTCCACCGCAACAAGGTGGCCCACATGAAGAGCCGCCTCGAGCTTCACGTCAACGGCCTGTAGCGCCGCCCGGTGTCCCGCGAGGGACCCCACGGTCCCAGCACCAGGTGGCCCCTCCACCAAGGAACTCTCACCGGGCGCCGAGAACCAACTCGCCTGCCGCCCGTCGCACTTCTCACCCAGGCCCACTGGGGCCTTCCGGCCGAATTCCTCAGGGTTCCGTACACTTCTCCCAGTCTCCGCTTGATTGTCTGGGTGCTTGATGCCGAATCTTGGGAGATCGGAGATTTCTCCCCCTACCCCACGTCCCTCAGGGCGTCGCTCCCTCTCTCGGACCGCACTCCTGCACGGGCTGGCACGTCGGAGGACCTCGTTCGTCAACCTCCTAAGCCTTGTCTCGGACGGCTCCTTCCTTCGTCCACCATCACGTCCACGAACCGCATGACTACCACCATGACCTTGCGTCTACACACGGCACTTTTGCTCGGCTGTGCGGCCCTGCTGCTGCTCGCACCCCAAGCTGAAGCCCAGGTGCGCGCCGACAACTCGCTCTACATCGCCGCACGGGTCGGCGTCGGCGCCTATGGCGGCGACATTGACGGGGTCGCTGACGGCGAATTCGGCGACTACTTCGACCAGCTCGGCCTCGGCTTCGGTGGCGAGATCGGCTACCAGTTCTCGCCGTCGCTCGCCCTCGGTGTGCTGTACCACTACGGTTCCTACCCAGGCCTCGAGGAGTTTGAGGACCGGCCTGACTTCTTCGCCAACGACGGGGACGTTGTGCAGCACCTTGAAGTGCTGTTCCGCTACGTTCCCTTCTCCAACGCGCGCCTCAGCCCGTTTGTGCTGCTCGGTGGTGGCTTCACGCTCTCAACGCCCGACCCGCTCCGCCCGTCGACCAACGATGCGGACTCGTGGGGAGCCGGTCCCGTTGCGGGCCTCGGTCTCGACCTCGTGCTCGGCTCGCGTCTTTCGCTCTTCACCGAGCTCAAGGGCTTCCTCGTGATGCCGGACGACGCCGTCGACAACAACAACCCGGGCGAGAACAACGACGGAGACGCTGCCTTCTTCAACACGGATGCAGACGACATGGACTTTGACATCCTCGGCTATGGAGGAATCGGTCTGCGTCTCACGTTTGCCCCCGCTATCACGAAGGTTGACGCTACCATCGACGGCCCGACAAGCCTCCTGACAGGCGAGTCTGGCACCTACACCGCCTTCGTCAACGACGACGCGACCGGCCCCTGTGAGTACACCTGGGACTGGGGCGACGGCCAGACCGCCACCGGCCTGACGGCGACCCACATGTATGCTGAGGAGGGCACCTACACGGTCACCTTCTCGGCGGCCTGCAAGGCCAACACCGATGTCGAGACGCTGCTCGTGACGGTCACCACCCCGCCGCCGCCGCCGATCGAAGCGCCTGCGCTCGCCAACTGCACGGCGACCCCGTCTGAGGCCAACCTCGGCGAAGCCGTTCGCTTCAGCGCCACCGTGACCGGCACGCAGCCGATCACCTTCGCCTACGACTTCGGCGACGGCTCCTCGGCCAACACGCTCACCGCCACGCACACCTATGGCGAAGAAGGCGAGTACACGGTCACCCTGCGCGCCTCCAACGAGGCCGGCAGCGACCAGTGCACCTTCGTCGTCAACGTGGTGGACCGCTTCTGCGCTGAGGTCAGCGACCTCAACACGGTCTACTTCGACTACGGCGCCAGCAGCCTCACGGCTGACGCGCAAGGCCGCCTCGCGGAGAACATCGAAGTACTCGAGCGCTGCCCGAACCTCTGCGTCGTCGTCAGCGCCTACACCGACGATCGCGAGAGCGACAAGCTCCGCCTCTCGGAGCGCCGCGCTGGCGAGGTCAAGGCCTACTACATGGAGAACGGCATCGACGACAGCCGCATCGTGGCCCGCGGCCTCGGCGAGGCGCCGGACTCCAACTCGAAGGAGGATCCGGGCCCGGGTGACCGCAACGCCCGCCGCGCCGACTCCGCGCCGGTCGATTGCGACGAGCTTCCTTCGGACAGCTAATCGCGCCTGACACCTGCTCGTAGGACTCTTCCTACAGAGCAAGACCTCTCCCTTCTTCGGGGAGAGGTCTTTTTTTATGTACTTGGTTCTGCCTATACTTGACCGGGTGTGCGCTGCCATCGTTTCCCCTCTGCGCGCACCCCTCGCTTTTCGCACACCCCCTCGTCCGTCTCTCTATGAAGCACCTTTGGAACGCTCTATTGCTGAGCCTAGCGGCGTTGCTGGTTTCCTCCGCAGCACTCGCTCAGGTTCGCGCCGACAACACCTTCTTCCTCCAAGCGCGCGTCGGTCTGACGACCTATGGCGGTGACATTGACAACAACCCGGACAACGAGATCGGGACCTACCTCGAAAACGGCGACATCGGCTTCGGTGGCGAGCTCGGCTACCAGTTCAGCCCGGGTGGAGCCATCAGCCTGGCTTACCTCTACGGTTCCTATCCCAACACGCTTACGGACTTCGCAGACGCTCCGATCCCGAGCACGGTGCGCGACAGCGATGTGGTTCAAGAAGTCCAGTTGCGCCTCCGCCTCACGCCCTTCGGCGGCTGGCGCATTGCCCCGTTTGTGACGCTGGGCGGCTCGTTCGCATTTGCCACGCCGGGCAACTCGGAGAACGACCCCCTCGAAGACTTTGCCTACGGCCCCCTCTTCGGTGGCGGCCTCGACATCCAGCTTACGGGGCGCCTAGCGTTGGTGCTGGAAGGCGATGTGCGTCTCTTCTTCCCAGACGGCGGCATCGACGGGTCTGACCCAAGCAACGCGACTATCCCGGTTGCCGCGGACGAGTCTGACTTCGACGCCCTTGGCTTCCTCGGAGGCGGTGTGCGCTTCACCTTCAAGTCGCCCATCACCAAGGTGGATGCCATGATCGACGGCCCGATGTCGTTGGAGGCTGGCCAGACCGGCACCTTCTCGGCTGACGTCAACCCCGACGCCACGGGGCCGCTCTCGTTTGGGTGGGACTGGGGCGACGGCAGCACGTCGACTGGCCTCATTGCAACGCATACCTACAGTTCGCCCGGCGCCTACACCGTGACCTTCACGGCCACGGGCCCCGCCAACACTGATGTGGAGACGATGACCGTGGAGGTCACCACACCGCCTGCACCGCCCGCCCAGCCGCCGGTGCTTGCCAACTGCACAGCCACGCCTGGCATCGCAAGCGTCGGCGAGGCGGTCCGCTTCAGCGCCACCGTGACCGGCACCACGCCGATCTCGTTCCGCTACGACTTCGGCGACGGCGGCTCGGCCAACACGCTCAACGCGAGCCACACGTACAACCAGACTGGTACCTACACCGTCACGCTCACGTCGACCAATGAAGCGGGTACCGACCAGTGCACCTTTGTCGTCAACGTGGCAGATCGCTTCTGCCAGGACGTCTCGGAGTTGAACACCGTGTTCTTCGACTACAGCGCCAGCGCCCTCAACAGCGAGGCCCAGAGCCGCCTGGACGAGAACATTGAGGTGCTCGAACGGTGCCCGGACCTCTGCGTCATCGTCAACGGCTACACGGACGACCGCGAGGGCAACAAGCTCAGCCTGTCTGAACAGCGGGCCACGGCCGTCGCCGCGTACTACGTGCAGAGCGGCATCGACCAGAGCCGCATCCAGACCCGCGGTCTTGGCGAGGCGCCGGACTCCAACTCGAAGGAGGATCCGGGCCCGGGTGACCGCAACGCCCGTCGCGCCGAGTCCCTCCCGGTCGGGTGCTCTGCACTCGGCAACTAGGCTACCCGTGCGCTGAGCGCACGCCAACCCTTACCCCAGCGCGAGGCCGGTCCTATTTCCTGGGACCGGCCTCGTCTCATCTTGTGAGCCACAATGAACCTGGTGGTCCGGAAATGGGCAGCGCATGCTTAGATTGGCGGCGAAAGCATACCGTCAAGGTGTAGCCCCCTCACCGAGGTACTGTGGATCGATTGTTGCTTTTCGCGAAGCCTGCCCTCCCTTTTCTCGCTCGGACCTGGCCTATGCGCGCGTGTCTCTCGCAGACCATCGTCTCCTGTCTTCGACCTCATCATGCTTGGCGCGCGACCTTCCTTCTGGTTGGCCTCGCCCTTCTGAGCGCGACCTTGCTGGCGCCCTCCGCCGACGCCCAGCAACGCCCAGGTAACTCGCTCTACCTCCAGGCTCGAGTAGGTTTGTCGCTCTATCAAGGGGACCTCGACAACAACCCTGAAAGCCGCCTCTTTGGCTCCTACACGCTGCAACGCGACAACCGGGATATCGAGTACGAGGGCTATTTCCCAAACGCAAGCCTAGGCGGCGGCTTTGAGATCGGCTATCAGTGGCGTCCTGAGTTGGCCGTGGGAGTCGCCTATCACTTCGGGCGCTACGACGCGATGCGCACCGCCCCGTCGCCCGTCAACCCTGCCGACCTCGTCGCCTTCAACAGTACGGCCGATGTCCATGAGGCACAGCTGCGCTTGCGCTACACCCTCTTTCCGCAAGCCCGCATCTCCCCGTTCACCACGCTCGGAGCAGCCGTAGCGCTCCGCTCGCCGGCCACCGTTGACGACGACGGCGATGTAGGCTGGGCCCCCCTGCTCGGGGCTGGCCTCGACATCAAGCTGACGCCGCGCTTCGCGCTCATCGCCGACCTCGACGTTCGCCTCTTCTTCCCGGATGCCGCCCTCGACGGAGCCAACTTTGGCTTCAATCCGGGACGCATTCGTCCCGCATCGGCCTCGCGCGACGACAACGCCGACTTCGATGTGCTCAGCCACATCGGCCTTGGGCTACGCTACACCTTCAAGTCGCCGGTCATCCCCGTCGATGTCACCATCACCGGGCCGGACACGCTCTTCGTGAACGAACTCGGCACGTTCACCGGCGACTACAACCGCGACGCCACGCCGCCGCTCGACTTTGCGTTCGACCTCGGCGACGGCACGCTGGATGCCGACGTGCTGCGCACGAGCCACGCCTATCCGCAACCAGGTACCTACACCGTCAGCTTCACGGGGACGGGCCCGATCAACTCCGACGTGGCCAGCAAGCCCGTGGTCGTGGTTGAGCGCCCGACCCAGGCTCCTGTGCTCGCCGACTGTTCCACGTTGCCTCGGGAAGCCGTGCTTCTTGGCGAGGCGGTGCGCTTCTTCGCCCAGGTGCAAGGGACGGAGCCGTTGAGCTACAGCTACGACTTTGGCGACGGCACTACGTCGGCACAGCCGAGCCCGTCGCACACCTACGCCGCCGCAGGCGTCTACACGGCTACGCTCACGGTGACCAACGTAGCGGGCAGCGCGACGTGCACCTTCCAGATCATCGTCACCGACCCCTTCTGCGACGAGGTGAGCGAGCTCAACACGGTCTTCTACGACTATGAGTCGTTCGCGCTCACTGCGGCGGGGCGCACGAGGCTCGACGAGAACCTCGACGTGCTGCGCCGCTGCCCGGACCTCTGCGTGCTGATCGTAGGCTATGCCGACGACCAGGAGCGCAACCCGCTCAACCTCGCCGAGGATCGTGCCGGTGCGGTCGAGCGCTACTACATCGCCAACGGCATCGACCCGGCACGCCTCACCACCGAGGGACGCGGCGTAGCCCCGGATTCGCGGTCGAAGGAGGATCCGCTGCCGGGCGACCGCAACGCCCGCCGTGCTGAATCCATTCCGGCCGAGTGTACGACGTTCGTCCCGCTCGGCCGCTGAGCCCGCCGCGCTGAACTTTCCGGCGCGCCTGCGCGTCTTAGACTTACTGGCGGCCGCCGAGCCGACGGCTGCCTACCCGGCGGTGTGTCCCACGGGATGCATCGCCGGTACTGTTTTCACCTACCGCCCCCCATGCCAGGCTTCGACCTCGCCGCCCAACGTCGCGTAGCGCGCGCGCTCAAGGACGAGGCCCACCAGCTCGGCTTCGATGCCTGCGGCATTGCCGAGGCCGTCCGCCTGGACGACGAGGCCCGGCAGCTCGAAGCCTGGCTCACCCAAGGCCGCCACGGCTCGATGCGGTGGATGGAAAACCACTTCGAGAAGCGCGTCGACCCCCGCGAACTCGTGCCCGGCGCACGCTCGGTGATCTCGCTTCTGTCGAACTACTACCAGCCCATCGAGCCGCCCCGTGAGCTAGACGCACAGGAACGCTACGGCGACGAAGCGCGCGGCAAGATCAGCCGGTATGCCTGGGGCGAAGACTATCACGTCGTCCTCAAGGAGAAGCTCTACGCGCTCTACAACTGGCTCGATGAGCGGTGCGGAGGTATCAGCGGGCGCGCCTTCGTGGACTCGGCTCCCGTTCTGGACAAGGTGTGGGCGTCGCGCGCTGGCCTCGGGTGGCAGGGCAAGCACACCAACCTGATCAACCGCTCGCTCGGCTCGTTTTTCTTCATTGGCGAGTTGATCGTGGACGTGCCGCTGCCTGCTGACGGCCCAACCCCTGACTACTGCGGACGCTGCACGCGCTGCCTCGATGCCTGCCCCACGGGTGCGCTCGATGCCCCCTACCAAATCGACGCGACGCGCTGCATTTCCTACTGGACCATCGAACATCGCGGCCCAGAGTTTCCACTGGAGGTGGCCCAGGACTTCGGGACGTGGCTCTTCGGCTGCGACATCTGCCAGGACGTGTGCCCCTGGAACAAGTTCAAACGGCCCACGACCGAGCCGCGCTTCCTGCCGCGCGACGACGTCACCGACACGGAGTTGCGCGAATGGGTCGAACTCGACCTCGACGCCTACCGCAAGCGCTTTAAGGGCACCCCAGTGAAACGCGCCAAGTTCGAGGGCTTCCAGCGCAACGTCCGGCACGCGCTCGACAACGCGCTCCGCCACCGCGAACACAGCGACAGGTCTGGATGACACCCCGGTGCGCGTAGCGTTCGTCAATGCTCACGCGCGCCGCCTGGATACGGAAACGCCTCGGTCCCCTGGATCTCGGCATAGCGGCCTGGTGAGAGATAGGCCAGGAGGGGCGACGTGCGAAGCAGCGTCCAGTCGTCAATGGGGTGCCCATCGACATCGTGACCACGCAGCGCGTCCTCGGCCACCCGCGCAGCAACCACGCGGCCTGCGATGAGACTATTCGCCCCAAAGCCGTCCACCACGCGCTCGAGTTCGCATTCGAGCATGAGGTAGGCGTCCTCCAGAAAGCGGCCCTCGATGACCTCGGCGGGGACAGTCCGCAAGACATCCAGGCTCGGCTTGCGCCCGGCATGATCGCACCGTTCGGCGGCTCCGAGTGCGGCGTGGAGGACCTGGCTCGGGCGGGGGAAGCTCACGGTGAACGCCCCGTAATGCTTCGCGTTGTGATAGGTCGCGTGGCGAGGCGTGCACGCGAAGCCGAAGTAGTTCTCCCACCCCAGCGGCATGGCCATGTGCTTCGGCGCAAAGTCGTAGCGGTTGGCCTCCTGCGTGCCAATCACCACGAGCGGCGCTACGGTGAAGAATCGAGGCCAGATAGCCGCATCGAGGTCGAGTGCAACGTAGGCGTGCGTGTCTGTAGGCATGCGTCGAGGGCGCTGAGCGAGACGGTCCAACAACCTCGGCTGCGACCGGCTACCGCACTGCCTGGGTCTCCCTCGTCTGCCTGTGGGGCCAACTCTCACAACCAGGCTGCAACGACCGACCAGCTTCCCTGCTGACCCGTTCGCGCTCGCGCCGATCAGTTCCCCGAGAACGAGATCCGGAAGTTGAACCCGCCGTTGAGCGTCGAGGTGCTCGGGATGCGGCTCCCCTCGCTCTCTAGTGACGTGTACCGCACGAACACGTCGGCGGTGACCTGGCTCGAGATCGTGTAGGAGACGCGCGGCTCCAAGGTGAGACGCGTCGATGCCTCGGGCGTCTGCGGGCTGCGCGGCGCCCCAGCAATCGTGTCCAGGAAGTCCTGCCGGAAGTTGAGGCGCTGGTCGCTGTTGTTCGCCGTCGAGAAGGTGAGCGACATCCGGACGTTGTTGTTGATCCGGCGGCGGTTGACGAACGGGAGCGGGATGCGCAGGCCAGTCTTCGAGAAGCTCAGGCGAACCGAGACTTCATCCGTCGTACTCTCGGACACGTTCGCACCCGCAACGCTGAGCGAGAGGGCTCGGCTCTGGGTGAAGTTCACGTCGGCTTGGATGCCGCCCCGGAACGTCATGTTGAAGCCGATGAGCGGCTGGAAACGCTCGTTGAGCCGGACGTTCTGCGACTGGCGTGCGTCGACCGGGACCTGGAACGATTGGCCCCCGATGGTCTCGTTCTCGAAGCTGCCGCCCTCCGCGAAGGCGAGCGCGTCCGAGCGATAGTCCAGATCGTAGGTGGCCGAGTAGCCGTGGCGCACCGTCATTTGGGTGGTGAGCAGGCGGAAGAGCGGCCAGTTGCTGAGGCCGTTGTAGGTCACCGACCAGTTCGGCAGCGGCAGCGCGAAGAAGCTGTTCGGCCCGAAGCTGCCCAGGCTGCTCGTGAACGCGCCCCGGAAGTCGTCGGCGAGGCCGTTGTTGCTGAGCGCCGTCGTGAACGGATCGCCGTTCTCGGTGACGAGCCCTGCGGCCAGATCGGCGAGGTAGCGGTCGCGGTGGACTTCGAGGAAGCGATCGTAGGAGCCGCCGAGCGCCCAGACCGTCGCGGAGCCGCCGCCGTTCTCGATGGGCGGCGCCTCGTCTACGCTGCCGCCGTCCTCCGTGGGGATGAACGAGAACGTCGTGGAGCGGTCCCAGCCGAGGTTCCAGTTCAAGTCCACACGTAGGCTACGCGTCAGTTCAAGGCTCGTGCGCGTCTGGATCTCGTTGGTGCGCGCCACGATGTCGTCGACCTGGAGATTGCCGACGATGGCCGGGTCGAAGATGGTGCGGCGCGGGCGGTCTTCGAGGCCCAGGCGGTAGGCCAGCGACGGCCCCTCGCCGGTGATCGCGTCGAAGAGGTTGTAGGCGCTCCCATCGACCGCACCGGATCGCGTAGTGCGACCACCATTGTACGTCGTCGTGAGGTCGCTGATGCCCGTCACGGCGAGGAAGAGCTGGCGGCCGATCGAGAGCGGCGACGGAGGCCCCACACGCTCGGGCACCTCCAGTTCGGCACGCTCCTCCTCGGTGAGCTCTTCGCCCCGCTCCTCCGCTTCCTCCTCAGCCTCGGAGAGCCGTGCCTGGGCCGCCTCACGGGCAGAGCGTCGTCGTCGCCGGTCGTTCCGGTAGGTCTCCTCGGCATCCTCGATGCGGCGATAGAACCCGAACTCGCGCAGCAAGTCGCGGGGGCTGAGCGTCAGGCCGGTGCGCAGGTTGAGCGTGTTCGAGATGGAGGCCAAACGCAGGTCGGGGGCGGTGTCTTCGAAGCCGGAGAGCGGCTGGAAGGTCCACTGGAAGCCCGACGAGTAGGAGATGGCCTGCGGCCGGATCCACCGGACGCCCTGGAAACGGGGCGTGAGCGTGGTGGTGAAGTTCTGCGCGTAGGTGTCCGTCTGGATGTCGCGCTGCCCGCTGAAGACGTCACCCACGACACCGAACACGGGGATCACGTCGAGGCGCTCCGTGGTGAAGGTCCGGAAGCCATTCAGGCCGAGCGAGTCAGCCGTGAACGTCGGGTCGATCTGTGGGGCGACCTCGTCGATCGTCTGGCCTAGGAACTCGCCCACGGGCGCCCCAGTCGAGTCGATCACGAAGGTGTCGTTGGTGCGGTCGGCCCCGATCGCGCTCAGCACTTGGTTGAGGTTGGAGCCGTAGGTAAGCGCGAGGAAGTTGAACGGGCTGTAGGCGAGGTCGAAAGAGCGCCGGTGCGTGAAGGTGTGGTTTTCGCGGATGGCGTTGCGATAGCGCTCAGGGACTGCCGCGATCTCGTCGCTGATCGAAATAGGCGCCCGCTGTTGGTTCTCAGCGACGGTGCGGCTCGCATCGGCGTTGAACGACACCGACGACGGCAAGAGGTTGAGTTGGAGCCGAGCCAGCAGTCCCAGGATCGGGGTGTCGTCGAGCAGCCAGAAGGGCCGGATGGTCTTCACGCCCGGCGGCCGCAGGCTGTAGCGCATCGACGCCGACCAACTGCTGCTGTTGTTGAACTGCTCAGAAGGGCTGCGCCGCTCCGACCACGTGTTCGAATACGACAGGGCCAGCCCGTCGATGGTATAGCGCAGCCACGGCGACCGCGAGCCGCGCTTCGAGAACGGCACCGACACCGTGCGCGTGAAGCTCGCCGTCTCAGACTCCTCGCGATAGAGCGCCACCAGGGAGTCTTGCTGCGTGGCCGAGAGGTTCGGGTCGTTCTGGGCCTGCTCGATGAGGTCGTCGAGCCGGATATCGCCACCGCGCCGCGGGGAGAAGCGCGGCGTGGATGTGCGCTGCTGCACCGAGACCGTCACCGGCAACTGCACGCCGAGGCGCTCCGGCAGCAGCTTGTGCGCGTTGACGGTCGTGTTGAGCGTGTAGGCCTGCTGGTCGGTGAACGTGCGGTCGCCGAGGCCGCTGGACAGATCCCCGAAGGCGTCGGTCTGGCGCTCAATGCGCCCGCGCACCGTGGCGAGATCGGCGAGTTGGAGCGAGGCGGTTGCATACGCGCTCCAGCCGGGCTCTTCGTCATAGCCCGCCACCCGGAGTTCGTTGAACCACACCTCCGGGTTGAGGGTGTTGTCGCTCACGTTGCGGATCCCGAGCACGATGGTCGAGATGCTCTCGATCGAAGGGTTGCCGCGGATGAAGATGCGGGCGCCCGGTGGCGCGTCGGGCGGCGGCACCACGCCCGCATACCGCTGCGTGGGTACGGCGTCGGGCGCGTTGTTGCGCTCCACCTTGAGCTGGTTCAGCGCCGAGAGCACCACATTGAACGAGTTGCGGTCCACCGTTTCTCCGTTGACGAGCACGCCCGTTTGCCAGATCAGATCGGCGTCGACGACGTTGCCCGGCGCCTCCGGGTCGTACGGGAAGACGGGCTGCTCGATCTCGTAGTAGTCCTCGCTCTCGTTGGTGCCGAGGCGCAGGAACACCCGAAGGCTGTCGCCCTCCTCACGCTCGAAGCCCTCGCCGTGCACGAACGCGCGGAGGTTGGTGTATTTGGTGAGGTCGAGTTGGCTGCTGTAGGACCGGAAGATGCCCCGCGAGACGCCCGGCCCGAGGTTCTCGGCGCGGACCACGATGGCCTGCTCCCGCTGCAGGATGAAGACGCCCTGAGCGTCCTGCGTGCGGCTGATGAGCGCCCCGTTCGGGATCTGATACTGGCTGCGGTTCTCCTCGCTGTTGACCGTGGCGATGAACAGCTGCGTCTCTTCGGCGGAGGCGGGCGTGCCAGGCTCCACGACGGCCTCGTCGTTGAAGCCGACGAGGTCGGACTTGAGCCACTGGCTGCCCACGAGGTCGAGCGTAGCAAAGCGCAGCGTGGCCGGGACGCGGTGCCCGTCAGTCCAGAGTCGGAGCGCCTCGATGCGGGAGAAGTCCTCGATGTTGCCGAAGGCGGTCCGCCCCGTCCGCGAGCGTACCGGGATGCGGATGAGCGTCCACTCCTCGTTGCCGGGGTTGCCGACCCGGTTGATGAAGTAGGGGTTGCAGTTCTGCTGCCCCTCGACCTCGCACGGCACGTTGATGACGTTGGGGCCGATCGGGACGGCATAGCGGTAGAACGACTCGGCGCGGTCGAGGCCGAGGTCGCGGTCGATGTCCTCGTCGTCGGGGAAGGTGGAGTTGCCCTGCCCACCGCCGAGCTGCTGCTGGCTCTCAAAGGCGTTGAGTTCCGTGGCGGCGAAGAAGCGGCTGAAGCGCTCCTGGACGGTCGCGCCGCCGCCTTCGTAGAACGCGGGGTTGCCGTAGAAGCTGTTGTCTTCGAAGTAGACGAAGTCGTCGCCTGAGGGGTCGATCTCGGCGAGGGCACGGTCGAGCGGGTTGGCACCGCCGAGCGCCGAGAGGAAGGGCTGGAAGTTCTCGAACGTCTGCTCCGACAGGGCATAGGGCACGCCGCCGTCCTGGTCCGCCGACGAGCGCAGACCGTCCAGGCCGAGGTCCTCGGTCTGCCGCGCCGCGTCGTCCAGGTCCACGCTGCCCGAGGCGCTACCCGTGGCGAGGCGGCCGTAGGGGCTGAGGCTCGCGCCTTCCGCGTCGGTTTCCACGAGGCCGTCCTCCGTGTTGAAGCGCCCGTCCGGCAGAATGTCCTCCGAGAGCTGGCCGAGGTCGATGTAGAGCAGCGCGCCGTCGCTCACCTCGTCGGTCCCGTCTCGGCCGCCGTACGGGGCGATGATGAACTCGACGAACTCGATGTTGTTACGGCCGTCGAAGTCGTTGTAGCCCTCGGGCAGACGCTGCACGATGCCGCCCCAGACCTCCTCGGGTGCCGCCTGAAAGCTCGACGCAAGCTCCACGTTGTAGTTATAGGGTCCGCGGCGCGCCGGGTCGATGTAGAGGTCGAGCGGCGTAGCCACGTTGGGCTGGCCGGGGACCTCCTGGCGGTCGGCGAAGATTTCCCGGAGCGGCACTTGCCGGGTGGCCGGCGTGGCGCCGAGGCGGTTGACGAGGCCGTTCGAGCTGTAGAGGAACTGCTGGAGCGAGTACCACGATGTGAGGCCGCGCCAGTTGCTCACGAGCGTCGGGCTCGTCACGTCGAGGCTGCCCAGGTTGGTCACGCTCGCATCGGGGCCGGCACCCGCCGGACCGGCCGCGAGCCGCCACGCGCCGGCCTGGGTCAGCGAGAACGAGTTCTCGGTCCCCTCGAAGTCGTCGATGAAGGAGATGCCCTGGAGTTCGTCCGGGTTGAAGTCGCGCCCGTTGCCTTGCAATTCCTCGCGCGACGACTCGAAGGCGAACGTCTCGGGGTGCCCCGGCTGGAAGCGGGCGTATTCGCCCTTGATCTCGAACGAACTCGGGGCCTTCGTCTGGATGAGCGGCAGCGCGTCGGCGAAGCGGGTCAGCCAGCGCGGCTCTGCGGCGAAGCGCCCGTCGAAGCCGAAGATGGTGTTGTCGATGGGCTCTTCTCCAATACGGTACTTATCGATGAGCGGACGCTCCGAGAGTCGCATCCAGGTGGCCCCGATGTCGAAGTCCTCGCCGATGGTGTAGTCCGCGCGCAGGCCCAGCAGCGTCTTGCGCCCGATGGCCGCAAACTGGTTGCGTTCGTAGTCGATGGAGATGTTTTGCCCGGCGGTGAGGAAGGCCTGGTTGATGATGAGCACCTCGCCCGTGGCATAGTCCACCTGGTAGTCGGTGCCCTCGGTGAGCGGCACGCCGCCCGAAGTGACGCGCACCGAGCCTTCCACAACGGCGAAGCCGAGGCTGTAGGACTCCTGCACGCTCGACCGGAACGAGCCCACGATCGCGTAGCGGTCGAGCCCAGGGAAGCGCCGCGCGTTCTCCTGCTTCGACGTGTAGAGCGTGTCGAAGGCGTAGGCGTTGGTGGCCGCCTCGGCGTTGGCGATGTTCGCCTCGCCGGTGAACTGGACGGACAGCGGCTCGCCGTTCAGCGTTCCGTTGCCCTCGAAGACGTCGCGGAGGCGCGCGCCGAACGGCTCTAGGAACGGGAAGATGACGCGCCCGTTGCCCGCGTTGATCGTGAGGCCGTTCACGAAGTCGAACTCCGCGTTGGGCTGCGGCGTGCTGCCGTCGTTGTCCAGGCGGTCGAGGCCGAGCGTGGTGAGGATGGTGCGCTGCTGACCGACGGTGACCCCCGGCAGCGTCTCCTGCGCGGGCTGCCCCGACGGCGCGTAGACGATGTCGAGTTCGAGGTCGTCGGCGCGGAGCGAGCGCCCGCCGATGCGGTAGATGTTGCGCATCGTGAGCGCCCACGACGCGTCGAACGCGGTCGGGTTGTCGCCGCGGAGCAGCTTCAGGATGATGCGCCGCCCGTTGAGGTCGGTGCCGGTCTCCTGGTCGAAGTCGCCCACCTGCACGATGGCGCCGTCGGTGCGGCGGTACTGAAACGCGATGGCGATCTGCTCGTCCGGGCTGAGGCTGCGGTTGAGCGAGAGGTAGCCGAGCTGCGGGTCGAACTCGTAGTCGCGGCCCTCGGCGAGCTTGCGGAAGCGGGAGTCGGCGTAGTCGGCGATGTCGAGGTTGAACTGGGCCTCAAAATTGACCGCGCTGGAGGAGTCGCGGAGCTGCTCCAGATCCGCGTCGGCGTACTGGTCGTTGGCCTCGTCGGGGAGCGGTGCGGCGGTGCCGAACGCCGCGAGGTAGGCATCGCCGCCCGCGAGGACACCGTCCGGCAGGTCCGGATTCACCACCGGGCCGCCGGGCCCCGGCTCGCCGAGGTCGACGAGGGCGACCGCCTGGGCGAGGCCCTCCGTCAGCTGGTTGGTCTGGCTGACCGACTGGTCCTTGAGCCACACGTCGATGCCGACGATCTGGTCGAAGGCCGGGTCGGCGATGATGTTGGGCGGGCGGCTGAGCGCCACGTCCCATCGGTTGCGGAAGTAGTAGCCGAGGAAGAAGTGCGCGTTGTCCTCGTACTCGTAGGGCGCGATGTCGAAGTTGGTGGTCTGGCTGCCGCCCTCGATTTCGAGCGCGTCGCCCTCGGCGTCCTGCTGACTGGCAACGAGCGTCACGCCGAGGCCGCCGAAGCGGAGGTCGGTGCGGATGCCGAAGAGGCGCTGGCCGCCACGGATGAGGTCGCTCGGCGTCTGGAGGAACACGTTCCCCGCCTCGATGCGCTGGATGATGTCGTCGTCGTAGCCCTCGTAGAGCAGCTTGACCTGGTTCTCGAACTCGAACGTGTTCTGCGTGTCGTAGTTGACGCCGATGTTGAGCTTGTCGCCGATGGTGCCGTCGATGCCGAGGGCGAGTTCCTGGGCGAAGTCGGGGTTGAGGCGCCCGCCCTGGCCGGTGGCGGCCTGCTGCTGCTCGTTCTCCTGGTAGGAAAAGCCGAGGTTGATGTTGGCGTTGCCGGTCACGTTGAGCGCCACCTCGTTCTTGCCGAAGATGGTTTCGAACGCACCGCCGCGCCCGCCGGGCACCGCGATGGTCAGGCCAAGGCCGCCGCGCCCACGGCTGCGTCGTCGGAGTTGCTCCTGCGCCACGCTGCGGAAGTTCTCCTTGATGACCGACGCGCGGAGCGCCGCCTGGAACTCAGCCAGGTCCACCTCGACGGGCACGCGCACGTCCTGGTCACGGACCGTCTCGCGGATGGAATAGCGCAGGTCCACCGAGTCCAGTTGGGCATCGCGGCGCCAGTAGTTGCCGGGCGCGAAGTCGAACGGGCGGGCGCGGCGCTCCACGACGGAGGCGAGTCGGCTGTCGCGCCGCCGCATCGGGAAGTACGTCGAGGCGCGCGTCGTGTCGAGCGTCGTGGTGTCGCCGATGGCCGCCACCCGGAGCGACTCCACGTCGGCGGGGTCAAAGGGCGGGAGGTTGGCCGTGTCGGCGGGCTCGACTTGCCCGATCGCCACGGAGTCCGTGTCGGCCACGGCGACATACCGCCACACCGAGGGGCTTCCCGCCCCGGCTGCCACGCTGGCCTGCCATCCCGACGCCGCGACCAGGAGGGCCAGGGTCGCTATGCTTGCGACCAGGGTCCACCAACGTGCGCGCCGAATTGCAGGGGGCCGCGCGCCCGGGTGCTTCGCGACGGTGCGCTCCGCAGAGGCGGTCGATTCCGAAGGCGAGGCGGGAGTCGGCACGGGATTCGGCTACGTACGACGTCGGGAACCCGCACGCAGCGCGGCGGGACTAGGTGCAGGAGACGGGTAGGGCGTAGCAGAATCCTTCGACTAGGCGTGCGCGCGACGGCGCGGACTGGATAGGAAAAACCGGGCGAGAAACTACGGCGTGGCCTTGCGGCTCGCAAACCGCACACGGGGCATTTCAGTGCGCCAGGCTGCACCCAAAGCGGTACTCCGACAATCGTACTGACCCCGGAACGCCACGCCTGCTGGTTGTAGTGTGCAAGCCCTAGCGGGAAAACACGGCCGGCCACGAGCCAAGCCCTGCCAGGCCCGGACCTAGGCGGTCTTTGACCAGGTATAGCCTGCGCTTTAGCTGGGTGCGGCTCCATTCATCAGCGCCGCCAAGGCGTGGCGCTGCCGCTCGATGCGCACGTCATGCCTCAAGACGGTCGGCGGCGCGGCCCGGACCGCACAGTCGTTGAGCGGGCAACGCTCGCAGGTCAGGTTCACCTCCGAGACGGGCACGTCGGGGTCGTCCCACCAGCGCACGACCCGCTTGAAGTCCGCGTCGATGCGGAAGCCGAGCGACACGACGGAGTTGACGCCAGGCTTGAGCGCAAGTGGGCGCGCCACGGCGATGGCGAAGAACTCGGCGGCGTCGTTGACGAAGCGCACCCGCTGCGCACGCACAACCGGCGGCGGGTTGCCGATGGTCTGCTGCGCGTCTTCGAGCGCCCGCAGCGTCTCCATCGACACCCAGCGACGGCAGTAGTGCTCCAGCGCGGAGATGCCGTGCGGCACGGGCACGCGCGACATGTTGAACACCTTCGTGAGCTTGTACTCGTCGGTGCCCAGCCGGTGATTGAAGCGCATGAAGTAGATCTCGTCGAGCCCGAAGTCGGTCGGGATGACCTCCGTGAGGCGGTAGTAGAGCATCTCCGGCGTGACGCGGTAGGCGTCGAGGCCGCGGAGAATCTGCTTAGGGTCCCAGCGCTCCGCGGCGAAGAGCGCACCGAGGTCGCGACGGACGCGCTCCCGCGGCATAAGGAGCGCCCCGGCGAAGTAGGACGCCTTGAAGTGGTTGAGCACCTGATCAAACGACTCCGGCTGGATCCACGTCGAGGTAGTCGGGCGATCCGTCAGGCCGAGGTGGTGGTAGCCGATCTCGCGCGCGTAGACGAACGCCCGCTGCGACGGCATCAGCTTCGGATTGACGTGCAGCACCGCGCCCATCGCCCCGTTGCGCTTGCGCCTCGGGCCGGCCGGCGCGCGGAAGATCGAACGCAGCCGGTCGAGGTCGGGGTGCCCGGGGATCGCGTCCAGATCGACCGTGATGCCGAACCGCTCGGCGAGCGCGCCGCGCAGGTCCTCGTCGGTCAACCGGGCCTCCACGTTGAAGCCCGCCGCTGCCCGGAAGGCCTCGGCTTGAGCTTCTATGTCGGGGAAATAGTTGCGGTGCATCTGCTGGTAGGACCGCAGCGCCGCGAAGAGGAAGTGCTCGTTACGGAGGTCGTAGTGCCGCATCACCTCCAGGAACGTCCGCACGAGGGCGCTGCCCTCCTCAGGCTTGCCCGCGACCAGCCGAATCACGTCCTCTGGCTCCACGCCGAACAACTCGAACGGGAACTCCCGCAGGAACGGGGAGGCGATGGCGGTCTTGATGTCCTGCAGTTCGTCCTCCACGCGGAGCGAGACGAGGTCGTCGTAGGTAGTGCCGAGCGCCGAGGCCAACTCGATGAGCTTCTCGGGCTTGGGGTACTTCTTGCCCTTCTCGATCTCGGAGAGGTAGGAGATCGACACGCCCGCAGCTTCGGCGACGTCGCGGAGCGGGCGGCCCTGCTCCTGGCGCAGCGTCTTGAGCTTCAGGCCGAGGATGAGGCGGAGTTGGTCGGCGTTTTCTGACATCGGGGAACGCAAGGGGGAGGCAGGACAGCGTTGCGCCCGGAAGAACCGGAAGCGCTTCCGAAACTCAATGCCGCAGGTACAGAGGTAAAGCGGTTACATCGTTCGCTGCGAGCGAAAGATAGGGCGAAAAACCTGTCGGCGAATGAAAGTAATCTGTTAGCGAAATTTCGCTTGCTTCCAGATATACGCGACTCTAGGTTGTCCTCCCGCCGTCCATGCCCTCTGCACGCCCCCTACCTCCCACGCCCATGCAGCCCCCCCTCACCGACCGCTCCAACGAACTCGCCGACGGCGTCGAGATCAACACCTTTGCGTGGACGCCGCAGGCGCGCCGCCTGCTCACGCCCGACGCCCTCGCGCTGCTCGCCCGCCTCCACCGTGCGCTGGAGCCCGAGCGGCAGAGCCTTCTCATGGCTCGCAAGGCCCGCCAGGAGTCCTTCGACAACGGCGCGCGCCCCGACTTTCTCGAACCGACCGAGCATCCGGACGCACGTGGCGACTGGCAGGTGGCGCCGCTGCCCGAGGACCTCCAGATGCGTCGCGTCGAGATCACGGGTCCTGTCTCGGACGCGAAGATGGTGATCAACATGCTCTCGCGCACGGCCGACGGGCAGCGCGCTGACTGCGCGATGGTCGACTTCGAGGACTCGATGAAGCCGTCCTGGAACAACGTCATGCAGGGCGTCGAGAACGTGATTGGCATCGCCGAGGGCACGCTCTCGGCCGAGAAGACCGACGCGATGGGCGTGGTCGTGAAGCGCTACCAGCTCGACCCCGAGGACATGGCGCTTCCGATGGTGCGCGTGCGCGGCCTCCACCTCGACGAGTCCAACCTCCGCATCGACGGCGCGCCAATCTCGGGCGGCCTGCTCGACTTTGCGCTGGTCGCCTACCACACGGCGAAAACCTTCATGGCGAAGGGCACCACGCCGAAGTTCTACGTCCCGAAAGTCGAGCACTACCTCGAAGCGCGCTGGTGGAACACCCTCATGGACGGCATCGAGGACGCGCTCGGACTGGAGCGCTCGACGGTCCGCGCGACGTTCCTCATCGAGACGCTGCCCGCCGCCTACCAGATGGAGGAAATCCTCTACGAGATCCGCACGCACGCAGCGGGCCTCAACGGCGGGCGCTGGGACAAGATTTTCTCGGACATCAAGACGCTCCGCGCGCACGGCGACCGCGTGATGGCCGACCGCGCCACGATCGGCATGAACCGCGACTGGATGAGCAACTATGCCAAGCAGCTCATCCGCGTGTGCCACAAACACGGCGCGTTCGGGATGGGCGGCATGGCGGCGTTCACGCCCGGCCGCGACCCCGAACTACGCGCGCGCCAGACCGCGAAAGTCGTCGCCGACAAAGAGTTCGAGGCGAGCATCGGCCACGACGGCTGCTGGGTGTCGCACCCCTACTTCATCGGCCCGGCGCTGGAGCCGTTCCTCGCCAAGCTCGACGGCGCCAAGAACCAGCTCGGCGTGATCCCCGACCTGCCGGAGCGTCCTGACCTGCTGCCCAAGTCGGACGGTCCCAAGACGATGGCCGGGCTGCGCACCAACGTCCGCGTCGGCATCGCCTACATGAAGGGCTGGAACCAGGACATCGGCTGTGTGGCCTGGGACAACCTCATGGAGGACCTTGCCACGCTCGAAATCAGCCGCGCGCAGACCTGGCAATGGCTCCACCAGGGCCTCTTCCTCGACGAGGGCATGCAGGTCACGAAGGCGCTCGTGCTGAGCATCTTCGACCAGGAACTGGCCGAGATCAAAGAAGAGATCGGCGACGCGATGGCGGGCCAGCCCGAGGCCGTCGTCGCCGCCGAACTCGCGCGCTACGAGCAGGCCGCCCGCGACGCCGCTGCCATCTTCACCGAGGACGCCATGCGCGACTTCCTCACCACCCGCTCCGACCTCGCTGGCGTCGCCAACGACCGCGCTGTGATGGTGTGATGCTTCCGGACGGTTCCCCCCGTCCTGCGTCGCCTCCGTTCTGTCGAACTCCGCTCCTCGGACTGTCCCCCTCACGTGTGAGGGGGACAGCTTCCCGACCCTTCAGGGGGAGGGAAGCAGGGGGAGCCGCCTCAACTTCCGATCCCCCAACCCGCCCGTCCCGCCTTCGGGCTAGCCCTCAACGCCATGGAACTCCGCATGACCTCCGTCGACCAGGCCGCCCTTGCCATCCAGCAGGACTGGGACACCAACCCACGCTGGAAAGGCGTCACCCGCGACTACACCGCGACCGACGTCGCCCGCCTCCAGAACTCGTTCCCGATCGAGTACACGCTCGCCAAGATGGGCGCGGAGCGGCTGTGGGACCTGATCCACGAAGGCAACGGCGAGTTCGTCGCGGCGCTCGGCGCGCTCACCGGCGGGCAGGCGCTCCAGCAGGTCAAGGCGGGCCTGAAGGCGATCTACCTCTCCGGCTGGCAGGTCGCGGCCGACGCCAACCTGGCGGGCGAGATGTATCCCGACCAGAGCCTCTACCCCGCCGACTCGGTCCCGAAGGTCGTCCAGCGGATCAACAACACGCTGCTGCGCGCCGACCAGATCGCCCGCGCCGAGGGCGGCCAGGACGAGACGTACTACATGGCCCCGATCATGGCCGACGCTGAGGCGGGCTTCGGAGGCGTGCTCAACGCCTATGAGTTGATGAAGGGCATGGTCCGCGCTGGCGCGGCGGGCGTCCACTTCGAGGACCAACTTGCAGCCGAGAAGAAGTGCGGCCACCTCGGTGGCAAGGTGCTCGTGCCCACGCAGGAGTTCGTGCAGAAGCTCAACGCCGCGCGCCTCGCCGCCGACGTGCTCGGCGTGCCGACGCTCCTCGTCGCCCGCACCGACGCCGAAGCCGCGACGCTCATCACCTCCGACGTGGACCCCTACGACGCGCCGTTCATCGACCGCGAGCAGGGCCGGACGCCGGAGGGCTTCTACCACGTCCGCAACGGCATGGAAGCCTGCATCGCCCGCGGGCTCGCCTACGCGCCCTACGCCGACCTCGTGTGGATGGAGACCAGCCATCCCGACCTGGAGCAAGCCCGCGTCTTCGCCGAGGCGATCCACGCGAAGTACCCCGACCAACTGCTCGCCTACAACTGCTCGCCGAGCTTCAACTGGAAGCAGCATATGGGCGACGCCGAGTTGGCCGTCTACCAGAAGGAACTCGCCAAGCTGGGCTACACCTTCCAGTTCATCACGCTGGCGGGCTTCCACACGCTCAACTACAGCATGTTCGACCTGGCCCACGGCTACAAGACCGACGGCATGTTCGCCTACTCGCAGCTGCAGGAGGCCGAGTTCGCGAGCGAGGACCGCGGCTACACGGCTACGAAGCACCAGCGCGAGGTCGGCACGGGCTACTTTGACGAGGTGCGCACGGCGATCACCGGCGGCAAGGCGTCCACGGGCGCGATGGCGCACTCGACGGAAGCGGCCCAGTTCTAATCCCTAGCGCATCGGCGCGGGCGTCAACTCTTGTGGTGGGGGGCGACGCCAGCGGGATGCGCACCACGCGAGCGCCCCGGCTTCCATCCAGAGAGGAGGCCGGGGCGCTTTGGGTTTTGTCTAGCGTGACGGCTTAGCTGTCCGTCTTAGACGGCGTACAGCAGGCGCACTCACAGTTGCAGCAGCATGTGCAGCTACAGTTTGTGCAATCGCAGCAGGAGCAGTTGTCGGTCGTGCTCATAGGTCTAGTAGCAGGAAGGTTGAGGGGACACGAGAAGATACCAAAGGCCGCCTGGACTCGACGCATAAAGGAGGACGAGGCGCCCTGGTTTGTGCAGCGTCGGCGTCACCCGGCGGATATGGGCTTCACCCCAAACACCGTCACGCTGTAGAGACCGCCCCCGCTCGCGCGGTAGGCCCCGAGTTCGTCGGGCGACAGAAACGCTGCGAGGGCGGCGTCGGGGAGATCAAGCGGGTGAGCTGCGCGCACCTCGACCTCCTCAAAACCTACTGCTCGGAGTCCCTCGAGGTAGGCCCCTTCGTCCATCGCACCCGCTACGCAGCCCGCCCATAGCTCCGCGGAGCGCTTGACCGAAGCGGGCAGCGCACCTCGGGTAACCACGTCCGATACGCAGAAGTGTCCGCCCGGCTTCAGGACCCGCGCCATCTCGGCAAACGCCTGCGCCTTGTCCGGGACGAGGTTGAGCACGCAGTTGGAGATCGCCACGTCGATGCTGTCGCTTTCTACAGGTAGCGCCTCGATCTCGCCGAGCCGAAACGCGACGTTGGTGTAGCCGAGCGCCCCGGTGTTGGTACGGGCTTTCTCGACCATTTCGGGCGTCATATCCACCCCAATTACGAACCCGTCACCGCCGACAACCCGCCGTGCGATGAAGGCATCGACACCCGCTCCGCTACCGAGATCGAGCACGGTGTCGCCCGGGGCGAGTTCTGCGAGGTCTGTGGGCACCCCACAGCCTAGCTGGAGATCGGCGTCAGCGAGGTACCCATCGGTCCCGACATACCCGTCGCCGATGAAGTTGACTCCGTCGTTGGCATCCCCGCCGCAGGCGGGGCCGCAGCAGCCCTCGGAGTTGGTCTCGCCGACCGCCACCGCAGCGTATTGCGCGCGGACGGAGGCGCGGACTGCGTCGGCATCGGAGCGATCAACGGAGGCCGATTCGTAAGAGGTAGCTGGGCTGCAGCACGCTGCGGTGTCTCGGATGGTTGCAGTGGTAGACATAGCATTAACAGCAAGAAGATTGGAGTGCCGTGAATAGATCACCGAAAGCAGACTGGACACGACGAAGAGTTACCCCATCAAGGCAGTAACAGGTGCGCGGGCCGTCGACGGTGCCCTGCACGAGCCCCGCCTCGCGCAACACTTTGAGGTGCTGCGAGACGGTCGATTGGGCGAGCGGCAGCACCTCCACGATCTCGCCACACACGCACGTGCCACGTGCGGCGAGAGCTCGGAGGATGGCGATGCGCGCCGGGTGCCCCAGAGCCTTGCCCCAGAGCGCGAGTTGCTCGTTAGTCGTCGTGTCCATGTCTTTTATCGTTGATCGACGATGTACGATAACAAGGAAACAGGCACCCTGCAAGTTTTCATCGTAAAAAAGCGATAAGATGATTACTCGCCGGCGCTGCTCCCCGGTACTGGGGCCCCCGTGGCATTGAGGCGGATGCGATAGAGGCTCGTCCCTGAGGTAATGTAGAGCGTGCGGCGGTCGTCGTCGCCCCAGGCGCAGTTGGTGGTTTGCTCCGGCACCGCGATCTCATCGATGAGCGTGCCATCGGGCGCGAGGATGCTCACGCCGACCGGCGAGGTGACGTAGAGCCGCCCCTCGGTGTCGAGCTTCAGCCCGTCCGTGTAGCCCTCGGCGCCGGCAAACGTCTCGGAGCCGAGATTGGCCAGTTCGCGCATGTGCGTGAGCGCGTAGCCCCCGGTCAGGTCGCCGTCGAGGTCGAAGGCGAAGAGCTGCCGGGTGGCGGAGTTGGTGACGTAGAGCGTCTGCTCGTCGAGCGACAGCGCGATGCCGTTTGGGCGGTGCAGCGCCATGTCGAGGAGCGTCAGCGTTCCGTCAGGCGCGAGATGGTAGATGCCCGAGAAGCCAAGCTGCGGATCGGCCTGGCTGACGCCGTAGGGCGGGTCAGTGAAGAACACCGAGCCGTCCGAATGCACGGCGATGTCGTTGGGGCTGTTGATCTGCATCTCGCCATAGGTATCCGCGAGCGTCGTCTGCACGTGCGGTGCGTCGAGGCGCGCGAGTTGGCGATAGCCGTGCTGGGCGAGAAGGAGCCGCCCCTCCGCGTCGAGGGCGAGGCCGTTGCTGTTGCCCGACGGGTGGAGGTAGGGCGAAACCCCATCGTCATCAGCGTAGCGATAGACGGTGTTGCCGGGGATGTCGCTGAAGAGCAGCGCGCCGTCCTTCCAGACCGGTCCCTCCACAAACAAGAAGCCCGTCGCCACCCGCTCCACCTCCGCGCCCTCCGGCACGGACGATGTCATGGGCTGGGCAACGACGGGCAGCGCGATCAGCGCGACGAGGAGCGAGAAGAGGCGCATGGTACTCAGCGGGTAATCAATCAGGGCGACCCTGCAAGGTAGAGCGTGCCGCCATGTTGCGGTCGGCCTACTGGATCCCAATGAAGTCAATCCACGGGCGCACGGGTCCTGCTTCGAGCTGACCACCTCTCGTCACTTCGAGATGGATGACCCTGCGTTTTTCCATCTCCGTCTCAGCACATTTGTGGATGAGGTCGATGGCTGGTTGCACCGCCTCCCACAACGCATCGTCTTCCACAAACGACTGGAGAAATGCGCACTCGCGCACAAAGCGGTCACAGCGCTCCGAGTTCATCGAACTGCGACTGTGGTCGAGTATGCGTCCTACCATCGCCAGGTCGTACGCCCGCCCCAGACACCCTAGCCGGTACCACGCTCTTTGGCTCACCACGCTTTTGTCGATCGTTTCGACAACGCGGCGGTGCTTCTCTCCGCCGAGCCGACTAAGCTCAACTGCAACCCATCCGGTGTGCCAATGCGATAGGCGGAAGCCACCGCGATAGTCAGAGTACTTCCTCGAATAGCCTGTGCACGACAACCAGTCCTCGGTCAGTCGGTCTTTATACCGGTACCGATGGGCTACAGCGGCGAATGGATCTGGGTAGTTACTGATCTTTGTGGGCGGCGGACTGTGGAGCCACTCGACTCGCCTTACATAGACCTCGTTCGCCCCGACGTTTTCCATTTCGCACCCTCTCATCAGTTCGAGGATAGGTTGGAGGTGGCGTAGGAGCGCGCCGTCATCAATGACTTCGGACATGAACGCTACGCTTTCCCGATATACCTCGCAATCTGCGGCTTTGTATACACGCCCGTACTCTGTTTCGTGACGACTCGCCAGGTTGAGTTGATAGCCTCTCGCAAGCCAGGCCAGCCTCCTCAGCGCAGGAACGCTGACGCTGCGTTCATCCAGAAAGCAGGTAACGTGTCCAGGATCTGTGCGAACAAGCCGCAGGGTGACCTTCGACGGTCCCCCTCGTCGTGGCTCGTCCGAGCCCCTGCGCAGGTAAGCAACGTGCAGGCGATCACAGTAGGATGATGGCGCCATCGGGTATGGAGAGCGAGTGGGTATTCACCTTCTATGTTGGACAACAAGTGTGCCTGACAGACTCCTGGCACACGGCCCTCGTACGCTGGCAAGGCTTCACCTACCGCTAACCTCGGCGGCGGAACGTGTGGTTTTCAGCGCGGGTTGAAAGTCTGTTCCACCAGCGCGGCGCTTCACGCATGCACCGCGTGCTCTTCGCCCGCCCCTCCGCCCTACCCACGCGAGTCTTCATGGACGACCGGATCATCATCCGCGGTGCCCGCGAGCACAACCTCCAGAACGTCGACCTCGACCTGCCGCGCAACGCGCTCGTGGTGTTCACGGGCCTCAGCGGCTCGGGCAAGTCGTCGCTCGCCTTCGACACGATCTACGCTGAGGGGCAGCGGCGCTACATGGAGTCGCTGAGCGCCTACGCGCGGCAGTTCCTCGGCCAGATGGAGCGCCCCGACGTGGACTTCATCGACGGCCTAAGCCCCGTCATCGCCATCGAGCAGAAAACGGTCAGCCGCAACCCGCGCTCGACCGTCGGCACGGTGACGGAGATCTACGACTTCCTGCGCCTCCTCTTCGCACGAGCGGGCACGGCGTACTCGTACGAGACGGGCCACCGCATGGTGCGGCAGTCAGACGACGAGATCATCGACCAGATCGTGGCGCTCCCTGAGGGCACGAAACTCTCAATCCTCGCACCGGTGGTGCGCGGACGCAAGGGGCACTACCGCGACCTCTTCGAGCAGATCGCCAAGCAGGGCTTCGAGCGCGTCCGCGTCGATGGGAAGAGCCGCCCCATCGTTGCGGGGATGAAGGTGGACCGCTACAAGATCCACGACATCGAGGTCGTCGTCGACCGCGTCAAGATCAAGGACGGCATCCGACCGCGCGTGGCGCAGTCCGTGGAGGTCGCGCTCGGGATGGGCGGCGGCTCGCTGATCGTCGAGATCGCGGAGGCACCCACATCTGAACAGGGGGGCGACGTGACAGCGGGCGACCGGCTGATGAGCCGCCACCTCACCGACCCCGCGACGGGGCTGAGCTATGACGACCCCTCGCCGAACACGTTCAGCTTTAACTCGCCCTACGGCGCGTGCCCGCACTGCTCGGGCCTCGGCACCGTTCGCGCCATCGACCGCGACCTCGTCGTCCCGAACCCGGAGAAGACGATTGCGCAGGGGGCCATCGCCCCGCTCGGCAAGCCGCGCGACATCTGGACGTTCGCGCAATTGGAGGCCGTCGCGCAGGCCTACGGGTTCGACTTCGAGACGCCGTGGCAGGACCTCACCGCGAAGCAGCAGACGGTGATCCTCAGCGGCGCGGGCGACGAGCAGTTCGACATCGTCTACCAGTACAAAGGCCGCGAGGTCAAGTACGAGCACCGCTTCGGCGGCGTGATTCAGCACATCGAGCACACGCGCGAGAACACGTCGAGCAAGAAGCAGCGCGAGTGGGCGGACGCGTTCATGCGCCAGCAGCCCTGCCCCGAGTGCGGCGGCGGGCGGCTCAACCCCATCGCGCTCAGCTACAAAATCGGCGACCCGGACGGCGAAGAAGCCAACATCGACGACCTCGTCAAGCAAGACCTCCGCAGCCTGCGCGCCTTCTTCGACCGCGTACAATTTGCCGAGCGGCAGGCGCTCATCGCTGCGCCCATCGTGAAGGAGATCCGCGAACGCCTCGACTTTCTACTCAACGTCGGGCTCGACTACCTCACGCTCGACCGCCCCGCGCGGACGCTCTCCGGCGGCGAGAGCCAGCGCATCCGCCTCGCCACGCAGATCGGCACGCAGCTCACGGGCGTCCTCTACGTCCTCGACGAGCCCAGTATCGGCCTGCACCCACGCGACAATGACCGGCTCATCGGCTCGCTCGAAAACCTACGTGACCTGGGCAACTCGGTCCTCGTGGTGGAGCACGACCGCGAGATGATCGAGGCGGCCGACTTCGTGGTCGACATCGGCCCCGGCGCGGGCGAGTACGGCGGGACCATCCTCGCTGCTGCCGAACCCAGCAAGCTCCCGCGCAATGGCGAGGCAAGCCTGACGACGGCCTACCTCCTCGGCGACCGCCGCATCCCGCTTCCCGATGACCGCCGCGCGGGCACGGGCGAGACGCTCCGCCTCACGGGCGCGCGCGGGCACAACCTCCAGGACGTCGACCTCGCCCTCCCGCTCGGCACGTTCACCTGCGTCACGGGCGTCTCCGGCTCGGGCAAGTCAAGCCTCATCAACCAGACGCTCTACCCGCTCCTCGCCGCGCACTACCACAAGGCGCAGGCCGTGCCCCTCCCCTACCGCGACATCGAGGGGCTCGACCACATCGACAAGGTCATTGCCATCGACCAGGCACCGATCGGTCGGACGCCGCGCTCGAACCCGGCGACCTACACGGGGCTGTTTTCGCTCATCCGCGATCTCTTCGCGCGGACGCCCGAGGCGCAGCTGCGCGGCTACAAGCCGGGGCGGTTCTCGTTCAACGTGAAGGGCGGGCGCTGCGAGACCTGCGGCGGCGCGGGCGTGGTGAAGCTGGAGATGAACTTCCTGCCGGACGTCTACGTGGAGTGCGAGACGTGCAAGGGCAAGCGCTACAACCCCGAGACGCTCGACGTGCGCTTCAAGGGCAAGAACATCGCCGAGGTGCTCGCGATGCCGGTCTCGGACGCGCTGGTGTTCTTCGAGAACGTCCCCCGTATCGCGCGCAAGCTGCGCACCCTCGACGCCGTCGGCCTCGGCTACATCCGACTGGGCCAGGCCGCGACGACGCTCTCGGGCGGCGAGGCGCAGCGCGTGAAGCTCGCCAAGGAGCTCTCGCGCCCCGGCACCGGCCAGACGCTCTACATCCTCGACGAGCCGACGACGGGCCTCCACTTCGAGGACATCCGGCACCTACTCGCCGTCCTGAAGGCGCTCGTGGACAAGGGCAACACGGTCCTCGTGATCGAGCACAACATGGACGTGGCGAAGGTGGCCGACCACATCGTGGACCTCGGCCCCGACGGCGGCACAGGCGGTGGGCGCATCGTATTCACAGGCACGCCAGAGCAACTAGCGCAGGCCGACACGGCCACGGCGCGGTTCATGCGCGAGGAGCTCGCCCGCCACGCCTCCGGCGACGGCGCCGCTGACGTCTCCATCGAGTTGGATGACCTTCTGAGCGAGGACGACTCGGACGTGCCAGACGAGGAGGAGTAACAGGTAGCGCTTCAGCCGCGCAACGTAGCGAAACGGCTGGACGAGGCAGCGTAGACGCTTTCGGTGGACAGAGACAAAGCGTTATGTCGGCCTGCGAGCGCGGGTCATGCGTCTCCTTAACTGAGCACTACCTGAAGACCTCGATCTTATAATCGAGGTTCAGCTCAATTGGCTCGGATGTTTCGTCTTGTTGGAAGTAGAGGTAATGCAACCCCTGTGGGATCGTGGTTTCTCCGACGACATCTCCCCCTGAGCCTCTCAAGAACATGTTCCTATCCATCGCGTCGTCAAGCCCCTCAGAGAGGGCCCCAGCTTGAGCTTGCTCGTGTTCCTCTGGATTGAGCCAGAAAGCGACTACTGGAAGTCCATTCTCTTCAGAGATAGTAACACGGATTCTACGGTCCTCGAATGGACGAATGTCGTCGATGTAGGCTTGTCCAACTGGGATTATCAGATGCCCACTGTCGGCAGTTTGCCATCGTGGGTCAGGGCTACAGCCTACAGCTATCACTGCTGTGACGAGAAGCGTAAATCTAGGCTTCATCCCAGGTGTGCCAAATAGATTCAAGTGTAGACGGGCTGTCAGAGACGAATAATTACGGACTATAGCGGTATTCAGTAGCGTTGAGAGGCTACCCAAGAAGTTCTCCCCCTGGTCAGGGGGAGACAGAGGGGGTTGCTGACCGAAGCTCGATGATCGACCACCCCCAGCCCCTCCTGTCCAGGAGGGGAGCTATCAGTGCCTGTGCATTCTGCTGTATGCATCGATAAGGCATGTCGCAATACGGATCATGTCCATATAATGTGCATCGGCGTCAGACCTGCTCGAACGGATCCTCGTTGGTGATCTCGCCGGAGGGACGTTCGAAGTAGAGCCGCCCGTGGTGGCTGTAGGCGTTGGGAATGCCGAGGGCACGGTTGCCAATGTGGGTTAGCTCGGTAGCCTCGCGGTGGGCGTCCAGGCTGAGGTGTCCGTTTTCTTTGGACTGCTCCATCGAACTCGCTCACGCAGGCGTTCCAGCGGCATACACCGTGTCCCGCGAGAGGTCGGCACCGGACGCCCATCCAATACCGCCGCCGTCGTTGATGGGCTGAACGCGGCGAAACGCGACGGCGTCTCTCAACGGACGAAACACACCCCGGTCCAGTAGGGGCGTACAGTCGAAGCGGCGGACCTCGCCTGTAGCAAAGGTCACGCGGAGCAGGTAGCCGTCGAGCGGCTCGACGCGCTCGATGCGCGGGGCCAGCGGGCGCGGACCGTAGACGATAGGGTCGCCGTCCTCGGTCGTGTCCGGGAGGTCGCACGCCCACGCGGGCTTCGATCCATGCGCGGGGGTCGGTTGGGTCAGGGTATCGCTCATCGCCTCAGCGGCTCGATGGTACCGGGTTGCTCGTTGTTCACAGCACGCTCCCAAGCTTGTTCCAGCGCCTCGGCGCGCAGTTCAGCCCACGCCTGCACGAGACGAACTTGCCGACGCGGGAGTGATCCGGCGAGGATCTCGGCGTCAGGAATGGAAAAGCCCGCTTCGTCGCCGCCATACTGTGCATGGAAGTGTGGAGCATTGTAACGGCCGGTCTCGCTCCAGTAGAGATAGATGGCGATGCCGAAGAATTCGGAGAGGCGGGGCATAGCGGCGTTTGCGTTGACGCCGCAAGCTAACGCGCGGTACGAGATCGCTGCTTCTATGAAACAAGGCCCAGCAACTTCCACCGGCGGCGTTAATCTCTTACTGACCTCTCACCGAGTCTCTGCGTCCCACCTCCATGCCTGCGATTCCCTCCGCGCGCTTCGGCCATGTCAACGTTGTCGCCCGAGACTGGCACCGCCTTGCTGCGTTCTACACGTCCGTGTTCGGGTGCGAGTTCGTACCGCCCGAGCGCGACTACGCCGGGCCGGACCTAGCCGCCGGCACCGCCCTCCCCGGCGCACGTCAACGCGGTGTTCACCTCCGGCTCCCCGGCGGCGGCCCCGACGGGCCGACCCTCGAAATCTACACGTACGACGCCCCGACCTACGAAGGCGCAGTCGAGCCGCCCACCGTCCACCAGCCGGGCTTCGGCCACATCGCCTTCGCTGTCGATGACGTGCACGCAGCGCGCCAAGCCGTGCTCGCTGCAGGAGGCGAGGCTGTCGGTGAGGTAGTCGAATCCGTCACCTCGACGGGGCAGCGCGTGACGTGGTGCTACTGCCGGGATCCCGAGGGTAACATCGTGGAGCTTCAGCGGTGGAGCGACGCAGCATAGCGCCTGCCCTGCCACCCATCATACCAGTTCTTTGGGTTGACACCTCATCCCACCCACAGAGTCATCCCCGCGAAAGCGAGGACCCATACCGTGAACCGTATAGATCCCGAAACCGAAGGTTCACGCAGTAATCAAGTCCGGGATGACAAAGATGGGAGTGGGACGCTAACCTGGAGACTTGGTATCATCCACCACCATTCCATGCTGCCGATTTCCTACAACGGGCGCCAGTTCCGCACCGTCTCGAACGCCCCAAACGGCGAGGTCAGCGACGCGACGCGCTTCGAGTACCGCCAGCGCGGCGATGTCGTGTGGGCGACCTACGAGGGCGGCGGCATCCGCTTCGGTACGCTTGTCGCTTCGGTGGACGATGATGGCGTCTTGGACATGCGGTATGCGCACGTCAACACGAAGGGCGACATGATGACCGGCACATGCCGTTCGACGCCCGAGGTCCTACCCGACGGACGCCTGCGGCTGCATGAGCGCTGGCAGTGGACGTCCGGGGACGAGAGCGCGGGCACGTCGGTTGTCGAGGAGATCGCGCCGTAGCGGTCACCCCGTGTCCAGCGGGAGCAACCGGGAGTCGGCCAGCGCGGCGGTGCGGTGTCCTGCACCCGCGAGGTAGTCTGGGTCCTGCGCAAGCCCGAGGAACGCATTCACGCTCGGGTAGCGGACGACGAGCACCGCATCCCACGTGGGGCCGTCGGGCCCGATCAGGAACGCCTCGCCGCGTCCATGGACGATGACCTCCGCGCCGTACTTGGCGATAAAGGGCCGCGTGTGGCGGAGGTACACCGCGTACGCCTCGCCCCCAGAGATCGGAGACGGCGGCGCGAGATCGGGGTGCGCCTCGTAGCCCGCCGTCTCGCGAAACCGCAGCAGGTTCAGCATGACGACCGGAGCCGCGTGGGCGCGCTGGAGAAACGCCGCGATGGCGTCGGGGCGCGGGTCGATGTAGGCGCTCATGCGGGATTTAGAGACAAGGTGGCGGAGAAGCAAAGGCGGAGCGGGTTGTCCAGATGTCTACCACAACGCCGGGTCGCTCAGCGCGGCCACGCATGTCAGCGTCCCAGCGGACGGGAGCGCGTTGAGAGCGACCAGCGCCCTCGCCTGCCAACCGAGCGGGTAGGCGAGCGGATACGGTGCCGCGTAGTCTTCGGCCAGCTTCGCGTCGAAGCCAAAGCGGCCGTAGTAGGCGGGGTCGCCGTAGACAAACACGAGGGCGACGCCACGCTCGGTCAGGTGGGCGAGACCCGTTTCGATGAGCCGACTGCCGAGGCGCTGCCGCTGCACGTCGGGGTGCACGGCGAGGGGCGACAGGATGTAACCGCGACCTGGCTCGCCGTCGCCGATAGTGACCGGGCTGAACGCGATATGGCCGACGATCACGCTGTCGACCTCGGCTGTGAGCGTCAGCGTTGCGGGCGTCGTTGTCTCTGCGAGCAACGCAGCCGACAGCGCAGCAATGGTCTCGCGTTCGGCTTCGGGAAACGCGGCGAGGTGCAGCGCGCGGATGCCCGCCTCGTCGTGGAGTGTCGCGGATCGAAGCTGCGCCATGGGGATCAGTCAGGCGCGGCTCAGTAGGGGCCTCGGATGTGGTCGTGGACGTGCTCGTCGTAGAATCCGCGCAGGCGTTTGTGCAGGGCGTCGGACAGAGGCGGCAGCGACGAGATGCGCGCGTTGGCCTCGGCCTGGGCGGGCGAACTCGCGCCAGGGATCACGACCGATACGGCCTCGTGGTCGAGGACCCACCGCAGCGCCATCTCGACCATTGAGAACCCTTCGGGCACGACCTCGCGGAGTTGCCCCGAGAGCGCAACACCTCGCTCGTAGGGCAGCCCTGCGAACGTCTCGCCGACGTTGAACGCCTGCCCGTCGCGGTTGAACGCACGGTGGTCGTCCTTCCGAAATACGGTGTCTGTGGTCAGCTTGCCCGTGAGCAATCCGCTCGCCAGCGGCAGCCGGACGATGATCCCGACGCCCTGCTCGGAGGCACGGTCGAACAGTTCGCGCGCAGGCTTCTGCCGGAAGATGTTGAAGATGACCTGCAGCGAGGTCAGCCCCTCCTGCTCCAGGCACAGCAGTCCCTCCTCCACCGACTCGACGCTCGCGCCGAACGCTGCGATCAGCCCGTCGTCGCGCTGGCGGCGGAGCCAATCGAACACATGACCCACGCGCAGCACCTCGGTGGGCACGCAGTGGAGTTGCGTCAGGTCGATCGTTTCGACGCCGAGGCGGTCCCGCGAGCGCTCGGTGGCGGCGCTCAGGCCGTCTTCGGTGTACTTATCGGGAAACAGTTCGCCCGTCCGCCCGAGCTTGGTCGCGACGACGATGTCGGGGTGCGTCGCGCGGAAGCGCCCGACGGACTGCTCGCTCGCGCCGTTGCCATAGACATCGGCCGTGTCGAAGAAGCGGACACCGTGGGCGTACGAGGCAGCGAGAATCTGCTGCGCGATGGCATCGTCCCAGGGACGGCCCCAGCCGCCACCGAGTTGCCAGCAACCCAGACCGCACTCGGTGACGGGATCGAGGCGACCGAGCGGTCTCTTTTTCATTGGGGTGAGTTTGGCTAAGTAAGGGAGGGTGTCCTGATTCCGCAGCCCGTACGATTATGAGGCTACCAAGGGGAGATACTCATAGAGCGCGCTCTTCTTGTCATCCTGAGCGGCATTCGCGGAGCGAATGAAGCCGAAGAGCCTGCCCTCGCGAACGCGGGGGATCTCCGTCGTATCTCGTCGCGGAGACGCGACCTGGATGCTGACCCGGAGGTTCTTCGAATCGCCACGCTCGCTCAGAATGACAACAATCTGTGAACGCCTCTCCGCCTGGGCCAGGACACGCTCAGCCTAGGCGGAGAGCTACCGAGATTGTCGGCGCACCCGTTTTCTAGCCCTGCGGGCCGTCCCATTCCGCGACGCCCAATGCCTCAAGGCCGCCCTTGCGGATCGGGTCGGTGGCGTCGTTGAGGGCCTGGAAGCCGAAGTCGAGCCCGGCGATGGTGCGGAGCGGCCGCTCGCCGTGCGGCATGTCGATGAGCTGGCTGAAGATGTCGACCACGATGTGCGCGTCGGTCGGGGCCTCGCCGTTGGCGAACAGGTCGCGCACGGTGCCTTCGAAGCCCTGGAAAAACTCGCCGACGTGCCCGTAGGCTGCCATCACCTCTTGGCGCGAGCCCTGCTTCATGTTCTCGAAGAAGCTCGTCTCAAATGGCCCTGGCTCAACGAGGACCACGTCGATGCCGAGCGGCGCGAGCTCGTAGCGCATCGCTTCGCTCAGGCCTTCGAGACCCCACTTGCTGGCGTTGTAGACGCCGAAGCCCGGGAACGCGGCGCGACCGGCCGTGGAGCTCACCTGGATGATGAGGCCGTCGCCCTGCGCGCGCATGCCGGGTAGGACCGCGTTAGCCACACGCGCCGTGCCCACGATGTTGAGGTCGAGCTGCGCGAGGAACTCGTCGGCGGTGAAGGACTCGACGGGGCCGCCGTAGCCGTAGCCCGCGTTGTTGATGAGCACGTCCACGCCGTCCATCTCGCTCACGGCCTGCTGCACGCTGTCGTCGGAGGTGACGTCCATCTCGTGGACAGAGATCGAGACGCCCTCAGCGGCGGCGAAGTCGCGAAGCTCCTGTGCCTTGGCAGCGTTGCGCGTGTCCACGGCGCGCATGGTGGCGTAGACGTGGTGGCCTTTCTGGGCGAGCGTCTTTGCGGCGTCGAGACCAAAGCCGCTGCTGCATCCAGTGATGAGGATCTTCTTCGACATAGGTGTTTCTGGCAGAAGGTTGGGGAGAACTAATGCGGTCTGTGCCCCCGACGCAGGTGTGACGTTGCCACCCGCAGGGGGACGGATTCCATAGGCCTATGCGGTGGCGCTTCCCGTCAACGCCGACCGCTCCCGGACCACGCCCACGCAGCGCCGGGGTTTCGCGTCGCGTCGCGAATCGAACGCCCGACGCCTCACACCAGCCCGCTAGGTTATTAGCTCACCTACACCTTGGTCATCCCGGACTTGATCCGGGATCCATACAATGCACCGCATGGGTCCCCGCGTTCGCGGGGGTGACTCTGTGGGTGGTATGAAGCATCAACCCAGAGAACTGGTATCACACCTCGATGACACCCTTGAGGTAGGGCTGCACGGAGCCGCCGATGAGCGTCCGCGGCACGCCTCCGCGCTCGATTAGCTCGCAGAAAAGCTCGCCGCCGCGCGCGGATGCCTGGTAGGCGTGCAGCGCCGTCTTGCCGAGGCGGTCGGCCCAGAGGGGGACGAGCGCGCAGTGGATCGAGCCGGTCACCGGGTCCTCGGTCATGGTGGTTCCCTCTTCGGGCGCGAGGTAGCGCGAGACGAAGTCGTAGTCCCGCCCTGGTGCCGTCGGGACGAAGCCGATCATCTCGGAGCCGCGCATGAGATCGATCAACAAGCCGTAGTCTGGTTGCAGCGCGCGGACCTGTGCTTCGTCCTCGAACACCGCGTAGTAGTTGATGCCCGCCCGCAGGAACTCAGTCGGCCGCCCGCCCAGTCCAGCGACGATGCGGTCGGTCAGCGTGGCCGGTTCGGCGGCGTAGGCGGGGAAGTCCATCACGAGGCGGTCGCCGTCTCGGTAGACGAGTAGTTCGCCGCTCCGCGTGTGGAAGCGCAGGGGCGTGCGCTCCACGCCGAGGTGGTGAAACAGCACGAAGCCCGTGGCGAGCGTCGCGTGGCCACAGAGTGGGATCTCGAAGCTGGGCGTGAACCAGCGCAGGCGGTAGCTACCGTCGGGATTCGCAGAGACGAAGGCGGTCTCAGCGAGGTTGTTCTCCGCCGCAATCGCCTGCAGCAGCGCGTCGTCCGGCCACGCTTCCAGCACGCACACCGCCGCCGGATTGCCCGCGAATTGCTGGCTAGCGAAGGCATCGACTTGGAAGAGCGGGATGCGCATAGTGCTTCCAAGCTCGACACCCATCTAATAGCTCCGACTCCAAACTTGCCAACTTGATCCCTACACTAAACTCTCTATCTCATCCCGATAAACCCTACCCCTCTCTGACCATTCCTCTTTTTGATAATCGTAGGTATTCTCGTCAAACCATTTTTTGAGATCACTAATCTGATCACTAGCGCTCCACTTCGAAGGAACCAATAGCTTTTCAAAGGCAACTATATACCACCAGTAAAATAAATTACCAAATAATTCAGGAATTAGATCTCTATCCACTCTTTTATGCTTTACAGATAGCCAAAGTCTTTCATAGAATCCAATTAATTCCCAAGTTGAATTTCTTAGTATATCCTCATTTTCAGTATAATTGAGGTCATTGTATATTGTATTGGGATATTTCCTTACGAATTTCTCCGCATTACTACGAGCCCTCAGGATACGATCAGAGTGAAACTCCCTATGAAGCTCAAATGTCAGTAATCTCCTTCCTCTATTGCGAGCGAGCACGTAAGCAACTGAAGCACCAAGGACTGCTCCACCCATACCACTGACCAAATTCAAGACTACCTCGAACGATGCCGAATCCATGTTTACGTACGCATCTCGACGAGACCCACTACTTGAATAGGCGGCTTTGCCTGCATGTAGCGCTAGCAACTAGAGACGAGCCGTAACCCGCCAGATTTCGCCAACACTATCCTTGCACGCAGCTTTACTAACGGCCTCACCTAGTATACGAAGCGTCTCCGTGCAGTACTACCAGATTGCTCGGCTACTTCACTCCTAACAAAAGGTGACGCTATGCGAGCTCAAGACTCAGCCGTACCCATCGTCTGAAGCTTGCAGGGCTGAATTTTGACACTTCAGGCCGCCTTGCCACGAACCCGCTGGATCGCCTGGCGCCAGAGGATTTTCGGAATCGAGACCACGTCGCGTGGATTCCGCGCGGCCACGAACGCCTCCCGCTTCGCGGTGCGATAGATCTCAGGCGACGCCTTCGAGGGGTGCCCGGCGTCCAGCGGCGGCTGCGGGTCGTACTCGATGGCGAGCTGCGTGACCTCGGCATGCGCCTGGCCGCACAGCTCCATGACGACGTCGAGCGCGAGGTCGATCCCGGCGGACACGCCCGCCGCCGTGATGATCTTCCCGGACCGGACGATGCGCTCGTCGCGGCGAGCGTCCACGCCGAAGCCTTTCAGCACGCTCTGCGCCGCCCAGTGCGTCGTGGCAGGACGCCCCTTCAGAATGCCCGCCGCTGCGAGCACCAGCGCTCCCGTGCACACCGAGAGCGTCAGGGTGCTCGATTGGTGGGCCGACTGCACCCAGTCAATCAGGGCGCGGTCCGCCATCGCCGTGGTCGTGTCCGCCGTAGATCCAGGGATGAGGAACAGGTCGGGGGTCGGCGTCTCGGCGAACGAGTGGGTGGCTCCGAGCACCAGGACGCCGCTGTCGGTCACCACTGGACCGGGCGCGTTGCTGACGAACCGCAGATCCGCGTCGGGGATGGTACGCAGCACTTCGTACGGCCCGATTGCGTCCAGGGCCGTCATACCGTCGTACAGGACAATCGCTATCTGCATCGTTCTAGGGGGTGTCGTTCGGGGAGATTGCGGGGTCGAATCACGCCGCCAGGAAAGCCGCGACATGCGGATGGACAGCCTCGGCAAACTCGTCGTAGACCAGCAGCTTTGCCCGGGGAATTGCGGTGAAGCCCGCGCACGCGGGGAAGGTTTCGGACATCGCTCGGCCTAGCTCGACGGGGAACGTCGGGTCGGCGGCCCCCCAGATGAGGCGAACGGGGAGGTCGAGCGTCGGGTGCAGGCGCGCGAAGTCGTCGATGCGGCCCCAGTCGAGGCCTTGGAGGTACTTCGCCAATCCGCGCGCCTTCGTCGGCGAGGCGATGACGGGGTCGAGGATGTAGCGCCTGAAGTCACCGTCGAGGAGCGCGGGGTCGGCGTAGCAGCCGCCGAAGCCCATCGCAGAGCGACGGAAGGCGCGGGCGCGGAAGAGTGGGGCGAAGAGCCGGTGCGCGCCGGGGACCCGCACCAGCTGGGCGTAGAACGGAATCCACGGCGGCCGGTGGCCGGGGATCTCGGTGTTGAAGAGCAGGAGGCGGTCGAGCCGCGCGCGGCCGGGAGCCTGCCCCGGACCGGATCCGGGGTCGGCAAGGTGCCGCGCGATAGACGCGCCGGTGTCGTGGGCGACCACAGCGTAGCGGTCGAGGCCGAGCCCGGTGGCCATCTCGGCGAGCGTCGCGGCCTGGCCGGGGAACGAGAAGTCGGTGCGGGCGCTCCAGCGGCTCTCGCCCGTGCCAGGCAGGTCGATCACGATGCACGTGTAGGCGTCGCGCAGCCGGTAGGCGAGCGCGCGGTACGTGAAGCCGTTGAACGGCCAGCCGTGCACGAACACGACGGGCGGGCCGGCGCCGAACCGGCGGTAGGCGACCTCGGCCCCCGAGGTGACCGCGTAGCGCACGGGCTGAGCGAGAAAGAACGCCGTCGCCTCAGCGCGCAGCGGGTCCGTGCCTGCGTTGTGGCCCGGTGTCTGGGTCGAGGTCGTAGGTACCATGAGTAGCCCCTCCGTTTGCCTTGCCATGCAGAGCCATGCTACGCCGGTGCGCTGGACACTACAAGGTGCGCTGGCCGTAGGTGTCGATCATCACGTAGGGATACAGCTCCGGCAGCGCGCTGGCGGTGTCGAGCGCGGCGACCTCGTCGGGCGTGAGGTTGAGGGCCGCCGCGCCGAGGTTGTCGTCGAGCTGCGCCATCGTGCGGGCACCGAGGATGACGCTCGCCACCCATGGCTTCGCGCGGAGCCAGGCGAGGGCAACCTGCGCATAGCTCGCCCCGCGCGCCTCGGCGACCTCGCCCACCGCGTCGAGCGTGTCCCAGTTGCGCCCCACGGAGCGGCGCTCCCACGACTCGGCCTGCTCCTCCGAGGCCGTCGCGATGCGGCCCTCCGTCGGGCGCTCGCCGCGTTGGTACTTGCCCGAGAGGAAGCCGCCGCCGAGCGGCCCCCACGGCACGAGTCCGATGCCCTCGGACACGAACAGGTCCTCGAACTCGTACTCGATGTCGCGCTGGACGAGGCTGTATTGGTACTGCCCGGCGATGAAGCGATCCATGTGGCTGGCATCGCTGATGCTGAGCGCCTTCATGACCTGCCAGGCCTTGAAGTTCGAGACGCCGAGGTAGCGCACGTCGCCCTGACGGACGAGGTCGTCGAGCGCGCGCATCGTCTCGTCGAGCGGCGTGAAGGGGTCCCAGCAGTGGACGTAGAGCACGTCGATCACGTCGGTGTCGAGGCGGCGCAGGCTCGCGTGGACGCCGTGCATGATGTGGTGGCGCGAGAGGCCCTGGTCGTTCTTGCCGGGGCCGGTCGGGAAGCGCACCTTCGTCGCGAGGATCACCTCGTCGCGGCGGTCCTTGATGGCCTGGCCGGTGATCTCCTCAGAGCGTCCCTGCGCGTAGCCGTCTGCCGTGTCGATGAAGTTGCCGCCCGCGTCGAGGAAGCGGTGGATCATGCGCGTGGCATCCTCAGGACCCGTGCTGCGCGGCCCGGCCTCGCCGAAGATCATCGTGCCGAGGCACAGGTCGGAGACAAGGAGGCCGCTGTTGCCGAGGCGTCGAAATTGCATAGAGGCGATGTAGCTATGGGGTGCTTTGGATACGAGAGGACAAGCTACCGAACGGACACCGCGCCCCACGTTGGCCCGAGCCAGCGTACCAGCCAGGCCGTGACCTCAGGGCTTCTCAGCAAGGCCAGGTGCCCCGTTTCCGTCACGAGTTGGCGGTGGCTCGCCCTGATGTCCAGGCTTGCATCAGAACGGCTATCCTCTCCGAGCGCACTGGCAACCGGAACGAGGCCATCGCCCACGAGGGTCTCTACCCATGAGCGAGGATCCAGGGGGGAGGGCGCTGGGGGCTCGTCTACGCTGTCGCCCAGCGTTCCAGCGATCGCGTACCAGGCAATATCCTGGGGCAGCGGTATCGGTGCCGCTCGGCCTGCGACACGCCCCCAGCGCAGATCGGTGATGCCTGCGCTTCGCACAGCACCGATCCTCGCATAGGGGGCTGTAAACCGAGAGAGGCCCAGCATCGCATCGACCCAGCCACCGAGGCGTTCCATCGGGGCTCCGTGATGGGGCGTTCCGAGACACACGACGCGTCGCAGGTTTGGTCGCCAGCCCAGCGCCGCGTCGCACGCGAGGGCGTCCGCATGGTGCAGCGCGCTGCGAATGACCAGCCCGCCCATGCTGTGGGCGACCACGGCGATCTCGTCTACCGGCACGGGCCAGCGAGCGTAGAGCACCGAGAGCAGCCGGGCGAGACGGCGGCCATTCTCCGCGATGGACCGTCCCGTGTTATACCGCACCCGCACAGGCGTGTAGCCCAGCGCCTCTAGGGCCTCAGCATGGCCGGATCCCTTCGGCTCGTGTTGGGCGGCCGCGTCCCAAGCTCGCTCGTCCATGCATAGCCCGTGGACCAAGAGCGCAATCCGGCTGGTCGCCTCGGGCACATCGAAGGGCTCGGGCACACCGAAGGGCTCGGGCGCCTCCTCAGCTTCCGGCGACGATTCGCAGACCAGGGGCCGCCCCCGTACGTGGAGCGACATCGGCGTTGCGAGCGGGTTGCCCGTTGCCGAGAGATAGTCGCCGACGACCCCGTTGAGCACCGCTCGGAGAGTTGGAACGCTTAACCTGGGGTTCTCCAGATCCCTCGGCTCTACAGCGGCGTCCACCGCAAGGGCAGCGCCATGCCCGACGAGGTGCGTGGTGCCTCGTACGGCGGCGTAGATGTGCCCGGTGAGGCCTCGCGTCCGGCCTGGCACGCGAGCTGGCACCCCCAGCGCCGTCCATACCGCCTGATGCGACGCTTCGACGAGGTCCGTCACGCCGAGGACGGCGTCCGTCGCCAGCCGGACGGCGCCGTTCAGGTCTGAGAGGAAACGAGGAGAGCGAAACACGCAAACACCAGGGTAGGGGCATGAGCGGGGATGGGTCCTGGAACGCGCGCTGCGGGAAAGGTGCCCACCCTCGGGCGATTGCGCCGCGTGCCGTGGCAACGAACGCCGCCCCACCAGCACGAGGCTAGCGGGGCGGCGGTGTGCGTCCCTACGAGGAGATAGGCTGCAGCCCTAGCGCACACGCGTGAGGCGCTGCGTGACGGCCCCACGCGGCGTCTGGAGCCGGACGAGGTAGACCCCGCTCGGCAGCGCGCTCGCGTCGAATTGCGCGGTGTGCGCGCCCGCCTCGTGCGTGCCCGACGCCACCTCGGCGACGACGCGGCCGAGGAGGTCGTAGACCCGCAGGTCGATGTCGCCCGCCTCGGGCAGCGTGAACCGGAGCGTGGCCGACGAGACCACGGGGTTCGGGTAGGCGTCGAGATCAAGCACCTCGGGCAGGGCGTCCTGCGCAGCATCGACCGAGGCGACCACCGACGATGGAGCGGCGACGGGCGTGCCGTGCCGGACGACCGTCGCGCGGTTGTTGACCTTGAGTTCCCGCGCCGCGATCGCGCCGCGGAACGAGGCGTCGGTGCGCACCCACACCAGCGCCGACGGCGCGTTGATGGTGCCGAGGAAGTTCGACCGCGCGCCGATGTTGAGCGTCGCCGTCTGCGTCGTGTTGAGCGTCACGTTGCCGGAGAGCCGCGGGTCGGGCCCGCCGAACGACGTCACGCGCACTTCGGTGTCCGCGCCGATGTTGAAGCGCGTCGCCACGTTGAGCGTCATCGGGCCGTTGGCCACATCGAGGACGAGCGTCGCCTCGCGGTTGATGAGCAGTTCGTCGAAGAAGTAGGTGCTGCCGAGGAGGATGAGTGTGCCCCCGCTCTTGACGCGGACGCGCTGATAGCTACCCGGCGTGAGCGTGAGCGTCTCGCCAGCCTGAACGGTCTGATTTTGCGTGCCCGGCGTGAACGGCCCCACGCTCGGCAGCGCGAAAGGCGCGACCGCGGCGTTGCCCTGCGCCGTGCCCGTCACAGTCGCCGCGTTATCGAGCGTGAGCAGCCCGCCCGCCGTCACGTCGCCCTCGACTACGTTGCGCTTGTCGACCGTGACCGCGCCCGTGGCCGTGACGTCGGCATCGTAGCTGCCGCTGTAGCCGTTCGCTTGCTTCTTGAGCGTGATCACGCCGTTGGAGGCGAGCCCCCCCACGAGTGCGTCGGCCTTGCCGATGGTGACGGCGTCGGCGGCGATGAAGGCTGGCATCGGGACCGCGCCGTCGGCGTCGTAGACGTAGGCCGTCCCCGACGTCGACGCGCCCGTGTCCGTGAACGGCGCCCCGACAGCGATGCGGTCCCCACTCAGGGCGACGGCGAAGCCGTGGAAGTCGGCAGTCTGCCCGTCGGACGCGGCGAGCCGGAAGGTCTCCGTCCACGTCCCGTCGAGGTCGTAGACATAGGCAAGGCCCACCTCGGAGCGGATCGTAGACGACGGCGCCCCGACGACGATGCGGTCGCCCGCGACAGCGACGGCGGTGCCAACCTGCTGGTAGCTGTGCGTCACGCTGCCGATGAGCTTGGCCGTCTCGCTCCACGTCGACCCGGCGAGGTCGAAGACGTAAGCTGCGCCTGCCTGGATGGCGACGGTGTCGTCGTTGTAGGCGCCCACGACGGCGCGCGTGCCGTCGAGCGCGACCGACTGCCCGACGCGGTCGCCAATGCTTTGGCTGGACGCCTGGAGGATGTCCTCGGTCCAGCCGTTGCCCGTCTCGGTGAAAACGTAGGCGGCACCGCCGTCGCCGGGCGTCGTCACGCCGATGGGCGCGCCTGCGATCACGCGAGAGCCGTCTACATCGACGGAGAAGCCGAGCGTAGCGGCCTGCTTGGGCACGGCGGCGGCGAGCTTGACGGTTTCGCTCCACGCGCCGTTGGCGTAGTCAAACACGTAGACCGCGCCAGCGTCGGTGGCCCCGGTGTCGTCGCCGAGGGCGCTGATGGCGAGGCGGTCGCCGTCGAGCGCGAGGCTGTAGCCGAAGCCCTGCCCAGCGGAGGCGTCACTCGGCGAGAGTGTCGCCGTGAGCGACCAAGCGGTGCCGGTGCGCTCGTAGACGTAGACGATGCCGGTGTAGCCGTCTTTGAAGTAGCCGCCGAGGACGGCCCGGTCGCCGTCGAGCGCGACGGCGCTGCCCGCGAGCTCGAAGCCCGTCGTGGTCGGCGGGAGGAGCGTCGCTGAGAGGGACCACGCGCCGTTTACGTAGTCGTAGACGAGCGCGGCCCCGGCCTCGGGCCCGGCGGTGTCGTCATAGGGCCGCCCGACGAGCAGGCGGTCGCCGTCGAGGTCGAGGTCGTAGGCAAATTGATCGCCTGCGGCGGAGGCCGGGCGGAGGAGGGTCTCGATCTGGGCGGTGGCGGGGAACGCCACCAGGAGGGAGAGCGCGCAGAGCAGCGCACGGGTCGAAGCAAGCATGCAGAGGGTGATGCGAAAGTGAGGGAGGCCGGGCGGTGGCGGGGCGCCTCGGAACGGACGCGACCAGCATAGCCGTCCTGCCGAGCCTCTCACATCGGCCCTGCGGCCCCTTTCGCTAGAACCTTCGTCTACTCCCCGCGCCGAGCGCCCCCACGCCGAGTGCCCCGCGCCGTCGCGTGCGCACAGGCATGGGCATGGCTACTTTGCCTCGTCCAGCTCCGCACCACGCGCGAGCCCGTCTCTGTTCAGCCCCGAAGATCCATGAACGTCCACTACCTGGAAATCGTGACACCCGACGTCGAGGCCGTGTGTGCGCACTATGCCACGCTACACGGCGTTGCCTTTGGCGACCCCGTTGCCACGCTCGGCGGCGCTCGCACGGGCAGCCTGGCCAGTGGCGGGTCGGTTGGCGTGCGCGCCCCCATGCACGACGCCGAGTCGCCCGTCGTCCGACCGTACACGCTCGTTGACGACATCGAAGCTGCGGTCGCTGCGGCTGGCGACGCTGGTGCTCAGGTCGCTCTGCCGCCCATGCCGCTCCCTGGACACGGCACCTGCGCGATCGTCATCCTCGGCGGCATCGAGTGCGGACTGTGGCAGGTGTAGGCTCAACGCTGCAGTCAACGTTGAGGTACGGAGGTGTGGACGTATGAATGTGTGAACGAAGGCCACCACCTTCCGCACGTCTACGTAGCCACAGCGCTACCCTTCCAGGAAGCGGCGGATCTCGGCGAGGTAGGCCTCGGGCTGGTCCCAGAAGAGCGCGTGCCCAGCGTCTTCGATGAATCGGTAGGTCCCTTGCGGGGCCAGCGCAGCGTGCTCGTAGGCACTCGCGAACGGGATGTAGTCGCAGGAGCCTTGCAGCACGAGCAGCGGTACCGGGCTTGCTGCCAGCTCGGGGCGCCAGTCGTCCATGTCGCCGTACCAGTTGCTCCAGCCGTGCGAGTAGAAGCCACCGCCGCCCTCCTCGGGTAGAACGTTCGCCGGGTCGCAGACCATCCCCCGCGTGATCTTCGTAACGACGGTGTTGAGCACACCGTCAGCCTCGTCGTCCGGCATCAGCGACACATTGAATGCCGTCGCCAGCGCCACCGTGGCAATCGAGCGCACGGGCCACGAACTGAGCCCCGCGTCGTGTGAGATGTCCGCAGGCTCGCGGAAGGTGAGCGAGTCCGGCACCGGATAGGCTGCCCCAGTCGCCCACTGGCCGTCCTCGTCGAAGAGCGCGGGCTCGATACCGCCCGGCGAGGTGAGGATCGCACGGGCCACGAGGTCGGGGTGGTGCGCGGCCATGTACGACGCTAGCATCCCGCCGTAGGACTGCCCGATGAGCACCACCGGCCCGCCACCGAGATGCTCTGCCACAATCGCGCGCAGGTCTTCGGTGTGGCCGAGGAAGGTGTAGTCCTTTGGCCTAGCGAGGCGGTCTGAGAGGCCAGAGCCGATCTGATCGTAGAGGTAGACATCGTGCCCGAGCGCCGTGAGCGGGCGCAGCGCGTCGATGGCCGATGAGTGGATGTAGCCACCAGGGCCGCCGTGCAGGTAGACGACGGGCGGCTTCGGACTCGTGGCCGTCTCCGACGTGGTGTCGGCGGGCAGGTGCGTGTAGGCGATGCGGTAGTCGCCAGGCATCGTCCAGTACTGCGTGCTTGCGCGCGGCGTAATGGCGGGGATCGTCGGCTCGACGGGGATCGCGATGACAACGCCGAGCACGAGGACGGCGAGGCCCACCGCGAGGGCGAGCGCTTTGAAGGCGGTACGGATCACAGGACGGAGGTGGTTGGGCTCCCTCCGCGCTACGCCAGGGCGATGACAGGGTTACGCCCGCCCTGGCTGGCGCTCCGGGCCTATCCATCGCTCTACTCTATCGCTCTACGTCCGGCTGGCCGCGTTCCGCATAGATCGCCGCACGGCGGAGCGCCTGGGTGGTCGCCTCGGCAAACACGCGGCGGATGCCGGCATAGGACCACCCGAGGAACGCCTGCGCCTCGGGAGCACGGAGGCGCTTGGCGAGGTGGTCCAGCTTGGCGTCCGACACGTGGTGCAGCGCGTTGCCGAACTCGTAGAGCGCGTCCATGCGGACCTGCTTCCAAACCTCCTCGGTCTCGTCGGCGAGCTGCGCACGGAAGCCCTGCACCGCCGCAGCGTCGATGGCCTGCGGCTTCGTCTCGGAAAACACCGCCCACGAGGCCTCGGAATAGAGCCCCATCATGAACGATGAGAAGCCGAGCGCGTCGTCCACCCGGAGAAGCCGCGCGTCGCGGTCCGTGAACTTGAGGGTGTCCCACCGTTTGCGCTCCACCACGGGGAGGTAGTCTGCGAACACGTCGCTGAGGAGCGAGTCGGCGGCCCAGGCCTCGAACGCATCGAGCGTTGAGTCGGCAACCGTCGCCGCGAGGGTGTGGGCGATCTGGTCCACGTTGCGAGCAGGCGCGAACGCGTCGGCGAAGACCTCGGCGAGGACAGCGTGCTCGCCGGGACGCAGCGCGTCTTCGTCCAGCAGCGTGGCGGCGGTGACCTCGGTCGTGACGACGTTCGACACGGTCTGGACGAGGCTAGCCAAGCCGGTGTTGACGAGGAGGACGCGAACGCGGTCGCGGCGGACGGCCTCGGGGTTGTTCGAGGCCGCCTCGGGCCGCCACGTCGAGGGCTGGATGCCCGCCTGGTCGAGGACGAGCGCGTTGAAGCCCTCCTCGCGGGCGGTGTCGACCCCGCGGCGGAGGGTGAGCAGCGCCTGCCCGGCCTCGCTGCGGAGCGCGTCGGTGTAGCGCTCGATGTCGGAGTCGGGGCGGTCGCGGTAGAGGAACTGGTGCGTCCGCACGCTCAGCCGCACCTCGCGGCGGGCCTGCTGCGCGCCCTCGCTGGCCACGTAGAGCTCGATGGCTTCGAGGGGAATCTCCTCCTCGTAGGCGTTGGTGAGGGCCGCGAAGAGCGTCATCGTGCGGTGGAATCGGTTCACCACGAGGTCGTGGTAGCGGATCTCCTCGACCATCGCCTCCATGAGCGGGAGCCGCGCCTCCAGGTGGGGCGGGTAGCCCTCGGAGTCCACGCGCCGCAGGAACGCGAGGAGTGAGTCAGGGTCGGCCTCGACCTGGCGAGCCAGGACCATCTCAACGAGCGGGTCGCGGAGCCACGCCCCGACCTGGGCGAGTGTGGCGTCGGACTGCCGGCTGAGGTAGCGGAGCCGGAAGGCCTCAGCCTGCTCCGGCGTGAGCAGCGGCTCGATGCGGGCGCGGGCCTGCGCACGGGCCTCGGCGGGCCACTTCGAGGTAGCATCGTCGAAGAGGGGGAGGTACTCCCGCACGGCGGCGGTGTCGCCCCCGGCGAGGTTGAGCCGCGCCGTGATGAGCGCGACCGTGGCTTCGCGGTCCTGCGCCGAGAGCACCGTGTCGGCGGGCACGGGCGGCGTGGCAACCGGCGGGAACGCAGGCTGGGCGGCAGCCGGGACGGCTCGGAGCAGAATCGCGAGCAGCAGGGCCGCCATCAGCAAGACGGAGGGCAAAGCGGGACGAAGACGCATCACGGGGCGACAGGTGGAGGGGCGGCAACATACAGCCAGGGCCTCCGCAATAACCAGCGGCGGCTTACCCATCGCCTCCCTCCCATCGCCCTGTCCCGATGCCAGAGCAGCGACCGCATTCACAGCAGCACGATGCCGAGCGCGATCAGCGCGGCGAGGATGACGGCGAAGTTGAGCAGGAACGCGACGATGGCGGCCACCAGCAGCGGCAGCCGCGAGAGCCGGAAGAGCGCCAGCGCCGCGACGGCCTTGCCCCGCGCATCCGTGGCGAGCACGCGCAGCGCCCACAGCAGGCGCACGAAGCCGACGGCCCGCGCCTGCCCGCGCTCCGCCCGCACGACCGCCGCCTGCGTCTTGCTCTCGGCGAGCATCCCCCGCAGCACCTCCGGCAACGTCAGCACGCCCTGCACCGTGTTGACTGCCAGCCAGGTGGCCCCGGCCGGCACGAGCAGCGGCACCAGCAGCACGACCGCGAGCCACCACGAGAGCCGCCCCGCAGCCGCGAACTGCCCCGCCACCAACCACCACAGCACCCCGGCCGACACCGCAGACACGGCCGCCACCGCGAGCGTCCGCTGCAAGGTGCGCCGCACCAACCCACTCAGCCGGTCGAGCCGCGAAGGGGCCGAGCCAGACGGGACGGGCGAAGACGAGTCAGGCGAAGACGGCATCGCAGGCGAGTCGGCCATGGGATACGAGGCGAGCAGGTGAGCGTAGAGACAAAGTACTGGCCACGCTCCCCTCGCTTCCCGACGCCCATCTCCGCTTGCTATGCCTACGGATACCCCCATCGACCTGCGCGCTGTGCTTACGGAGGCCCGCACCATTGCCGTGGTGGGGTGCTCTCCGCGCGCCTCGCAGACGAGCCACCGAATCGCGCGCTACCTCCAGGACGCAGGCTACCGCATCGTGCCGGTGAACCCGCACCACGAGACGCTCCTCGGCGAGCCCTGCTACCCCGACCTCGTCACGATCCCGACGGAGGTGATCGTCGACATCGTGAACGTGTTTCGGCGTCCGGTCTTCACCGAGGGCGTGGTGGCCGATGCCGCCGCCCGGCTGGAGGCGACCGGCCAGCGACCGCTCATCTGGACGCAGATCGGCGTGCACAGCGCCGAGGCCGAGGCACTCGCCGCCACGCACGGGCTCCCCTACCTCGCGGATCGCTGCATCATGGTGGACCACATGGACCAGGTCTGAGGCCTCCGTTCGTTCCGTCCTAGCCCGCGCATTGGTCACCAGGGGATCAGGGACGCTGTCCGCCTGTTTCGCTTTCATCCGAAGCACTGACTCCGGAAGCAGGTTCGTTCTATGTGCCGGGGCCTACCGCCCAGCCTAGACACCCACCTGTGCTGACGGGTACTGTGACCGTGTCACTCCACCACCATTCTTTGCTCGCTTTGCGCGCCCTCCTTCTCCTGCTACTCGCAGCCCTTGCCGTCGTGCCCCCGTCGGCTTCCGCCCAGCCCCTGTCCGCCGAGTCGTTGTCGGCCCTCGACTATCGGCCGCTCATGCTGACCGGGCCGGACCTCGCGCCGCTCCTCGCGGTGGCCTCCGACGCGGCCACCCCGGAGGCGCTCCGGGCGTACGCCTACGTCGGTGGGGCGTGGCAACTCATCCCCGTCCAGACGCTCGAACGCGTCCGCACTGACCTCGCGTTCGCCTACCCCGCGGAAGTCCGCCAGCGCTCCGACCTCGACCCCGACGCCATCGACGACCTGCTGCTCTACGCGGACCCCAGCCTCCTCATCGGCGCCGACCCCGACCCGCGCCTCGACGAGGATGACCAGGTGCTGTTGCTCCCGTCGACGTTCGGCGTGGAGGCACCGAACGGGAGTGTGCCTGCAGGGGTGGAGGCCGCCGATCTTGTTCGCGTGCGCGTGGCCGACCCGCTGGGCGGCGTAGACCGGGTCGCCTACCTCGCGCTCGCCCCCGATGCGCCGCCCGTGCCCGACGCTGGCGTGCGCTACGACTACCGCCCTGACAACGATACCTACGACTACATCGGCACCAACCCGGAGCAGAGCGTCGTCACGACACCCTACTACGAGCGTCACTTCCGCGACCGCTGGATCGAAGACCGATTCCACGTGCGCCTCGACCCGGCCGACCCTTACAGCCCCGACCTGCTGGACCGCCGCCGCATGGGTTTTGAGCCGACCAGTTGTGCTCGGACGGAGAAAACGGCGTCAGAGAGCCGCGGGGCGCCCGTCGCCAACGTGTGCGGCCCCGTCGCGTGCCTGCGCTCCGTGGTCGGCTTCAACTCGGGCCCGCTGACGCAGCTCACCTACCTCTTCTTCCCGCGCTACACCGAGACGCGCATCGACCTGCGCGTGCACCCGGTGCCAGGCGTCTCGTTCTGGCGCGACTGGGCGCCGATCACGCAGGGCGCAACCTACGTCTCGAACCTGTTCCCGGACGGCGTCCCCCTGGATGGGCAGCCCGATGCCGTCGAGGGCTCGCTCGACTGGGACGCGCTGCTCTTCGCGCAGGGCTCGGTCGTCTCGTCGTGGCGGGTGGACGCCAACGTGCCGCAGTGGGACCCGGAGGCCATCTGGCTGGACGAGGAGAACCCGGAGTTGACTCCCTGCACAGGCGACGAGGCCTACTACGGCGCGAGCGGCTCGTTCGTCCGCACGACTGTGGCGGTGTCCACTGACCCGCGCGACCCCGGCTACCGACTGCTCGGCAGCACGTCGCGCACGGCCGTCGCCCCGCGCCTCAACGCGGCGGAAGCGGCGGCGCTCGGCGAAGCGCTCGGCACCGAGTTGGACGTGAGCGTCGACGCCAACGCGGTGGACGCCGAGCAGGACCGGCCCGCCTCGGCAGCGCTCGACGTGGCGCTCTATCCGAACCCGACGGCGGGCACGACGACGCTCCGCCTCACACTCGACCGGGCGCAGGACGTGACCGTGCGCGTGTTCGACGTGCTCGGTCGGGAGGTGGCGCGCGCCGACGCCGCACTCGGCGCGGGCACGCAGACGCTCACGCTGCCGACCGACGCTCTCGCTCCCGGCACCTACGCCGTACGCCTCGACGCCGCCGACGGCGTGGCGACGAAGCGCCTGAGCGTGATGTAGGTACGCAGGGTTACCGCTTGAGGCTCGGAACTACGCATTCGTCAGGCTGAACGCTGAGAGCTACCAGCCCAGCCTGCTTGACACGCTCCGGCTGATGTCATCCTGAACTCGGTTCAGGATCTCTAACGACTTCAACGGTCCAGAGCCCTGCGAGATGCTGAATCAAGTTCAGCATGACAAGATCGAAAGATCGCGGCCAGATCCGGTGTTACAGTAGTCCGCGCCCTTTCGCCCAGCCGCGGAAGCCGTCCACGAGCCCGTCGAACGACTTGACAACGAAGAGCACGTCCTGGAGGTGCCACACGTCGTAGTCCTGGTGGATGATGCGGTGCGGGTCGAAGCCGTAGCGCGTGACCTCGTCGCCGAGGGCGTGGACGACCTCGCTGGCCGAGGACATGATGCCCGCGCCGAAGAGCCGCAGGCCCTCAGCCTGCTGGATGAGGCCGAACTCGACTGTGAACCAGTGGAAGCGCTCCAGGCTGACGCGGTCCTGGCCCTCGGCGTTGAGCGCGGCCTGGCCGAAGAGCTGGTAGAAATCCGCGAACGCTGGCTGCGTCAGCATCGGCATGTGGCCGAAGATGTCGTGGAAGAGGTCCGGCGCTGGCGTGTAGTCGAGTTCGTGCGGCTCGCGAATGTAGTCCGTCGACGGGAACTGCCGGTTGGCGAGCAGCTCGAAGAACTGACGTTCGTGGAGCAGGCCGGGGATGCGCGCCACCTGCCAGCCGGTCGCGGATTCAAGCGACGCTGAGAGGTCGCGCAGGTGCGGGATGCCGTCGGCGTTGAGGCCGAGCGTCTCGACGCCTTCGAGGAACGCCTCGCCCGCGCGGCCGGGCAGCAGGTCCATCTGCCGCTCGTAGAGGAAGCGCCACGACTCTTGGTCGCGCTCGGGATAGATCGGCGGCTCGATGGCCGCGCCGAGCGGCGGCGGCTCGGTGAGCGTCTGCGGCACGCAGCGCGGGTCGATCTCGTCGGCGTTGGCCTTCTCGTAGGCCGAGAGCGGGCGCTCGTACTTCTGCGTGTACTTGGCCTTGTCGTTGAGCGGCATCGTGACATCGACCGAGGCTGCCTCCTGGGAGATCGCCGGGGTCGCTTCGGCGATGGATCCATCGCCAGCCGTGAGTGCAAAGTCGGGGGAGGGCTGCGGAGCCTCGGTGCTCATGAGCGGACGGGAAACGTGGAACGTGGAAGGACGGGGGACCTGGCGCGGGGTCAACGTAACGCGGGGCGACGTAACTGCGGCCTCGCGGACATCGCGCGCGGGTCTGTAACAACTGTGCTGCAAACACGCCGAGCCCGCAAGAGTTGCGCCGTATTTGCGCTTTTCGGAAGCGCTTCCAAGCTGCTGGTTTCAAGGTAGTAGCTTTGGCGCGCAAGTGCAATGGGGCCGATTCGTAGCCTACGGTTCGACAACCACAGTCCGAGCCTACGAGCCAACGTCTCGGCCGTGCTATCCCTGGGCTTGCGCGTGTTCCGGGTGCTCGTGTCCCCGTGTCCGTGCGCGCGGATCAGAGCAGGCTGCTCGACCGTCCCAGCCGGACCGTTTCTTACCGCTTTGCCTCCGAAACGCCATGCCGTGGCCTGCCCTGCCCCTCGCCGATTGGGAACCGACCTATGCCACCCTCCACCGCTGGACGCAGATCGTGGGCAAGGTGCGTCTCGCGGCGATGCCGTGGACCAACCACGCCTGGCACACGCCGCTCTACGTCACCCCGCGCGGGCTCTCGACGGGCCTCGTCCCGCACGGCGCCGCTTCGTTCGAGTTGGCTTTCGACTTCGTCGACCACCGGCTGCACCTCACCACCGACGACGGCCGCGCGGCCTCGTTCACCCTCCAGCCGATGGCGTCGCGCCCGATGTCAGTCGCGGCGTTCTACGACCAAGTGACGCGCCTGCTCGCCGCGCACGGCATCGACGTGCCGATCTGGCCCGTGCCGGTCGAGATTCCCGGCGACGTGCTGCCGTTTGACGAGGACGAGGCCAACGCGGCCTACGACGCCGACGCCGCGCACCGCCACTGGCAGATCCTCGTGGCGAGCCACCGCGTGTTCACGCGCTTCCGCGCCCGGTTCATCGGCAAGTCGAGCCCGGTGCACTTCTTCTGGGGCGCGTTCGACCTCGCCCTGACGCGCTTCTCGGGGCGCACGGCCCCGGCCCACCCCGGCGGCGCGCCCAACTGCGCCGACTGGGTGATGGAGGAGGCCTACTCGCAAGAGGTGTCCAGCGCGGGCTTCTGGGCGGGCGCGGGCCTCGGCGAACCGGCCTACTACGCCTACGCCTACCCCGAGCCGGAGGGCTACCGCACCGCCGCCGTCCGACCGGAGGCCGCGTATTACCACGCTGACCTCGGCGAGTACGTCCTCCCCTACGAAGCCCTCCGCACCGCCGACGACCCCGACGCGGCGCTCCTCGACTTTCTCCAGACTACCTACGAGGCCGCCGCCGACCTTGCCGACTGGGACCGCGCGGCCCTCGAACGCCCCGCGCTCCCGGCCCCGCACCGCGCCTGACGATGCCCGAGCGCTGTAGCGAGCGCCGACCTCAGCGCGCCACCGTTACCCGCTGCGTTGCCGTGACCCCGCCGACGGTCGCTCGCACCACGTAGACGCCCGGCGCGAGCGCGGCCGTGTCAAATGTGAGTGTGTGCACGCCTACCGCGCGGCAGCCCTCGGTGAGCACCGCCACCTCCCGGCCCAGCAGGTCCGTCACCACGACGCGCGCCTCGGCGGGCTGGGCGAGCGTCAGCGGCACCGTCACCGCGTCCCGCGTGGGATTCGGATACGGCACGCCCAGCACCGTTGCCTCACCGGGCTTTCCCAGCGGGGCATCCTCCGACGCTACCACCACCCGCTCCACCGACCGCAGCACCGCCCCCCGGCTCTCGTTGCCCGGCTCCCCCGTCGTGGCGAGCCACACCCGCCCCTCGGGGCCAATCCGCAGCGACTCCGTCCGCAGAAACTCCTGCCCCACGAGCGCCATCCCATCCAGCCGCCCCCGCTCCGTCCACGCCCGGCCCCCGTCCACCGACGAGAACACCGCGCCGTCGGGCTCCCCCGGACGGATCGCCCACCACGTCCCGTCCGGTGCCTCCGTGACCGCCATCGGCGTGTCGCTGTCGGACGGTACGCGCCCCCGGAACGTCCACGCCTGCCCGTCCTCGCTCACCCAGATGCCGCCACGCGGGTTGCCGAAGTCCGGGGCGTTCGCCGTGGCACCCGTCACGAAGAGGTCGCGCGTGGGCGAGTACATCACGTTCTCGGCGAAGATGTTGCCGACGAAGTCGGACGCCTGCCAGGTGACACCGCCGTCGAGCGAGAAGACGGCTCCGCTGACGCCGACGCCGACGACCGTGCCTACAGTGCGGCGCTCGGACGAGGCCGGAGCGTAGGCGAGGGTGCGGATGAAGACGCGGTCGAGGACGGAGGGCCCAGGGGCGTGGGGGGTCCAGGTGAGGCCGCCGTCGGTGGAGCGAGCGACGGTCGAACGCTCAGGGCTGACGGTGCGGTCGTCGCCGTCGGTGAGGAAGGCCGTTCCGCCGGGCGCGTCGGGGGGCAGTTCGACGAAGGTGTCGGCGTCTGGGAATGCGTTCGTCCAGGTGTAGCCGCCGTCTGCGGAGCGCCCTAGATTTTGCGTAGCCGAGAACAGAATACCATCGGTGGTGAGAAACGTCGGCCCGTCGGTGAACCTCCCTTCGAAGCGGAGAGTCCAGGAGCCGCTGTAGGGATGGGTGAGGTCGAAGACTCCGCCGTCGGCAACGACGAGAAGGATGGAGTCTGGGAAGAAGAGCAGGTTGCTGAATTGTAGCGCGTCATTGTCATACTCGGTCTGAGCTACAACTTCGAACGTGAGCGGCTCCTCCTGTGCCAGGGCTAGAGGACCAAGTATGAATGCCCACAGCGCCACGTAGACGGCCAGCGCAGTCAAGCGTGAATGGAGCATGAAAGACATGGCGCTGGGTCGTTGGTAGGGTGCAAGGACTGTTTGTTCGCATGCACTGGATGCGCGTCAAGAAACGGACGGGCGCAACCCTCACACCGGAGGGCTGCGCCACGCCAAGGACAGCCGAGGCTCAGCGTGCGACGGTGAGCCGCTGCGTCGAAGCGACACCGTCCACGCTCGCCCGCACCACGTAGGTGCCCGCCGCCAGCGCTGAGGCATCGAGCGCGAACAGGTGGCCCCCAGCGGAGAACCTCCCCTCGGCCAAACGCGCTACCTCGCGGCCCAGCAGGTCATAGACCACCACCCGGACCTCTGCCTCGTCACGCAGCACCAACGGCACGGTTGCGCCACCACTCGACGGGTTCGGGTACGCTGCTCCCAATACGAACGCCTCCACAGGTGCACGCGCTGAGACGACCGGGACCGTCTCCGACCCCTCTTTGCGAAGACCCCTAGCCTCATCACGGTACGCCTTCAGGTCCGTGTCGACCGCCTCCGCGACAAGTTCGGTCACCTCGCCCTCCGGCCAGACTGCGCGTACGCCCGCGAGTGCTGCCTCTGCCGCTTCCACATCCGCGGCGTCAATAGCGAGGAAGGCAAGCGTAGCGTAGGCGTGTCCAGCTAGCTCAACGTAGTCGCTACGCCCGCTCTGGGCATACTCCTCCGCGATGGAGGTCGCCACGCGGCGTGCGTCGTCTGAGCGCCCCTCGGCCAGGCGCAGTTCGGCGAGCGCCGTGAGGGCGTAGGGCCGGTGCTCGGCCCGCTGGCTCTGTGCCGCGAGGAACACATCGAGACCTGCCGCGCTGCCTGAGCGCACACCCCCGGCGATGGCGAGGTAGGCCAGTTCAGCGTCGCGCTCCGTCTCTGCCTCATTCACCGCCGCGATAAGCAGCCCAAGCGTCTCGCCTGCGCTCTGCTGACGAGCGTACCAGCGTCGAGCGTCCATGCCCTCGGGTGGCCCCGACGAGGCAAAGGGCGAGGTCTCGGGATCGGCCCCCTCAGGAGAGCCGCCCGTGCGTGCTGCCGCGAGGTATCCCGTAGGAACATCGCTCGTCACATTATTCTGCGGAGCGCATCCTGTCTGCCCAGCACTCGTGAGAAAGGGCGTGCCATCAAAGGTGCCGCCGTTGGTGGTGGTGATGTACGTGAGGCTGGGCCCCGAGGCCACCCCCCAGTAGTTGCACTCGGCGATGATGTCACCGCCATCCGCGAAGGCGTGGAGTTGGCTTCCTGTGCGCAAGAACGAGTTCTGGAAGTACTGGCCTGCTAAGAAGCCTGCGTCGAGGTACCCGTCCTTGGTACTGAGGGTGCCGTCGTCGTTGTCCTCAAGGACGTTGTTCTCGTCAGAGACGGACTGCCCTGGAAGACCGAAGCGGATGTTGCTAGACAGGCGCGCATCGGCACCGTACTCACCGCTCCTCGTTACCTCCGAGTCGTAGAGGTAGATGTCGCTCCTGTAGGCGTAGAGACCATCATCGCCGCTACGTGTGATTGTAGCCTCGTCGAGGTAAACCTCGGCCCCACTGGCGGCGAAGATGCCGTATGTACCGCTGTCGGAAATTTCCACGACGGAGCCAATGGGCGGATTGGTGCTTTCCTTGAAGTTGACGACAGCCCCCGCACCAGAGGCGTAGATGCCGCGAGAGCCCGCGTTGAGAATCTGCGAGTCGAAGATGTCCACCGTGGCCTTGCGGACGCGCAAGGCGATGCCCGTCGTCTCTTCGATGGTGCTCGCTTCGATGGTACCGGTGGAGCCGGTGCGGAAGTAGATACCGTCCCAGCCCTGGTTGGCGAAAGGCCCTCCCTCCGTGAACGTCACATCCTCCGCCCGCAGCCGCTGTTCGATCTCGAGCGCTTTCCCTGGCTGAAAAGCCAGGACCGGCGATGTGGTGGGCGTCGGCACGGAGCTGTGCAGTGGAAACTTGAAGTCCCAGACGAACCCTACGGGGTTAACAACATCGCCCGCGAACGTGTAGGCTCCGCCGAAGGGATAGCCGCGGCCTGTCGAGATGAAGTAGATACTCTGGGCGCAGGAACCCGTTGCCCCGTTGCTTGCCAAGAGCGCGCACAGCGTAGGCGTGTCGTAGGGTAGCACCCAATCGTCGCCGAGCAGGTCACTGATGGAAGCCTTGGTGCCGAACGCTTGGTTGAAGAGCGCTGGATAGGTTGTAGGCAGATGGTGGACGCGAGCAGGCGTCGAGCCGCTTGCGGCCTGGTAGACGAAATAGCCATCCGCCATGGCTAAGAGGTTCGACTGCACGTCCTCGTCCCAGAAGCCGTCCTGGCACTCGGTCGCGTAGGTGAACTCGGCGATCGTACCGCTACCGCTCGCCATGATGAAGTTGCCGGTTGCATCGAACGCCCCGTTCACAAACTCAATGAGATACGGGCCTCTGTTCGAAAACGGAAAATCGGCGCCTTGAGGGTTGTTGCACGACCCCAGTTCGAATTGGACTTCGCAGTCGCCATAGCCGTCCGTCGTGTTGACATAGGGGCCATAGGTGCCCACATTGTCGCCGTTGGCGTCCTCGCCCGCCGACGTGATACGAATGGACACTTGGTCGGTAGACTCGTTCTTGAAGACGATCTCGATGTCGGTGAAGTTGACACTACCCCCGCAGATCTTACTGGGCCATTGTGCTGAAGCATTGCCCGCAGGCCAGAAACATGCGATCAGGCATGCAGCGACTAAAGAGCCATGCACCAGTCTAAGTCTTAGAGAGAGAGGGAGAGGGACGTAAACCCATGGCAGACTACAGAGTAACGAGAAAGAAGACGAATTGAAGGGGGTTACTTCAGAGTAGAGAAAGCCTGGTCGATATCCAATTTCTACACAATTAGTAACAATAGATACATAACGTCCCAATCATTCATCGTCGCCTGTTTTCACTTGCTACTACCAGTGTGCTCTCGTCTTTTCGGTCGCCCGCGTATCCCTCAGTGCAAAGTGCGAGGACCCGGCTCCCCTAGCCGACGAACTGTTGGTAGTGCGTCCAGCGCTCCAGGATGTGCGCCACGTAGGTGACGGGTTCGAGGCCACGCGCGAAGCCGTACTTCACCACCGGGTCCGTGTAGACGGCACGCTTCGACTTCTGGAGCAGCCAGTAGGCCACGTCCTCCCAGCGGTCGGGGTCGTCGCCGTGCTTGACGGCGAGGCGGCGGGCGTCCTCCACGTGCCCGTGCCCGGTGTTGTACGACGCGAGCACGAACTTCAGCCGCTCCTGTGGGTCGGCGATCTCGCCGTCCCAGTAGGCCTGCAGCCACGCGAGGAAGCGCACGGCGGCGGCCACGTTGTCGGCAGGATCGTTGGGGTCCGTGACGCCGAACTCCCGGCCAGTCGCGGGCATGAGTTGGAGCAGCCCCCGCGCCCCCGCCCACGAGCGGGCGTTCGGACGAAAGCGCGACTCCTGGTAGGCCTGCGCCGCGAGCAGTCGCCAGTCCCAGCCAATCGTGTCGGCGTGCGTCTGGAAGAGCGCGTCGTAGTCCGAGAGGGTGCCCGTCTCGCCGGTGAGGTAGGTACTGGCGATGCGCTCGCGGTAGCCGCGCCGGTCGACGAAGTAGCGGCGGTAGGTCGTGTTCCAAAACGCCGAGGCGCGCTCGCCGACGATCCAGGCGTCGAGCGCCGCGCGGAGGGCGGGCGCGTTGGCGCGGACGCCCCAGGCCACGGCGTGCGGCTCGCCCAGCGACGGACGCACGACGAGGTTGGCGTACTTGCTCTCCGAGAGCCGCCCGACGTTCTCCGGGCTCACGGCAAAGTCGAGGCGCGCGGCGGCCACGCGGCGGATCAGCTCCTCGGTCGAGGTGTCCACCTCCACGACCTCGATGTCGCCCGAGATCGTGTCGGCGAGTTCCACGAGGTCGTCCACGAACGGCGAGGCCTCGGGGACGGCGACCTCCTCGTCGGCTAGCTCGCGCGGGGCCTGCACGAGGCGCGCGCGCAGTTCGACGGAGTCCGGTAGGTAGGCGTCGGCGAGCGAGTCTGCCAACGTGGAAAGCGCGAGGCTGTCGAGCGCGTCGACGACCGGGCCGCCGGCGTCGGCATCGGGCGGCCCGTCGCGCTGGACGAGGACGGGCTCGGTCTCGTAGAGCGCGCGGCTGTAGCGCACGAGCGCCGAGTCGGCCGCATCGGGGATGAGGCGCCCCGCCGCGATGTCGCCCTCGCCGCGCAGCAGGTGCACGAGCAGGCTGTCGCGCGGCACGAGGCGCATCTGGAGCGTCAGCCGCTCGTCCTCGGCGAAGCGGCGCAGGAGGTCGTACTCGTAGCCCATCGGCTGGCCGCGGTAGAGGAAGTACGACGTCGAGTTGTAGGTCGTGAGCACGGTCAGCGTGTCGCCTGCGCGGATCGCGTCGAGGTCGCGCTCGATGGGATCAGGGAGCGGCAGACTGACGGGCGGCAGGCTCGCGGGCGGCGCGTCGGCGGCATTCGGCTCGCTGGAGGCTAGCACGGCCACCCAGAGGAAGAGGGGCACGAGCAGGACCGCGACGTAGCGCTTGCGGATGGACGACAGCATGGAAGACTCTTCGCCAGACGAATTCTTGTTTGCACGATTTCTTGGGCACCTTGGACGGGGGACGGGCGTGGCAGGGTCCTCGGCACAGGCCCAGCCTCCGCATATCCTAGCGGCTTTTCTCTAGCCTCTACGCTCCCTTCACCTGCTTCACCTGAGTGCCCCCACTCACGTGCCCCTCACCCGCGTGCGCGTCTCCTACCACCCCGACTACTTCGTCCCGCTCCCGCCGCGCCACCCGTTCCCGATGGCGAAATTCCCGGCGCTGCACGAGATCGTCCTCCGCGAGGGGCTCATCGCCCCCGCTGACGTGATCGCGCCGCGCGAGGCCGACTGGTCGGACCTGCTGCTCGTTCACACGCAGGCCTACCTCGACGCGCTCGCGACGGGGCAGCAGTCGAAGCAGGAGGAGCGACGGATGGGGCTCCCGTGGTCGCCTGCGCTCGTGCGGCGGAGCCGCCTCGCCGTGCAGGGCACGATCAACGCGGCGCTGATGGCGCTGCACGACGGCGTCGCGGGCAACCTCGCAGGCGGCACGCACCACGCGATGCCAGGCCACGCCGAGGGCTTCTGCGTGCTCAACGA
>JBCBEX010000013.1:0-58183 GCA_038528235.1 Bacteroidota bacterium
CCTGCCGAGTTCAGCCAGCTCAAGCGGGTAGATCCTACAGGGGCGTAGCGCACTGCGGCGCGCGTCCGTAGTTTCGCGGGTCCACCGTCCCTCGTTTCGCGACCGCGCTCCGCATGGCCCGCCCGTCCGACACCGCTCCGTCCGCGTCCAGCGAGCAGGACCGCACGCTCGTGGAACAGGCGCTCGGCGGCAACCAGCGCGCCTACGAGCAGCTCGTCGACAAGTACCAGGGCGCGCTGCGGCGGCACGTTGGACGCATGGTGCGCAACCAGCGCGAAGTCGAGGACCTCGTTCAGGAGGCGTTCATCAAGGCGTTCTCGTCGCTGGAGTCCTACCTCCCGACCTACGCCTTCTCGACGTGGCTCTACAAGATTGCCACCAACCACACGATCGACTACCTCCGCAAGAAGAAGCTGCCGACGTTTTCGATCGACAAGCCGCTGCAGGCGAAGGACGGCGAGATCCACTACGAGCTCCCGGACCAGACCTACCGGCCAGACCAGCACGTGGTGCAGGATCAGCGCCGCGAACTGATCGAAGCGGCCATCGCGCAACTGCCGGAGAAATACCACCGCGTGATCGTGATGCGGCACCAGCAGGAGCTGAGCTACGAGGAGATCGCGGCGGCGCTCGACCTGCCGCTTGGGACGGTGAAGGCACACATCTTCCGCGCCCGCGCCCAGCTCTACAAGTTCCTCAAGGACCAGCGGGCCGATTTGTAGCCAGGGCTGAGGGTGGACAGCCCGCCCCGTAGCCAACTTGAAGAATGTAGGGAGGCACGGGGGCGTGTAACTCTCACGGACGCCCCCTCGTAGCGCCTGAGCTATGACCCGCATTCTAGCCTTTCCCGCTTTGTCCCTGCTCCTAGTAGCCTGGGTGCTTCCCGCGCCCGAGGCACACGCATGGGCGCAGCAGCAATCGTATACCTTCGAGGCCAGCGCAGGCGACGAGCAGACTCTCGAAGCCTCGCTCGACATCGGTCTTGGGAGCGTGCGGCTGCGGGCCATGGACGACCGCGCCTTCGTCTTCCGCGCCGAGGGTGTGCTCCGCGACGAGGCCCTACGCCCGTCGTTCGAGTACGACGCCGATGGCTCGCACGGTGAGGTGGTGCTCGATGTGGATTCAGGCGAGGGTGTGTCGCTCGGCGGGCTGCGCGGCGCCGAGGAAAACCGCTGGGCGCTCTTCGTCTCGGACGATGTCACGCTAGACCTCGACTTGGCCTTGGGCGTCGGCGAGGCCGACCTCGACCTGACCGGCCTGCGCGTGGAGCGCTTCGAGGTCGCAACCGGCATGGCCCGCACACGCGTCCGCTTCGACCGCCCCAACGCAGTGCCCATGAAGATGCTCAGTGTGGAAGCTGGCATGGCGCCCGTTGAGTTGCTCGGGCTGGGCAACGCGCGCTTCGAGCGTCTCGAGTTCGAGGGCGGGATGGGCTCGTTCCGGCTCGACTTCTCCGGCGATGCCTTCCTCGCCGGGGCCCGCGCCGATATCGAGGTCGGCATGGCGAAGCTGCACCTCGTCCTCCCCGACGACAAGCCCGTCGTGCTCGTAGCGCCCGACTCGTGGGTGTCGCGCGTACGCATCCCCAATGGCTACATCAAGCACGACGAGGGCGTCTGGCACAGCCCGTCCGTGCGCGACCCGTCGGACGCGCTCCGCATCGAAGTGGAGGCCGGCATGGGTAGCATCGAGTGCGTGCTAGCCTCGGACGCACGGTAGGCGGCACAGGTCACGCCCAGGTCTGGCTTTAACCCCGCTCTAGGTGCCTCGTAGCGAGACACCCGCACGGGTTCACCTGCTCCTTGCAATCGCACCGCAACCGCCCCATGCCTCCGACCAACCGTACCGCTCGAGCGACCCTCCACCCTGCCCAATCGGCGGAGCCGCGTGCCGCCACGCGCACGAGCACAAACGCCATTGCCGTCGGAACCGGGATCGGGGTGATCGTAGGCGGCGTGCTTGGATACGCACTCGGCGACGTGGCCTTTGGTGCCGGCTCTGGGCTGCCAGTCGGGGCGCTTGCGGGCTACCTCGGCGGGCTCGTGTGGCGATGACGCCCGAATCTTCGGGCCGGTGCGAGCGTAGCAGGACGCCCTGTTTTGTCCTGAGTCCCCTACCGTCATGCGCGCCGTCTTTGCTGCCCTGTTTGCGCTGCTCCTGAGCGTCCCCGTCGTCACCTCGGAGGCGACGGCACAGGACGCCGATCTGGCCTCGCTCGCCTTTGCCGAACCGCTCGGCGACGGGCCGGTCTACGAGGTGCCCGTTGAGGGCATGATCGACAACGCGCTCGCGCGCTACCTCGACCGCGCGCTCACCGACGCCGAGGAAAACGACGCGGCGCTCGTCGTGATGCACATCGACACGTTCGGCGGGCTGGTCGACGCCGCCGACGAGATCCGCAAGCGGCTCCTCGACACGCCTATTCCGACCGTCGCCTTCATCGACCGCAACGCGGCCAGCGCGGGCGCGCTGATCTCGTTCGCCGCCGACAAGATCGTGATGGCCCCGGGCTCGTCCATCGGGGCGGCCACGGCTGTGGACGGCGCGGGCGAGAAGGCCCCCGAGAAGATCCAGAGCTACATGCGCGGGCTGATGCGCTCCACGGCCGAGGCCAACGGGCGCGACCCCGACCTCGCCGAGGCGATGGTGGACGAACGCATCGTGGTGGAGGGCGTCGTGGCCGAGGGCGAGCTGCTCACGCTCTCGACGAGCGAAGCCGTCAGCCTGGGCCTCGCCGACGCGGAGGCCCCGACGCTGGACGCGCTCCTGAAGCTCCTCGCCGTGGACGACCAGGCGTTGGTGGAGCACCGCGCGAGCCGTCCGGAGCAGATTCTGCGTTTCCTCGGCTCGCCCGTGGTCGCGTCGATCCTGATGCTCATGATGATGGGCGGGCTCTACTTCGAATTGCAGACGCCGGGCGTGGGCTTCGCGGGCGCGATGGCCTTCATCGGCGCGTCGATGTTCTTCGCCCCACACTACCTGCTCGGCCTCGTCGAGAGCTGGGAGATCGTGCTCTTCTCGGTCGGGGTGCTGCTGTTGTTCGCCGAGATATTCGTCGTGCCCGGCTTCGGCGTGGCGGGCATCCTCGGCATCGTGTGCACCGTCGGCGCGCTCTTCGCGGCGCTCGTCCCGAACGTAGGCCTCGACTTCCCCGACGGGCTCGCCATGGCCCGCGCCTCGGCGACGCTCGCGGCCACGCTGGTGCTGCTGGTCGCGCTCGCGTTCTCACTCGGGCGGATGCTGCCCACCTCGAAACGGTTCGGCGCGCTCGTGCTCAACCCTGAGCTCACTGCTGCCGAGGGCTACACCTCCGCCGCGAGCGACGACGGGCTGCTCGGCCTGACGGGCCGCACGCTTACCGGGCTCCGACCGGCTGGCGTCGCCGAACTGGGCGGTCAGCGCGTGCAAGTCGTCTCGCAGGGCACCTTCATCGACGAGGGCGTCGAGGTGGAGGTCGTCAGCGTGCGCGGCGCGCGCGTCGAGGTGAAGCCGGTAGTCCGCGAGACCCCTGCATAGGAAGGATGCCGCCGCTTGACCTTGCTTTGTCCGCGGAGCCCACAGCGCAACCCGCCGAGGTGCAGGCGCTCCTCGACCAGACCGACTGGGCCGACGGACGTTCCCTCGACGGGGTCGCGCGTCTGCTCGCGGCGGGCCCCTACGTTACGGCGCGCGCTGACGGACAACTCATCGGGTTTGCCCGGGCGCTCTCCGATGGGCACTACCGGGCGCTGATCGAGGACGTGATCGTCGACGCCGAGTGGCGTGGGCGCGGCGTGGGCGATGCGCTCGTGCAGTTGCTCCTCGACACGCACCTGAGCCACGTGGACCAAGTTCACCTCGGCTGCGAGGAGGCCAACGTGGCGTTCTACGAGCGCTTCGGCTTCGAGCGGGTCACCGGGCCGCGCATGATCCTGACTCGCTAGCTCACCCGAGCCGCGCCAGCCCGCGCTCGCCAAGCACCGCGAACGTGCCCATTCCCTCGGCGTAGAGCGTGCCGTCTGGGCCCACGAGACGGACGGTGACCGCCATGCGGCCCTCGTCATCCGGGAGAGACGCTGAAGCCTCCGCCGTGGCGACGACGCCTAGCGGCAGCATCGCGAGGAACCGGCACGTGATCTCGGCTGCGACTGACGGCTTGCCACGCAGCAGCGCCGCCGTACCCATCGCCTCGTCCAGCACCGCCGCCATCGCGCCGCCGTGGACGTGACCGGGCGGTCCCTCCGCGCCGGGACCGAACCACACGCGGACGACCGTGTGCCCGTCGCCACGCGCGGGGTCGTGGTAGTAGCGCAGCAGCAGCCGGTCGGGGTCGTCGTCCAGGAACGAGCGCGTGCCGAACATCTGGTTGAACTGGACGAGCGGGGTCCAGCCCGGCTCCCCGTCGAGGGCCTCAGGGGCGAGGCCAACCGGCCACGGCGCGGAGTTAACCGTGTTCATCGTCTGTGGACAAGCCGGGATGGATGGGGCACCAGGCCCCTGTGGATGGAGGACATCCGTCAGACCTCGTAGACCTCGCCGTGCGCGGGGATGAGTACGTCCGTCTCGGGGTGGAAGAACCGGATGTTGTCGGCCATCCACTCCTTCGCCTCAGCGTCGCCGTGGACGAGCAGGACGCGCGCCGGGCGCAGGTCCTCGACCACCTTCAGGAGATCGCGGCGGTGCGCATGGCCGCTGAACCGGTAGCGCTCGACCTCACAGCGCAGCGGCTGCGGCCCCTCGAACGTGTCGATCACGACCTCGACCTCCTCACCCGTGCGCGTGCGCTCTTCGGCAGCGGCGAGCATCCGGCCGCCTGGTGAGTCTTCCTTCGAGAAGCCGACGAAGTAGATGCTGTGCTTCTCGTGCCCGGCGACGAGCGTGGCGAGCTTGTTCGAGAGCGTCCGCTCGAAGAGCATCCCGCTCGACACCACGAAGATGCCAGGCTCGTTGAGCAGCTTCGGGAGGCGGCTGTCGTTGCGCGGGACGCGGCGCTGGTCTACGGCGGCCACCTCGAAGTCCTCGTCGAGGCGCGGCGAGGTGTGGCGCGTCTGGTCGTAGACGTTGGCGAGCGCCCGCATCGACCCGGCGGTGTAGACCGGGAGGTCGGCGGGGAGCATCTTGCGGCGCTTGAAGCGGTCGATCATCGCGAGCACCTCCTGCGCGCGCCCGAGGGCGAACACGGGCACGAGCGCTACGCCGCCCCGCTCGACGGTGCGGGCGAGCGCCTCGCCGAACGCCTTCTCGGTCGCCTTGCGCGAGCGCAGTTCGGCATCGGGATCGGCCCCGAGTGTGGTTTCGAGGACGAGCAGGTCGAGCGGGCCGCGCGGGAACTCGGCACCGGGCTGGATGACCTGGTTCTGAAGGCTCACGTCACTCGTGTAGAAGATGCGCCGGAGGCCGTCGGGCGTGTCCAGTTCGAGGAAGACGCCGACCGCGCCGAGGACGTGCCCTGCGTGGTAGAGCCGAGCGGAGATTGCGTGGCCAGGCGGCGTCGCGGCGGCGTTGAGCGAGAAGTCGGTGTCGAGCGGGTGCGTCTCGTAGAGGTACGACAGCGCCTCGGCCGTCTCGACGTCGAAGACAGGCGCGGCGGTGGAGGAGCCTTCGCGGAGACGGCGCTTCTGGAGACGGGCCGAAGACGGCAGCAGGATGTCGGCGAGGCGCGCCGTAGGGCCGGAGACGTGGACGCGCGCCTGCGGGAAGCGCTGGACGAGCACCGGCAGCGCGCCGAGGTGGTCGTGGTGCGCATGCGTCACGATGACCTGCTCTATCGGCCGGCCGTCCAGGAGCTTGAACGCGGGCAGCGCGCGGAAGCCGTCTTCCTCCGGGTCCATGCCCGCGTCGAGGACGATGCCCGTGTCGGCCAGTTCGAGGTAGTGACACGACGCTCCGATGACCTCGTCATCGCCGAGGTTGAGGTAGCGCACCCGGAGCGAGGCTGGGATATCAGGCGCCGGGCGGGGCGTGTTTGCGGAAGTCGGTTGCATTCGTCGTCCAACCGGAGGTGCCGGGGGCGGTTTCATCGCCGGCCGCCTCTGCACGACATCTGCACGGGTGGGGTTACACGACCACAGCCTAAACCCCTCCGCGAGGCAGGGCGGCTACATTCCCTCGCGTGGCGGCTCGGGCATGGCGTCGGCCTTCTTGTAGATCGCACTCGCACGCGCCTTTTTCTTGGCAGCGCTCCACTTCGCCCTCCAGACGGGGCCGAAGCCATAGCTCGGCGCCACGATGCGGCGCGGTCGACCTGGAGCGGGACCGCGCTTCTCCCGGTGCTCGCGCATCCAGCGACGGCGCTGCTCGCTGGGGGAACGGACGCTACGGGGAAGCGCTAGCCAGACCACGGCGCACAGCGCAGCGGCCAGACCCATGCACACCAGCATGGAGACAAGTACTGATACAATCACAAGAGCGACCGAGATGTTTGGTGGTCGTGTCTACGGCAATGCCCTACGGCACCGTGACCCCTGCGGTTACGCCGTGACGCGGTACGGCCCGCCCCAGCCGAAGCCAGAGCGGGCCGCCTGTATCAGGTGCCGTAGTGCGGCGGTTGAGCGGTGTCGCGGTGAGGCCACCGCCCCACAGCAACACGGCCATACCGCCGCCCTCTCCTATTTGACAAACAGCATCTCGCGGTAGGTGGGCAGGGGCCAGAGATCGTAGGGGACCTCGCCTTCCAACTCGTCGCAGGCCGCGCGGACCTTCGCCATCGCTGGGACTACCTTTGTGACCATGTAGCGCGACTCGTCCTTCGCCTTGTGCGCACCCGCGATGGCTCGCTTCAGCGCCGCCGCCGCCTTCTGGAGCGTGTTGATGGCGGTGTTGACGTCCTTCGCGATCGCGGCCATACCGTCGAGCTTGAGGCCGTCACCCGCCTCATCCATCGTCTCGACGAGGTCCTTGAGGTAGCTGATCGCGGCCGGGAGCACCATCGTCTTGGCGATGTTGAGCGTAGTCGCCGCCTCGATGTTGAGCGTGATGGCGTACTGCTCCGAGAACACCTCGTGGCGCGAGCCGAGTTCGGCCTCCGAGAGCACGTCGTACTTCTCGAACACGGCGACGTTCTTCTCGGCCATCATCTGGTCGAGGGCGTCGGGCGTGGTGCGGAGGTTGAGCAGACCGCGCTCTTCTTCGGCTTCCTTGTGCCATGCGTCGGAGTAGCCGTCGCCGTTGAAGATGACCGGCATATGCTCAGCGATGGACTCGGCGATGACGGCCTGGAGCGCGGCTTCGAGCGCCTTCTTGCTCTTCTTCTTGCCGAGCGCATCCTTGAGCTTCGTCGCGAGGTCCTCGATGGCCTCGGCGACGATGGTGTTGAGGACGGTCAGCGGGAAGCTGATCGACTGGCTCGACCCGACGGCGCGGAACTCGAACTTGTTGCCGGTGAAGGCAAACGGCGAGGTGCGGTTGCGGTCGCCGGCGTGGCGCGGCAGCTCCGGCAGGACGGGCGTGCCGAGGCCGAGGAAGCCTGACTGCTTGCTCTCGGTGGCCTTGCCACTCTCCGCGATCTGCTCGTACACGTCGGTGAGCTGGTCGCCGAGGAAGATCGAGATGATCGCAGGGGGCGCTTCGTTGGCCCCGAGGCGGTGGTCGTTGGCTGCCGTCGCGATCGAGATGCGGAGGAGGTCCTGGTGCTTGTGCACGGCCTGGATGACGGCGGTACAGAAGAAGAGGAAGATGATGTTGTCGTGCGGCGTGTCGCCCGGCTCCAGGAGGTTGAGGCCCGTGTCGGTCGCCATCGAGAAGTTGCAGTGCTTGCCGGAGCCGTTGATGCCAGCGAAGGGCTTCTCGTGGAGCAGGCACGCCATGCCCATGCGCTTGGCAGTGCGCTGGAGCGTCATCATCATGACCTGCTGGTGATCCGCGGCCACGTTGGTGTCCTCGAAGATCGGAGCGATCTCGTACTGGCCCGGAGCCACCTCGTTGTGGCGCGTCTTGACGGGCACACCCAGACGGTAGAGTTGCTCCTCGACGGCGTTCATGAACGTCATCACGCGCTCCGGGATCGAGCCGAAGTAGTGGTCGTCGAGTTCCTGGCCGCGCGGCGGCTTCGCGCCGACGAGCGTACGGCCGGCTGTCATCAGGTCGGGGCGCTGCTCGTAGAAGCCCTCGTCGATGAGGAAGTACTCCTGCTCCGAGCCGCAGGTCGAGTAGACGCGGCCGACCTTATCGCCAAGGATGCCGAGCGCGCGGGTCGCCTGCTTGTTGAGCGCCTCCATCGAGCGAAGGAGCGGGATCTTGTGGTCGAGCGCCTCGCCGGTCCACGACGTGAAGGCGGTCGGGATGCAGAGCGTGGCGACGCCGTTGTGCTCCACGATGAACGCGAAGCTGGTCGGGTCGTAGGCGGTGTAGCCGCGCGCTTCAAAGGTGGCGCGGAGGCCACCCGACGGGAACGACGACGCGTCGGGCTCGCCCTGGAAGAGCTCCTTGCCCGAGAACTCGGCGATGGCGCCGCCGCCCTGGTTGGGCGTCACGAACGAGTCGTGCTTCTCGGCTGTGCGGCCGGTGAGCGGCTGGAACCAGTGCGTGTAGTGCGTCGCGCCGTGCTCGACGGCCCACTCCTTCATGGCGAGCGCGATCGCGTCGGCGACGGTGGCATCGAGCGCCTCGCCCTTCTCGACGGTCGCGACGACGCGCTTGTAGACCGACTTGGGCAGGCGGGCCTTCATCTGCTTGAGGCCGAAGGAGCGCTCCCCGAAGATCGAAGGGATGTCGAGGGCAGCTTTGCCGTTCTTCGAGACGGCGGTGGAGGTGGCGGGCATGGCTGGAGGTATGAACGTGGTCAGGTATGAAGGCGTGGACGTGGAGATCACGTAGAGGTCGTCAGCGAAGCGGAGGCAGGGCGTGCACGTTCACACATGCATACGTCCACACCTCCACACGTCATTCGCCGTTTTGGTAGAGGATCATCGGCTCGACATGGAGCTGGCTGGTCTCCTTGAGCGACGTGAGGACGATGGAGGTCTGGGTGCCGCGCACGCCGGGGATGCGCTGGAGGCGCGCGAGCAGCTTCTCCAGCGTGGACGTGTTGCGGGTGCGCGCCTTGATCATGTGCGAGCCCTCGCCCGTGATCGAGTGCAGTTCGAGGACCTCAGACATCTCGCTCACGCGTTCGATGAAGGCGTCGTAGTGCTTCGAGCCGTCCACGGAGACGCGGATGAAGGCGGTGATGTCGAGGTGGAGCCGCTTGGGCGTGAGGACGGCGTGGTAGCCGGAGATCACGCCCCGCTCTTCGAGCTTGCGCATGCGCTCCGAAACGGACGGCACCGACAGCCCGACGTGCTCGGCGATCTGGTTGCGCTTGATGCGGCCACTCGCCTGGAGCAGCGCCAGGATTTGGGCGTCGATCTCGTCGATTTTTTCTACGGACATGCGGGCCAGGGCACTAAACGGTGGCTTAAGAGGAAAACGGCGTCACTGAAAAACTAGGCGCGCCGCGAAGACTTATCCAGAGGTCTGCCTAAAAAACAAAGGCGATCCATGATAGGTTCACAAAATCCAGGAGCAGACATGCTGGACAAATCGTATGGAAGCGCTACCGGTGCGTACCTCCGTGGAGAGTCGGTCCGGGGAGGGCCGCTGCAGACGCCAACGGCGGAGCCTATGGGTTACAAACCGGCACGGTGAAACCGATGGGGGCACCCAGCGCTCGTTTCCGCTTGGAGGGGAGCGGTGGCACGCCGATACCAGCGGCCACTCACCACCGCGCCCTACCACCGCGCACACCACCATGCCTACTCCAATGCTAGCTGCTCACGCCAGAGAAGCTTTGCCGCTCTCTGTGCCCTCACCTTCTGCCGTGCTCCCTCGTCGCCCTGACCATCTCGCAAAGGCCTTCCGGGCTCCCCGGGACGGCAAGGCCGTGGAGCACCTCGCCTTCCGCGAGGCGCTGCCCGAGGCGTCGGCGCCCAACTCATCCTGGCTTCGCCGCAAGGTCAAGCGCGCGCTCGACATCGCCCTGGCTGGCACCGCCTTGCTCATCCTCAGCCCGATCCTGCTCGCCGTCGCGGCAGCCATCCGTCTCGAATCGCCGGGGCCTGTGCTCTACGCCTCGAAGCGCGTCGGCAGCCGCTATCGCGTGTTCAAGGTCTACAAGTTCCGCTCGATGTATCAGGACGCCGATCAGCGGCTCAAGGACCTGATGCACCTCAACCAGTACACTGCGCAGGACGCCGCGCAGGACACCCCTGCGGCTCCGGCCTCGCTCGACGTGTGCGCCGAGTGCGAGCGGCTCGGCAAGCCGTGCTCAGCGCAGATGATCGACAAGGACGGCATGCCTGTCTGCGAGAAGCTCCTGCTCGCGCGCAAGAAGCAGCAGGCGAGCAACGTCTTCGTGAAGCTCCAGAACGATCCCCGCGTGACGCGCGTCGGCCGCTTCATCCGCAACACCTCCATCGACGAGCTGCCGCAGTTGCTCAACGTGGTCAAGGGCGACATGAGCCTGGTCGGCAACCGACCGCTGCCGCTCTACGAGGCCGAGCAACTTACCGCCGACCCGAGCGTGCTCCGCTTCGACGCGCCCGCCGGACTTACGGGCTTGTGGCAGGTCACCAAGCGCGGCAAGTCCGACATGTCGCCAGAGGAACGGATCGCTCTCGACAACAGCTACGCCGAGGATCACACCCTCGGCGGCGACTTCAAGATCATGTTCCAGACTATCCCCGCCATGCTTCAGAAAGAGGACGTGTAACAGGTCGTTTCTACCGGCCGGCCGTATTACACATTCACCGCCCCGCTCCACGATTGGTAATCGAGGGGCGGGGCGTCGTTTTTCGTCCTCTGGAGCTATCGGGGCCACGCAACCGGCGAAAAACCGCCAAAAAGACCACTGCCGGTCCTACTCGTTGTCAAGGACCTAGCAGAACCAGGCAACGCTAGAATGCGGAGGATGAGGTCCACCTGGTCATGGCGGAGCGGAATGGGGTTTGCCAAATCAGGGGTCCCGCCATCCCGTCTCGTCCGTGCTACGTCTCCTTTCCCGGCTGCGAATGCCCCTCCGGCGCGCGGTGCTGCTCCTCGGCACCGCGCCCGTGCTGTGCGCGATTGCCACCGCCCAGCCGCTCCCGGCGCCACCCCTACCCGCTGCAGTGACGGCCAATTCCGGGCCGATGCTCGCCGCAGACCTAGCCCCTTTGCCTCCCTTGGACGTGGTGCTCCTGGCAGCACGGGACCACTCGCCGCGCCTGCGCATGGAGGCCGCTGCGGTCACCCAGGCTAGCGCCAACCTGCGGGGCGCGAGCGCGCTCTGGCTCCAAGGCATCACCGTCGGCGCCTCGACCAACTATGGCTCTACCGGCAACGCGACGCTTGACGAGGTCACACTGGGCACCCAGACCACCATCGGGATCCGGCTCTCGCTCTACGACCTCTTCGGGCGGCGCCACGACGTGCGAGCCCAGGAGGCCCGCATCACGCAAGCGCGCGAGCAGGAGCAGATGGTCCAGATCGAAGAAGACCGGTTTGTGACGCAGCTCTACCACGAAGTCGTGCTGGCCGAGCGGCTGGTCGGCGTCCGCAGCGAGGCGCTGCAGGCTGCGCGCAGCCACTATGCCGTCGCCGAGCGCGCCTTCTCGCAAGGCCACCTCTCCGTCGCTGATCTCGCGCAGGTCACGCAGACCAAGGCCTCCGCCGAGGCGACCTACGAGTCCGCGAGCGCCGAGTACCGCAACGCCTACGCGCAGCTCGAACTCGTCGTCGGGATGTCGCTGCGCGTGCTCGCCGAAGAGCCGGTCGTGCTGCGGAGCGGGAGCACGGACCTCCACGAGCACGGCGGCGGGCAGACCGTCACCGAAGACGACGGCCGATGACACCCCGCTCGATCCTACGCATGGTGCGGCAGCGGTGGCTTTGGCTGCTGCTCGGCCCCGTCGTGGCCGCGGCGTTGGTGCTCTTCGCCACGCGCAACGCGCTCGACACCTACGCCTCGGAGTCGGTGCTCTACACCGGCCTCGTCTCGGGCTACACCATCGAGTCCTCGGCCAACGACCGCGTCGACTATCTCACCGTAGCCAACGCCTTCGACAACCTCGTCAACCTCGTCAAGGCGCGCACCACCGTCGAGGAGGCCGCGCTGCGGCTGCTGGCCCGGCAGCTGGTGACAGAGCCCGAGCGCCTCGCCGTCTTCGACTCGGAGCGCGCGCCCCACATCCTGGCTCTCATCGACGGATCGCGGAGCGAAACCCGCGTGCTCGAACGCCTCCGCGCGGCCAAGCACCGGCCTGAGAGCGAGGTCTACGAGTTGCTCCTCCAGGGCAACACCCCTTTCGCCGTGGACGAGATCCAGAAGCAACTCGGCGTGTCGCGCGTGGGGGCGTCCGACCTCATCAAGATGCGCTACGTGTCCATCGACCCGCAGCTGTGCCAGTGGACGCTGGAGGTGCTGCTGGAGGTGGTCACGGCACGGCACCAGAGCATGAAGACGCGCGAGACGGGCAACGTGGTCGCCTTCTTCGAGCGCGAGGTCGACCGCGCGGAGGACGAACTAGCCAACCGCGTCGAGGCGCTGCGGGCGTTTGGCGTCGACAACCGCGTCATCAACTACAACGAGCAGACGAAGGCCATCGCGGGGCAGAAGGAGGCCATCGCGGCCGAGCTTCAGCAGGAGTTGCAGCGCCAGGCTGCCGCCGAGGCGGTCGTGCAGGAGTTGGAAGCACGGATGGTGCAGCAGCAGACGCTCGCCGTGCGGAGCGACACGATGCTCGTGCTGCGCAACCAGCTCGCCGAGGCCACCACGGCCGTCGTGCTCGCCGAGGCCGGCGGCGTGCCGCGCCCCGACCTCCGCCGCCGTGCCGACAGCCTGGAAGCCGAGCTTACTCGGCAGGCCGCCGCGCTCTATGACCTCGCCAGCTCGCGCGAAGGCCTCAACCGCGAGAACATCGCCGACGCCTGGCTCCAGAAGCTCCTCGACGCCACAGACGCCCGCGCCCAGGTGGTCCTTCTCGAACAGCGCCTCCAGGAATACGGCCGCTACTACGACGAGTTCTCGCCGCTCGGGGCCACCCTCACCACCCTGGAGCGCGAGGTCAGCACGGCCGAGCAGACCTACCTCGAACTGCTCAACAGCCTCAACATGGCGCGGATGCGCGAGCAGAACATCCAGATGGCCTCGCGCCTCGACGTGGTCGATGCGCCGTTCTTCCCGGAGGAGCCGGAGGGGTCGAACCGCCTCCTCCTGGCCGTCGGCGCGATGGTGGGCTGCTTTGGATTGCTCGCGACGATGTTTGTGCTGATCGAGCTGTTCCACCCGACGATCCGCTCCATCGAGCGCGCCCGCTCGATCACGAAGCTGGAGGTAGCCACAGCCTACCCGCCGATCCAGGTGACCCCGCCCCGCCTGTTTGCCCGGCTGCGCAGTCGGCTTTCTCGGCAGGAACCAGACGAGCGCGACGCCTTCGTCTACGAAGAGGAGCACGACGCTGAGATGGCGTCGGCGCGCTCGCGGTTTGGGTGGCAGCGTCTCCTCCGCAAGACCGATCCGCTGGAGACGACGCTCGCGGCCTCGCCCGGCGTTCCGAGGCGTCGGTCACCACACGACGACCTCCACGACGTGCTGCGGAGGCTCGACCTGCACCTCGTCCGTGCGGTGAAGCTGCACCTTCTAGACCGAGAGCGCTCCGACACGAAGGGCGGCCCCCTGCGTCTGGCTGTCGTGGGTGCGCTGCCCGAGGACGGCGTCGCGCTCATCGCCACGCGCCTCGCGATGATGCTCCGCGATGACCACGAGCGCGTCCACCACGTCGCCCTGACCACCCGCACCGACCCCAGCCAGGCCCCAGTCCCGGGCGACTTGCTCGGCCCTGGCTTTGCCACCGATGTGGCGCGCTCGGTGGTGTCCGACCTCCAGGTCTACGAAGGAAGCTGGAGCCCGCGTGCAGGCTCGGTTGAGGCGAAGCATCCCCACCCTCCAGAGGCCAAGAGTGGCACCAAGGCGAAGCGTCGTCGCCGGAAGGGTGGGAACGCCAAGACTGAGGTCCTGGCTGCGGACTCTACAGCAGACTCGCCCCCGCCGGCCTTCGATGTGTCCGGAGCCGATGTCGTCGTGATCGAGCTGCCGCCGATGGTCGAGCACGCGGCCCCGCTGCAGGTCGTCCGCGATGCCGACATCGCCCTGATGGTGCTCCGCGCCGACCGCACCTGGACCGATGCGGACCAGCACGCGCTCAGCGCGCTCAAAGCCGCGCACCCGCACTCCATCCTGCTGGTGCTCACCGAGATGAACCGCGATTTCCTCAACGGCCTCACCGCACGCGGCCTCCCGATCCCGCCCTTCCTACGCCCCATCTTCGGCTAGACGCAGCGGGCTCCTCCCCCAGCACTACCTAATTGGGCAAAGAAAATAGCCGCCGCCCACCGCCTCAGACGCAGGCTGACACGGTTTTTGCGCCAGGACGAACTCACCACAGGCCTCGCTCCGCCATGTTCGACTCGTTTTCCTCCTCGGCCCCCGAAGCCGCGCGGCTAGCTCGCGCCCCCGGAGCGCTCGCGCCTCCGAAGCACACCGGGGACATCCTCGACGCCGACCTCGTGTGCGTCGCGCTGCCAACGTGGGACGGCGACTACATGAAGTCGACCGTGCACCTCGTGCGAGCGCTGGCCGCGCGCCACCTCGCACCGGGGCGGCAGGCGCTCTACGTCGATTATCCGTTCACGGTCAAAGACGTCGTCCAGACGCTCCGGGGCCGCCAACGGGCGCCGCTGCGACGGATGGCTGGGCCGCTCATGCCAGGCGGCGAAGACCGCCTGCGCCGCGTCGAGATCGGCGACGGGAGGGCGGTGCACGTCCTCACGCCCCCTGTGACAGTGCCGGTGAACGGGCTGGCGCCAGGCATCGCGTACGACGCGCTGCTCGGCCTCAACGGGCGCGTCGTCGGGGCCGCGATCCGGCGGGCGATCCAGCGGCTCGGGATGAGCGCGCCGGTGGTGGTCAACGCGTTCAATCCGTTCCTCGGCGTCCCGCTTGCAGGGCGCCTCGGCGAGCGGCTGCTGGCCTACTACTGCTACGACGAGATCAGCGCCGCCGCGTGGAACCGCCGCCATGGCACCCGCCTCGAAGCGCGGTTTCTCACGCAGGCCGACGTGGTCGTCGTGTCGAGCGAGGCGCTTCTGGCCAGCAAGCGCGGACACCACGACCGCGTGCGCCTCGTCAAGAATGGCGTCGACTTCGATCTCTTCCACGAAGCCTACGATGCCGACCCCACTGCGCGAGTTGGGCGCCCGTGCGTGGGCTATCTCGGCAGCCTCGACGACCGGCTCGACTACGGCCTGCTCCACGCCGTCATCGAGGCGTCGCCGGACTGGCGGTTCCTCTTCGTCGGGCGCCTCGTCGACGAGCGGGCACACGGGCTGAGTAGGCACGCGAACGTCGACCTCGTGGGGGCGCAGCAGCCTGCTGCGCTGCCGGGCTTTCTCCGGCAGATGGACGTCGGCACGATCCCCTTCGCACGCACCGACTTCACGGCGAACATCTATCCGCTCAAGATCAACGAGTACCTGGCGGCAGGGCGGCCCGTGGTCATGACGCCGTTTGCCGACCTGCGCGAGTTCGCCGGGCTGGCCACGGTGGCCGAGACGGCGGAGGCCTTCCGGACGGGGCTCGGCGAAGCGCTTGCGCCCGCGGCCCCGGAAGTCGTCGCCGCGCGCATCGAGGCGGCCCGAGGCAATGCGTGGCCGGGCCGGGCCGCGGCGTTCGCGTCGGTGCTTCAGCAGGCTCTCCCCCCTGCCTAGCCGATGCCGTCCTTCGCCTCCATCGCAGCGCTGGCTCAACGGCCGCAGGTGCTCGCCATCGTGACGCAACTCGCGGGGGCTGGCTTTGCGTTCGTGAGCTTCGTACTACTGGCGCGGACGCTCGCCCCGACTGACTTTGGCGCGTGGGTGCTTTTCCTCACGGCCGTGACCTTCCTCGACATGGTGCGGCACGGGCTGGTGCAGTCCGCGCTCGTGCAGCGCTCAGCGGGCTCCACGCCTGCGCAGGAGCGCACGCTCATGGGCGGCGCGTGGGTGCTCGGGCTGGTGACAACGTCGGTGCTCGCACTCGGCGTGTTCGCGCTCGGGCGGCTGCTCCCCAGCGCGGGGGCGTTCTGGCTCTTCTTCGACTGGTACCCGCTTCTCGCCGTGGCGGCCCTTCCCCACCTCGTGGCGACGTGGAACGGATTGGCGCGTGAGCACTTTGGGCGGCTGCTCGTGCTCAAGGTGATCCTCGCCGGAGGCTTCGCCGTGTTCGTGGTCGTCAACTTCCTGGCACCCCACCTGCACTGGGCACAGGCCGAACTCAGCGGCATTGCCCGGGCCTACGTCGGCATCCACCTCGCCGCCAGCGCGCTCATGCTGGCACTCGGCTGGACGCGCCTCCGCACGCTACGGCGTGCTACACGCCGCGCCGTGCGCACGCTCTATCGCTTCGGCCGCTACAGCGTCGGGACGGCGCTTGGGAGCAATCTCCTCCGCAGCGCTGACCAGTTCATCCTCGGGCTCTGGCTTGGCCCGGCCGCCGTCGCGTTCTACGGCGTCCCGCAGAAGCTGATCGAGATCGTCGAGATCCCCCTGCGAGGGCTCGCGCAGACGGCGATGCCGTCGCTCTCCCGCAAAGCACGGCGCGGCGACACCGAGACGTTCGCGCGCTACCTCCACGCGTGGGTCGGCGGACTCTCGCTCGCGCTGGTGCCGCTGCTGGTGGTGGTGTTTGTGTGGGCCGAGGCCTGCTGCGTGGCGCTCGCTGGCGAAGCCTACCGCGACGCCGCCCCCCTGCTGCGGCTCTTCGTCGTCTACATGGCGCTGCTGCCGCTCGACCGCTACCTCGGGCTCGCGCTCGACGCGCTCGGCCGCCCGGCGCTCAACATGATCAAGGTAGCCGTGATGGTAGCGGTCAACATCGGCGGCGACATCGTGGCGCTCTCCGTGCTGGGCTCGGTGGAGGCCGTCGCGGGCGTAACGATTGCGATGACCCTCGTGGGCGCCACGCTCGGTGTCGGCTTTGCGAAGCGGTTTGTGCCCTTCAGCGTCCGCGCGACGATCAAGGCTGGCCCGCCCGCGCTGCTCTTCCTCCTGCGCGGCCGGGCTGCCGCCGACGACCTCGACGACGAGGCAGACATCCCGGCAGAGCACCCTGAGCCTACGCCGCTGAACGACGAGCCTGCACGCCTTTCGGCAAAACCTTCGGTCTTGAGTGACGGGGTAGCCGCCTCAACATCGCCTGACGCGGCGCGCCCCCCTACTCGCGCGCTCCCGCACTCCTGAACGTCCTGCGTCCCGCACCGTCCGCCAACGATGCCTGCGCTTCTTCCTGCACCACCGCCTTCGCGCCCGCGCCTGCTCGCAGGGCTCGACGCGGCCTTGCAGACGGCTTGGCTTGGGCCGCTGCTGACGGTGCTCGTCACGTTTGGCGGGTCGTTGCTGACCGGGTTGCTCGTCATCAAGGCGGGATTCGTGATCGGGATCGTGCTCGGCGCACTGCCGGCGGTGCTGATCGTGGTGGGCATCGTCTACGCAGTGCCGATTTCGGGGCTTTATGCCGCCGTGGCGGTGAGTTTCTTCGGGCCGGGCCTCTCGCGCTATGTCCCTGCGCCGACCGGGCTGATGCTCGACGGCTTCCTCGTGCTTACGCTCGCCGTGATCGCGGTACGTTGGCGCGAAGGGCGCTACGACGCCGATCGGCTCAGAAACGTGTTCGTGTTTATGGCGGTGGCGTGGCTCGGGCTGACGGGGCTGCAGATCGCCAACCCGCTCTCGCCGGGGCCGGTGGCGTGGTTCTACGCCGGGCGCGGGACCACCTTCTACGTCATCCAGACGGCCCTCGTCGCGCTGCTGCTCATCCAGCGGCAGTCGCAGCTGCAGCGGCTCATCTGGATCTGGCTGGGGCTCTCGTTCGTGGGCACGCTCTGGGGCGCGAAGCAGCTCTTCATCGGCCTCGACGCAGCCGAGCAGGCGTGGCTCAGCGTGCCGGGCAACCTGTCCACGCACGTCCTCTTCGGCAAGCTGCGTGTGTTCTCGTTCTACTCCGACGCGGGGCAGTTCGGCGCAGCGCAAGGCTGCGTCGGCATCGTCGGGCTGATCCTCGCAGTGGGGCCGTATCCGCTGAAGAGGCGCCTCCTCTACGGCGTGCTCGGGCTCGCGGGCGTCTACGGCTTGCTCATTTCCGGCACGCGCGGCGCAATGGCCGTCCCGGCAGCGGGCGCGCTGACCTACCTGGTGCTCAGCCGCAACATCAAGATGATGGTGGCGGGCTCGCTGGCGATCATCGCGCTCTACAGTGTGCTCATGTTCACGTCGATCGGGAGCGGCATCTATGCCGTGCAGCGCTTCCGGGCAGGGCTGAAGGAGGGCGGCGAGAACAACTCGCTGAAGGTGCGCCACGAAAACCAGATGCGGCTGAAGGCATGGCTCGCCGGGCATCCGCTCGGCGGCGGCGTCGGCTCTGCGGGGTCGTGGGGCCAGCGCTTCGCGCCGGGCACGTTCCTCGCAAACCTCGCGCTCGACTCGTGGTACGTCCGCATCATGGCCGAGTACGGCGTCTTCGGGATGCGGCTCTACATCCTGGGGCTGCTGATCGTGCTCGCGGGCGCGGCGCGGCGCATGCTCGCCGTGAAGGACCGTGCGCTCCAGCACACGCTGCTGGCGCTCCTAGCGGGCGCGTGCGGCATCGCGGCGGCGAGCTACGGCAACCAGGTCCTCGGCCAGATGCCGACCTCGCCGTTCATCTACGTGAGCGTGGCGGCGTGCTACCTCGCGCCGTACTTCGACCAAGAGATCGAGGACAGCGCCAAGGGCGACGAAGCGGCCTAGCCGCCCGCCCCGATCAGGTCGAAGTGGCCGTCGAGGACGCGGTCGAGACGACCGGTGCGCCAGCCACGGACGGCGTCGCGGACGAGCGGCGACGGGGCCTCGCGGTAGCGTCGGACGATCTCGGGGCGCCCCGCCTCCGTGGCGGCGGCGAGCGCGGCGTGGCAGACCGCGGCTCGCTCCGCAGGCGCGGCGGGCAACGGCTCAGGGCAAGGCACGACAGCCACGCGCGCCACGGTGCGGTCGTAGCCGTTCTGGTCCCCGTCCTTCGGCGTCTCGTGGACGTGCAGACCGGCCTCGGCATCCAGCAGCCGCCACGCGCCGAAGCCCGACACGGCGAACGTCCTTTCGAAGGCCGGTCCGGACCCGTTGTCCTGTGCATCGTCGGCGATCACGTCGAGGCGCATGCGGCGGTGGGCGGCCCAGCGCTGGTACATCCCCGCGACCTCGCCCGCCCAGGCCGCGTCGTCGGCTTCCGCCTCGATCCGCACGATGGCAGCCCGTGGGGCCTGCTCCTCCAACGTGGCGAGTGCTTCCCGCAGCAAGAAGAGCTGGTGCGCCACGCGCTGCATCACGGAGCGCGGGAGCGTCGCGTTGCCCCTGGCACGCGCGTCTTCGAGGCGGTCGAGCAGCGAGTCGGCCGTGTCGAGCCCGGCCTCGATGCGGTCCATGAACTCGGCGCGGCCCAGCGTCTCGAACCGATCCGGGTCGCTCCAGAAGGCCCCATCGGCCATGCGGGCGTAGGCCTCACTCTTCGCCTGCGCCCAGGCATCGACGTCCACGGCGGCGGCGAGGGCGTCGTACTGGTTGAGCACGAGCGCAAGTTCGGCGGGCGTGCCCTGCGCGTCGAGGGCAACGGCTTCGAGCGTCTCGCCCACGTCTTCCGCATTCGGCAGCGGCGTCCCTTCGTCCGCGTCAGGGTCGACGAACTCGACCTCCAAGCCACCCCTCCCATTGGCATCGGTGGCGCCGCGTACGAAAAGGAACTGGTCGCCCTCCGGCGCGGCGTGGGCCACGATGGTGCGCGCGAGCGGCGTGAGCAGGTGCCGCTCGACGGCACGCTTCAGCGGCCGTGCGCCGAGGTCGGGCGTGAAGCCCTCGTCCAGCAAAAACTCCAGCGCAGCAGCGTCGAACTCGACCGCCCAGCCGCGGTGACGCAGCCCGCGCCGGTCGAGCGCCTTGGTGAGTTCGAGGTCGAGCAGCTTGCGCATCACCGGGCGGCGCAGCGGCTGGAACACCACGATCCGGTCGAGGCGGTTGAGGAACTCCTTGCGGAACGTCCCTTCGAGGCGCTGCTGGACGCTGTCGGCAGTGAACGATTCTGGGGCTCCGCCGAAGCCCAGCCCGGGGCGCGTCGCCACGCGCGAACCGACGTTGGAGGTGAGGATGACGATGGTGTGGCGGAAGTCGGTCGTCGCGCCGCGGCGGTCGGTGAGGCGGCCGTCGTCGAAGACCTGCAGGAAGAGGTCCCATACCTGGGGCGCGGCCTTCTCGAACTCGTCGAGCAGCACGACGGCGAACGGCTGCTTCCGGACCTGGTCGACGAGCGCCTCAGGCCCGTGCGCGCCCTCGGCCGTGCCGAGGAGCCGATCGAGCGCGTCGGCGGTCTGGAACTCGCTCATGTCGAGCCGGATCATGCGGTCCTCCGCGCCAAAGAGGTAGGCCGCGAGTGCCTTCGCGATCTCGGTCTTGCCCGTGCCCGTCGGCCCGACGAACAGGAAGACGCCGTACGGCCGCGTCGGGTCGGTGAGGCCCGCTTTGAGGAGCGCCACGCGGTCCACGAGCGCGTCCACGGCTTCGGGCTGGCCGAGCACACGCCTCTCGAAGTGCGTGCGGAGCCCGGGCAGGTCGAGCCCCGCGCGGTCGTCGAGGAGCGCCGTTGGGAGGCCCGTCAGGCTGGCAACGCCCGCGAGCACGTCCTCGCGCGTAATGCGCAGCTTCTTGCGCGCCTTCGAGACATCGTCGGGAGGCTCCGCCTGGCGACGTTGGAGCACCAGCTTGACGATGTCGAAGAGCGCGCCGGGGAGCACTTTGGGAAGCACCTGCTCGGCGAGCGCTCGAGCCTCGGGTAGTACGTCGGCGTCGGCGAACGCCCCCTCGCCGTAGGTGAACAGCATCCACCGCGTCACGAGCCCCTGCGCGTCGTTGGCTGACATCGGCGCGATCTCGACCGTGTCCATGAGCGTGCGCACGCGGGGCCGCTCGCGAACGAGTTGGCGATACGCCTCAGGCGTGACCTCGCCGACGAGCCGTACCGTCCCGCGCTGGATCGCAGGCAGCAGCATGTCGAGCGCGCCGGTGGGCTTCTCGCGGTACTGCCCCGCGTGGACGAACTCGCCGAAGCGCGGCGCGACCCACAGCACCGGCCGATCGGCAATCTGCTTGACGATGTTCGTGACGCGCTCCTCGAGCTGGCCGATGTACATCTGCCCCGCAAGGAGGTCGGTGGCGTCGGCCTCGAAGATGGTCCAGCCCTGTTTGCGCAGTCGGGTTTCCAGTGCCCGGATCGTCGTCGTGCGCCCGCTGCCGCTCTCGCCGGTCACGATCACCGAGCGCGGAGTTGGCGCGGTAAGCGCCCGCACCATCGCGTCCACGTCGGCGGTCATGGCAGAATGCCCAACGTGTGGCCCGGACTCGGTGACGACGCGTCCGACGCCCCCCAGAAAGGCCGTATTGACCTGCTGCTTTTCCCATGCACTGAGGCGGGCCGCCACACGTGCGACGGCTTCGCCGAGGGCGTCCGGCGCGTCGAGACGGTGGAGCAGCGGCAGCGTCTCCTCGCGTACGTCGTAGGTGCTGAGCCGCGCCAGCGTCCCGTCGTCCACGGTGAACGGGTCGCCTGCGGCGTGCCGCGCGTCGAGGAACGCAAGCAGGTGCAGCCGGTCCGGCTCGGAGGCCCACGAGTCGTCGAGCTGCGCGAGGAGGTCGCCCGCCACGGCGCGGTCGGCGACGTGCGCTGCGATGGTGTCGAGCGTGAAGAGCGCGGCCACGGTGCCCTGCTGGCTCACGAGCGGCACGAGGCCCGCCGCGAGCGTGGGCGACACGTCGGGCCGCACGCGCAGCGCGTCGAGGGCAAGCAGGCCGCGGTTGCGCTCGCGGTCACTGCTCCGCGCGCTCTCGTCGGCCATGGAACGGAGCTTGCCAAGCGGCTCGTCGGCCAGCAGCGTCACGCCCGCTGCAAACGCCGGGTGGCTCCGCACCGACGCCGGCGCGCTGTTGTAGGCGATGGCGTCTTCGAGCGCGGCGATGCAGGCTTCGAGGGTGGGAAAGGGTGCCGCGGTGTCGCGGTCCGGCGGTGTCGCGGTGGGTCGGTCTTCCTCGGAGTGCAGCGGCGCGGCGGTGTCGCGGTCCGGCGGTGACTGCTCGTCGCCGTCTTCTCGCTTTCCAGTCTCTCCGTTGCCTTCCCCATCCCCTATCCCCGATTCCCTATCTCCTTCTTCCCCCGCTACGATCACCAGCGGCCCACGGGTAGTGCCGAGAATCCAGCCAAGCACCGTTCCAAGGATCAGGGTGACGAGCGCGATGAGTAGGGCGACGTGGATCGGCACGTGGAGTGGCGAAGGTGGAAGTACGAAGGCCGAAAGGTGCGGCCCGTCGCTCCATAGGTCAAGTCTCGTATATGGGAGACTGCCAGCCCCTAGGAATCCGTGCGCGGATCGACGGGGCGGGCCACGAGCAGGCCCGTCTGGACGCGGTTGCCCTCAACGTAGGCCGCGAGGTCGGGCGCGACCTTCACCGCGCCCGTGCTCGACGCATGGAGGAACCCCGTCGCTCCGCCGTCGAGCTTCACCACGAAGCCGGTGTGCGTCACGTCGAGGCCGTCGATGGAGGTCGTCGTGGCGAGGACGTCGCCAGTCTGGAGCGCGGCGTAGGCGTCGGCGATGCGCTCCTGCGGGAGGTAGGTCAGCCCCGGCGCGGCGTTGAGCTGCGCCTCGGCGTCGCCGAGGGCGGCCAGGAGGCTGTCGGCGCGCGGCGTGTCGGGGGCGAGCTTGGCGTAGCTCTCGCGGTGCGCCGTCATGAAGGCGATGGTCTTCGGGTAAGCCTCGACGCCGGGCAGGTCGTCGGTGACGAGGCGGACGTGGTCGCGCGCGGCGTTATCGCGGAGCCAGTCGGAGAAGTAGTGCAGCCGGGAGGCGTAGCCGTCGCGCTGACCGTCGCGGTAGCGGAGCGCTTCGAGGCGCGCAGCAAAGCCCGCGAACGTCGTGTCGCCGACGGCGATGCCGTGGGCGAGGGCGAGCACGTTCTCGACGTAGAGCACGCAGTCGAACGCGCGCAGGTTGAGCACCAGCGTTTCGTCCTCGGCTGCATCGAGCAGCCCATCGACGTAGGGCGTCCCTACGAACGCCTCGCCGACCGCTGTCACGAGGTCGCCTATCGGTAGGGCCTGCCAGTTGCTAGCCTCGGCGCGGTCGAGCAGCGCGCGGAAGACGGCCCGCGTCGAGTCATCGAGGCGGACATCGGCCGGGAGCACGCCGTCGACCGAGGCCGCCGTGCTGGCTGAGACGACGGGCGCGGACGGCGCGCCGGGCGCGGTCTGGCAACCCATGAGCAGGCTCAGCGCGAGCGCAAAGCAGGCGAGGCGAGGCAGCATAGCAGCGGAATCGTTTAGGGCAACGGAGTCGTTTGGGCAGGGGACATCGCGCGGGAGATGGACGAGCCAGAACGCCCGACCGACTCCTGGGTGCCCGACCTAGGCCTCGCCCGCGAAACCGCCGTGGCGCACATCGTCCGTCCAGCCGGTCATGTCGACGTCCCAGCGGGCGGTTGCCACTCGAAGCGCCTGGTCGAGGCGGCGCTCGTAGCGCTCGCGCGAGATCTCGGTGTTGCCGAAGCGCGCGAGGTGCTCCGTCTGGAGTTGCGTGTCGAGCAGCACGAAGCCGCCCCGCCGCAGCCGCGCGACGAGGTGCACCAGGGCCACCTTGGACGCGTCGCGAGCACGGTGGAACATCGACTCGCCAAAGAAGGCGCCGCGTAGCGCCACGCCGTAGAGCCCTCCCACGAGCACGCCGTCCTGCCGCACCTCCACGCTGTGCGCATAGCCGAGACGGTGCAGTTCGCAGTAGGCCGCGATGATTTCCTCTGAGATCCACGTCGTCATGCGGCCGCGCGCGGGAGCGGCGCAGGCGCGAATCGTCGCCTCGAAGTCCTCGTCCACGGCCACGTCGAAGACCTGCTGCCGGACGCGCTTGGCGGTGTTGTGCGGGACGTGGAAGGCCTCGAGCGGCATCACGGCGCGCGGGTCCGGGGCGTACCAGTAGATCTGGTCGTCCTCGTCCGGGTCGGCCATCGGGAAGAGGCCCGTCCGGTAGGCGTAGAGCAGGAGGTCCGGGTTGAGCACGCGCGTCGCGTGGCGGTGTGGAGGGCGGCGAGGGGAACGTATGAAAGGGCGAGGCTTCGTGCCTCAGACGGCACGTGAAGAGTAAAGGGGAAAGAGTAAGAAAGCTCCGCGCGAGCGCGACGTGTTCCGGGAGCCGCCCACGTCCATACCTTCTCAACTCTACACCCGCCCCGCCCCGTATGCTCCTCGTCACCGGCGCCACCGGCTTCCTCGGCGCGACGCTCGTCCAGCAACTTGTCACAGCAGGCGCGTCCGTCCGCATCCTCCGCCGCACCACTTCGCGCCTCGACCTCCTCGGTGACGCGGCCGATGACGTCGAGCATGCGATCGGCGACGTGACCGACCGTGCCAGCCTGGAAGCGGCGCTGGAGGGCGTCGACGGCGTCTATCATGCGGCGGCCTACGTCGGCTTCGGCGGGGCAAAGGATGCCGAGCAGTTGCACCGCGTCAACGTCCGAGGCACCGCGCACGTCGCCGATACGGCGCGCGTGGCGGGCGTCCGGCGGCTCGTCCACGTGTCGAGCATCGCCGCGCTGGGACGCTCGGAGGCAAACGCCGGACCCAACGGGAAACCCATCGACGAGACCGCGACGTGGACGCCCTCGAAGCTCAACACGGCCTACGCCGAGAGTAAGTACCTCGCCGAACTCGAAGTGCAGCGCGCCATCGCCGAGGGGCTCGACGCAGTGCTGGTCAACCCAGCGGTGATCTTCGGGCCCGGCCGCCCCGGCGAGAACACGATGCAGATCGTCGAGCAGGTGCGCGACCGCAAGCTGCCCGCGGTGCCATCGGGCGGGACGTGCGTCGTCGATGTCGAGGATGTGGCCAGCGGTATGCGGCGGGCGATGGCCGACGGCGCGACGGGCGAGCGCTACATCTTCGGCGGCGAGAATCTGTCGTGGCGCGCCCTCATCGACACGCTTGCGACGGCGCTCGGCGTGCCTGCACCGAAGCGCACCCTGCCGCCTCGCCTTGCACTCGCAGCGGCGGCGCTGATGGAGGCGGGGGCGTTTGTTACGCGGCGGCATACCAGCATCACGCGCGAGTCGGTGCGCATGGCGTCGCGGACGTTCCGCTACAGCAACGCCAAGGCGCGCGCCGACCTCGGCTGCACCTTCCGCCCCTTCGCCAACACCGCCGCGCGCATCGCCTCGGCAGTCGCCGGTCCTGGGTCGTAGGCCCTGCGACCCTCGACCTGCGACCCTCGACCTGCAACCCTCGACCATGCGTCTTCTCCTCACCGGCGGCACCGGCTTCGTCGGCACCTACGTCTCCAAAGCGCTGCTCGACGCAGGCCACACGCTGCGCTGCCTCGTCCGCGGCTCGGCCGATGACCTCGACGTGCGCGGGCGCGACGGCGTTGAGGTCGTCCAGGGCGACATCCTCAAGCCCGACACCCTCGGTCTGGCCATGGCGGGCTGCGCCGGCGTCGTCCACCTCGTCGGCATCATCGAAGAGCGCCCAGCACGCGGCATCACCTTCGAGCGGATCCACCACGAGGGCACCGCGAACATGGTCGCGGCAGCTAGGACGGCTGGCGTCGAGCGGTTCGTGCACATGAGCGCCAACGGGGCCGCGCCGGACGGCGTCTCGGCCTACCAGACCTCGAAGTGGGCGGGCGAGGAGGCCGTCCGCGCGGCGGGCTTCGGCCATACCGTCATCTTCCGCCCGTCGGTGATCTTCGGCGACCCCGGGCCGGGCCGTCCCGAGTTTTGCTCGCAGCTCTGGCGCGACCTCGTGAAGCCCTTTCCGATCCTCCCGATCCTCGGCGACGGGCAGTACGAGTTGCAACCCATCCATGTCACCGAGGTGGCGGCGGCGTTTGCGCAGGCCGTCACGCTCGACGCGGCCAACGGGCAGGCCTACTGCGCTGCCGGGACCGAGCGCGTCACCTTCGACGAGGCGGTGGACCGCATCGCGCAGGGCGCGGGCATTGAGCCGAAACCGAAGCTGCACCAGCCGTTGTGGCTCGCGCGGCTGGCCGTCAACACCGCGGGGCGCGCGGGGCTGCTGCCGATCTCGCCCGCGCAGTTCGCCATGCTGATCGCGGGCAACACCTGCGCCGCCGACCGCTTGCGGGCTGACTTCGAGACGGTGGAACGCCCCTTCACGCCGGATTCGCTGGCCTACCTGCGCGGCGGCTGAGGCTCCGGCTGGTCCGGCCTTAGATTTGCGGGCGCTGGCCCAGCCGCCGAGTCCGCTCCAGATTCCGCCAGCGCGCCTTTCGTCCGCACACCGCCCCGCTCGATGCCCTCTTCTTCAGTCCGCCCCGACGGCTCTCCGGCGCTGAGCCGCCGCCGCTTCCTCCAGTTCGGCGGCGTCGCCCTGACCGCCGGCGCGCTCGCCGCGTGCGACTCCGACGACCCCGGCATCGACCTCGACGACGAGGCCGTCGTGTTCGACTTCGCAGACGACTTCGGCGTGCTCAACTTCGCCTACGCGATCGAGCAACTCCAGGCCGCGTTCTACACCACCGTCGTCTCGGCCCCGCCGCGCGAGGCCGCAGAGACCGAGATCGAAACCCTCGCGGCGATCCGGGACCACGAGACAGCCCACCGCGACTTCTTCCGCGGCGCCATCACCACGGCGGGCAGCACGCCCATCCCTGCGCTACGCCTGGACCTGCGGACGGTCGACTTCACCAGCCTGGCCTCGGTGCTAGCCACCGCGCGCGTGCTCGAAGACCTCAGCGTGGCGGCCTACAACGGCGCGGGGCTCCTGCTCCGCGACCCTGACCTGCTTCTGATCGCGGGCAAGATCGTGTCTGTTGAGGCGCGGCACGCGACGGTCATCCGCGACCTCCTCGCCAACGACACGCCCTTCGCCGTGGGCGCCGAGGCCGACCCCGCCACGCAGGCCGTCGATCCGGCAACGGGCTTCGACGCCAGTCTGAGTGTGAGCGCCGTGCTGGAGGCCGCAGCCCCGTTCTTCATCGCCGACCTCTCCGCTGCCAACCTGCCGAGCTAATCCGATGCCTACGTCTTCCGACTCCCTTCTAGGTCTGCTCGACGAGGATCACCTGCAGGCGCTGTCTGACGCGGTGGTGGACCGTCGCCGCGCGCTCGCCCAGGCTGGACGGCTCGGTGCCAAAGCGCTCGCGGCGTCGGTGCCGCTCGCGCTGGCGTCCGTCGCGCGTCCAGTCTTCGGGCAGGCGATGCCGCCGACGGTCACCGAGGTGCTCAACTTCGCCCTGGTGCTGGAGCGTCTCGAAGCGGAGTTCTACCGCCTCGCCAACGCCGCCGGAGTCGTCCCGTCAACCCGCGAGGCGGCGTTTGAGGCCATCGCCGCGCAAGAGGCCGCGCACGTCCGCTTCCTGGAAGGCATGCTGGGCAGCGACGCCGACCCGGCCCCGACGTTCGACTTCACCGCCGAGGGGCGGTTCGACCCGTTCAACCCCAACGACCCACGCGTAAACCCGACCTACCTCGTCCTCGCGCAGGTCTTCGAGGACACCGGCGTGCGGGCCTACAAAGGTCAGGTCGCCAACCTCTTCGGCACCGACGTGCTCGGGGCGGCGCTGCAGATCCACTCCGTCGAGGCGCGCCACGCCGCCTTCATCCGTACGCTGCTCGGCTCCGAGGCGTGGCTGGCTGGCAACACGAACACCACGGAAATCTCCGACTTCGACCCGGTCTACGCACGCGAGCAGAACGTGCGCCAGGACGTGCGCTCGCTCCAGCTCCGCCTCGACGTGCCGGACCTTACGAGCGTCTCGCGCAGCGCGGTCGAGGCGGCCTTCGACGAGCCGCTGACGATAGACGAGGTGCAGGCTATCATCGCGCCCTTCATCGTGAGCTAGCTCCGCGCTGTTAGTCGAGAGCGGCTGGCCCACCAGGGTGGCAAAGACTGCGAGGGTTCCGGCGTAGATTCGGGCGCTCATCTCACCTCGCCCCTCGCCTCATGCTACGCCGCCTCTTCGCGCTCGCTGTCCTCGCCGTTCTCGTTGCCCTTGTGCCTGCAGCAGCGCAGCCCGTCCCGCTGACGGTGCCGTTCACCGCGCCGGGCACGACCGGCTACGACCCCGCGGTTCCCACGCCCGAGCAGGTGCTCGGCCACACGATCGGCGAGCGCCACACGCGGCCCGCCGACGTCGTGCGGTATGTCGAGGCGGTCGCGGCGGCGTCGGACCGGGTGAGCGCGTTTGTCTTCGGGCAGACCTACGAGGGGCGGCGGCTCGTGATCGCGCACGTCGGGCGGCCCGACCGCATCGCCGACCTCGCGCGCGTGCAGGCGGCCAACCGGCGGCTCTCGGACGCCCCAGGCTCGGTCTCCGACACCGACCTCGACGCGTTGCCGGTGGTAGCGTACATGGGCTATGGCGTTCACGGCAACGAGTCCAGCGCCACCGAAGCCGGGCTGCTGCTGCTCTACCACCTCGCCGCCGGTCAAGGCCCTGCCGTCGACGCCATTCTCGACGAGGCGCTCGTGCTCATCGACCCGATGCTCAACCCCGACGGCCGCGACCGCTTCGTGGACTGGGTCAACGGCCAGCGCGGCGGCGTCGCCACGCGCGACATCCAGGACCGCGAGCACAACGAACCCTGGCCTAACGGCCGCACCAACCACTACCTCTTCGACCTCAACCGCGACTGGCTCCCGCTCCAGCACGTCGAGTCGCGCGCGCGGATGGACCTCTGGCACGGGTGGCGCCCGCAGCTCTCGACCGACTACCACGAGATGGGCCGCAACGCGACCTACTTCTTCCAGCCGGGCGTCCCGTCGCGCACGAACCCCAACACCCCAGCGCTCAACCAGGACCTCACCCGCCGCATCGGCGAGTTTCACGCCCGCGCACTCGACCGCATCGGGCAGTTGTACTACGCCGAGGAGTCGTTCGACGACTACTACTACGGCAAGGGCTCGACCTACCCCGACGTGAACGGGGCCGTCGGCATCCTCTTCGAGCAGGCGTCGAGCCGTGCGCTGAAGACGGAATCGGTGAACGGCCCGCTCGACTACGGGACGACGGTGCGCAACCAGTTCGCCACGAGCCTCTCGTCGCTGGAAGCCGCCGTGTCGATGCGGACGGACCTGCTCCGCCACCAGCGCGACTTCTACGCCGGTGCCAACGCCTTCGCACGTGATGCCGACGTGCAGGGCTACGTGGTGGCGACGGAGCCGTACCCGACCCGCGCAGCTGCGCTCCAGGAGGTGTTGCAGCAGCACCGCATCCGCGTGCACGACCTCGCGCAGCCGGTGACGGTCGATGGCATGCGCTTCGAGCCCGGCGAGGCCTTCGTGGTGCCCGTCGCGCAGCCACAGGCGCGGCTCGTCAAGGCCGTCATGGAGCGCGTGAGCACGTTCCCTGACTCGATCTTCTACGACGTCTCGACGTGGACGCTGCCGCTGGCGTTCGGCGTGCCGCACGGCGAGGTGCCCGAGATGACCGCGCGCGTGCTCGGCGGCGAGCGACCCCGGACAGCCTTCCCTGCTGGACGCCTGACGGGAGGCAGCGCCGCCTATGCCTACGCGATTCCGTGGGGCCGTGCGCTCGCGCCGAGAGCGCTAGGTCGGCTGCAGCAGGCAGGCGTCCGCGTGCGCCTCGCGACGGCACCGTTCACGGCCGATGTGTCGACGGGCGTGGAGGGAGGCACGCGCCGTGAGCGCTTCGACCGGGGCACGCTCATCGTGCCCGTGGACCAGGCCGACATCGACGGGCTGAGCGTGATCCGGCTCGTGCAGCAAGCCGTGGCGGAGGACGGCGTGGACGCCTACGCGCTCCCGACGGGGCTCACACCCGAGGGCCCCGACCTCGGCGGCCCCAGCGTGCCTGTGCTCGACGCGCCAACGATCGGCCTCTTCGCGGGGCCGGGCACCTCCGTCTACCGCGTCGGCGAGGTGTGGCACCTACTCTCGGAGCGCTACCGCCTCCCCGTGTCGCTCCTCGACGCCGAGGACGCCGCCCGCCTCGACCTCGACGACTACGACGTGCTCGTGCTCTCGGGCTTCATCTTCGCCTGGGGCGAGACTGAGCGCGAGGCCGTAGCCGCGTGGGTGCGCGGCGGCGGCACGCTCGTCACGCTCGGGCGCGGCATGGTCACCGCTGCCCAGGCCGACTGGCTCGACGCGACCGTCACCGAGGCCGACGACGACTCTACCGTGGTGCCCTACGAGCAGCGCTCGCGGCAGCGCGGCGCGCAGGCGCTGGGCGGCAGCATCTTCGCTGTGGACCTCGACCCGACGCACCCGCTGGCCTACGGCTACGGCCCCGAGGTCGCGCTCTTCAAGCAGGGCGCGTTCTTCCTCGCCGCCGACTCGTCCAACGCTGAAGCCGTCGTCGGGCAGTACCTGGACGAGCCGCGCCTGAGCGGCTACGTCTCCACGCAGAACCTCGACGCGCTGCGCGGCGGGGCCGCGGTCGTGGCCAACCGCATGGGCCGCGGCCGCGTGATCGGCATCGACGGGGCACCGAGCTTCCGCGCCTTCTGGTGGGGCACGCAGGGGCTCGTCGCCAACGCCGTATTCTTCGGGCAACGGTTCTGACGACGCCTACTCACGACTTCGGGAGTCGTACAGCCTCCCCCCGTCTCGCTCCCCATAAAGGGTCACGAGACTGTCCCCCTCATCCCTGAGGGGGACAGTTTGGGTTGACATGGGAGCGTAGCGACCGTCAAGCCAAACGGGAGGAGCCGAGCATGGCCCTGTCCTTCCATTCAACCCGCGTCCCCAATCATGGAAGCCGTTGCGTCCTGGCTGATGGACCAGCTGAGCCTCGACTCGATGCAGAGCACGACGGTGGTCAAGCTCCTGCAGACCGTCGCCATTCTGGTCGGGCTCAACGTAGCGCGGTGGCTGACGCTACGGGTCGTCTTCCGGCAGACCGAGGACGTGCGCGTGCGCTACACCTGGCGCAAGGGCATCGGCTACGCCACAGCCCTCCTCGGCGCGCTACTGCTCGCCTACGTCTGGTTTGGGCTGTTCGACAACCTCGGGACGTTCCTGGGGCTGCTCTCGGCAGGCATCGCCATCGCCCTTCAGGACTTGCTCATCAGCTTCGCCGGGTGGGTGTTCATCCTCTGGCGCCACCCGTTCCACACCGGCGACCGCATCCGCGTCGGCGAGCACATGGGCGATGTGATCGACGTGCGCATGTTCCAGTTCACGCTCCTCGAAACGGGCACCAAGGGCGGCTCGGGGCAGTCCACGGGGCGCATCATCCATCTGCCCAACAGCAGCGTCTTTCGCCAGCCCATCGTCAACTTCACGGCCGGATTCCCCTACATCTGGAACGAGGTGCCCGTCGTGGTCACGTTCGAGAGCGACTGGCGCGCGGCGAAGGAGATCCTCGTCGAGATCGCCCAGGCGCACGCGACGCACCTCTCCGAGGACGCCGAGCGCAAGGTGAAGGCCGCGGCGCGGGAATACCTCATCTTCTACGCCAAGCTCACGCCGACCGTCTACACGACCGTGACCGACTTCGGTGTGCAACTCACGCTGCGCTACATCGAGGCGCCGCGCCGGGTGCGGGGCAGCGAGCAGGCGATCTGGGAAGCCCTCCTCGACGCCCTCGCCGCGCGGGACGACATCGACCTCGCCTACCCTACCTACCGCACCTATTTCAATGCGACGGAGGGCAAGCCAGGGGCCCGCGTGGACCTACCGGGGCTGGGACCAACCGACGGATAGGTCGCACACGTCGACGCGGTGCGGAGGGACGAGACCACCTCGGTCCACGCTGAGGAGGCCATGTGGACGCCAGGGAGCCCGGCGTCTCCCACGACCTGAGCAGGGTGAATCCCAATCTGGACATACGGTCCCGAAAACGTCCAGCTAGGCGCAATACGTCGGGGGCGTCATCCGCCAGCATTACCAAGTCGAGTCGCAAATCGATATCGGCTGAGACAGGAAGCACGCTTGCCGCGGGCCGCGGACTCTAGCCAACACCCTCGCTGTTCTTAGTCTCATGCCGCAGACCCTCGCTGCCCTCCTCGCCATCCTCGTACTCTCGCTCTACGCGCTCGGCCAGCACCGCTCCGAGGCGGCGCTGGAGCGTGGCGCCATCAGTGGCGAGTTGGAGTTAACCGTCGCCGAGGTGGCGCGAGAGATCCTGACGGAAGCCTCGCAGCGCGCATTCGACGAGGCCGACCTCACCCGCGATGAGCTGCGCTTCGACACGCGCGGCCTCTCCACGATGCTCGGCCCCGAGGCGGGCGAGAGCACGAGGGCCGACTTCGACGACGTGGACGACTTCAACGGCTACACTGCCCTCGTCTCGCGGCAGCGCAACGGACAGCCCCTGGACGTGCGCGTCCTTGTGACGGTGCGCTACGTCCAGCCCGACGCCCCCGGTACGGTTTCTGCCAACCCGACGCTCGCCAAGGAGGTCGAGGTCACGGTCACCGACACGCTGCCGGTCCAGGCGGGTCGCGTGCCCGTCGCCGTGACGCTCAACACCTTCGTGACGCCCTCGTGGCAGACGATCCACGGCTAAGCCCGCTCCCTAGCCTCCCGCGCTCGACCCTTTCCCTTTTGCCCGATGGCGTTCCTCCTCGACAACCTCACCTCGATCCTTGTCGGCGCGACGCTGCTCGTGGCCTTCGTGTTCGTGCAGCAGCGCTCGAGCCAGCGCGCCACCGACGTGGCCGTGAACCAGATCACGCAACAGCGCACGCTCGCGTTCATGGATGTGCTCGAACGCGACATTGAGAACATGCGCACCGAGCGGCAGGCCGTGGCCGCGCTCGGGAGCTACACGCACCGCCTCGAAGCGACGGGCGGCCAGACCACCCGCTACAGCTTCCCCACGCTGGCCAACCCCAACCTCGGCGCCGCGTCGCCTACGGTGCTGGTGAGCTATGCCGTAACGGAGCTGCCTGACAGCGTCCGGGTCGGCGACCAAGCCTACCCGATGCTCCGCGTGCAGCGCTTCGAAAACGGCGTGGCGCTCGGCGGTAGCTCCGAGCCCATCGTCGGCTTCGAGATCGAGGCGTTCGAGCGGGGCAGCACGACCGGGCGCCAGACGGCAGGCGTGCTGAGCGACCTGGACCGTGTGCGCGTCGAGGTGACGACGGCGCTCAGCGCCGCAGAGCGCCGCGCCGGGGACCAGGCCAACACCTCGCAGACCAATGCCATGCGGCACGGTTATGTCTTCCGACCGCGCAACCTCTCCGTCGCGGAGGACGGCCGCGGCGCGATGCCCGCACCCCCGACCACCTTCCCTCCGGAGCCGCCGCCTCCCCCGCCACCGCCGCCGCCCCCACCGCCTTCGCCGCCGCCTTCAGCGCGCCCGCCGGCCTCGCCGTCGTCTCCACCGCCGTCTCAGCCGCCTGCGAATCCCGGCGGCGACAGCGGGAGCCCCAGTAGCGGCGGGGGGAGCGGCGGTAGCGGCGGGGGGAGCAGTTCGTCTCCATCGCCCTCTACGCCGCCGCCTTCCCAGCCACGACCGCCCCAGCCTGCTCCGCCCCCCCCGCCGGTCATCTAGCCTGATGGCTCCCTCGCACTGCCCCCGTTCCGCTTCTGAATCTCCATGGGTAAGCTGACCCTCCTCATCGCCCTCGCCACGGTGCTCGGCAGCACGCTGGTGGTCTACACCGCGCGCACCAACGCGTTTGCAGCCGCCTCGGATCGCGCCGACGCCCAGGCCGACATGATCGCGCGGCAGGCTGCCCAGGCAGGCCACAACCTCGTCCTCGGCGCCATGCTCGACGACTACGGGTTCAAGGGCGCCCTCGACTTCCAGCAGCAGGCGTTCCAGGGTGGGGCGTTCGAGGTAGACTACCAGCCCACCACCGACGGCCAGTCGCTCACCTTCGAGGTGACGGGCGTCTTCGACGGGGCCACGCACCGCGTGACGAGCCGCTACAACTGGATCCCCGCCGACTTCCCCGGCCCGATCTGGATCGACGCGCCCTACGTCACAGCGGACCTCACCGGCAGCACCATCACGGGCGGGCCCGGGCAGAACAACGTCTACTACGCCTTCGATCGCTTCGAGAGGCTCCGGCTCAGCCCGCTCGTCTCCTTCCAGGACATGCGCGACGCGTTCGCCGCTGAGTTGGACGCCGTGCGCTCCTCGGGCGCGAGCCTCCGGCTCGAAGACACAATGGACGCCATCGTGGAGTACACCGGCGCGCTCTCGCTCGAAACCCTCTACACGACCGCCCTCGGCGCCATCGGGCGCGGCGACGTGGTGCTCGACACGAGCTCGCCCGTCGTGACGGGCTCGGCTACCTACGGCTCGGCCACGGAGCCCGTGATCGTCTACAAGGAGAACAGCATGGAGCTCACCGGCACGATCCGCGGCTATGGCCTGCTCATCGTGGACGGGACGCTAGAGGTCACAGGCACGCTCGACTGGGACGGCCTCGTGCTCGTGCGCAGCTTCGAGGACTTCCTTCCAGTTCGCCTCCCTGGCCGCGTCACCATCGACGGAGCGCTCCTCATCGACCAGTACGCCGCCCCGCCCGGCGGCCACATCGACCTCACCGTCTTCCGCGACCCGTCCGGCCTGTGGACCGACCCCCGCGGCGACATCTCGCAGAGCCCGTGGCAGGTGCACTGGGCGCGGTTCGGCCAGTACCCCTGGCACCAGCACACGCACAAGTTCAACGAGAGCGTCGCGGAGGAGAACACGATCTACTTCGCCGAGCAGGGCACCGACCGCCACGAGACGCAGACCGCGTTCCGCGCCACGCTCAACTCGCTGGGAGCCGAGGAAGTCTACCTGGAAGTAGCCAACGCGGACAACGCGAGCGGCCTCGCCGAGTACACGCTCAACATCCAGGGCGAACCAACGAGCACGGGGCAGATCAAAGTCGGCTTCGACGGCACGGTGCGTAGCCCCACCTTCCGCGCCAACCGCCTGGACGACTTCATCCTGGACGTACGCAGCATGCGCATGCTGCGCGAACTCGTGGACGAGGAGGGCGGCTGCGACGAGTGGCCCAAGTGTGTGGGCAACCAGCGGGACCGAGCAGGCGCGCTCAGCGTCCGTCTACGCCGGGCGTCCAACGACCGCATGGTCTACGAGGCCGCGATCTACTGGCACCAACGCGGCGCCGAGCGCCAGAGCGACGCGCAGGAGGAGCGGCAGTGGCGCAGGCGGATCAACAGAGGGCAGGACTTCGGCGCCCGCCTGGAAATGGGGGCCAACGACGCGATCCGCTTCGACATGGGGCCGATTATTCAGCTCGGACGTCGCCTTGGCTTCGCCAGCCCTGGCGTGCAGCACCTCGGCACCAACGTCCAGCACCAGACACCCATGGAACTGCGCAGCGCCGAACTCGACGACGCGGACGCCCTGAAGCGCACGATCTGCGTCAACGGCACCACCCGCGAGGTCTACCGCAGCGTCGTGCAGACGTACCTCAACCAGGGCGCCACCCTCGGCGCATGCTCCGGTACTCGAGACGATGACCAGAACGATGACGACCGCGATGATGATGATGACGACTAGCCGCGCCTGAGCACCCGCACAGCGGCTTCGTCAGTCGAGATCGTGCCGCTGCAGGGCAGCGAGGTACGCGGCCGAGCCCACGCCGACCTGCGCGTAGACGAGGCGTCGCTCTCCGCCTCTGTAGTCGTACTGCCGGGCGGCTTCCCAGAGGGCGACGATCTGATCCGGGAAGCGGTACTCTGCCCGGTCGAACCGATGCGCCCCGGACTCGAATAAGGCGATGTGCCGGAAAAGCGCGCGCGCTGCCGTATCGAACGGGTCGATGCCGCGGAACGCGAAGGCTACGTCGCGCGAGTGGGATGCGCCGATGAAGCTCGCCTGGCCGTCCTCGTACTCGACCTGGAGCGCGTTGTCGGTCAGATAGTAGTCGAGGTCTCCGTGGCTGGCCTGCAGCCCACCGTGCGGCACCATCGCGGCGCGGGCCTCGACGGGGGTCATGCCCAGCAAGATGGGGCCGATTCCGTGGTGCGGGACGATTTCGAACAGGGGGATACTCAAAGGCTGTCGGTCACATTTTTTAGGGAGGATGTACTTTAGATACGGTTCATCAACAAAATCATATAAAGCTGTGTCACGAATTGCCTGCCTCGGATGGGGCTCACTCTGCTGGGACCCCCAAAACCTCAGAATTCAGAGTCATTGGTTCGAGGACGGTCCCTACCTTCCAATTGAGTTCGCCCGGAAGTCAAGTAACGGAAGAATCACTTTGGTGATCATGCCTTCTGAGCAAGACTATCCGAAAGTGCGAAGCTTATTCGCAATGATGAAAGTTGATTCGATGCCAGAGGCAATTGAGTCATTGAGAGTAAGAGAGGGCCCAACTCGAAGAAATTGGATAGGATCGTGGAGATCTGGCGATGAGACCGACTCTCCAATTGGTAAGTGGGGTGCTTCGAAAGACTTCGATGGGGTCGTTTGGACAGCGATTCCCCCTAAGAGAGAGAATGATGGCGAGTTACCCGATTTAAGCTGGGTCATTGACCATTTAGGGGGCTTGGACAGGGCTACATTCGAGCTGGCGAAGGAGTACATCCTGAAGGCACCGGCTCAGATCGACACGCCGTATCGTCGGGCGCTTATGAATCATTTCGACTGGTAGCTTCGCCGTTGTTCAGTCGCTTGAGCACGAGCGCCGTGAGGTCGTCGGAGAGCGGGGCGTCGTCGGTGTAGGTCCGCACGTCGGCGTGGAGGGCGTCGAGGATGGCTCCGGCGGAGGCGGACTGGTGCGCGCGGAGGACGGCTTCGAGGCGATCCTCGCCGTAGTCTTCCGCCTCGGTGTGCTCGCCGCCCGTGGTGAGGCCGTGGGCCTCCGTGACACCGTCGGTGAAGAGCGCGAGCACATCGCCCGGCGCGAGCGTCGTCGTGCCCTCGTCGTAGGCGAAGTCGGCGAGGACGCCCAGGATGAGGCCGCCATCTTCGAGCAGGTCGAGCGTGCCATCGGCACGGAGCAGCATCGGCGGGTTGTGGCCCGCGTTGACATAATCGAAGCGGCCGGTGGCCGGGTCGTAGATGCCCCAGAAGAACGTGATGAACGACGCTGCGCCCGTGTTGCCGTGGACGACGCGGTTGATGCGTGCGGTCGCCGAGGCGAGGTCGAGGCCAGAGCCGCGCAGCACCTGCAAGCACGCCTGGAGGTTGGCCATCAGGAGAGAGGCGGGCATGCCCTTGCCGGACACGTCCGCGATGGCGACGAGGAGCGTCCCGTCGTCGAGCGGGATGAGGTCGAAGTAGTCGCCGGCGACGTGGCGGCTCGGGAGCGCCAGCGTGGCGATGTCGAGGTCGTCGGAGGTCGGCGGGGCCGTCGGGAGCAGCCGCTCCTGGATCGTCCGCGCGAGGCGCATCTCCTCTTCGAGTCGCTCCTTCTCCACGCGCGCCTCAACGAGTTCAGCGTTCTCCAGCGACGTGAAGGCGAGCGTGCCGAGCGATGTCACGAACTCGACCTCGCGGTCGGTGTAGGGCCGGTTGGTGGCATGCGTGAGCGCGAAGACGCCGCGCGTGACGTCGCGCCCACCGATGGGCACGAGGACGCGGAAGCCCGCCTCGCGCAGCGCGGTCCAGTCCTCGGCGCAGTGCTCGTCGAGGAAGACCGGCGCATGCAGCGCTGAGAGCCGGGCAAGCAGGTCGGCGGGCAAGTCGGTCGTCCCGCCGCGCTCGATGGCGCGCGCGAGCTGCCCCGTCTCGTTGCGCACGAGGATGAGGTGGCGCTTAGCGAGGAGCTGCCCGAGCAGCGTGAACGAGAGCAGCTTCACGGCCTCGTCGCGGTCGAGCGTCCGCCCAAAGGTCTGCGACAGCTCGAAGAGCGTGTTCAGCTCCTGCACCCGCGCGGCGAGGTTCTGGTTGGCCGTCTCCAGTTCCTCCGCTACCCGCGCGTTGTGCACCGCCGGCGCCGCCATGTTGACGAGCGAGCGGACGAAGGCGACCTCGCCCGCCTCGTAGTCGCCGCCGCGGGCGCGCTTGCCGAGGCCGAGCAGCCCAATCACGTCGTCCTTGTAGCGCAGCGGCAGCGCGAGGTGCAGCCCGGCCTCGCGGAGCGGCAGCGGTACCTCGTCGCCGACCCACGCCGCCCCGTCCGAGGCATCGAGGTGGACGGTCTGCCCAGCGACCAGACCGCCGGGGTCACGGCCCATCCCCTTGGACGCCGCCACTCGATAGTCCCGATCGGTGTGCGCCGTGCGATGCTCGTCGAGTAGGAGCGCGCCGCGCGTGGTGAGCATCTTGCTCATCGCCACGAGCAGCAGGTTGTTCAAGACGAAGTCGAGGTCGAGCGACGTCAGGAAGCCGCTCGTCTCGTAGACGGCGCGGAGGTCGAGGCGGTCGGTCCGCGAGCTGTCGCGGAGGTCAGGCATCGGCATAGCTGGGGAAGGCAGGGGGCTGAGAGCGAGAGGAGGCGCCGCGTCGGGACCGCCAGCGCCTGCACGATACGACGACCGTGCAACCGGCGGGGCCGCGAACCCACAGCGGCGCGAATCGACGCGGCATGTAGGACCTGGGAGGACACCCCCCTTCCGATTCCTCGAAATCGACGGCAGGCTACCGATTTTCCGAAACCCAAAGTGCCGGCGGGCGTCCATTGATTTGTGCGCGTATCTACAACCTGATCCACCTAGGTGTTGATGTAGGTTTTTACACATCAGCACTACGCGCCGACTCCTTGCACCATTCTGCTCTGCACCGTCTCCGGTCCCAGCACCATGATGCGTCGCCGTCTCTTCTGGATCTCCGCCCAGGCGCGCTCGTCTCGAGCCCGTTGCCCACGCGCGACGTGGCTGTGGCTCCTCACGCCGTTCGAACCGCAGGCCTAAGGCATACTCGTCACGCTCTTCAGGACGCTATGTCCTGTCTGGATGCACCTGTGACGGCGTGAAAAGACGCCTTCGAACACCCCGCGCCGACCTAAGCTCCCCCTGCATGACGCCGCTGTGCCGTGCAGGCCAGGTCGCCACAGAGCTAGCGAGCAGGTCGCTAGTCCTCCCTCGTCTGTTTACCGCTGCGTGCTAGCGCTCTGCCCTAGTACGACGGCCCAGCACGGCGGCCTAGCACGGCCAAAACAGCATAGGCACCCGACTCACAGAGCGAATTTATACTCAAGGGTTTTGCCATGTATCGATATAAGAGTTTACTAGTTATTCTACACGACGATACGCAGGACGATCGCATGATCGACCACGCCGCGATGGTGGCCCACCTCGCGCGGGCAGGGCGCGTTCAGTTCCTACACGTCATGCCGGAGATCCCGGCGCTCTCGGACCGGCATCCGGACGTGTCGCCGCTCCTCCACGAGGCGTCGGCGGCTCGCCACGCCGCGCTCGCCCGCCGGGTTGCCGCGCGCTTCGCTGGGCCCTGGCACACGACCGTCCACGTTGATGTCACGGATGGGCGACCGCTCGCCGAGGTGCGGCGTGTAGCCCAGGAGGGCGCGTTTGACCTGCTGCTGGTTGGGCAGAGCGAACTCGCCGGGCACCTGACGCGGCGCGCACCGTGCTCGGTGCTGGTCGTGCCTGACGGCGCACCGGCTCATGTCGAGCGGGTCGTGGTGCCGGTGGACTTCTCGGCGCACGCGGCCGAGGCCGTCGACGTGGCGCTCGCGTTCGCGCAGGCCTCCGGCATCGATACGGTGCATCTGCTGCACGCCTATGTGGCCCCGACGGCCTACGGTGCGCGGTCGGACGCGCGTGTCGAGATCGACCGCGAGGAGGCACACCGGTGGGCGGCGCAGCGCTTCGCGGCCTTCCTCGACCGCCTCGACCTGCGTGCCCTGGTGGTGGAGACGCACCTCGTCGAGACGGCGAGCGTGGCTGAGGCTACGCTGGCGGAGATCGCTGCGCTCGGCGCGGACCTCGTCGTGGTGGGGACGCGAGGCCGCAGCCCGAGCGCAGCGATCCAGCTCGGGCGCGTCGCCGAGACCGTCCTCCAGGGCGCCCGTGTGCCCGTGCTGGCCGTGAAGCACCGCAGCACGGCAACCAACCTCCTCGACCGGCTCCTCGCCCAGCACGTCGCTCGCGCAGCACCGCGCCTCCGCCCGTCCATGCCCGCCTGACTTCGACGCACTCTCTTTACATCCAACCCCAACCCGTTGCACCCATGCCGCTTCTCGAAATCACCCTCGGCTCCCTCATCATTCTGGCCGTCGCGGCCTTCACGCTCTGGTTCATCCGCTGGGTAAGCCTCGTCGATGCCGCCGAGTTCGCCCAGCAGGCCTCTCCGAGCCTCACCGTGTTCTCGCATCCTGACACGGTGCGCGAGCCCTCCATTCCAACGCCGCCGCCGGAGCCTACCGTCGAGCCGGAGCTCACGGAGTCGCGGGAGTTGGTGCCCGCCTGAGTAGCCACTCACCCATCTCGACCAGGGCTGCGGCGTGCCCTGGTCGGCACGACGGTCCCATCTGCCCCCTCAATGGGCGGGCGGGGCCCGACCTCGCCGTCTCCGTAACGCTTCCCCTTCCCCCCTCTCCTACGCACGCTGTTCCGACATCCATGTCTACCCCTGAATCGCCTACGCTCCGTCGTCCCGATGCCCTCGCCGATGGGTTTGCCCGCCCCGTCCCGCGCCCGACGTCATCAAGACGAAGCCCCTCTACACCGTCGAGGGCATCCGCGCCTATCCGCTCGCGCAGGGCGAGCAGAGGGTGCCGACCTACCCGTCGAGGTGCACCACGTCGGCTTTCGTCGCCGCGCCGCCTTCGACCGTGAGCCGGACGCAGGTTTTGACCTGGTGGAAGCCCTGGCGGCCAGCGGCGCCGGGGTTGACGTAGAGCATCCCGCCGAGGTGCGGCACCCGCTCGATGCGCAGGATGTGGCTGTGGCCGCAGACGAACACATCGGGCCACTCCGCGCGCAGCCTCGGGCCGATGCCCTTCGCCCAGCGCTTCGGGTGCCCGCCGATGTGCGTCATCCAGAAGTTCACCCCGGCGACCTTGACACGCAGGTGCTCCACCGAGCGCTGCCGGATGGGCCGCCCGTCGATGTTGCCCCAGACAGCCTTCGTCGGCGCGACGGCTTCGAGCGCATCGAGGATGTCGGGCGTGCCCACGTCGCCCGCGTGGAGGATGAGGTCGACGCCCGCGAGACTGTCGCAGAGGGCAGGGTGGAGCCAGCCGTGGGTGTCCGAGACGAGGCCGAGCGTCATGGGTGTAGGGGGTCGGTGTGTTAAGGAACGGGGAACACGAAGAAAAACGGCGGGGTTTGCTCTGGCCGCAGGCTCAACCCCCACCGCCATGCCGCAGCCACTCATCCAACTCATCTACACGAGCAAGGCGACTCGTCTGGTCGGCCTCCCTACGCTCACCGATATCCTGCGCGTCAGCCGCCGCAACAACGCACGCGACCAGGTCACCGGCCTGCTCCTCTACCACGAGGGCAGCTTCATTCAAGTCTTCGAAGGCCTCTCGGGCGACGTCAATGCGGTCTACCGCCGCGTGCTCGACGACCCGCGCCACCGTGACGTGAATCTGCTCGTCCGGCGGCAAGTCGCCTACCGCTCGTTCCCGCACTGGGCGATGGGCTTCCGCAACATCGCCGAGCTGACTGACGAGCAGCAGCGATACGTGAGCACGTTCCTTCAAGACGGGACGCTGCGTGGCGTCGCGCGGCCGGGGCTGGCCCACCGCTTTCTGGACGCGTTCCGGGAGAGAGCGCAAGAGCCGGACGAGTAGCAACCTTTGTTTGAAGCCTGCGTCTGGCGACCGACGCCTAGCGCGGCACGCCGAACACGACGGACGTGTTGTGGCCGCCGAAGCCGAACGCGTTCGAGAGCGCGACCTTGACGTTGCGCTCCTGCGGGCTGTTGAACGTGTAGTTCAGGTCGCACTCGGGGTCGGCGTGCTCGAAGTTGATCGTCGGCGGGATGCGGCTTTGCTGGATCGCCAGGATCGAGGCGACGGCCTCGATGGCACCAGCGGCACCAAGCAGGTGGCCCGTCATGCTCTTCGTCGAGGACAGGTTCATGCTGTAGGCGTGCTCGCCGAAGACCTTCTTGATCGCGTTCGTCTCCGCGATATCGCCCAGCGGCGTCGAGGTGCCGTGCATGTTGATGTAGTCGACGTCCTCGGGCGCGAGGCCGGCGGTGCGGAGCGCGCCGTTGAGCGCGAGGCGGACGCCCTCGCCGGAGGGATCGGGGGCCGTGAGGTGGTAGGCGTCGGCGCTCATGCCGATCCCGAGGATCTCGGCGTAGATCTTCGCGCCGCGGGCCTGCGCGTCAGCGTAGGTCTCCAACACGAGCGCGCCCGCGCCCTCGCCGATCACGAAGCCATCGCGCGTGGCGTCGAAGGGGCGGCTCGCCGTGGCGGGCTCGTCGTTGCGCGTCGAGAGGGCCTTCATCGAGCCGAAGCCGCCCACGCCGATGCCGGTCACGCCCGCCTCGGAGCCGCCGCAGAGCATCCGGTCGGCGAGGCCGCTGCGGATGAGCATGAAGCTGTCCACGATGGCGTTGTTGCCCGTGGCGCACGCCGCGACGGTGGCGTAGTTCGGCCCGCGCAGCCCATGGCGCATCGAGATCTGCCCGGCGGCGATGTCGAGGATCATCATCGGCACGAAGAACGGGCTGATGCGCCGTGGTCCGTTCTCATGGTAGTTGATGGTCTGGTCCTGGAAGACCTTCATGCCACCGATGCCGCTGCCGAAGACGACGCCGAAGCGGTCCTTGTCGGCCTGGTCCATCGTGGCCGGATCAAGGCCAGCGTCGGCGAGCGCCTCGTCGGCGGCGACGAGGCCGTACTGGCAGAAGGGGTCCATCCGCCGCGCCTCCTTGCGGTCGAGGTAGTCGGTCGGGTCGAAGTCCTTGACTTCGCAGGCGAACTGGGTCGAGAAGCCCTCGGGGTCGAAGTGGGTGATGCGCGCGCCGCCGCTGCGGCTGGCCATCATGCCGTCCCAGTAGGCCTGGACGGAGTTGCCGATGGGGGTGAGGGCGCCGAGGCCGGTGACCACGACGCGGCGGTCGGAGGTGGGAGACAGAAACATGAGAGCGAAGCGCGGCTCGGTGGGGGTCGGCGGAGCGGTGTCGAGACGGGACGAGGCCGTCCGGACGAGGTCGTCGGGAGGGGACGCAAAAAAACGACGGCTCCGGTGCACGTCGGTGCCGCGAAGCCGTCGGGGGTAGAGGCTGTGGGGGGCGCGGCGCTTACGACGCCTTGCTCGACACGTAGTCGATGGCATCGCCGACGGTCGCGATCTGCTCGGCGTCCTCGTCCGGGATCGTGAGGTCGAATTCCTTTTCGAACTCCATGATCAGCTCGACCGTGTCGAGGGAGTCCGCGCCGAGGTCGTTGGTAAAGTTGGCGTCGCGCACGACGTCGGCTTCGTCCACGCCGAGCTTGTCGACGATGATGGCGGTGACTTTCTGGGCTACTTCGGTGGCCATGAGCGTACGATTGCGGTGAGGAAGGGGGAGTGTCAGGGATAAGAGCGTCTCGCAAATTACGGCATCCGGCGGAAGCGTGCAATGTGAGCGAGGCGGGGTTGAGCCGGTCTGGGTGGTCCGGCACCCTGCTTGTAAAGCCCGTGAAGCGCTAGATGTGCCCGGAGGGCGCGCTTATTTTCGCCCGCCTCATCATGCCGCCCATCCTCGGTAGCGACCCAACGCGGTATCCTCTTGCGCCCTGGGGCACGCACACCCTTCGCCCTCTCCATTTCGATTCTACTTCATGGCTTACCTATTTACCTCCGAGTCGGTCTCGGAAGGCCACCCCGACAAGGTCTCCGACCAGATCTCTGACGCGCTCCTCGACGCCTTCCTCGCAGAGGACCCGGGCAGCCGCGTCGCGGTCGAGACGCTCTGCACGACCGGCCTCGTGGTCGTCGCGGGCGAGGTCACCTGTGACGGCTACGTGGACGTCCAGAAGGTCGTCCGCGAGACGATCGAGGAGATCGGCTACACGGACCCCGCCCTCCAGTTCGACGCGGCGTCGTGCGGCGTGCTCTCGGCCATCCACGAGCAGAGCCCCGACATCGCGCAGGGCGTGGACGAGGGCGCGGGCGTGGACCAGGAGCAGGGCGCGGGCGACCAGGGCCTCATGTTCGGCTACGCCTGCCGCGAGACCTCGAGCCTGATGCCGCTGGCCGTCGCGGCCTCGCACGAGATCCTCCGCCGCCTCGCCGAGATCCGCAAGGCCGGCGAGATCATGACCTATCTCCGCCCGGACGCGAAGAGCCAGGTCACGCTGGAATATGCCGACGACCGCCGCACCATCAACCGCGTGGACGCGATCGTCGTCTCGACGCAGCACAGCGAGGACGTCACCCGCGCGCAGATCGAGGCCGACCTCCGCACGCACGTCATCCCGCAGGCCTTCGAGGCCCTCGGCGCGGCCGACGTGCTCGACATGAACGATGTCACGCTCTACGTCAACCCGACGGGACGCTTCGTCATCGGCGGGCCGCACGGCGACGCGGGCCTGACCGGCCGCAAGATCATCGTCGACACCTACGGCGGCAAGGGCGGCCACGGCGGCGGCGCGTTCAGCGGCAAGGACCCCTCGAAGGTCGACCGCTCGGCGGCCTACGCCGCGCGCTACGTCGCCAAGAACATCGTCGCGGCCGAGCTCGCCGACGAGGTGCTCGTGCAGGTCGCCTATGCCATCGGCGTAGCCAAGCCCGTCTCGATCACCGTCGACACCTACGGCACCGGCAAGGTGGACGACCGCGCCATCGTGGACGCCGTTCAGCAGGTCTTCGACCTCAGCCCGAAGGGCATCATCGAGCGGCTCGGCCTGCTCGACCCGGCCCGCCGCCCGGCCTACCGCTCTACCGCCGCCTATGGCCACTTCGGCCGCGAAGACTTCCCCTGGGAGGCCCTCGACGCCGTCGACGCCCTCAAGGGGGCCGTTTCGTAGGCTGCGTGAATTGTCCCTGGGTTCTAGGCTGAGTGTTTCCACATCGAAACCTTCGCCCCAGCCCTGCTATTCTGACCTCCCCGAACTAACACACCCCTCTATTTCAGATGGATCATAAGGAAGGACACTACAAAGTCGCGGACCTCGGCCTCGCCGACGCCGGACGCAAGCGCATCGAGTGGGCGGAGAGCCGCATGCCGGTGCTCATGAAGCTCCGCGAGGAGTACGCCGCCACGCAGCCGTTCGCCGGCTACAAGATCACGGGCTGCCTCCACGTCACGAAGGAGACCGCCGTGCTCGTCGAGACGCTGCAGGCCTGCGGCGCGGAAGTCGCCTGGAGCGGCTGCAACCCGCTCTCGACCAACGACGAGGTCGCTGCGGCCCTCGCCGAAGGCGGCACCGAGATCTACGCCTGGTACGGCCAGAACACCGAGGACTTCTACTGGTGCATCGACCGCACCATCGACAAGACGCCCTCGACGACGCTCGACGACGGCGCGGACCTCATCTTCCGCGTCCACAGCGCCTTCCCGGAGAAAGCCAAGGACATCATCGGCGGCTCGGAAGAGACGACCACCGGCGTCCACCGCCTTCGTGCGATGGCCGACGACGGCAAGCTCCTCTACCCGGTCTACGCCGTCAACGACTCCGCCACCAAGCAGGAGTTTGACAACGTCTACGGCACCGGCCAGTCGACGCTCGACGGCATCCTCCGCGCCTCCTCGATCCTGATCGCGGGCAAGAACTTCGTCGTGGCGGGCTACGGCCACTGCGGCTCCGGCGTGGCGATCCGCGCCAAGGGCCTCGGCGCCAACACCATCGTCTGCGAAGTCGACCCGGTGGCCGCGCTCAAGGCGACCCTCGAAGGCCACCGCGTGATGTCGATGGCCGAGGCTGCCAAGGTGGGCGATGTCTTCGTGACCGCGACGGGCATGAAGGACATCATCCGCGGCGAGCACTTCGCCCAGATGAAGGACGGCGCGCTCGTCTGCAACACGGGCCACTACGACGTGGAACTCAACCTCCAGGAGCTCGCCGAGATGTCGAACGACACCCGCGTGATGCGCCAGGACAACCGCGAGTACACGCTCGAGAACGGCAACCGCATCTACGTGCTCGGCGACGGCCGCCTCATCAACCTCGCTGCCGCGGAGGGCCACCCCTCGGAGGTGATGGACATGAGCTTCGCCAACCAGTTCTTGGCGCACCTCAACCTGATCCAGAAGCACGAGGCCGGCGAAGACCTCCCGAACACGGTGTTCACGCTCCCGGCAGAGTTCGACACCGAGATCGCGCGCAAGAAGCTCATCACGATGGGCATCCACATCGACGGGCTCTCCGACGACCAGGTCGTCTACGCCACCGACTACTCGGCTGGCACCTGAGTCTCGATGTTCGAACGGTGACGTTCGAGCGCCGAATGAAAAGCCGAGGGCCGCTCCGCACTGCGCGGGGCGGCCCTCGCTCTGTCTACACCGGACTTATCCACGCTCTGACGGCGGTTATCCACGATCGTTGAGGACGGCGTGAGGTCCCGGTACCTTCCCGTCTGCCTCCTCCCACCGGTCCCCCGACCAGCGCCCCCGCTCCGATGCGCCAGTTCGCCATCTCCTTTGACGACCAGCCCGCTGCGAATCCGTCCGACCCCGACGCCATCCTGGCCGGGCTCAACCCCGCGCAGCAGGAGGCCGCCGCGGCGCTCGACGGCCCCGTCATGATCATCGCCGGGCCGGGCTCGGGCAAGACGCGCACGCTCACGCACCGCATCGCCTACCTGCTCGCGACGAAGCGGGCGAAGCCGTGGGAGGTGCTCGCGCTCACGTTCACCAACAAAGCCGCGCGGGAGATGAAGGCGCGCGCCGTGGCGCTCGTCGGCGAGGGCGCGGGCAAGGGGCTGTGGATGGGCACGTTCCACAGCACGTTCGCGCGCATCCTGCGCATGGAGGCCGAGCACATCGGCTTCACGAAGGACTTCACGATCTACGACTCCGACGACTCCGAGAAGACGCTCAAGGAGCTGATGGGGCGCTATGGGATCGACTCGAAGAAGTTCAAGCCGCGCGCGGTGCGAGGCCGCCTCTCGGGCGCGAAGAACCAGATGGTCAGCCCCGACGACTACGCCCGCCTCGCCGCCGACCCCTTCGAGGAGGCCGTCGCGAAAGTCTATCGCCCCTACCAGGAGGCCCTCCGCCGCGCCAACGCGATGGACTTCGACGACCTCCTCATCTGGCCGATCCGCCTCTTCGAGAACCACCCGGACGTGCTCGCGAAGTACCAGGCGAAGTGGCGCTACCTCCACATCGACGAGTACCAGGACACCAACCAGGCGCAGTACCAGCTCGCGAAGCTCCTCGCCGCGAAGCACCAAAACATCTGCGTCGTGGGCGACGATGCGCAGTCGATCTACGCCTTCCGCGGGGCCGACATCCAGAACATCCTCTCGTTCCAGAAGGACTACCCCGACGCGACGGTCGTGCGGCTGGAGCAGAACTACCGCTCCACGCAGCGCATCCTGAAGCTCGCCGACGCGATCATCAAGCAGAACCGCGACCAGCTCGACAAGACGCTCTGGACCGACAACCGCGAGGGCGACCCGGTCCGCGTCACCGAGGCCCTCTCGGAGCGCGACGAGGCGCAGCGCATCGAGCGGACGATCCGCGACCTCAACGCCCGGGCCGGCGTGCTCCCACGCGACGTGGCCGTGCTCTACCGCACCAACGCCCAGAGCCGCTCGATCGAGGAGGCCCTGCGGCGGGGCGGCATCCCGTATCGGCTCGTCGGCGGCATCTCGTTCTACCAGCGCGCCGAGATCAAGGACGCGCTCGCCTACCTCCGCCTCGCGGTCAACCCCAACGACGTGGCCTCGATTCGGCGCGTCATCAACACGCCCACGCGCGGCATCGGGGCCAAGACGATGCAGCGGCTGGAGCAGTACGCCGCCGCCGAGGGCCTCACGCTGTGGCAAGCCATCGAGCGGGTGCAGGAGACGGGCCTCTCGGCGCGAGCCAGCAACGCCATCTCAACGTTCGGCTTCCTCGTCGGGCACCACGCCTCGAAGGCCGAGACGACGCCCGCGCACGAGCTCGCGCAGAGCCTCCTGCAGGAGTCGGGGCTGATGACCGACCTCCGCAACCAGAACACGCCGGAGAGCCTCGCGCGCCTGGAGAACGTCCACGAGCTGCTCAACGCCATCGCCGAGTTCGCGGACACGCCCACCGGCGAGGACGCTCCGGCCCGCACGCTCTCGGAGTTCTTGCAGGAGGTGTCGCTCGTGACCGACCTCGACAGCGTCGCGGACGACGACAACCGCGTCACGCTGATGACGCTCCATGCCTCGAAAGGACTGGAGTTCAAGGTCGTCTTCCTCGTGGGCCTCGAAGAGGGCCTGTTCCCGCTCGCGAAGGCGGCGCAGGACCCGAAAGAGCTGGAAGAGGAGCGGCGGCTGTTCTACGTCGGCGTGACGCGCGCGGAGGAGCTGCTGCAGCTCAGCTACGCGCGCAGCCGCTACCGCTACGGCGAGTCGCAGCAGGCCGTCCGCAGCCGCTTCCTCGACGAGCTCGACGGCCTCGACGACGTGCTGCGCACCGACACGGGCCGCGCCTTCCGCCCGAAGAAAGGCCGCTTCGAGCTGGGCACGGGTGGCACCGGCGGCTATGGCGACGTGGACCCGCACTACTACCGCCGCAACCTCCGCGGCGACGCAGGCGCGAAGAAGCGGTCTCGCTCAGACGGTCGCAAGACCCGCCGCATGCCTGCTGCCGACCCGGAGCCGCAGGGCCGTCGCATCGTCTACGACGAGGGCGAAGGCGGCGAGATGAGGCCCGGCATGCAGGTCGAGCACCCGAAGTTCGGCGTCGGCAAGGTGATGGCCGTGGAGGGCCGCGGCGACCGCGCCTCAGCGACGGTCTACTTCCAACGCGTCGGCCAGAAAAAGCTACGGCTCAAGTTTGCCCGCCTTCAGGTAATCGGGATGTGAGGACGTGCGCGACCGTGATGCGGGGAAACGTGAGCTAAGCCGTTCACGTCTTCCGATCTTTCGGCTCTCCGACCCAACCGCCCCGCCCGGATGCGCCCCGTCCTCTGCAACTACTACGTCACCTACCGCTGCAACGCGAAGTGCAGCTTCTGTGACATCTGGGAGCAACCCTCTCCGCTGATCGACCTCGCGGACGCAGCGCGCAACCTCGACGACCTCCGCCGCATCGGCGTGCGGGTGATCGACTTCACGGGCGGCGAGCCGCTGCTGCACCCGCAGTTGCCGGACCTGCTCCGTATGGCGAAAGAGCGCGGCTTTCTGACTACGGTCACGTCGAACGGGCTCCTCTACCCGAAGCGCGCCGAAGCGCTGCGTGGGCTCATCGACCTCCTGCACTTCTCCATCGACGCGCCGACGGCGGCCGAGCATGACGCCTCGCGCGGCGTGAGGTGCTTCGGCAAGCTGATGGAGTCCATCGAGGTGGCGCTCCAACTTGGCGAGCGGCCCGACCTGCTCTTCACCGTCACCAACGAGAGCGTCCGCCACCTCGACACGATCTACGAGCAGTTCGCGCTGCCGAACAAGCTCATCCTGATCGTGAACCCGCTCTTCGAGTACCACGGCCTCGGCGCGGAGCTCTCGGACGACGTGATGGCGCGGATGCGGACCTTCGCGAAGCAGCCCTACACGTATCTCAACCCGGCTTTCCTCACGCTGCGTGCGCGCGGCGGCAACGACCCCGCCGACCCTGTCTGCAAAGCGGTCAGCACGACGGTCGTGATCTCGCCGTTCGACGAACTGGTGCTGCCGTGCTACCACGCCGGGCTGGAGAAGCTGCCCATTGAGGGGCGGCTCTACGACCTGTGGCAGGGCGACCGCGTGGCCTACCACCGCGAGCACGAAGGCCGCCTGGAGGTCTGCCGCGGGTGCACGGTCAACTGCTACTTCGAGCCGAGCTTCGCCACGACGCCCACGAGCGGCTACTTCTGGGAAGCGCTCCCCTCGAAGGTGCGCTACAGCTGGACGAAGTTTGTCGTGCAGCGCCTCCGCGCGAAGCTCCGCGGTCCGCGCATCGCCTCGCTCCCGGATTTCGACGCGCTCGAAACCGCCTCAGTGGGCGACGGAGCTGCGACGCCTGCCGAGGCTCCTGCGATCGCGCTGCCGGTCCTGAAGTCGGTGCCTGCGCGCGGGCCGAAGTCGGAGGGATAAGGGACACGTGCCAGGCGAGGCTCCCCCCGCTTGACGCCCGCGCTGTTGAGAGTCAGGGGCGGCGGTCAAGCTGTCCCCCTCACGTGTGAGGGGGACAGTTCGAAGAGCGGAGCGTCGTCAGACGCGGAGACGATGAGAGCGGGGGGAGCCGGACAGCCTTCGCGTTCGTTCATGCACCGTCCCGTCCACTCGCCCACTTCGTCATGTCCGGTCTGCCTCGCCAACTCGTCGTGACCGCGGCGGCGCTCTTCGCCATTGTGCTCAACGGGCTGGCTGGGGCGGGTGTGCTCTTCGGCACAAACACGGGCGAGGTCTCCAACGCGATTCCGACGGGCGTGACGCCAGCGGGCTGGGCATTCGCCATCTGGGGCGTCATCTTCCTGGGCGTGCTCGTCTTCGCGGCGTACCAGGCCCGCCCGGGTGCGCGCGGCGCGCGCTACGATGCCCTCGGCGTCCCGTTCGTGAGCGCGACGGTGCTGACGGGGCTGTGGCAGATCCCCTGGCTAACAGGCCGCTTGGCGTTGGCAGCCGTCGTGATCGTGGGCATCCTGGCGAGCCTGATCTGGCTCTACGTCCGCCTCGACCGCATGGGCATGACGACGGCGGAGCGCTGGCTGCTCGGGGTGCCCACGTCGCTCTTCCTGGCATGGCTGACCGTGGCGACGCCGCTCAACATCACGGTCGCGCTGGCCGATGCCTTTGGGACGGGTGCCGCGTTCTGGCCGCCGCTGCTCGTGGCCGTCGTGGCAGCCATCGGCGCGATGCTCCTGAGCCGCACGGGGGACGTGGCGTTTGCGGGGGTGCTCGTGTGGGCCTTCGCCGCAATCTACGCGCGCAACGGAGCCGCCGCGCCCCTGCTCACGGGCGTGCTGGCCATCGGCGTGCTCAGCTTCGTGGTAGCGGTCGTGGTGGCGCTGCGTCGAGGCGGCTCGCCGCTGCCGGTGACGACCTAGGGGGCGCCCCGATCGACACGACACTCGGTTGCCGAAACCGTACGCGGCGTCGGGCGTGCCGCGTGTCCCCCTATCCAACACGTTGCCTCGCCATGTCTGCCTCTAACTTGATCGCTGCGCTCCAGGGCGTCGTTGGTGCCAAGCATGTTCTGACCGACGACGGCGACACGGCCTACTACCGGACCGGCTTCCGCTACGGCTTCGGCGGCGCGGCGGCGGTCGTCTTTCCGGGGTCGCTCCTAGAGCAATGGCGCGTGCTTCAGGCATGCGTGGACGGCGGCGCGGCGATCCTCATGCAGGGGACGAAGACGGGCCTTACGGGGGGCTCCGGCCCCAGCGGCTTCGACTATGACCGCCCGCTCGTCATCGTCAACACGCGGCGCCTCAAGGGCCTCATCCCGATCCGCGGCGGCGAACAGGTGGTCGCGATGCCCGGCGCGACGCTCCACGAACTCACCCAGCTGCTCGCGCCCATCGACCGGGTGCCGCACTCGGTGATCGGCTCGACGACCATCGGCGCGACCATCGTGGGCGGGATCGCCAACAACGCGGGCGGGGCGCTCTGCAAGCGCGGCGTGTCGTACACCGAGCTGTCGCTCTTCGCACGAGTCAACGAGGCGGGCGAGCTCGAACTCGTCAACCACCTCGGCATCCGGAACCTCGGCGAGACGCCCGAGGAGATCTTCGCGGCGCTGGAACGCGGGCGCATCCCCGAGGACGCCATCGAGGCGTTCGACACGCCTGCGTCCGACCGCGAGTACGCCGCGCGCATCCGCAACCTGGACGCCGACGTGCCCAACCGCTACAACGCCGATCCCCGGCGGCTCCACGATGTGAGCGGCAGCGCCGGCAAGGTGGCCGCCTTCGCCGTCCGCGTCGACACCTACCCGAAGCCTGAACGGACGCAGGTCTTCTTCCTCGGCACCAACGACCCCGCCGACTTCACCGCGCTGCGCCGCCACATCCTGACGCACTTCGAGGAGTTGCCCGACAAAGTCGAGTACATGAACCGGAGCATCCTCGACACGGCCCAGCGCTACGGCAAGGACGTCGTCCTCTCGATCAAGCACCTCGGCACGAAGCGCCTGCCGAAGCTCTACGCGCTCAAGTCGCGCGTGGAGTACCTGACGAACAAGGTGTCGATCCTGCCGAAGTTCCTCCCCGACCTCGTGCTCTACCACGCCAGCAAGCTCTTCCCTGGCCAGATCCCGGAGCGGATCCGCCAATACCGCGACCGCTACGAGCACTACCTCATTCTCAACGTGTCAGACGACGGCATCGAGGAGGCGCGGCGCTACCTTGACGACGTGTGGGGCACGCGCGCTGGCGTGGACTTCTTCGCGTGCACGGAGGTCGAAGCCGAGGCGGCGCTGCTGCATCGGTTTGCGGCGGCTGGGGCCGGAATCCGCTACCAAAACGTCCACCAGAAGACAACCGAGGAGGTGCTCGCGCTCGACATCGCGCTCCTGGGCAGCGACCCTGACTGGATCATCGACATCCCGGACGACGTGGCCGACCAACTCGACCACGCGCTCTACTGCGGACACTTCATGTGCCACGTCTTCCACCTCGACCTCGTCCCGAAGAAGGGGGCCGACGTGCAGGCCATCAAGCAGCAACTGCTGGCGCTCCTCGACGCGAAGGGGGCGAAGTACCCCGCCGAGCACAACGTCGGACACGTCTACGAGGCGGACGAGGCACTGCGGGCGCACTATGCCGCGCTCGATCCGACGAACACGTTCAACCCCGGCATCGGCCAGACCGAAAAAGCGCGGCGGGCGATGGTGACGTGAGGATGGCAGTCCGAGCTTCCTTACGTCCCCACGTTTACCCCTGCATACGTCCACACTTCGCGCTCAGAACTCGACGCTGAAACCGATGGTGGGCAGCCGCCCGACGTTGGTTTGCTCCACGAGGCGGTCCGGCTCGGCGGGGTCCTCCGTATAGCGCAGCGCGAACACGTTCTCGCGGCCGAGCACGTTCTGCACGTCGAGATAGACGACCGCGTTGACGCCGCGCGCGATGCCGAAGCGGCGGTCGACGCGCACGTCCCAGCGGGCGTAGGCGGGCGTGCGCTCGGCGTTGAGCCGGTCGAGGTCTTGGACGCCGCGCCGGGTGAGGGCGTACTCGCGCTCGGACGCCTCCAGGTCGAACGGCGTGAACGGGCGGCCTGACTGCACCGTGAGCCGCGTGCCGACCTCCCAGTTGCCCAGCCGGACGCCGCCCGCCAGCGAGACGGTGTGGCGCACGTCCCACGAACTCGGGCGGAAGACGCCGTCCGCGCCGGTGAACTCGCTCCAGCCGAGCGTGTAGGCGCCGAGTCCGTAGACACGTCCGACGAGCCGCTGCTGCGCCGACACCTCGACGCCGTAGGCGCGCCCCTCGCCGACCGGCGTGAGGTCCTCGGCACCGATGATCCCGAAGTCGCCGCCGAGGTTGGCGAGCGAGACGCGCGGGTCGGACGCCGAGACGGGGTAGTCGTCGTAGGCCTTGTAGTAGCCCTCGACGCCGACGCGCAGGCCCTCGGCCACGTCTACCGCCACGCCACCGACGGCCTGCCCCACATCGATCCAGCGGAGGTCGCGGTTGACGAACGCCCCATTCTCCTGCACGGCGAGCGAGATCAACTCCGGCGCTTGCGTGAAGCGCCCGAGCGCGGCGCTGAGTTGCACACGGTCCGTCACGTCAAAGGCGAGGCTGGCGCGTGGCGAGAGGACCGCGCCCTGGTCGAGGAAGTCGGTCCCGTCGGCGCGGAGGCCGCCCGTGAGCGCGAGCGGGCCGACCTGCGCGGTGAGTTGTCCATAGCCGAAGCCTTTCCAGAGCGCGAGGTCGGTGTCGAAGCGGAGATCGTCGCCAAACGGCGTCGCGGGCGTCGCGCGCTGGAAGAAGACCGAGGTGATCGTCTCGCGCGAGGCCCCGCCGCCGACGCCGAGCGTGAGGCGCGGGCTAAGCTTGAAGTCGGCGTCGGAGCGGATGCGCCAGGCCGTCTCGTCGGCGTCGTTGGTCAGGAGCGCGACATCGTCCTGGTCGAGGTCCTGGAAGGCGAACGTCTGGAACGAGCGACTCACGGCCGTGGTGATAAAGCCGCCGGGCAGGAGTCGCCGCCACGAGACGCCGGTGGTGTAGCTCCGCTGGTCGTTGTCGAGCACGCGGTCGGCGATCTCCTGATTCTCGAAGTCGTCGTCCGGGCCAGGCTCCTCGATATCGAAGTCGTCCACGGCCCAGAGGCCGAAGTAGACGAAGCGGTCGTCGCGCGTGGGCGTCCACTCGACGCGGCTCTGGAAGTCCCAGTAGGCCGGGCGGATCGGCAGGTCGAGGAGTTGGAAAAGCAGTTGGAGGTAGGAGCGGCGCGCCGAGAACGTCCAGTTGAAGTCTTGGCCGGAGGAGCCGTCGAGCGAGAGCGCCGTCTCGGTCGCGCCGACCGTGAAGTCGCCCGCGAGCGTCTCGGGGCTGCCGGGGCGGTTCTCGACGACGAGCACCGACGAGGCGGCGTCGCCGTAGCGGACGGGGAAGCCGCCGGTGTAGAACGTCGTCTCGCGGATGAAGTCGACGTTCAGCAGCCCGAGCGCGCCGCCCGCCGCGCCCTGCGTCGCGAAGTGGTTGATCTGCGGGATTTCGATGCCGTCGACGATGTAGGCGTTCTCGCTCGGTCCGCCGCCGCGCACGAGGAGGTCGTTGCGGTTGTCGACGCCGCTCGACACGCCGGGCAGCGTGAGCAGCGAGCGCGAGATGTCGTTCTGCCCGCCGGGCGTGCGGCGCACCTCCTCCGGCCCGAGCGTCCGCGCCGAGACGGGCGCATCCGGTGCATCGTCGAAGAAGTCGCTCTCGACCGTGATGCCCTCGCCGACGACGGCGGCATCCTCGCGCAACTCGAAGAGGAGGAACGTAGAGCGGCTGCCCTGCACGACCACGTCGGTGCGCTCCTGCGGGGCATACCCGACGAACGAGGCCCGCACGCGGTACACGCCCGGCGGTAGGGCCTGCACCTCGAACGCTCCGTCGAGGTTGGTGGCCGCCCCGCCGACGAGGGTCCCATCGGAGCCCAGTACGGCCACGTTGGCGCCGGGTAGCGTCTCCTGCGTGACGGCATCCACGACGCGCCCCGTGAGCGACTGGGCCACGGCTGACGCCGAAGCAAGAGAGAGGAGAACGAGGAGAAGGGCACGCATGGGGAGAAGGGCAGGACGCCGGAACGGCATGAGAAGGGATGTGATCTACCTACAAGTTGGTAGGCAGTTCTTATACCCGTGATAGTTCCGAGCTACCTAGTCGTTCGCGCCCTGAATCAGGACCGCAATGATGTCGTCGGCGACCTCCTCGAAGGAGCGAGGGAGTTCCCCCGCAGCGTGCGCCGGGATGACCGCGTTGATGGACGCCACGAACATCCCGGCGAGCAGGTCAGGGGCGTCCTTGCTGATCTCGCCGCGCTCTCGGGCCGCCTGGAACAGTGCCGCGACGGGACGGAGCAGGTACGCGTAGAGCAGGCCGGTGATCGCTTCTGCCTGCGGCTGCGCGGCGGTCGGCTGGTTCGGTGTGGCCATCGCGACGACGTTCATCGCGGGCTGGGACTCTAGCCATGTGGCTACCGCCTTTAGTTGCGACGCGAGCGTCGGCGCTTCCTGCGCGATGGCTTCGATGCGGTCCCGGTGGCGACAGAGCGCGCGCTCCAGGACGCGGTCCCAGAGTTCCTGCTTGCCGCCCGGCGCGTGGTGGTAGAGCGAGGTGTGCTTGATGCCGAGCACCGCGGCGATGTCGCGAAGGCGTGTGCCTGCGTACCCTCGCTCCATGAACAGGTGTTCGGCAGCGTCGAGCACGCGATCCGTGGCGGCCGATTCGCTCGGGGGCATAGCGTCAGAGAGTAGCGCAGACAAAGACAAGACGAGCTATACGATTCGGCCAGCGAGCGCGATCCCCGAGCACCCTACCTCAGCCTTGTCGCGTCGCAAAGCCGTCTCAATCATCCAGTCGGGGCTTACGGCGGCGCTTCTTCTTCTCCGACCGCTGGCGCTTGGCCTCCACGCGGCGGCGCTTCGAGGCCTTGGTGGGCTTCGTCGCAACGCGCTTCTTCTCGGGCTTCGCGGCGGCGGCGAGGCGCTTGCGGAGCCGCGCGAGCGCCGTCTGCTTGTTGGTGTGCTGGCTGCGCGAGCGCCGCTCGGTCACCACGGTCCCCGTCGGGCGGTGCGTGAGGCGCACGGCCGTCTCGACCTTGTTGGCGTGCTGCCCGCCTGGCCCGCCGCTGCGAAACGTGTCCACGTCGCACTGCGCCAGGAGCGCGTCGTCGTCGAGGAGGTGATAGTCGCTCATGGGGACAACGTATGAACGTGCGAGGCGATCTGCACCCACGTCCACACGTTCACACCGACCGCCCTGCTACCGCCGGGCGGCGTAGTAGTCGTCGCGGAACTCCTGCGCGATGCGGTCGGCGGTGAAGTCGGCGAGGCGTTCGAGGCCCGCGCGCATCTCCGCCTCGGTGAGCCGGGCGAGGGCCCGCGCCGTGACCACGTTGCCGATGGGCGTCGGCATGCCGAAGATGGAGGCGTCGAGCGTCTCCCGCTCGCGGACGCGCTGCTCCCAGTATTCGCGTCCCGTGCGCCGATCCACGAGCAGCACGTCGGCTTCGAGCGCAAAGAAGACCGCGCCCTCGAAGGAGTCGGCGACGAGGCCGTAGTCGTAGACACGAAGGTCGAGCAGGAGATCGGCGTCCGCAGGGCGGTTGACCGGCGCGAAGGCGAGTTGTTCGGCAGCCTGCACGAAGAAGCGCCGCGCCACGCGGTCGGCCACGTCGAGGCCGCGTGCCACGGAGTCGAGCCGGGCCTGTGCCTCGCGCGCCTCTTCCCACTTCCCGATGGCGGTGCCCACGCGCGCGGCCGTACCGATGGGGTCCCACGGGTTGACGAACGCCTCGTCCGGCCCCGTCTGCACGCGTGGCGCGGGCGGCACCGCCGCAATGATGGCGATGCGCGCCTCGTCGAGCGACACCTCGTCGAGGCGGTTGGTGGACGCGCAGCCAGGGGCGACGGTCAGCAGCAGCGGGAGCGCGAGGAGCAGCGGCAGAGCGCGGGCGGTAGAGATCGACATCGGACGCGGGGAAGGCAGAGACGACAGGGTTGGAATCCGGGGTGGCGGGAGCCTCGGCGCAGGGTGGCCCGTATCTTGCCCCACCAGGTGGCTCGCACACTCGTACAGCCGCCTGGCCCCGTCTCCGAGTAACCTCTCTGCGAGCAACGCTGCGCTCGCGCCCAGCCTATCCCCACCCGTCATGCCCTACGTCGTCGCCGAACCCTGCATCAACTGCAAGCACACCGACTGCGTCGAGGTCTGCCCCGTCGACTGCTTCTACGAGGGGCCCAACTTCCTCGTCATCAACCCCGAGGAGTGCATCGACTGCAACGCCTGCGTGCCCGTCTGCCCCGTCGAGGCCATCTACGCCGACGACGAACTCCCGGAGAAGTGGACGCACTATGCCGAGTGGAACGCCTACCTCGCGCAGCAGTGGGCCGACCTCGGCTACAACATCACCGAGAAGAAAGAGCCGCTCCCCCACGCCGAGGAATGGGCGCAGGCCGAGAAGACCGAGGAAGACATCCTCACCTGGGACACCGGCGAAGGGTGAACGCGCCACGCTGCTGACTGAAACACCACGCGGCGCGCTGAACGAGTCGGCGCGCCGCGTGGCGTTTGAGCGGAGGGGGAGGGATTCGAACCCCCGGTACCTTGCGGTACGTCGGTTTTCAAGACCGGTGCGTTAAACCAGACTCCGCCACCCCTCCGGGGCAGACAGTCAAGATACGACGCGGGCGGCGGCGCCTCCCAAGAGACCCCACCGCCCGCGTATGATTCTGGTCGAAGGCGATTCTAGCTGCAGTCACTGGGGGCGCGCCGCACGGCCTCCGTCGCCGAGGCGGTACCGCTGACGGCCTCCACCGAGCACGGAACCGTCGCCGGGGCATTGACGCGGATCTGCCACGTCCCGTCGTCCTTCACCACCCACGACTTGAGCGAGGCGCCGGTCACTGCGTGCCGGACTACAACTCGCTCTCCCGGCGTGCCCGTGCCCCGCACGACGAGGCGGCTCCGGTCTTGGCTCCAGTCCGCGCGCGTGATCGCGACTACGTCGCCAGCGGCTACCGGCGCATCACCGGCGTCACAGTCGGCCGGGGCGCGCCGCACGGCCTCCGTCGCCGAGGCGGTACCGCTGACGGCCTCCACCGAGCACGGAACCGTCGCCGGGGCATTG
>JBCBEX010000013.1:58279-63257 GCA_038528235.1 Bacteroidota bacterium
GCGTGCCCGTGCCCCGCACGACGAGGCGGCTCCGGTCTTGGCTCCAGTCCGCGCGCGTGATCGCGACTACGTCGCCAACAGGGGAGCCTCCCATCCCGCCGATCTCAGGCTCGCCCGTCCCAGATCCGCCGGTCTCCGGTCCGCCGGTTCCGGGCCCACTGGTTCCGGGCCCGCCCGTGGGCTCGTCGGTGCGTTCCACGTAGACGAAGTTGGGGTCGCAGTCCACGTTCAGGGCGATCTCATCGGAACCCCCAGTGGCGTCCACGGCGCGGAGGCGGCACGGAGGCAGCACATTCATCTCGGGCCGCAGCAGGAACCCGTAGCTCCCGACCGGCCCCGCCGACGCCGAGGCCAGGAGGACGCCGTTGTCCGGGTTGATGAGCGACACGGCCGTCCCGCCGGTGGCCAGTCCAGCCACGGTGAGTTCGTGCGCCAGCCCATCCCACAGGGCCCCGGTGATTGAGATGGGCTTCTCGCACGACGGCGGTGCGTTGATCACGGCCCGCGTGATGGTGATGTCCTCCTGGGTCACCACCACCTCGCACGGGGCTTCGCTCAGACCCTCCACGTGGACCGTGTAGGAGCCAAAGAACGGTCGGCCCGCGCCGAGTTCCTCCATGGTCGTGGCATTGAGCACGCGCACCTGACTCCATTGCTTGGAAGTCCCCCAGACGTAGAGCTTGCCCTCCGTCCACGCCACGATCTCCACGGAGAGCTCGGGCGCGTTCTCGATCGTTGTGCCGATGGAGCCTAGGATGCTGCAGCCTGGAACGCCGATGGCCGGGAGTACGACGGAGCGCGACTCGTAGGTGAAGCCCTCGTAGACCGCACGGATACGGCAGGACGTCTGGTTGGCACCGGAGAGGCTCAGCGAGAACTGGCCGTCTTCCATGATGACGACGCTACCGATGAGCGCATCCGTTTCGTCGTCGTAGAAGCTGACCTGGTCGAGGCGCGGGCCGCGTCCGCTGAGCACCAGGGCGTTGTCGGTCCGATTCCACCACGCGCCCGTGAAGAGGAACGGCTCCTGATCCGCCGTGCTCGCGAAGTCGCCCACGTGGAGCGTGCGCGTGGTCGTGTTGGCAGGGACGCCGTGGACGCCCTCGCGGCTGTAGCCGAGGAGCGCCGCCTTCACCGCGAGCGGCGTCGCGTTGGGGTGCTGGTGGAGGTAGAGCGCGGCCGCACCCACCGCGTGCGGGGTCGCCATCGAGGTACCCGACATGAGGATGCTCTCCCCGGCGCTGGCCTCCTCAGGGAGATGCGTGAGCGACACGACGAGGTCGCCAGGGGCGAGCAGGTCCACACTCGGACCGTAGTTCGAGAATGATGCGAAGCGGTTCTCCTGGTCGTAGGCCCCCACCGTGATCGCCTCGGCGACGTGCGCCGGCGAGTAGGTCGAGGCGTCCGCCCCATCGTTGCCCGCCGACACCACTGCCACCACGCCTTGCTCGGTGGCCCTCTTGATGGCCTCGTCGAGCGCGTTGTAGGCCGTCGTGCCGATGTCCATGCCGAGCGAGAGGTTCATCACGACGGCATGGCTGGGGTTGCGCTGCTTGTAGTCGGTGACGTAGTCCACGGCGGCCACGACGGTCGTGACGTCGGTGCGGCCCTGGTCGGTGAGCACCTTCAGGCTATGGAGCTTCACGCCGGGGGCCATGCCGAGCGTGCCCTCGTCGTTGTCGCTCGCCCCGACCGTGCCGGCGATGTGCGTGCCGTGCCCGGTGGCATCGGACGGATCGCCCTGGGCCTCCGGGTCGAAGACCGGCATCTGCTCGAACTCGGAGTCGTCCCAGGTCTCCTGGTCGCGGTTGACGAAGAGCATGGTGAAGTCTTTCGCCTCGACCACGTTGAGATCGCGGTCGTAGATGCCCGAGTCGAGGATGAAGGCATGCACGTTGCCCTGCGCGTCGAAGTTGGTGAAGGCCGCGCCGACGCGGGCGATGTTCCAGGGGAGCATCTGGCCGCTCTCGAACAGCCCCTCGCGGAGGAAGAAGTTGCCGCCCTGCATCTCGGGATCGGGCTCAGCAAACTCCAGGTCGGGGTCGTCCTGGAACTCCAGCAGGAGCGTGTCGAGCAGGTCGGAGCCAAACGAGACGGAGATGCCGGGGCGCGCGAGCGAGACGCGCAGTCGCAGCCGGATCACGCTGGAGCGCGTGTCGAACTCCTGCTGCAGCTGGGACTCGGGGACGCCATACTCCTGCAGCACCCGGCTGGTGATGCCATAGGCGCGGAGTACATCCATCGTGACCCCACCGTACTCCTGCAGCACGCGGCTGGTGATGCCATACTCCTGCAGCACCCGCCGCGTGACGCCGTACTCCTGCAGCACCCGGCGCGTGACGCCGTACTCCTGCAGCACCCGCTGCGTGATGCCCCACTGGTCGAGGATGCGCGGCGTGACCCCGTCGGCCTCGTACTCCTGGAAGCCGAGAAAGAGGTGCGTCTGCTGATCGCCGACGCTGCTGTGGGAGACCACGGTGGGCTCGGCGAGGGCGACCTCCGGGCCATCGGTGACGGCGTTGCTTTCGAGGCGCGCGGGGGCGACGGCGCGCGCCTCGCGGGCCTGGCGCGTGCTCTTCAGTGGCGACGTGGCACGGTCCATCAACTGGGGATGGCGCAGCATGGGGCGGTCGGCCGAGCGCGGCGCCTCACCTGGAGCCTGGATTGTCTGCGTGAAATCGGTCGCCACAGGGAGCGAGGCGTCGATCTCGGCCTCCTGGAAGAAGTCGTCGGAGCAGCCTGCGAGCAGCAGGACCGCGACGAGGGCAACCGCCAGACCTTGGAGTGACGAGGCGTACGAGACAGCGCGGGCAGTGGGGGTGAGCATGCCTGAGCAACGGGAGGGTGATTGGGAGGTACCCTCTCGCGCAAAGGGAACACCGCACCCATGTCCTACCCTTCGCAGGGCGAGCAACCCAGGCCGATTTCCGGGATGACTGGGCATATTGGTAGACGGTGCGCGGCCGATCTCACTGTGAAACAGCCGCCTCTCAGAGTGAGATTGGGGGCCCACGTGGAGAGACGTACCCGCCTCGTGCACCCGTAGGGCGTTCGTACCCGGAGCCTCAACCTTGCCCTGCCCTTCGTCTTCATCGCCATCCAAGCTTAGCGCTATCCAAGCACGGCGCGATGCTGAGGGCGCCGGCGCTCCCAATGGAACACCGCCGCCCACCCGCGGCCCCGTACTTCGAGGCCCAATCGGTTCGGGCCTCTGCGCAGCTACCGCGCCTTCGATACGCTCAGCAGTATCGCCGTGCCGAACCTACACGTCACATCCAGGGGCGCGGGCCACGGGCGCGATGAGGGTCTCCGTGCCAATCTCGACCGCCACCGAGCAGGGGATCGTGCTGGGGAAACGAAGACTGAACACCCAGGTCTTGTCGTTCATGACGGCGGCGGCGCCGAGCAGCGTACCGGCCTCGTCGTAGACGGTGACGGGGTCGCCCTCCTGCACACCGCGGCCACGCACGACGAGCCGACTCCGGGGCGCTTCCCACCAGCGGGCCATGTCCACGCTGGACACCCGCGTCGAGCAGGTCGGCGGAGCTCCAATGACGGCACGGGTGTCGGCATTCCCATCTATCGTCACCTGAACGGCACACGGAACGATGTCTGGGCGCCAGACCCGCAGCGTCCAATCTCCGCTCGCGTCGGCTGTGGCCGTCCCGAGGGCCGCGCCGGTTTCGGAGTCACGGACGGTCGCGGTGCCGCCCACAGGGCCGTGCCCCGTCACGATGAGCCGCTCGTTACCTGGTGTCCACTCGGCCGTCTCTATCTCGACCGTGGAGGAGGTAGTGGGCCCACTCGCAGCCATGCAGTCGGACGGGGCGTCGCGGACGCCCGTCCGGTCTGCGCGTCCGTCGAGCCGGATCTCGACCTCACAGGGAATCGTGGCGAGGTCGTTGAGCCTAAACTCCCAGTCCTCGTCCTGGTCAGCGAGCGTCGTGGCCAGCACGGCGTTGGTCGCAAGGTCGATCAGAGTGACGGTCATGCCCGCGTAGCCATGCCCACGGACGACGAGGCGGTCGTGCGTGGCCCACCACCGCGCCCGCTCGATGCGGACATAGGAGAGCGGATGCTGATCCACATCCGGGGGCCGCTCGACATAGACGAAGCCGGGGTCGCACGACGGAGCGTCGACGCTGACCTCGAGGGCTTCGCCGAGGTTACCCTCGGCGCGGAGGCGGCACGGCGGCAGCACGTCCGGGAGGAGACGCATCGTGATTCCGAAGGCCCCGACCGACCCCGTGGTCATCGTGGCGAGGAGCACGTCGCTATCGGCGTTGTAGAGCGACACCGTCGCCCCGCCCGTGGCCAGGCCGCCGATGGTCAGGTCGTTCGCGTTGGCGTCCCAGGTGGGCGGCGCGAGCGTGAGCGGCTTGCTGCACGACGGCGGCGCGTTGAGCACCGAGCGGATCGCGGACTTGCCTGCCGTCTCGATCTCGACGGCGCACGGAGGCTGGGTCATGGGGAACTCCGACTTGAACTCGTCCATCGGGTTCGGCAGCGTCGTGGTCACGACCGCGTCGTTGGCGATGTTGCGGATGTAGATGGTGGTGCCCTGGTGGAGGCTGATGCCCTCCACCTCCAGACGGCCGCTCTTCCACTCGACGCGGTCGACGCGGAAGTCGGTGCCCATCTCCTCCTCGGCCCAGTCGCACGACGAGGGCGCGTTTTCTGTCGCGACGGCCGTCTCGACGGGGAGCTGCGTATAGCCGAGGTAGACGGCCCGGACGGCGCAGGGCGCTGCCCCGAGGGGGAACTCGTAATCGAACGTGCCGTCGGCGCGGATGACGGTCTGCGTGAGTTCGTCGCCCGTCACGGCGTCGTAGAACGTGACCCGGTCGAGGCGCGGCCCCTCGCCCTTGACGAGGAGGGCGTCGCCCTTCCAGTCGGCCTTCTCGAAGTAGAACGCCTTCAGGTCGTCCTGCGCGGCGAAGTCAGCGACGTGGACCGAGCGGTCGGTGGTGCGCGTCGG
>JBCBEX010000014.1:0-61699 GCA_038528235.1 Bacteroidota bacterium
GCCTCCCCGGCGACGCCTTTCTGCTCGCGAGCGTCGGTCGTCAGGTCAAGCGCAAGGGCACCGCGTGGTTCGTGGAGCACGTCCTTCCGCGCCTCTCCACCGACACCCCGACCTACTTCCTCGTGGCCGGGAGTGGCCCCGAAGAGGACACCATCCGACAAGCTGCTGCCCAGGCAGGCGTGACCGACCGGCTCCAACTACTTGGCCGCGTGCCAGAAGCGGACCTCGCTACGCTCCTGCGCGGCTCCGACGTGTTCGTGATGCCGAACGTGCAGGTCGAGGGCGACATGGAAGGCTTCGGCGTCGTGATGCTCGAAGCGGGCCTGTGCGAGTTACCCGTGGTAGCCGCCGCGCTCGAAGGCATCCAGGACGTCGTCACGGACGGCGCCAACGGCTTCCTCGTCCCGCCGGAAGACCCGACGGCCTTCGCCGAGCAGATCCGCGTGCTCATCCGCGACCGCGAACTGCGCGATCTCCTCGGCGAGCGCTCGCGCGAGTACGTCATGGGCGCGTTCAGTTGGCCTGCCGTCGCCCGGCGCACGGTGCGGCACCTGCAAGAGCTCGTCCTGAACGGACGCTAGGCCATGGCGGCTGGCACCCCAATCCCGGCGCTCGGGCACTTCGTCTGGCTCGGCCCGCGCCTCTCCGTGTTGGGCTACCTCTCGGTGCGCTCGGCCCTCGACCGTGGCGGCTTCGAGGCGATCCGCCTCCACCACGACGCGCCCGCGCTGGCCGATGACCCGCTCGTCCAGGACCTCCAGCGCCACCCGACGTTCGAGCTGCTTCCCATCGCGCCGGAGGACTTTCTGGAGGGCGAAGACGACGCGCTGACGATTGCCCAGCGCGAGGAGGTGGCGCGGCGCTACCACCAGCTCGGTCCGATGACGAGCCGTGCCAACGTGCTGCGGCTGCTCGTGCTCTGGCGCGACGGTGGCGTCTACCTCGACACGGATGCAATCACGCTGCGCGACCTCGCGCCCGTGCGCCAAGGCTTCCAGGGCTTCGCAGGCCTGGAGCGCGTCGCCATGACGACGGCGGTAGTCAATGGGTACAATCCGCTCCAGTGGGCGAAGGCGGGCTGGCTCAACCTCGTCCGCGAGTGCATCCGGCGCTTTTCGAGCAACGCAGGCGAGACGTTCCGGCGCATCGAGCATTGGTTCACGCTCGCGCCCAACAACGCCATCCTCGGCGCGACGCCCGGCAACGCGACCGTCGCCCGTCTCCTCCGCGAGGCCGCGACGATGCCCGAGGCGCAGGCCCTCACGCGCAAGCAGATCGGTCCGCGGCTCCTGGAGCGGCTCCTCGGCACCGACGGCGTGCCCGACTTCCGTATGCTGCCGCCGGACGCGTTCTACCCGCTCCCGCCCGAGGTCTGCTGGGACTACGTCCGCGACGACCCGCAGAATCGGCTCGGCGACCGCCCCACGCCGACAGCCTACGTGGCGCACCTCTACGACTCGGTACTGAGCCGCTGGCTGCGCGGCCCGCTCGACGTCGCCCACTTCGAGGCGACGCGCGGACGCACCATGCTCGCCCGGATGGTCGAGCCCTACCTCGACGACCTCATCGCCGCAACCAAACGCTAACTGGCGGCGGGTTCTTCCTCGACGACCTCTTCGAGGCCGTCGCGGTCCACGTCGATCACGCCTGCGTCGGCTTTGTAGCGGCGCTCCATCAGCGTGGCGAGGCCGTAGACGAGCAGGTTGAGCACCTTACCCGCCACGCCCGCCACCAGCAACATGCTCGCGATGCCTGCCGTCGCCGTGTCGAGCGCCTGCGCAAACTCGACGCCTGCGCCGACGAAGAAGAGGTCCTTGTTCGGCAAGAGCGGCAGCCGGTCCACCACCACCGAGGCGCAGAGCAGCGGAAGCCACACGCCCCACGTCACTGCGGGCACGCCCACGGCCCACTGCCACAGCCGGACCGTGTAGAGCAGGATCCGCTGTGTCGTGTGGATGGCGAATACCTGCCAGGCCAGCCCGGCGCGCATGCTGAACAGGAACTGCCGGAACGCAACGACGAGCGCCACAACGAGCACCACGACGAGGCCGACGCCGATCCACGTCTGTGCCTGCGCCGTCCCGACGAGCGCTTCGAGGTCGACCAGCCCGCCGAGCACCATCCCGCCCAGCAGCACCAGCGCTACGAGTAGCGACGACACATTCGACAGGATGTTGACGTCGCGGACGTCCTGGAACAGCAGCTTGTCCTCTCGATCTGTTGCGGTCCGCGCCCAGGCGTAGAGGAACGCCTCGCCGGAATAGTCGACGAGGTGCTGGTTGTAGACGCGCTTCTTGAGCATGAGCCAGACGCCGCGCGTGGCGGGCACGCCCCAGAGCACGCGGTAGATCAGCGCCTCCGACGCGGGCAGTAGCAGGTAGCCCATCACGATGAGCACGTAGAAGAGCGGGCTCGTCGGGAGCGCGCGCAGCACCTCGCCGACGCCGACCTGCAGAAGCTGGTAGACGAGCAGTCCGATGACCAGCGCGGAGAGGATGCGCTGGCCCCACGTCGTGAGTGGCTTCCGGTGCCGCTTCGCCCACGCGAGCACGCGCCGCCAGCCGGTCGGAGCAGGGGAGGTCGAGTCGGGCACGAGCGCGGGGGAGGACGAGAGGGGCGCGCGGGTCGTGACATCCACGCAGCGGCGCAAGATCCGACAATCCGACGGCACCTACGGTGATGCTTTGTAGGAAGAGCCACGGACCATCAGATCTTCCAGCGTTCGATAGACACGCGACGCGACGCGGTCCCACGTGTAGGCCTGCACGACACGTGCGCGTCCGCGCTGCCCGTAGCGCGTGCGCAGCGCCGCAGCGTCCAGCAACTGGCGCAGGGCGACAGCGAGCGCTGAGGCATCATTGGGGGGGACGAGCAGCCCGGTTTCGCCGTCCACGATGGCGTCGGGAATGCCACCCGCCGTGGAGCCGATCACGGGCGTCTCGCAGGCGTTTGCCTCCAGGAACACGATCCCGAAGCCTTCCACGTCGGGACCCTCGGCGCGGGACGGCATCACGAACACGTCGGCGAGGTTGAAGTAGGCACGCAGCGGGCCGTCGACGCGGCCGAGGAACCGCACGGCGTCCGTCACACCGAGGTTGTCGGCAAGCTCCGTCAGGCGGTCGCGGTCGGGGCCGTCGCCGACGACGAGGTAGGTCACGTCGGCGTCGGCGTCGCTCTGGCGAAGCTGGGCCAGTGCGTGCAGTGTCGTGTCGAGGCCCTTGCGCGGGACGAGGCGGCCCACCGTGAGCAGCACCCGTCGTCCTGTGAGGCCGAGCTCGTCGCGGAGCGCCGTCGCGTCTTCGGGGAAGAACTGCGTGGGGTCCGTGCCGTTGGTCACGATCCGCAGCTTCTCGTCTGGCACGCCGAGGTCACGGGCGAGGCCAGCCGTGTAGCGGCTCACGGGCAGCAGCGCGTCGATGTCGGCCAGCGCGCGTCGTCGGAGCGCGGAGAAGGCCCGGCCTAGTGGCGAGGTCCCGCCCGGCGTGAGCAGCAACTCCCGGCCATGCGCCGCTGTCACGATCCGGCGCGGGAAGCCCGTGCGTCGCCGCGCCCACTGCGACGCGGGGAGCGTCTGCCACTGCGCGTGGAAGGCCACATCGAAGCGCCCATCCCGAGCGAGTCGGGGCAGCATCGGCAGTGCGCGTAGCACGAGCAAGTCCGAACGGATTGCCAGCCGGTGCACCGGAAACGGCAGCGCCGCATCGAAAGCCGCGTCGCCGTCCTGCGTGGGGGCGACGACCTCCAGCGCCGCCGCTTTCTCAGCGAGCCGCATGGCGAGCTCGTAGGCATACGTCTGAATGCCGCCGTGGCTCGGTGGGAAGTCGCGCGTGACGAGGAGGACGCGCATTGGGCGCAGAGACAGGGCGGGAGAGACGGCGGGGCCTCAAGCTACGCGCCGCAGTCAGTCCTCACGTTCATGCATCAGCGCAGCTCCCCCCGCTTGTACGCCTACGACGGCGCACAAGCTGTCCCCCTCACTCGTGAGGGGGACAGTCCGAGGAGCGGAGTCCGGGAGGACGGAGGCGACGCAGGACGGGGGGAGCCGAACCGTACAACATCCCTTGCGACGGTTGCTCAAGGACTGCTCGCTACTTCAGCCCGACGAGTTCGTAGTAGGCGCGCGCGCCGTTGCCGAGCGAGCCTGCGCCGCGTGCCACGACGGCCTCGCCACCGAGGAACTGCCGGGCCATCGTCCGCGCTAGCCCGCCGAGTTCTTCGAGCGTGGCGAACTGCTGGCGGTCCTGCGAGCGGCTGAAGATCGTCTCCTGGCCGCCCTCGTAGGCGATCACCGCTTGCCGGGGCAGATCGGCCCCGAGCGCCGCACGCGTCGAGACGATGCGGAGGCCGGTCGGCTTGAGCAGGCGCGTCTGCCCGCCCTCGCGCCGGAGGCCGTAGCCGACCACCTGGCCGCCACCTGCTGGCAGCGCGAGGTAGGCCGCCTCGATGGTGTTGCCGTTGTACGAGGTGTAGCGCACAGCCGTACGCAGCACGTCCGTCGGCGAGCCGGTCTGGTAGGTATGGTCCATGTAGGCGACGCCGCTCACCTCCGTCGCGCGCCCGTCGATAGCGATGGTGCCCGAGACACGGGCGAAGGGCATGTGGATGAACAGCCCGAAGCGCTCGTCGCCCACCTGGAATTCGCCGTCGCCCCAGGTCAACCCACGCGCCATGTTCGAGAAGTTCAGCGCGACCTCGTAGAGGCGGTCGTTCTTGCCCGCGCGGAAGTTGACGCGGTGCGCCTGCGGCGGTCGCCCCTCGAAGAAGATGTTGGGGTTGATGTTGAGGCGGTGCGCGCTGGCGTCGTACTGGAACTCGTCAATGTCGTACTGCTTCGCCACGCGCACGGTCTGTCCGGCTACGCCCACGAGCGACAGTTCGGCCCCGCTCACCGAGCCGAGCACGCCGCCGAGGCGGGCGCGTCGGAGGCTCAGGTAGGCCTGCGTGCCATCGTCGAAGAAGAAGCTGTAAGCCCAGATCTCGCTGCTCGTGCCCCGTAGGCTGTGCGGTGCGAGGTCGCGGGCGTTGGAGGCGCGCGCTTCGCCTGAGGGCAGCGTGACCGTCTCATCGGCGGACGACATCGGCGTACCCGACAGCGGGAGCGTGCCGACGAGAAGCATCGCGGCTAAGAGGAGAACACGCATAGAGTCGGGGAAAGGTGGGAAGCGGTATCCGGGCAGCAAGCCGCCGCCGAACGCCGCGATGTCACGCCTCAGGACGCAGTTCCTCCAACTTCCACATCCTCAACACGATCCGCGATCCTGTTTTCTCTCCACTGCAGGAGCGCGGGAAGGAAGAACAGCGCTGCCGCGAGCGTGGCCAGGATGCCGATCACGGCCAGCACACCGATCGAGCGGAGGCCCGGGTGGAACGAGAGCAGCAGCCCCGCGAAGCCGATCATGGTCGTGATGGCCCCCATCGCCACGTGCTCGCCGGTGGAACGGAGGACGCGGCGGATCGAGCCCGGGCCTTCCTCTCGATATCGATGGACGAGGTGCACGCCCGCGTCGTTGCCGATGCCGAGGATGGCGGGGAGGACCACGAGGTTGTAGAACGTCAGCCTTACGCCCGTGAGCTCCATCACGCCGAGCATCCACAGCACGCCGACCACGAGCGGAAGCAGCGCCATTGCTGTCCACACCGGCGACCGGAAGACCGCAAACATGAGCAGCGCGATGAGCAGGAACGTCAGCCCGACCATCAGCGGGCTCTCGGCGAGCATCGTACGCAGCATTTCGGCCGCCACGAGCGAGGTTGAGGCTGCACGGTATGCTGTGCCGTCTTCGGTCGTGATCTCGCCAATCGCGTCGCCGAAGGCCATCGAGTTGCGGGCGTCACTCAGACCGACGGCGGGGTAGATGAGCACGAACGTGCCGAGTTCGCCCTGCTTGGTGGTGAACTGTGCGCGGAGATCGGCGGGCACGGCGTCGAGCGGGATGGCCTCGGCGGTGCTCGCGGCCTGCCGGATGCGGGCGATGTTGCCCGTCGTGTCCTGGCGGAGGAACGGGTCGTCGGTGAGCGCCCGGATCTCCTCAAGGCGCGCGAGGCGGTCGGCGGCGGCTTCGTCGGTGGACGGGTAGCGCTCCTGCAGGCTCTCCACGTCGAGCACGAGCGAGTCGGCCCCCGCCACGCTGTCCGCGACAAGCGCCTCAACGGCTGCGACGACCTGAGGCACCGCGTCGGCGTCGCCCGTGAGCACGTAGGCGGGGTTGCGCCGCCCATCGCCGCCCGCGCTGATTTCGCGGAGGAGGGCCGCGCGCTCTTCGTAGGCCTCGTACGTGGGCTCCAGCGCGCCGAAGTCGTACTCGAACGCGACGCGCGGCAGCGCCACTAGCGCCAAGAACACCGCCACGAAGCTCGCAATCACGATCGCTTTCGCGGCGGGGAATGGCTTTCCGGACGAGATAACCTCTGGAGCGACCGTCGTGTCACGGGCCTCAAGCTTGAGCGCACCGAGCTTCTCTAGCAGCGCTAGCATTGCGGGCAGCATCGTGAGCATCGTCACGAGTGCGAGCAGGATGCCCGTCCCGCCGATGAAGCCGAACTCGCTGAAGCCGCGGAAGTCGGCGATGGTGAGCACGTAGAGCGCTGCCGCCGTGGTGAACGCCGACACCGCGATGGCCTGGCCGGTGCTCACGAACGTCTCCTCGGCGGCGTCTTCGACCGAGCGCCCCGCGCCGCGCTCCTCGGTGTAGCGCGCGAAGAAGTGGATGCCGTAGTCGATGCCGAGCCCGAAGAGGACCAGCCCGAGCGTCGAGGTCATCAGGTTGAGCGTCCCGAACACCACCGACGCGAGGCCGAACGTCCAGGCGAGGCTCATCAGGAGCGGCACCGCGATCACGAGCGCCGTCGCCGGGAGCCGCGCGAGTTCAGAGAGGAACACGCGCCAATGAGTCGCCAGTGCGAAGCGCCCGCCGGTGCGCGCCTGGACGCCCTTGTAGAGGAAGTAGAGCAGCACCGCGAGCAGCACCGCCGAGACGCCCGCGCCGAACGAGGCCGCCACGTCGTCCGTGATCGCGCGGATCTCGACCTGCTGCCGAAGCACGCGCCCGGCCGCCGCCATCGTCATCTCGGGGTGGAACGTGGGCCCGAGTGCTGCCCCGAGCGAGTCGAGCTTGGCGTAGAGGCCGGAGACGTAGGCGCCGTCGGTCTGCGAGCCGCCGGGATAGAGCGAGAACGCCAGCACGGTCGAGTCGGGCGAGGTGCGGTATTCCGTCACCTGCAAGCGTTCGAGCGACGCCGCGCGCTCGTTCTCGGCGACCTCGTCTTCCGCGGCGAGGTCGTCGAACTCATCGTCCGCGAGCGGGTCGAAGAAGAACGGGTTCGCGTCGAGCCGCGCCTGCTCGATCTCGTCTTCGAGGAAGAACGTGAGGTCGTCGAGCTCGTCCTCCGTGGCGAAGTAGAGGCCGTTGTTGTCGAGAAACTCGGTGTCCGTGCGCAGTTCGGCGCGCGTGAGGTACGGCTCGCCGGACGGCTGCTGGAGCGCGAGTGCCTGGTCGATGAATGCCTCCGCGAAGGCGACGTTGGCGTCGAACGACGGGCTCTGGACGGCCACCTCGACCGTCGACTCGCCGCCGAGCGTATCGCGAAGCCGTTCGAGCGCCTGCACGGTCGGGTTGTCGTCCGGCAGCAGGTTGGCGAAGTCGGTGTCGATCTTGAGCGTGCGCGCCCCCAGTATGCCCGCGACGGCGAAGACAAGCCCGACGAGGAGTGCGAGGGCGGGGTGTCGGACGAGCCAGCGAAAGCCGGGGCGTAGGGCGGCGAAGAGTCGGTCCACGGACGAGCGGGCTAGATGGGGGACGACGGCGTGCGGGGTACGCCGCGCCGAAAGGGGTGATTCGTAACGAGGGGCTGGACGTATGAGAGTACGGGAGAACCAGGAACTCTTGGCGGGCATCGCTCGGGAAGACAGGACGATTCCTGCTCAGTCGTGTCAGTCTAGACGCACTCATACTCCCACACATTGGCCCGTTCATACTTTGGCGCGGACTCACGCATCCATCCCCCACGGCCATGAAACTCCTCCCCACGTTGCTCCTCGGAGCCACGCTTCTCCTCGCCACCGTACTGTTCGGGGGCTGCCAGGTCGAACGCACTGACAGCGGCGACTCCACGCCCGACAGTGACGCGCTCGTCGTCAACGGCATGACCATCGACGAGCGGCTGGCGCAGTACACGCCCGTGCGCCTCACCGCCGACCTCGATCACCTCACCGACAACCAGCGCGAGGTGGTGCGCCTGCTCATCCAGGCGGGCGAGGCGATGGACGAGGTCTTCTGGCAGCAGGCCTACGGCGACCGCGACGCCCTGATGGCCGCGCTCGACACGCTCCCGCAAGGGGAGGCGTTCAAGCGCTTCGCCGCGATCAACTACGGCCCCTACGACCGCCTCAACGGCAACGAGGCCTTCGCGCCCGGCTTCGACGCCAAGCCCGCTGGGGCGCAGTTCTACCCGGCCGATCTCACCACGGCGCAGTTCGACGCGGCCGTGGGCGAGAACCCGGCGCTGGCGAGCCTCTACACGCTCGTCCGCCGCGCCGACGATGGGACGCTGACGGCCGTGCCCTACCACGAGGCCTTCGCTGATGCCCATGCGCGCGCCGCCGACCTCCTCGCCGAGGCCGCGCCGCTCGCCGAGAACGAGGGCTTCCAGCGCTACCTCACGCTCCGCGCCCAGGCTCTCCGCACCGACGACTACCAGCCCTCCGACCTCGCCTGGATGGACCTCGCCGACAACGACCTCGACGTCGTCATCGGCCCGATCGAGACGTACGAGGACCAACTCAACGGCTTTAAGGCGGCGCACTCAGCCTACGTGCTCCTCAAGGACCGCGCGTGGAGCGCGCGCCTCGCCCGCTACGCCGAACTGCTGCCCGGCCTCCAGGAAGGCCTCCCCGTGCCCGACGCCTACAAGCAAGACCCCGTTGGCTCCGACGCCGACCTCGGGGCCTACGACGTGCTCTACTACGCGGGCGACTCCAACGCTGGGTCGAAGACCATCGCCATCAACCTGCCCAACGACGAGGAGGTGCAGCAGCAGAAAGGCTCGCGGCGGCTCCAACTCAAGAACGCCATGCGGGCCAAGTTCGACGAGATCCTCGTCCCCATCGCGGGCGAACTCATCGACGCCGAGCAGCGCGCGAACGTGACCTTCGACGCGTTCTTCGCCAACACGATGTTCCACGAGGTGGCGCATGGCCTCGGCATCAAGAACACGCTCGACGGCGCGGGCACGGTCCGCGAGTCACTACGCGACCAGGCGAGCGCGCTCGAAGAGGGCAAGGCCGACGTGCTCGGGCTCTACATGATCACGCAGCTCGCCGCCCAGGGCGAGTACGACACCGTGCTGGAGGAGAACTTCACCACGTTCGTGGCCTCCGTCTTCCGCTCGATCCGCTTCGGCAGCGCGAGCGCGCACGGCCGCGCCAATCTACTCCGCTTCAACTACTTCGTCGAGAACGGCGCCATCGAGCGTCAGGACGACGGCACCTACCGCGTGGACTACGACGCCATCACCGACGTCTCGAATGCCCTCAGCGAGCGCATCCTCACCTTCCAGGGCGACGGCGACTACGAGGGTGTCGTCAGCTTCGTGGAGGAGTACGGCCAGGTCGGCGACCAACTCCAGGCCGACCTCGACCGTCTCTCCGCTGTCGGCATCCCCGTGGACGTGACATTTGAGCAAGGTCCGAGCGTGCTGGGGCTGTAGCGCTCGGGTCTAGTCGGAGCCAATAGGGGGCTACCTGCCGGGTAGCCCCTTTTCTTTTGGACGTTTGGAGTTGTGCAGACAAGCACATAGCATGTAGGAGCGCTTCTTTTTCGTTGGCAACCCCTCCAATGCGATCCCTTATACTTTGGCTTCTTCTGCTTTTTGCACCGGTTAGTGCCGCCCAACCCGTCCTGAGAGTCACTGACGATGCTGTACGGGTGCAACCCGTTGCGCTTGATATTTCCGCTGCGTCCGGACGTGGAGATGTGGCTTGGAGCCTAACCTTTGATGTGCCCAACACAGCGGGACGCGTTCAGGCAGGGGCTACAGCCTCGGCTCCCAGCGGGGATGTCTGTGTCCTTGCGAGTGAGACGCTTGGTGCCACATCAAGTGGTCCCGTCCTGACGCGGCTCGGCAAAGACGGAAGCAAGCTGTGGTCTCATCCCTTGCTGATGAAGATGCCACGTTCCACTGAGTTGATCGAGGTGGCCGCTTCCAATACCGCGTGTACAGCCCTCGTGCGGCCTGCACGGCTTCCGCGTAGTGAGGTACTTGTCATCCGCACAGAAGAGCGTGGAGTCACATGGACTAACAGCATTACGTTCCCAGATCCTGACCGATACCCAGGACGCGCGTTCATCGGTGTGAGTGGGGACGAGCGGGTCTGGGTCGCGTTAGGCGGCGGAAGCCGCTTTGCTAGAGCCGAAATTTTGTTTATCCAATACGATGCTCCCGGGAACGAGGTAGATCGCAGAGCTGCTTACATCGACAGCCAAGGCGCAAATCGCCTGTCGGGATTTTCTGTCCGGCCCGACGGTCGCGCCGTAGCGATGACTGATCAGGGGCAAGTCATCACGTTAGATCCTGCCGGTATCCTCACAGTTTCCCCGCGAGACGAAGAGTTTGACGCGCATGCGTTCACGACCGATGAGGAGGCCGCAACGCTGATAGGGATACGTGACCGTCAGGTCATCGCAAGGAGGATTCGGTACAACGGCTCGACCGCATGGACAAGCGTAGTCGAAGAGTTCCCAGAGGGCTTGCAGCAAAACTTCCAGTTCACGGCGGCCCAGACCTCGTCGGACATTTATGTGGGGTGGCGACTGACAACAACCGAGGTGAGAGATCGGCGTCCGCTCGTGGCACGCCTATCTATCTCCAGAGGCGCGCGAGCCTGGGTGACCATGCTTCCCGAAACGATTGATCTCGGAGCGGAAATCGACCAGCTCGTTGCAGACGAAAACGGCGTAACAGCATGGCTGAATGATCGCGCCTACCCGTTTGATGGACTCCGTAGCGCTCTCGTCGCATTCGATCCTGCAGGGGCACATCGGTGGACGCTGCCCTTGGATGATCGGGTGATTTTTGGGGAGTACGGTATGCCTGGTCCGAGTGCTCTTGTGTCTTGTGGCGAGAGCACAGTGTGTCTCCTCACGCAGCAATTCGGAGTCGACCAATACCTTTCGTCCGAAGCTTGGACCGTTGAGGCGTATGATCCCGACGGCGCAACGCAGTGGAAGCATACTGGGAGAGGAGCACCCGCCACGGCTTACGAGCTTCACCAGAGTGCACTTGCAGACGACGGAAGCCTCTATCTGCTTGGAAGCCTCCAAACTGAGAGTGCCACACGTGATCTACTTGTGGCGCGCGTGCTACCACAGGGAGAGGTAGCCTGGTCGCTGACGCTCAGCACGGACGGGGACGGGTCACATGGTGATTACAGTGAATGGAGTCGAATTGGGTCGATCGGCATCGCAGACAATGGCGATCTCCTGGTTGCTAGCACAATTTGGCCAGTAGAAGCGCCGTCACGTGCCTTGGTTGCTCGATTGACCTCATCCGGAGTCGTCAAGTGGGCAAGCCTGCTTGAGGGCGGTACGTTCTTCGGAGCCAGCGCTCGTGGGGTTGCTGACGACGGAGAAAGCGGTGCGGTAGTAGCTGGGAACGCCTCTATCTACCGTCTGGATGAAGCTGGGTCCCTTGACTGGGCAACGCCAGTCCCAGGTCCCAACCCACGAGTGCTTGGGTTTCACCAAGTGCCCGGAGGTTATGCGGTCGTGAGTACGGCTGCGGAGAGCGGAGTATTTGGACTAAAAGATGCCCGGTTCAGCATGAGCGGTACTCTGTTAAGCAGCACCCCTGCAGCGAGACCGAGCGACTCGTGCGGTACCCCCCATCCTCTATTTGAGGTTGACTCGGGAGTTGACAGGTGGGGAACCGTGTACGCGAGTGGCTTTTTCTTCGGGGGCGCGTGCTCGAAGGCATCCGTGGTGCGGTTCTTTCCCGATGGCACATCCGATGTGCTTCAGGCGCCTTCTGAAGAGGGCGTCGAGATCAACGCCATGGATGTTGGGTCGGACGGGCGCTTGGCTGTGACCTACGATGGCAAGTACAATTTTGCGGAAGAGGACGGAGTGGTCTGGTTTGGTGACGACGGCACCCAATCGCGAGCGGACCTCGCTGATCTAGTCGCTCAGGCCACAGCCGTAGGCCCCGGGGAGGGTACGCTGACGGTGGGCAATGCGCTTGAAACAGAAGAGCCGGTCTCCGTCGCGTATCTCGCGGAGGGAGATCTCCTCACGACGATACTTCCAAACCTCCAGGGCATGCCGACCACTCCCACACGGGTCGAAGTGTCGGAGAATGGAATCGGCTATGTGTCCGCCATGGCCGGGGGATTCGGGGTCCAAACGTTTGGCATCATTCGACTGGACAACGCGCTTCCCGTGGCGACCTCGCAGGACGAGCCATCGTCTACCATGCCGCTTCTGGCGAGGCACGGCCCCAACCCGCTCCGAGCCAACACGCCCCTACGCCTCACGCTCGGCGAACCCGTCGACCTCGCGCTCTACGACCTCCTCGGACGCCGCGTGGCCGCCTGGGACGCCGTGCCGCCGGGCGACTTCGAGGCGACGCTGCCCACACGGCTGGCGGCAGGGCTCTACGTACTCCGTGCTGAGGGCGAGGACGCCGCCGCGACGCTACGCGTAACGATACTGCGGTGACGATACTTCAGTGAGGACGCAGGCCGAGGATACACGGGACATGTCGATGTGAGCTTGGCGTGAGGCGCGGCGCGTTGGTAGGCTGTACCCTTACCGTGTCCTTCCGCGTCTGTCTCCACTATGTCCACGCCTGCTTCCATCCTCGTCGTTGAAGACGACCCCGATATCGCCGAGTTGCTGCAGATCCACCTCGGCGACCTCGGCTACGACGTCACGCACCGCGCCGATGGCAACGCCGGGCTGGCCGCCGCGCGTACCGGCCGCCACGCGCTCGTGCTGCTCGACCTCATGCTGCCCGGCCTCGACGGCATGGAGGTCTGCAAGCGCATCCGGCAGACCGACCCGCACCTGCCCATCCTCATGCTCACGGCCAAGTCCGAGGAACTCGACAAGGTGCTCGGCCTCGAACTCGGCGCGGACGACTACCTCACGAAGCCGTTCAGCGTCCGCGAACTGCTCGCGCGCGTGAAGGCGCTCTTCCGCCGCATCGACGTGGACCAACGCGCGGCCGAAGCCGAGGAAGCGGCCCCGACGCGCCTGCGCTACGGCGCGCTCGCCATCGACCCCGTGAAGCGCCGCGCTACGCTCGACGAGGAGCCGCTCGACCTCACGGCGAAGGAATGGGAGCTGCTGCTGCTCTTCGGGCAGAACCCCGGCCGCGTCTACAGCCGACAGGAGCTCCTCGACCTCGTGTGGGGCTACCAGTACGACGGCTACAGCCACACCGTCAACTCGCACATCAACCGCCTGCGTGGCAAGATCGAAGCCGACCCGTCGAACCCGCAGTTCATCCGCACGCTGCGCGGGCTAGGCTATCGGTTTGCCGAGACTGAGGAGGTGAGGCAGGAACGATGACGGAGCTTCGTGCCGACACGCCTCTTCCTAAGAAGTTCTCCCCCTGGTCAGGGGGAGACAGAGGGGGTTGTCTGTCGTGGCTCTCGACATCCTTCGAGGCGAGCCATTCGACCACCCCCAACCCCTCCTGTCCAGGAGGGGAGCTGTAGCACCTCGCTCTCATGCGCTCCTTCAACACCCGTCTCTCGCTCCTCTTTCTCGCGCTCGTGCTCGTGCTCACGGCGGCGCTCGGCGCGGTCGGGCTGCGCACCGCCGTGGCCGTCACCGAGGAGACCGAGCAGCGCCTCAACCGCACGCTGGCGGCGGACCTCGCGGTGCAGTTCCAGCCCTACCTCCACGACGCCATCGACCACGACGCCATCGAGGAGAAGATCGCCTACCTGGTAGGCATCAACCCGCGCATCGACCTCTACCTGCTCGGCGGCGACGGGATGATCAAGGCGGGCTACGTCCACACCGACGCCGACGCCGCGCCCACGATGCAGTTCGTAGAGACGGCCCCGCTCGACGCCTTCATGGCCGGAGCCGCCGCGCCGATCCGCAACGCGGACCCGCTCGACCCGGACCGGCGGGTGCCGTTCTCCGTCGCGCCGGTGTCGATCATGGGTGAGCAGGGGTGCTACCTCTACGTTGTGCTCGGCGGGCAGCGCTATGAGTCCGTCGCCGGGCTGGTCGCCGGGAGTGGCATTGCGCGGGCGGCGCTCGGCGGCATCGGGCTGGTGCTGCTCGCGACGCTGCTCGTGGGCCTGCTCGCGTTCGCGTTCCTCACGCGGCCCTTGCGTCGGATGGAAGACACCGTCGCGGCCTTTGCGGGCGGTCACCTCGACCGTCGCCTTCGTACCGACGCACCTAGTCTGACGCAGCGCACGGACGAACTCGGCGCGCTCGCACGAGCGTTTGACCAGCAGGCGGACACGCTCGTCGCCAACCTCGACGAGCTCAGCCGCACGGACCAGCTGCGCCGCGACCTCGTGGCAAACATCTCGCACGACCTGCGCAGCCCGCTCGCGTCCGTGCAGGGCTACCTGGAGACGATTCGCCTCAAGCTCGGCACCGCCGACGAAGCGACGCTGTCACGCTACCTCGACACGGCGCTGCGCAACACGTCACGCCTGAACCGCCTCGTGGCACAGCTCTTCGAGCTCTCGAAGCTCGACGCGCAGCAGGTGCAGCCGCACCCCGAGCCGTTCGCGATGACCGACCTCGTGCAGGACGTGGCCATGCAGATCGCGCCCCGTGCCGAAGCGGCTGGGATCACGCTCGAAACCGACCTCCCCGATGCCGCGCCAATGACGCACGCCGACATCGGCCTGGTCGAGCGTGCGCTCGTGAACCTCCTCGACAACGCGCTTCAGCACACACCCACGGGCGGCACGGTCCGGCTCGTTGCGGAGACGGAGGCCGATGGCGTGCGTGTGCGCGTCTCGGACACCGGCGCTGGCATCCCGGCGGCGGACCTGCCGCACATCTTCGAGCGCTTCTATCGCGCTGAGAAGGCTCGCACCACCAACGGCGACCTCTCGAAGACGGGTGCGGGTCTCGGCCTCGCGATCACGAAGAAGCTCGTCGAGTTGCACGGCGGCACGCTCTCCGTTCAGAGCGCCGTCAACCGCGGGACGACGTTCAGCTTCCTGCTCCCCGCCTGGCGCACGGAGCGGCTCGCGGTGGGATAACCCGCCAGCCCGCCATGCTCCCCCCGCCTGACGCGCCTGGATGGCGGTTAAGCTGTCCCCCCTCACGCGTGAGGGGGACAGTCCGAGGAGCGGAGCGCGTTAGCGTGGAAACGACGCAGGACGGGGGGAGCCGCGTAAAGCTGGAAACAAGGCCATAGAGTTCGGCCTCAGGGATATCGTGCTTGCCTGTTGCCTGGCTCACGAGGGGGGGCTCCTTCGGAAACGATAGGTGGGTCCCCGCCTTCGCGGGGATGACATTCATGGAAGCGTGCCGTTCGCGCGTGAAGAGGTAAACAGCCAATAGGAGATCACCGACAGACGCTCGCCACAAACCACCTTCCCGTGACGTGGGTGTGAGATTCGGGGGCTAGCCTGGAAGCGTTCCAATCACGCTCAACCAGCAACCCCACACTCCCATGTCTCGCACCCTCTTGCGCCTCGCCCTCGTGGCCGTCATTGCCGTCGGCCTCGCCGCCTGCGACTCCACCGAGAGCGACGGCCCTGGCACTACGGCTGGCACCCTCAACCTCGCCTTCTCGGGCCTCGAACCACTCGCCAACGGTTTCCACTACGAAGGCTGGGTCATGATCGACGGTGCGCCCGTCACGACCGGCAAGTTCAACGTGTCCGACACCGGCAGCCTCGTCACGCTCCAGGGGGCAGCGATCGCCGACGGCGCGTTCGAAGTGGACCGCCTCGATGACGCGGCCGCCTTCGTGCTCACCATCGAGCCTGCGGGCGACACCGACGCCGTGCCCGCCGCGACCAAGCTGATCGGCGGCGACTTCGGTGGGGCGTCTGCCGCGCTCTCGACCGCGCACCCCGCCACGCTCGGCTCCGACTTCGCGAGCGCCGCCGGGCAGTACATCATCGCCACGCCGACGAGCGCCGCGATGGACGATGAGGCCAGCGGCATCTGGTTCCTCGACGTTGCCTCGGGCGGCCCCGTGGCGGGCCTCGACCTCCCGACGCTGCCCGAAGGCTGGGCCTACGAAGGCTGGGTCGTCCTGAACGGCAGCCCGCTCTCGACGGGCACGTTTCTCGACGCCGCGATGGCCGACGCGGATGCGCCGTTCAGCGGCGCGCAGCCCGGCCCGCCGTTCCCCGGCGAGGACTTCCTGACCAACGCCCCGGCTGGCCAGGCCTTTCCGACTGACCTCGCCGGTGCGACCGTCGTGATCTCGGTGGAGCCGAGCCCCGACGACAGCCCTGCGCCGTTCGCCGCGAAGCCGCTCCTGGGCACGGTCGCCATGCCAGCTGCTGCGGGTGCGCTCGGGCAGAACCTCGGCAGCCTGCCGACCGGCACGGCCCGCCGCTAAGCGGTATGGACGTTTGAAGGTGTGTAGGTGTGGAGGTACCTACCACACCTCACCCTTCGCGAAGCCGAGCAGCGTTTTCCATGCTGCTCGGCTTCGCACGTTCGTACGTCCACACGTGCAAACCTGCACACTACTCCGCGACCCGGGTCGCCGGGTACGTTCCGCCGCCCATCTCCATCACGAGGCCCGTGGGCTGGTCGTCGGCATCTAGGTCGAAGGTGAGGACGCCTGCGGTGTGCTCAAGCTGCAAGCGCGTCGGCGAGAGTGGGACCATCGGGAGCAGGCCCGAGCGCCACGGCATCGAGAGGGCGAGGCCGTCCGGGGTGTCCTCGATCACGAAGAGGTCGCCGGGGCCGCGCTCGTAGCGCCCGACGAGGCGTGCGAGGTCGGCATCGGACACGTCCACTGCAGCGATATCGGTGTAGCCCGCCGGAGGATCGGGGCGGACGGGCGTCTCGCGGACCCACAGGTTGCGGAAGCGGACCGGGCTGCCGTGGTCCTGCAACTGGATCGCGCCCCTGCTGGGGTGCGGCGCGTAGGGGAGCGATTGCATCCAGATCGTCATGCCGGGCAGCATCTCGTTGTTCTGGACGAGCACGCCGTTGATGAGCACCGTCAGCCGCGCCGGTTCGAGCACCGTGCCATCAGCGCCAAAGCGTGGGCCACGGAAGAAGAGATCGTAACTCTGCCACTCGTTCGAAGGCCGCAGCGCGTTGGCGAGGGGCGGGTATTGCCCGTAGATCGCGCCCGCCATGCCGTCGGGATAGGTCGCGTTGTTGTGGGTGTCGAGGATCTGCACCTCGTAGCGCCCGTCGAGGAGGAAGACGCCGCTGTTGCTGCGGTCCTGGCTCGTCTTTTCCGGCTCGTCCGCCGCCTGCCACTCGATGTGTAGCTGGAGGTCGCCGAACGACTGCCGCGTCTGGATCGCCCCGCTGCCGGGCACCACCACGACGGCCCCGTCCTCCACGACCCACGGCGGGACGTTGCCGCCCGGCGACTCCCACGTCGCCCGGAACGCCTCCGTGGAGCCGCCATTCGCGGGGATCAGGACGGTCGCATCGGCGGGCGCAGGCGTTGGCAGGCGTGAGGGGGCCGGTTCGACGCGGTCGGGTGCGGGACGCGTGGTGTCGTGCTGCCGCCAGTCGGAGGCGCGGGGGATGGCGTCGGACATCGGCACGAGGGACTCCGTGGACGAGACGGGAGGGAGGCAGGCCGCCGAGACGAGGGCGAGCAGCAGGACGAGGGAAGAGCGCATGACGGGAGCGTTCTGAGAGAGAGCGAGTCCCGCAAGCTACGCGGCAGCATGCGTGCCTACGCGGTGTGTCGCGGAGCCCGTGTGCTCTCCTATGCTCCCTGTCGCTCAGTGGTAGATCGATAAAGGATCACCCGCGCACCGTTCAGGTCGTTCTGCCAGGCGGAAATCCGCGTCGCGTTCGAATCGCCGAGGTCACACACCGTACGGTTCACGCCGTCGAGGTTCCGCGCGGCGCACTTCCCGAACGATCAGGGGAGCCGTGCCCACGTTCCTGCTCCGTGTCGCTTCGGGTGCTCCACGCGACCGCTCCCGATGTCGCGGCGAATACAGAGACCAGGCGTGCGAGCACGACCGTGGTGTAGAAGACGCCCGTCACAGCCTCGGCGACCACGAGCGAGCGTGCGGCCCGCGTGGTCGGCAGCACATCGCCAAAGCCCAGCGTCGTGAGCGTCACGAGGCTGACGTAGAGATAATCGGCGATGTGGTGTGGGGCTGGCCCTGTCCTGGTCTCCACGCCGTCGCTGAGCGGTGGAAACGCAAAGGCTCCCGGCTGGAGAACATCGATGAAGGCGTAGGCGACCGCCCACGCCACCCCGAGAAGCAGGTAGACGCTCGCGGCTCCAGCCAACTCTTCCGAGGTGACGCGCTGAGCGGGCGCGAGGTAGAAGAGCACCGCGGCCGCCGCGTAGCCATAGAACAGCACGGCCGCCGCGAGGCCTGCATGTAGAAAGGGGGCCGGCGCGCCCGATGTCCAAGCCCAGACGGGAATGAGGTGGGCCGCCGCAAGCACCAGAGCCGTGGCTTGATCCCGGCTGTTCTCCCGGGGAATGGCCCGAACGACGCCAAGCACGACGAGCGACATGGACACGCCGAGCCCGACTCCTCCGCTCGCATCGGCGACGAGCGGATACACGAGCAGGAGGCCGACGAGGGCCGCGAGCAAGACGGAGAAGCGGAGTCGGGTCGTGGACATGGCAGCGAGGTCCGACCGGACTTGTGGGAGGCTTTGTTTAGTTCACCACCCCTACGGTGGTCGCTGGATTGAGGTCGCCACGTGGATCGACGAGCACGCCCGCCTGCGCGCTGACCTCGCGCACGTCCGCTGCGGTGTCGAGGCACAGGTGCTCGTAGTTGTCGTTGTCGTCCAGGTCGCCGAGGGCGGTGGGCGTGACCTCGCCGTCGGCGGTCCGGACGCGGTACATCGTACGGTGGGCGTCTTCCGCGACCCCGTCGCTCAACTGGACGCCGCCTGCCCAGGTCACCTGGACGATCTGCCGCGTCGAGGCCGGGCAGTCGCTCGCGATGGTGCCCGCGGCGTAAGCAATCGCCAGTACGAGCGTAGGGCCCGCCTCCAGCGGGGTAACCTCGACTGTGAGGCCGCGCCCCTGCCCGTCGGCCTCCAACGGAAGGTCGCCTACCACCTCGACACGGACGGGCGGATCCTCCACCGTGCCGAGGTCGCCGATGAGCAGCACTGTATGGCTCTCCGAGACGGCGTCGGCCGGGCGCACCGTGGCACATCTCGGTGTCTTGCGGGCACCCGACTCGGTGACCACCGCGAAGTCGTCGGCGTCTACGGACAGCACCCGGCGCGAGAAGGTGACGGGCATACCGTCGCTGCCGGGAGCGGCCCGGCAGAGGATCCGGGTGCCGCGTGGCAAGGCATCGTCGAGGCCAAAGAAGGCGTTGAGGAGCCGGGGCGGCTCTTGGTCGAGCGCGGTGGCCGGAGGGATGATCGGCGCGGACGCTCCGCAGCCGCTCAGCAGCCCCCATGCGACAAGCAGGCAGACGAGGGCGATTCCCGCCCGTGAGGGGCCAAAATCGGAGCGGGGAGGCGCTGGGGCGTGGAGCATGAGACCGTAACCGGAAGGCAACAGGGACGGGGGCTGCCGCATGTTAGCGGCGCTGGTAGGTGTTCCGCAGGTCGTCCACGACGACGACCGCCTCGCCGTCCGCCACCAGGTCGAGGTCCTCGTCGAGCACGCGCGCCGAGAACTGCCACCCCGACGGCAGGTCGAGCCGCGTTGCCAGCGCTGCGAGTTCGTCCTCCTGAAGCGTCGGGTCGATGATCTGCGAGAAGGACTGCATCACGTAGACGCGCCCGTCGGGGTCGGTCAGCTCGTAGATCTCGTTCCCGCTCTTGAACTCCCAGACGTTCGTGCGCAGCACCGTCGATGGGGCGTAGGGATCGGGCTCCTCCGCGCTGAGGGTGGCCAGCCTCCGCATCTCGATGGTGCCGTACATCCGGGTGTCGCCCTCGGGCATCGCGACGCCGCTCGCGCCGTTGATGACGAAGTAGCGCGGGCCGTTCATGATGATCTCGTCCGCGTCGTGCGCCGTACGGAGGGCCTCAGGGTCGAGCGCCGCCCAGGCTTCGGCGGGGCAGCGGTTGAGGCCCTGCGTTCCCCACACCTCCGAGGTGCCGTCGTAGACCAACAGGATCTCGCAGTAGCGGTAGCCGCGGGCATCGCGTAGCGCAGCGCAGCCCGACGAGGCCAGGAGCAGGACGAAGAGGGCGAGGAGCGCGACGGGGCGCGTGTGGTTGAGCGACATGTGAGGAAAGGGATCAGGGACATAAGAAGCGAGAGGCTAGCGGAACTCCAGCACGAGGTTGCCCACCGTCTCGACGAGCAGCGCGGCGACTAGAATCCGCGCGAACCCGCCCACCTCGACCGAGCCCGTCTCCCAGTACGACTGCGCGACCGCCGACACCATGGCGCCGCCCGCGAGAGGGAGGTTGGGCATCCAGCCGTCGTCGGTGCGGACGGTCACGCTGCCCAGGAAGGCATGGCCGAGGCGGGCTCCGAAGCGGCCCTCGCCGCGGGGTCTGTAGCGGAGATCGACGCCGAGGAGCGCAGCCAGGCCGTGCTCGGTGCCGGTATAGACGAGCGCCCCGCCTGCGTTGGACGCGAGGCGCGCCGCGAAGCCCGCCGCGTCCTGGTCCCACGAGTCGGGCTCTTCGTTGAGGTGCGCCACGGTGCTGGTGACGAGGGCGCGTACGAAGAACCTCGGCGAGACGAGGTCGCCCCCGAGGTCCCGCCAGCGCTCGGCGCCACTCGGCATCGGAGTAGACCGGACCGTCTGGGTGCTGTCTGAAGAGACGTCCTCAACGGGCTGCGCACGCACGGCACCGACAGCGAGCAGCAGGCATCCAACGAGATAGAGGGATCGGCGAGGGGAGGCGATCATCACGGGGCTGGGGAAAGCGTGGGGTCGGTGGCGTCGGCGACCTTCACCCGGAAGAGCAGCGCGTAGAGCGCGGGTACCACGCCGAGCGTGAGCACCGTCGCGAAGAGCAGCCCGAACAGAATGGCGACGGCCATCGACTCGAAGAGCGGTCCGCCGCCGAGCCACAGCGGGAGCAGGCCCCCCGCCGTCGTCGCCGTGGTGAGGAGGATGGGGCGAAGCCGCCGCTGCGCCGACTCCACGATGGCGCGAGCCGGGGGGTGGCCGTGCTCGTCGATCTCGATCTGGATGCGGTCGAGGAGCACGATGGCGTTGTTGATCACGATGCCCGCCAGCGCGATCACCCCGAGGAGCGCCATGAAGCCGAACGACTTGCCCGTCACGAGCAGCCCGAAGACGACGCCCACCATCGACAGCGGGATCGTGAGCAGGATGATGGCCGGCTTGCGGACCGAGTTGAACTGCCAGACCAGCAGCAGCACGATGACGAGGGCGGCGATGGGCAGCTTCTCCTGGATCGAGGCGTTCGCGTCCGACGACCCCTCGATGTCACCGCCGAGTTCGTAGCTGTAGCCGAGTGGCCAGGTGCCCTGCTGCGCGTCGAGCCAAGGAACCAACTCGTCGGCCACGTCGAACGCCGTCACGCCAGCCGCGTCGTCGAGTCCGGAGCGAACGGTCACGGCGAGCAGGCGGTCTCGGCGGAGCACCTGCGACGGCTCGAAGGCGAGTTCGATGTTGGCGACCTGTCCGAGCGGGACGTTGCGGCCCGTGGCCTGGGCGTAGACGTTTACCGCGTCGAGGCTGCCGATGCCGTTGCGGTCCGACGGGGCCGAGCGCAGCGTGACCGGCAGGATCGCGTCGCCCTCGCGGAACTGGGTCGCCTCGATGCCCGAGAGCGCTGTCTGGAGCGAGACGGCGATGTCCTGGTTCGAGACGCCCGCGCGCCGCGCTCGGGGCTCGTCGATCTCGACGCGGAGCTTCTTCGTGAACGCGCCCCAGTCGTCGCTGATGCCCGCGGTGCCGTCGATGGCGGCGAGGCGCGCCTTGACCTGGTCCACGATGCCGAAGAGCGCGTCCGCGTCGTCGCCGTAGAGGCGCACCTCGACGGGGTTGGCCGTGGCCGGGCCCGACGAGAGCCTCCGGATGGTCGCGTCCACGGAGGGATACGTCGCCTCGATGTGCGAGCGCAGCCGCTCGATGATGCTCGCCTGGACCTCGTAGCTCGTCGTGTTGGCGATGAGCGCCGCGTAGTTGGTGCGCCCCTGCTCGGGCTTGTAGCCGAGGTTGAACCGGGGGGCGCCCGTCCCGACGAAGAAGGCCCAGTTGGCGAGCCCCTCCGCGTCGCCCTCGGCCCGCAGCTCGGCGTCCATGAACGCTTCGAGGTCCATCACGATGGCCTCCGTCCGCTCGAACGACGTGCCGTAGGGGAGGTTAAGTTCGCCGGTGAAGAGGACCTCGCGCTTCTCGGGGAAGAACGACTGGTCCACGAAGCCAAGGCCCCAAAGCGCGAGCACCAGCAACCCGTAGGCGCCCACCACCGTCCAGAAGGGACGCCTCAGCAGCCGGGCCAGCACGCCTCGGTAGCGGCGGTAGAACGGCGAATCGAACTCAGGCTCCCCAGTGTGGGTGTCTTCGATGGCAGCATGTTCGAGAGCGGGGCCGGGGCGTCGCTTCGCGCGCAGAAACAGCAGGCACAGCAGCGGGATCATCGTGATGGCCAGCAGCCACGACGCCAGGAGCGTGATCGTGATGACCTCGGCGAGGGGCGCGGTGTACTCCCCCACGTTCGACTCCGCGAGGTAGATCGGCAGGAAGGCCGCGGCCGTCGTGAGCGAGGACACCAGGAGCGGAATGCGTAGCTCCTGCGCGGCGCTGAGCGCGGCGTCGCGCGCGGTCCTGCCCTGCTCCATGCCCACGAGCGTCGCCTCGCTCATCACGATCGCGTTGTCCACCAGCAGCCCGAGGGCGATGATGAGCGCCGCGAGCGAGATCTGGTCGATCCCGATCTCGAAGACGCCCATCATCATCGTCGTCGCCACCATCGCCATGGGGATCAGCGAGGCGACGACGAGCCCGGTGCGCAGCCCCAGGAACAGCAGCATCGCCAGCATGACGATGACCACCGCCTGCACCACCGACGACGTGAAGTCGCCCACCGCCCGCTCGACGACCTCCGGCTGGAAGCTGAGCAGCCCAAACGCGACGCCGATGGGAAAGCGCGACTCCAGGCGGCGGACGGTTGCCAGCACCTCGTCGCCCAGCCCGATGATGTCGCCGCCCTCGCGCATGGAGATAGCCAGCACGAGGCCCTGCTCGCCGGTTGCCCGGATGGCCTCGGTGCGCGGGTTGGCATAGCCGCGCTCGACCTCGGCGAGGTCGCCCAGGAAGACGACCTGGCCGGTCCCGGGCAGCGTCACGACCGTGCGCCGGATCGCCTCGACGGTCTCGTAGGCCCCCGACGGCTCCAGCACGATCCGCTCCACGTCGGTCTCGACGGCGCCGCCCGGGATGACGATGTTGCTCGTCTGGAGGATGCTCTGCAGTTGGCTCGTGGAGAGGCCCACTTCGGCGAGGCGCGCGTTGTCGTACTCCACGAAGACGTGCTCGGGCTGCGCGCCGAGGATCTCGACCTTCGCCACGTCCTCGATGCGCAGCAGCTCGCGGCGGGCCTGGTCGGCCATGTCCTCCAACTCGCGGTAGGAGAACCCCTCCGCCGTGAGCGTGAGGAGCGTCCCAAACACGTCGCCGAACTCGTCGTCCACCTCGGGCACGACGCCGTCGGGGAGGTCTGGCTGCGCGCTCTCGACCTTGCGGCGGAGCCGGTCGAAGAGCGGCTGTAGCTCGCGGACATCGTCTTTGAAGGCGACCTGGATGATGGAGACGTTGGTGCGCGACTGGCTCGTGATGTTGTCGACTTCGGGGATCTCCTGGATGCGCGCCTCCAGCTTGTCCGTCACGAGGGCTTCGACCCGCGCGGGGCTGGCCCCGGGGAACGTCGTGATGACCGTCGCCACCCGGATGGTGAAGCCGGGGTCTTCGGCCCGCGGGAGTGCGAGGTAGGCCTGGTAGCCAGAGACGAGCAGGATGACGAGCGCCACAGCTGTGACGACTCGGTTCTCGATGGCGTAGCGTGTGATGTCCATGACGGCGTGCAGGGGCGGTTCGCCCCGGGGAGTTGGGTCGGGTGGTAGGCTCAGTCCGCGCGAGAGGAGGGCGACGCGGCTGCGTCGAGGAGCGCCACGCGTTGGCTGTCAGCGAGCGCGCTGAGGCCCGCCGTCACCACCCGGTCGCCGTCCTCGACGCCGGAGGTGATCGTGATGCCGTCGTCGGTCAGGCCGCCGAGGTCGACCTGCCGGCGTAGCGCGAGTGCCTCGCCATCGCCCTGCGGTGCCAGCACGAAGACGTAGCGCCCCGCGCGGTCCTCGCCGACGGCCTCCGCGGGCACGACCACGCCTCCAGAGGAGGTAGTGCCGCCGCCGAGGCGCAGGGTGACATCGGCAGCCATGCCGGGGCGGACCTCGTCGGCGTCGCCCGCGAGGCGCACCGTCACGGGAAACGTCGTCGTGCTGGCCGTGGACGCGATGCCGACCTCGGCGACGGTCGCCGCGTGGGTCTGCCCGCCGAGCGACCCGAACCGCACCTCGGCGGGCGCGCCGGTACGGATCCGACCGATCAGCCCCTCGGGCACGGCCACCTCCACGTCGAGCGGCCCGCCACCGCTCACGACGAATGCGGGCCGCCCCGGTCCGACCTGCTCGCCTACCGCCACCAACACGTCGGCGACGGCGCCGGTGAGCGGAGCGGTCAGGCGGGTGTAGCCCACCTGGCGGGCAGCGGCCTGTTGCTGCGCGTCGGCGGAGCGGACGTTCGCCTGCGCGGACTCGTACTGCGCCCGCGCCGCGTCGAGGTCGCTCTGCGAGGCGCCCTGGTCGGCGTAGAGTTGCAGCGTGCGCTCGTAGGTCGCCTCGGCGTTGCGGAGCTGGGCGGTCGCCTGCGCCTGCGCCGCCTCGGCCTGCCGCTGCTGGATCACGTAGTCGCTCGCGTCAACGCGGGCCAGCACGGTACCCCGCGCGACGCGCTCGCCGACTCGGGCGTTGACGGCCTCCACGACGCCGCCTACCCGGAAGCTCACCTGCGCCTCGGAGCCTGCCTGCGCCACGCCTGCGAACGTCCGCGTCTGCGCGTCGCCGGACGCGCGAGCCAGCTCGTAGCGCACGGGGCGGAGCGGCTCTAGCGGCGGGGCCTCGTCGGCACCGCACCCGGAGAGCCCGGCGAGGCCTGTCGTGCAGGCGACCAGGAGCCATACGCGGCGGTGGAGCCAGCGACGGAATGGGGATACGTCCATCATGGGTGGGGAGCGTCGGGTGGGGACAGTCAGGGCGTGGAAGACGTGGATTGCAGGGCGGCGTCGAGGCGACGGCGGAAGGCCTCCTGCTCTTCTGCTGGGGCGAGCGCCTCGAAGCGCCCGATGGCCCGTTCGACACGCTTGACGTTGACGAGAAAGTCGTAGACTGCATTCGTGACGCCGACCTCGGCCCGCTGCGCCGCCGCCTGCGATTCGAGGAGCGCCGTCACGTCGAGGGCCCCGGCCGCATACGACCGCGTCACGATGTCGAGCGACTGCCGCGCCGCGTCGGCTGCGCGCCGCGCTTCCTGGATGGCGGCGTACGAGGCCGCCGTCACGTGCAGCTGCGTCCGCACGTTCTGTTCGACGCGCTGCGCGATCAGGTCCCGCTCCAGCTGCAGCCGGTGCACCTCGGCGGTAGCACGGGCGAGGCGTGCCGTCCGTCCGCCGCCCTCAAACAGCGGCAGGGTGACGTTCAAGCCGAGTGTCCAGAAGGTCCCCGGCGCCTCGGGAAACGACGCTGCCATGGGTTGCATGGGATCGGTCGGAAAGGCCAGCCCCTCCGTGCCGGCTCCGCCCTCATAGAGCGACGTGCTGGCTTGGCCGACGAGCGCCACGGTGGGGAGGTAGAAGGCCCGACGCGCGGCACGGCCTGCTCGCTCCTGCGCGCGTATGCCCGCCTCCAGTGCCTGGATGCCCGGCTCGGCGCGAACCGCTTCGGCGCTGAGCACGTCCCGCAGCCGCGTGAACGCCTCCGCGTCGACGAGTCGGTCTTCGGACACCGTCGTCGCGACCGCCACGGGAGTTTCGAGGGGCCGGTTGAGCACTTGGTTGAGCCCGATCTCGGCGGCCTGCACCTGCACGAACGCGTCGATCAGATCGGTGCGCCGCGTCGCCAGCTCGGCGCGCAGGCGGAGCGCCTCGGCAGGGCCTGCAGCCCCGATGGCCTCGCGCCGGTCGGCTAGTTCGAGGCTCTCGCGCGTCAGCACGAGGTTGGCCTGCTGCACCTCCACGAGAGCCAGCGCCCGCAGCACACCGAGGTAGGCCTCAGCGGCGTCGAGCGCAATGTCGAGTTCGAGCGCCGCGAACTCGTGCGTGCGTGCTTCCTGCGACGCCCGCTGGATGCCCACGTTCGCCCGCGCGTCCTCCGAGAAGAGGACCTGTGTGAGGGTGAGTTGCCCCTGCGCCGACCACTCGGGCTGCTGCCCCAGCGATGCCTCCGCGAGGTCGGCGTCGACCAGTGTCCCGGTCGCTCCGGCTTCGAGTTGGGGGAGGAGCGTCGAGCGTGCCTCGCGCACCTGGGTGGCCCCTGCTTCCACGGCACGCTGCTGGGCTGCCAGCGCCAGGTTGCCCTCGACGGCCCCGCGCATCGCCTCGTCGAGCGAGAGCGGAACGCCGGGGTCCCGCATGGGTGCGCCGACCAGCGTGGCCTCCAGTACGAGGCCGAGCGGTGGGGTGACGCCGATCTGGCGGGCGGTGGCGAGGTTAAGGACCAGCCGCTCGCCGGCGGTCATGTGGACGGAAAAGGTCCCTGGCTCGTCGCCGAGCAGCACGCGCTCGGCGTCGACGGCCACGCGCCGCGCGAGCCGCGCAGCCCGGTCAGCGCTCAGCGACGCCAGCAGGCCGCGCTCCACGCCGCCGCGACCGCCGAACGAGAACGAGGGCAGCCCGCGCTCGATCAGGGCCGCCGCCAGCAGCCCTATGCTCTGCGGCGACGCCGTGCTGAGCGGCCCGACGTACACCCCGTCCACGCTCGCGGGCACGCTGTCGAGCGCGTCCTCCGGCGAGGCCCCCAGGCCGACCGGCACGAGCGTCAGACCGACCTCCGCTTCGAGCGCTTCCAGCCGCTGCTCGATGCCTGGCAGCGCCTGCAGAAGGCCTGCGCCGACGAGCACCGCTACGGTGTCTACAGCCGCGATCTCGCGAAACACGACGAGTTCACGAGCGAGCAAGTCCGGAGTCACCAGGTAAGAGACGCCTGGAGTCCCGCTCGCGCCCTCGGCAAGCGGCAGCCCCTGGAGGCGCGGGTCGAACACGGCCGCGGCGATGACGGGATGCGGCGGCTCCCGCCGCTGCGCCGCCACCTGCGACGTCAGCACGCCCAGCGTGATCACGAGGTCGATCGCCGGGTCCGCCATGACCCGGTCAACGAGTTGAGCCGCGCCCGGCAGGGTGTGGTCCGCCGCTGCCGTCTGAAAGCGGAGGTCGAACTCGCGCGCCGCCAGCACGCGGAGCTCCTCAGCAACTAGGCTGGAGAGGGAGTCGCCCTGCACGCCGGGCCCGTCGCTGAGGAGTGCGACGCGGGCGATGGGCCGCAGCGTGTCCTGCGCCTGAGTTGGCGCGCCTAGCAGGAGCCCGACCGCGCCAACCGAGAGCGCGAGAAGGATCCGAACAATGCTGAGCATTCAGTCGCCTCCGAACCGGGCTTGGAGCCGCTCGCGGTTCTCGTCCTGCATGGCGCGCCACGTGTCCATCTGCGCCTCCGTCAGCACGTCCTGTAGCTGTGCCTCGGTGGCCTCGTTCAGGTCACTCAACTCGCCACGCAGGCGGCGCCCCTCACGTCGGCTGGGGCGCTCGATGGGTGCCTCGCCGCTCAGGTCGATTCCATACCCGGCGAGGATGTCCAGTCGTGTCTGCATGCTGGCCATGAGGATAGGCTGGGCGGCTTCCTGCTGCTCCGGCGTGAGTTGCAGGCGTTCCACCGCCTCCCCGACGCGCTCTTGGACGAACGTGGTGCCGTCTAAGGCGGCGTCCGGGTTGGCGTCCGAGGACTGGCCGGAGGCGGGGAGGGTCAGCAGCGCCAGCAGGAGGACAGCGCCGCAGCGTTGGATCGAGGGTGGGGGTTTCATATGCTTCCAGCGGGGGTGGGCAAGAGCCGAGGCTCGACGTGCCCCAGGGTATCCGTCGCCGTCCCTTTGCCTCTAGTCCAGACTCCACCGTCGCGCTGTAGCGACCGGCACCATTCCCGTGTGGTGGGGTCCACCGCACCGCCCTCTCCACGTATCGCCGCCTGCTGTTCTCCGCATGCCCCACCGCATCTTCGTCGTCGACGACCACGCGATCACGCGCAAAGGCTACGTCTTCCTGCTGGGCGAGGAAGACGACCTCACGGTGTGCGGCGAGGCGGCCTCGGCACGCGACGCGCTGGACCAGATCGACGCCGTGCAGCCGGACCTGCTCATCGTCGACGTCATGATGGACGGGATGAGCGGCCTCAACCTCGTCAAGCACCTCCAGCAGACGCGTCCCGACCTCCCGATCCTGGTCGTCTCGATGCACGAGGAAGCGCTCTACGCCGAGCGGGCGCTGCGGGCGGGCGCACGCGGCTACCTGATGAAGACCGAAGCCAGCCGGGCCGTCGTCGATGCCGCACGGCGGGTGCTGCGCGGCGGTCTCTACGTCAGCGAGTCGATGAACGACCACATGCTGCGACAGTACACGAGCCCGGACGGCCGGGACGCCACGTCGCCGCTGGCGCGTCTCAGCGACCGCGAGTTGGAGGCGTTCGAGCACCTAGGCCGGGGACTGAAGACCGGCGCCATCGCCGAGGTCATGCACGTCAGCCCAAACACGGTCGAGTCGTACCGGGCCCGGATCAAGGAGAAGCTCGGACTCACCGACGGAGCGGCGTTGGTGCTCTACGCTGTGCGCCACGTCGAGCAGCGTAGCCTTCCCTGATGCCCAGGTTTGCCCCGTCGTCGCCGAGTCATGACCTCGCAGGCATGCAGGGGCGCGCCGTCGTGACCACGCCGCGCGCCGACGGCGTTGCGTCCATCGAGGAGGCGTTGAGCACCGAGTTTGCGCTCACGCTGCTGCGCGTGGAGCGGATGCGGGCCACGCTGGTGGCAGGCTTCTTCGCCGCCGTGGCTGCGGCGCTAGCCCTGCGCCTCGCGCTGGCGACGGGCACCGATCCGGCATGGAGCTGGGTCGAGCCCACGTTTGGCGTGCGGCTCGTGGTCACGCTCGCACTCCTCGCCGCACAGGTGTTCGTCCGACACCTGCTGGTGCGCCGCATCGAGGCGCGGGCCCCGCTGTCTGAGGCGGCATGGTACGTCATGGCGACCGCGGAGATCTTCGCGCTTGCCGCGGTGGCGTACTTCATCCAGAGCGTTTCGCCCATTCCAGAGGACTTTGGGTACGAGGTGCGGGTCGTGGTGCTGCTGTTGTTCGTGAGCCTCTCCGTGCTGAGGCTGCGTGCGGGGCTCTCCGTGCTGACCGGGCTGCTGGCAGGAGGGGCCTACCTTGTGATTGCGAGCACATTTGGCCCCGGTGCTGGCTCCGTGCTCTTCGGTGGGATCCCGGAGGGCTACTTCTGGGGAGCGGGCATGATTGCAGGAAGCGGCGGGGTCGCTGGAGCCCTCGCGTGGCAGCTACGCCACCAGGTCCTGCGCCTCATCCGCACCCTTGCCGAGCGCCACCTGCTCGAACGCGAGGCCGCGCAGGCCGCCGACGCCGAACGCCACCGGATCGGACGGGACCTGCACGACGACCTCGGCGCTCGCCTGACGGGCATCGCGATGCTGTGCCGAGGCCTCGTGCACCGTGCCCAGAAAGGACGCCCCGTCGAGGCGAGCAGGCTGGAGGACGTGGCTCTGGAAGCCGAGGCGAGCGTGGAGGAGGCCCGTCGGCTCGCCCAAGGGCTCAGCCCGCTCGACCTGGTGGACGGCCACCTCGCCCACGCGCTCCGGTCGCTGGCGAAGCGCACCGAGGATGCCACGGCCATCGCCGTCACGCTCCACACGGCGGGTCCGTTGGACGACGCGCTCGCCGTGCTGCGTCCGGACCAACGCGAGCATCTCTACCGCATCGCTCAGGAAGCGGTCGCGAACGCCGCCAAGCACGCGCAGCCAACCGAGATCGCCCTCACGCTCGCGGCAACGGACGAGGGGCTCCAACTCAGCGTCCGCGACAACGGGGGCGGATTCGTTGGGGCGTCTGAAGAAGAAGGCGAGCGACTGGGCCTGCGCACCATGCGGCAGCGCGCGCGCTTGATCGGCGCCACGCTTCGCATTCAAGCTGGCCCGAACCACGGCACACGCGTCGAATGCGTCGTGCCCAGGGACACGCGCCCGGCTGGCTCGTGACCAACGTGGGTACTGGCGAGCGGTAGGCGCTGCCACCCGTCTGGGTTGAGGCTGACAGCCCGCAAAGACGGCGTTCTGCCGCGTACAGCGGGACCATGCACGCTCGGCGCATCAGAATGCAACGAGGATGCAACGCATGAGGCGGCGTCCTCGCCCACCTTGGTCACGCCTGGCATGGCACTCGTGCTCCGCGAGCACGCGCGCTACCCGGCACCCACTCCGATGCCTGCCGTCTCGCTAACCACGACTTCCCATGCCCAACCTCTACAGCCTTCTCCTACTCGCGGTCGCACTCGCTCCCATCGCCTACGGACAGCCGACGGCCATGCAGATCGCAACGGGCCACGGCAGCGACGTCCCTCACGCTGCGGTCTATCAGTCCACGAGCGCCGAGGTGCTGCTCGACCAAGTCAGCGACTTCGACGGGCAGTGGATCGCGTTCCGGGCCACGCCCGAGTCCGTCACGGATGCCACGTCTGCCGATGATTTCGTCGTGCCCGAGGGCGTCATGTGGACCATCCAGGAGGTGTTCATCGACGGCAACTACCTCGAGTTTCCCCAGCCGCACCCCGATGGCGCGGCCGCGTGTCTTGCCGCCGACCTCGGGTTCTGGAGCGACGCCGCGGGCGAGCCGGGCGCCCCGCTGTTCGTCTACGAAGACGTGGCTCCTCTGTCCGACGACGAAGGCGACCTCACGTTCACGATCGACGACACGATGCTCGCGTCTGGGACCTACTGGCTCTCGCTCCAGTGCTCGGGCACCCTCACCTTCGAAAACGACGAGGGACCTCGGGGCTACTACTGGGAGCGGAACGACGACGCCAACCCGGGCTCGCTTGGCAGCCCTGCCCACTCCATCAACCCAGCAGGCGGTCTGGAGTATCCCACCGAAGGCTGGAATCCGCTCACGGCCTTCGACTTCAACGAGTCTGGGCTTGACTTCTCCTTCGCGCTCTCGGGCACGAGCGAACCCGTCGCCGTAGGCGCATTCGCACAGATCCAGCAGCACCCCGACACCCGCGACTACGGCGATGCGTTTGGGAGCAACGGACCCGGAGCCATCCTAGAGTTGCCCGACGGGAGGCTTGCCGTCTTCTACGATGTGCGGACGACCCTCGACGACTTTGGCCCCTCCCGGCTCTACGTCTCGACGACGACCGATGGCATCACCTGGTCGGCCCCCGAGGAACTCGACGCCTCTGTAAACTGGTCGTCCCTCGCCGTCCCGCAAGGCGCTGTGGATGTTGTCACCGGGCGCATTCTCCTGACCTACGACCGCGACGGCGTGGCGCAGGCCCTGTACTCCGATGACAACGGGGCGACCTGGACGAGCACGCCAATCCCGACGGCGCTCTTCGGGGGACGCGCTGGATTTATTACCGACCTGGCCGCGGCACCGGGGGGCGGCTTTGTCGCGATGACGCAGACCTTCGGAGACAGCGATGAAACGCTGGAGATGGCAACGAGCCCCGACGGATTCACGTGGAGCACGCCGAGCCAGATCGCGGAGGGCTTCCTGTGCGATGGCTCCCTCGTGCAAACCAGCGCCACGGACTTCGTCGCGCTCTACAGCGAGTGCTTCTTCAGCTTCGGAGATCCCTGGCCGATGCTGCAGCGCACGAGCACGGATGGTGGCGCTTCGTGGGGAGAGGCCACCGAGGCGTTCGTCAGCGAAGTCTCCTTTGGCCGCCGGGTGGATATGACGAGAGCGGCAGACGGAACGCTCTGGGCCGTCCACACCAACAGCGAAGACCTCTTCTACACGTCCAGCACCGACGGCGGGGCGACCTGGGCGGCGTCTGAGCGCTGGACCGACAACGATGGCATGGTAGGAGACGACTTCCAGCCTGCCATCACCATGTACGATGGTTCTCCAATGGCTCTGTTCATTTCCAGAGGAGGCCGCAACACGGAGTTCGAAGCGTTCTACTATGGCATCCCCGGCCTATCAGAGGATCCGCTGACGGTCGCCACCGAGCCCGTCTCGACGGCATCGCCGGATAGCCTGACGCTCGCGCAGAACTACCCGAACCCGTTCCTGTCCTCAACGACGATCTCGTTCTCCGTCCAGGACACCGCGCCGACGCACCTCGTCGTCTACGACCTGCTCGGGCGCGAAGTCGCGCGCCTCGTGGACCAGACCTTGACGCCGGGGACCTACGAGGTCGCCTTTGACCGGAGCGCGCTGGCGAGCGGTGTCTATGTCTACCGCCTCGTGTCGGGAGCGACGAGCGCCCACCGAACCATGACCCTGGTCGACTAGCGCTCACCGAACCGTGTTACCAAGCGGGGGAGCAGACCGTGTCGGTTACGCTCTCTCGCTCAAGGTAGGTGGGATGAGAGCTTCTGGGTAGGCTGAGGGGCGGCAGCCGTGGTGCGCCGTGAACGCGTTGGAGAAGTGCGAGACGGTCTTGAAGCCGACGGCGTAGGCGACTTCGCTGACCGTCCCGACGCCCGCCGTGAGTAGCTGCGCGCCCCGTTCGAGCCGGATGGTGCGGATCACGTCGGAGGTGGACTGTCCCGTGAGGGCGTGCAACCGCCGGTAGAGTTGGCTTCGGCTCAGCCCGACGGCGTCGGCCAGGTCGCGCACGCCGAAGTCCTCGTCGGCAAGGTGCGCCTCGACGGTCTCGCGCACCGATGTCAGCAACGCCTCGTCGGCGGAGGTCACCTCCGGGACGCTGGGCTGCAACGCCGGTGGCAGCGAGGGGGACAACGTGGCCGCGTCAAAGGCCTCGTCGCCCTGCTCGCCGAGCACGCGCGCCATGCCCTCCTGAAGGAACCGCTCGCGGAGCCGCTGCCGACCGGCGATGAGGTTGGCGATGCGAGCCCGCAGCTCGGCGGGGTCGAACGGCTTGGTGAGGTAGTCGTCGGCCTGCTCTTTGAGGCCGCCGATGCGGTCTTCCGGAGCGGCGCGAGCGGTAAGCAGCACCACCGGCAGAAAGTCCGTCTCGGGGTCCGCCTTGAGCGCCCGGCACAGCGCCACCCCGTCGAGCGTCCCTGGCATCATAACGTCGCTCAGGACGAGGTCGGGCAGCAGGCGCCGGGCCTTGTCGAGGCCCGCATCTCCGGTGGCGGCTTCCAGGACGCGGTAGGAGGGCGTGCCCCGTTCGAGGTGCCGCCGGATGAACGCCCGCACCTCGGGGTGGTCCTCCACGACGAGAACGGTCTTGCGCCCATCGGCCCCATCGCCGCTGATCTCGTCCAGCACGGCGCGCGCGCTAGTCTGGTCCGGTGTCGTGCTGCTGCCAGCCCCGTCGCCGATGGACACGACTGGGAGGTCGCCGGGGTCCTCAGCGTCCCAGCCAACGAGCGGCGCATCGAGATCGACCGACCCCTCGGGCAGGTGAGCGTGGCCGAGGCGCAGCATGAGCGTAAACGTGCTGCCCTGTCCCACGGTGCTCTCCGCATCGAGGGTGCCGTGGTGGAGGTGTGCGAGCTCCCTCGCTAGTGCCAGCCCGATGCCGGTCCCGACGGCGTGCTCGGCCTCGGACGCGCGGTAGAACCGATCGAAGACGTGGGCCAAGGCTTCCGGCGCGATGCCAGGGCCATCGTCGCGCACGGCTACCGAGGCAGTGGTGCCGTCCGACCTGACTTCGACCCAGACGTGCCCGCCTTCAGGCGTGAACTTGAGCGCGTTCGAGAGGAGGTTCATCGCCATCTTTTCGAGCAGCCCCGGATCTGCATAGACAACCAGCGGCTCAGACGGGACATCCACGTTCAGGACCAAGCGGCGGCGCTCGGCCAACGGCGCGATCATGGCGGCCAGCCCGCTCACGAACGCACCGAGGTCGACGGCCTGCGCGTGGAGTGGCACCTGGCCGGCTTCGAGCCGCGACACATCGAGGATCTCGTTGATGAGCGTGAGCACGCGCCCGGCGTTCGTCCGCGCGAGGCTGAGTTGCGTGTCCATTGCGTCCGGTACGGTGCCGTAGTGCCCCGCGCGCACGTCGTCGAGCGGGCCGAGCGTCAGCGTGAGCGGCGTCCGAAACTCGTGGCTCACGTTGGCAAAGAAGCGGCTGCGTGCCCGGTCCAGCTCCCGGAGTTGCTCGGCTTCGAGGCGCTCCATCTCCGAGCGGTGGCGCAGCTCGATACGCTCGCGTCGGTATTGCAGGACCATCGCCACCGTCCCGGCAACGGCTAAACCATAGAGGAAATACGCCCACCACGTTCGCCACCACGGCGGCACGACGACTACGCCGAGCGCGGTCCCGGCCTCGTTCCAGACGCCGTCGTTGTTGGTCCCCCGTACGCGGAAGGTGTAACGCCCCGGCGGCACGTTCGTATAGGTCGCCGTGCGCGCGGTCCCGGCTTGCACCCAGTCGTCGTCGAAGCTGTCGAGGCGGTAGGCGTAGCGGTTCTTCTCCGGCGCGGAGTAGTCCAGGGCGGCGAAGGTGAACGCGAAGGCATTCTGGCGATGACTCAGCCGGAGTTCGTCCGTGGCCAAGAGCGCGCGCTGGAGCACGCCCATGCTGTCTCCGAGCGCCACAGGCCGGCCGCCCACCCGCAGCTCGGTGAGCACCACCGGCGGCACATGCGGGTTGTCCGTGACCTGCTCGGGATCGAACGCGTTGATGCCGTGGATGCCGCCGAAGAAGAGCTGCCCGTCGTCGGCGCGGAAGGCGGCCCCGGCGTTGAACTCATTGCTCTGCAAGCCATCGTGCACGTCGAACGTGCGCACACTCCCGGTTGCGGGGTCGTAGCGCGCGAGGCCTCGGTTGGTGCTTAGCCAGAGACGACCCGCCTCGTCCGGCAGCACGGCATAGACGACGTTGTTGGGCAGTCCGTCCCGCGTGGTGATGTGGGCGAACGTCTCCGTTGCGAGGTCCAAGCGGTTGAGGCCGCCGCCGTCCGTTCCGATCCATAGCACCTGCTCGGGCGTGCGTGGGTCGGGCGTGATCCAGCGGATGCGCTCGCTGCTCAGGCTCGTCGGGTCGGTGGGCACGGTGCGATAGCGGCGCAGCGCCCCCGTGGCGGGATCGAGGCGGACCAGCCCGGTTTCCGTTCCCAGCCAGAAGCGTCCTTCGGCGTCCTCGTGCAGCGACGGAAAGAGCGGGTTGACGCTGAAGTCACGCTGCGGCGTGTGGACGTAGGTCGTGAAGCGCCCGGCGTCCTCTTCGTCGAGGCGGGCGAGATAGCGAGCGGTCACGATCCAGAGGTGGCCCGAGCGGCTCCGGTGCACGTCGAAGACCCGGTTGCCTTCGATCCCGGCCAGGTCTGCCGACGCCTCAGGTCGCCAGGTATGGCGCCCGTCAGCGTCGACGTAGTGCCGGAAGCGCCCGGTCGCGGGATCCAGGCTCACCAGGCCTTCTTCGGTCCCCAACCACAGCGCGCCGGTGGCATCCCCCGTGATCGCCCACACCTGGCCATAGCCCACGACCTCGCGCACCTGGGTCGAGGCGTCGGACCACACCACGATGCGCGGTGCGGCGGGATCGCTCAGGTTGTTCGTGCCGATCCAGACGGTGCCGTTCTGGTCCTCGAAGACCGACCGGATGCTTTGGTCGAGGGTGCGGACCGCTCCCTCGCGCTGCTCCGCAACCCGAGAGAACCGGGCTCGGCGGGCGTCGAATCGACTCAGCCCATAGCCGCTCGATCCTGCCCACAGCACGCCCGTCCGGTCCCACAGCACCTTGGTGAGGCTCCCCGCGCGCACGCTCGTCGCATCGGTGGGGTCGGCGTGGTAGAACGTAAATGAGGCGGTCTCGGGATCGAAGCGCCCCAGGCCTACGGGCGTTGCGAGCCACAGGTGCCCGGCAGGCCCTTCGGCGATGTCGTCGATTTGCTCCCAGCCCGGATTCATAGGGAGATCGGGATAGTCGAAGGCGGTGACGCGCAGCCGTCCGGTCGCGGGGTCTACACTGCCATCGACCCGCACCAGTTGGGCACCAAGACCAACACGCTGGCCTACCCACACGGTGCCGTCTCGCGCCTGAGCCAGGGCGCTGACAGGCGACTCGGTCAGCAGGTCGAAGCGCTCAGTGTCGTCGTCGTAGCGGTGTAGGCCCGCCGACGATCCCGCCCACAGAGTGCCTTGCTCGTCGCGGACGAGCGCCTTCACGAAGTTGATACGGAGGCTGTCCACGCCAGCCTGCTCGTTGACGACGCGCGTGAAGGCCACATTGGGGTCGTCGGCGTCGTCCTGGCGCAGGTGGAAGAGACCGCCGCCGAGCGTCGCGCCCCAGAGGCGCCCCTCGCCGTCGTCCACGAGCGCGGCGATGGGACTGGTAGGGCTGTGGGTGTAGTGGACGGCCTCGCCGGTGACTTGGTCTAGCCGGTTGAGGCCGCCGTCGCGTGTCCCGACCCAGAGGTGCCCATCGTCGCCTTCGAGCAACGCGGTGACGTGGCTGCTGGAGAGCGTGGCGGGATCGAACGGGTCGTGCTGGTGGACGACGAAGGCGTACCCGTCGAAGCGGTTGAGGCCGTCCTTCGTACCCACCCACACGAAGCCGCGCCGGTCCTGCAGCAGCGCGGCCACAACGTTTTGCGACAGCCCGTCGTCGATAGTGAGGTGCCGGAAGAGCGGCGTGGAGCCTGGCGACTGCGCAGTGACACCCGACGCGGCCAGCCCCAGGGCCAGCCCCATCCAGCCTAGTAGCCTTCGTCCTCGATAGCGCAGCGATGTCATCCGGGCGGTCCACGTCCGCGTGGGTTGCCTAAGTATAGTGACGCGTCGATGCGGGCGAGGCGAGTTCCGGGCTCCAGGTGCGGGGTAGGGCAGACGTGACGGCCCAGGTCGCGACAGGTCTGGGCCTGTGACGGCAAGCTGGCATCATAGCGATGTAACGTGGGAGCGTCAGTCATCATCGTACAAGCAGTCATCATCGTTCAAAGCGTCCGCTCACGCGTACGGCGTTGCTCCCGCACCGATTACTCATGGAAACATTCTGGCGAGGTAGGGTATCACGCGCTCATCGCACAAGCCGGGCGCGCGCGTCATACAGGGCAGAGGCGAGGCTTGGCACCGCTTTTGTGCTCGCGCACCACGCGCGCAACTCTGCTGGCGTCCCGACGCGTATCGTGGTTGAATCCACCGCGTCGATCGTTGTATCCTCTGCCAGCTTGCGCGGTCACCTGTCCCCCTGCGGGATCGTTCTTCCCACCAGCCCCATCTGGTTCGCCCGACTATGTTCGACTTCGAGTTTGGTGACTACGACGATCCCACCAGCGGCGACGCGCTGCGCCAGCTCATTGAGGCCTACGAAGAGGGCCGCCGCACTGGCAACGTCGGCTTCTACGACTCGGAGACGCTCGAGGACATCGCCACCTTCTACTTCGAGGAGGGCCGTCTGGAAGAGGCCCTGGAGGTGATCGACCGGCTGCTCGACGCGCAGCCCTACTCGTCCGACGCGTGGCTGCGCCGTGGCGTGCTGCTCAACCACCTCGAACGGCACACGGAGGCGCTCGACGCCTACGACCGCGCGCTCGCGCTCAACCCCGCCGACGCCGAGACGCTCATCAACCGCGGCATCACGCTCGACACGCTCGACCGGCTCGACGAGGCACTCGGCGCCTACTACGCCGTCCTCGACCTCGACCCTCTCAACGAGGACGCGCTCTTCAACCTCGGCATCGCTCTCGAAAAGAAGGGCGACTATGCGCAGGCCATCGGCGTCCTCGGCGAGTGCGCCGACCTCGCTCCCGACCACCCCGAGGTGTGGTACGAACTCGGCTACTGCTACGACCAACTCGGCCGCTTCGACGACGCCATCGCGGCCTACGACAAGCAGATCGACCTGGAGCCCTACTCCGAGAACGCCTGGTATAACCGCGGCATCGTGCTCAACCAGCTTGGCCGCTACGCCGACGCCGTCGAGTCCTATGAGTTCGCCCTCGCCATCCGCGACGAGTTCGCGAGCGCGTGGTACAACAAGGGCAACGCCCTGGCCAACCTCAGCCGCCCCAGCGAGGCCATCGAAGCTTACCTGAAGGTGCTCGCCTACGAGGACGGCGACGCGGCGACGTTCTACAACCTCGGCCTCGCCTACGAAGACCTCGGCGAACTCCCGACCGCCATCGACTACCTCCGCCGCTCGGTGCAGGTCGACCCGCTCTATGCCGACGCGTGGTACGGCCTCGGCTGCTGTCTCGACGCGGAGAACGCTCACGACGAGGCGCTGCTCTGCTTCGCGAAGGCGCTCGAACTGCGCCCCGAGGCCGGCGAGTTCTGGCAGGCCCGCGCCGACACGGAGTACAATGCTGGGCGCCTCACCGACTCGCTCCGCTCCTACGCTCGCGTGGTGCAGCTCGAACCGCACAACGCCGACGCCTGGCTCGACCTCGCCGACACGCAGTACGACGCCGGAGCCTACGCCGAGGCGCTTGCCTCCTACGACCGCGCGCTCACGCTCGACGCTCGCTCGGTGGACGCCCTGCTGCGCCGCGCCCACCTCCTGTTCACGCTCGACCGCCGCGCCGAGGCCATCGACTCGCTCCGCCGCGCGTTCGAGCTCGACCCCGCGAAGCGCGAAGAGGTGCGCCGCGCCTATCCAGAGCTCGCGTCGGACAGCCAGAGCCGCCACCTCTTCGGTCCGCTGGAGGGCGGTAAGCCCCGTAGCTAGATCTGCCAACCGCTGGCCCACTACCAAGCCGCCTGGCACTGCGCCGGGTGGCTTTTTTGTGGGCTATGCGACTCGGTCGGGCTCGTTCAGCCCCCAGATCCATTCCAGGATGGCCTTCTGGGCGTGCAGGCGGAACTCAGCTTGCAGCAGGTGCCGTGCCTGCGGGCCGTCGAGGACCGCGCCGTCCACTACTACCCCGCGCCGAACGGGCAGGCAGTGCATGAAGATGCTGTCGTCGGTGCGCTGCATGCGGTCGGTGGTGAGCATCCAGTCGGCATGCTGGGCGCGGAGAGTGGCCTCTTCGTCCGGGGCCTCGTAGACCGCGTCGCCGTGCCACGCTTTGGCGTAGACGACGTGCGCGCCGCCGTCGGCCCCGAGTGCCGCGTCGAGGTCGTCCGTCTCGGCAACGGAGCCGCCTGTGGCTACGGCTGTAGCGTGGGCCGCGTCGAGGATGTCCGCGTCGAGGCCGAAGCCGTCGGGGCGAGCAATGGTGACGTGCATCCCGAGGCGCGCGGCCATGAGCAGCGCCGAGTTGGGCACGGCGCGCGGGAGCGGCTTCGGGTGCGGCGCCCACGCGAGCACGAAGCGATGGCCACGCGGGAGGGCAGCACGTTCGGCAAAGTGAGTACGGATCGTCGCCGCGTCGCCAAGCTCCTGGCACGGGTGCCACCGCGCCGATTCCAGGTTTACGACGGGCACCGTCGCGACTTCAGCGATGCGGTGGAAGAGCGTGTCGGCGTGGTCGGCCTCACGGTCCGAGAGCGTGGCGAAGACCCGCACGCCGAGCGCGTCCACGTAGCGGCTGAGCACGCCGATGGCCTCGCGGATGTGCTCGGCGGCGTCGCGGTCCATCGTGATGGGCTGGCCGTCGGGGCCGTGGTCCCGCCACTCGAAGCCCCAGACGCCCTGGCCGGGGTTGAGCGTGACCGCGTGCGCCCCCAGGTGCGCCGCGGCGAGGTCCATCGAGGTGCGCGTGCGCAGCGACGAGGCGAAGAACAGCAGCCCGAGCGCCTTGCCCTGCGCGGTCTGCGACCAGCGGCGTTGCTCATGATGGACGAGTGCGCGGTCTAGGCAGCGCGCCCAGGCGTCAGGCGGAGCGTCGAGCCAGGAAGTGAGCGAGGACATGGGAGAGGCGGGTGCGTGGCAAAGCCGGAAGGTAGCAAGCCGCCCCTGCTTTCGTGGCTTGGTGTCCTCGGTTGTCTACGGGCGTGGGTGGGTACCTAGGTCGAGACGCGCCAGAGCACTAGATGCGCCCGCAGTGCACGCCGAGGTAAGCTGCACGCCAGGGCAAACCAGGCTGTCCCGGAAGAAGAGCCGCGAGGTCGGCGCGTGCCCGCTAGAGATCGTCAGGCAGTCCAGCGCTGCCGAGCTCGGCCTGGAGGTGCCGCTTGGCATACTCCCAGAGGCCACGAACGCGGTGAAAGGTGCAGCCTTTCATGTCGGCGATCTCCTCAAACGTGTGCCCGACGAAATACTTCAGCTGCACCACCTCAACGGCCTCGTGGGTGCGCGTGTCGCCGTTGCGCTCCATACGTGCTAGGGCTTCGTCAAGGGCAAGGAAGCGCTCCGGGCGCATCGCAGCAGGCATGGTGCCCCCTGTCAGGAGGCGGAGCGGTCGCTGCCCACCGCCGCGCTTGGCAGCCTGCCGCCGCCGCAGTTCGTCCACGACGAAGGTCCGCATGACGCGGGCGCACAGGGCGCGCAGTGAGTATTCAGAGTAGTCTTCCAGGTCGTAGTCGGCAAGGCGCAAGTAGGCTTCGTGGACGAGGGCCGTGGTGTTGTAGGTGTCGAAGTCGCGGACGCGCCGGCGCTGCCGGTGTGCGACCTGACGGATCGCTTCGTAGGCGGCTGCGAAGGGATCCGGTTTCGGGGCGAGGCTCATGCCCTTGTCCAAGACTGTTCCCGAATGAGTTCCGAAGCCCGTTGAACTTCGGGATGCGCCGAGCCGAGCCGTCCCGCTAAAACGTCATGTCCGAGGCGCGTCAATCTCAGCGCTGCTTCCGTGTCGCCTTGTAGCGCCTTCACGTGAGCCTGCTCAATGTAGATCCGGCCTACGTTGGGATGCTCCTCACCCAGCGCAGCGGTGGTGATCGCCAGGGCCTCGTCCAACTGTTTGGTTGCAGCGTCCAGGTCCCCCACGTAGCGAGCTAGCGTGCCGAGATACCGCTTCGTCAATCCGATGCTGCTGTGTCCTGCTTCGAACGCAGCCTCCCGGATCGCTAGCGCCTCGTACAAGTCTCTTGAAGCCGCTTCGAGGCGGCCGGTCTCCGAGAACAGTCGCCCTCGGTGTGTGAGCATCGTGGCCGTGAGTGGGTGAGACCGGACTCCTTGCCGCTCCATAATCGAGATGGCTTCGTCCAGATTCGCTTCGGCGGCTTGAACCTCTCCGAGTCGGAGCTGGGCAAAACCGAGATTGTCAAGCGTGAGAGCTGTCTGAGGGTGGTCGTCCCCGTAGTGCTGCCTCCGAAGCACGAGCGCGCGGTCATAGTGGGGCACCGCCTCAGCAAGGCGTCCGAGTGCGCTGTAGGTGGCCCCAATGTTGTTCAGCGGCGTGGCGAGCGCCACATGTCCCTCGCCGAACTCCCGCGTGCGGTGTTCGAGGGCAGCATACATACCTGGCAGTGCCTCCTCGAACAGCCCCGCCTTGTAGAGCAGGTTTGTCAGGTTGCTACGCGTACTCGTCACTTCGTAGTGGTCGGGGCCGAAGACCTGGATCTTCATCGCAAGGGCGTCCTCGTAGAGTGCACGGGCCTCATCAAACTGCTCTAACTGATCGTAGGTACGAGCGAAGTGGTGGAGTGCCATGGCTAGATCCCGGTGGCCTTCCGGAAAGGCGCGGCGCAGCCCAGCTACGCTCTCTCGCAGGACATTTTGTGCTTCTTTGAACCGTCCTTGCTCGAAGAGCAGCTCACCATAGCTCATTTGCGCGCGCGCATGGTGATAGCTGCCTGTTCCGCTCAAGGCCTCATCGATCCGGACGGCCTCGACCAGCAGTGGCTCTGCCTCCTCATAGTTCCCCATGATGGTGTAGAGCTGCCCAACAACATCAAGAATAGAGGCTTTCTCCGGCGTATCGACCTCGAACTCTGTGAGTGCGCGTTCGCCGAGTTGTCCGACGAGATCGCGCGCAGAGAGCGTGTCCGCCCCAGGATTGTTTGTCGGACTGGACAGTGCGAGCGATTGGGCGAAGAAGAGGGTCACGTTTTCGGACCGCGTCTGGGCAAACTCCGCAGCATCGCGCTCTGCGCGGAGCTGCCACGTGTACACGCCCACTACTGCGATGAGCACCAGGGTCGCTAGCACGGCGGCGCTGACGGCCGAGCGGTGCCGCGCGACGAAGCGGCCGACTCGGTAGCCTGCTCTAGCGGGCCTCGCCTGGACAGGGAGGCGACCGAGGAAGCGCTGGAGGTCGTCGGCAAGGGCCTGCGCAGAGGGGTAGCGGTGTGCAGGCTCGTCCTGAAGAGCGCGCGTCACGATGGCGCCTAGGTCCCCGTCTAGCCTTTCTGTAGCCACCTCGGGACGATGGCCCGTCAGCAACTCGTGGAGGACGACGCCGAGCGCGTACACGTCGGTGGCCGTCGTAATGCCCTCGCCACGCGCTTGCTCAGGAGCGGCGTAGGCCGGTGTCATCGCGCCTAGCTCCGCGCGCGTGCCCTCTTCTGGGTCGGCGAGTACGGCTGCGATCCCGAAGTCGAGCAGCTTCACGATGGGCCGTCCCGCACCGTCTTCGCGGACTAGGATGTTGGACGGCTTGATGTCACGGTGGACGACGAGGCGCTGGTGAGCGAAGGCAACGGCCTCGCAGACCTGGCAGAAGAGGGCAACCCGATCGCGTTCGGCGAGGCGCCGGGCCGCACACCAGTCGGTGATGGGCTGCCCCTCCACCAGTTCCATGGCGAAGTAGGGCACGCCGTCTGGTGTCTCGCCCCCGCCATAGACGTGGGCGATGTGCGGGTGGTCGAAGCTACCGACGAGGTCGCGCTCGGCACGGAAGCGCTGGAGTTGGGCAGGGGTGGCGTAGGTGCCAAGCGCGACGACCTTCAGCGCTACGTCTCGTCCGAGCGGCTCCTGGACGGCGCGGTAGACCTGTCCCATGCCACCTTCGCCAATTTGCTCCGCGACAACAAAGCTCCCGAGCTGCGTGCCTGGCTCAATCGGGTCGAGGTGCAGCGCGGGCATGGGCAGAAGGACGTCGCCGGTGGGCACTGGAGCATCGAAGAGCGCGCGCAGTGACGCTGTGAGGTCTGGACGATGCTCGGCAAGATGCCGTATGAACGCCTCCCGAGCCTCAGGGTCGAGAGACGCCGCGGCCTCATAGAGATCGACGAGGGTGAGGTCGTGCATGGAAGAAAGTTGAGTCGCGGGCCGCAGTTATCGCCAAGAAATCCGTCTTGACTTGTGAGGCCCCGGTGATTGCAGATCTGCGAGGCGCCTGTGCCTCGCGCTCTCGTGCCCCGCTTGCGGCCAAAACATAGGCCCTCACCCTAAACATTTCCTATATGTGTAACTATGCATTGTCACCTGCCAAAAAACAGTATGGAAATAGTCTTTGGTTGCTACTCCTTGGCAGCGTCCTGACGACAATGGGTGCTGCGGCGCAGTCGCTCGACCTCGCATACACCGTATCGCAGGATCGTCTTGCGCCGGGCGACCGCGTCTACTACACCCTCGCTGTCGGCAACAGCAGCGCAGGTCCCATCAGCGACCTCGTCGTGCGCGTGCTGCTCCCGGCCGGCATCTTCGACTTCGAGGAGCAAACCGATGAGGGGTTCGACTGCCCTTTCTCGGACTGCGACCCCAACGAACTCGCCCTGTGGACGATCGGGACGCTAGCGCCAGGTCAGACGCGGACCCTCGTGTTCACGACGCGCTTCTCCACGTCGGCGGACGCTCAGAGCTACGCCTCGACAGCGACGGCGACGGCTCCGGGGCTCTCCGACCTCGTGACGAGCGCAACGGTTGCGGTGGCGGCAGAGCCGGTCGTGCGTCTCGCCTTGGCGTCGGAGCGAGCCCCGCTTTCGCCCACGGCCGAGACGACCTATGTGCTCACCTACGGAAATCTGAGCGGACGCACGCTCACCGAGGCGACCCTCTCCTTGCCGGTGCCCGAAGGGCTACGTTTCGTCTCGGCGACGGGGGGAGGGACCGAGTCGGGAGGCATCGTCCGGTGGAACGTGGCACCGCTCGGCGTGAACGGCGGCGGTCAGGTACGCGTCACCTTCGAGCCGGCCAGCATGCTCACGGCCGGTACGCTCGTGCGCGCCGAGGCGACACTCGGCCCCGCTCCGTCGGTCGCAGCGGCGACGGTCGCGCCAGTCGAGCAGCCTGGGCCGCTCCGGCTCAGCTACACCACGAGCCAGTCGGGCTTCGGCGAGGGCCAGCGTGTGCTCTACCGCCTCCTCCTCACCAACACGGGCACCACGACGCTCCTCGACCCATCCGTCCGGCTCCGGCTCTCCAACTTCATCGAGGACTTCGAGGAGCAGACCGACATCGGCTTCGACTGCCCGTTTTCCGATTGCGACCCCAACGAACTCGCCGGTTGGTCGGTGGGGCCGCTCGCGCCAGGAGCTAGCCACACGCTGGTCTTCACCACGCGTGTGAGCACGAGCGCGCCGTCGGGCGAGGTGCTTCGGTCTTGGGCTACGGCTGAGGCCACGGGTACGGGCCAGGTGGTGGCGCAGGCCGATCTCCACGTCGAGCCCGCGCCGCTGCTCCGGTTGAGCGTGGCTCCGCAGCAGGAGCCAGCACAGCCAGGTGAGCCGTTCACCTACGCGATCACGTTCGCGAACCTCGGCCCAGCCAGCCCGAACGACCTCGTTCTTCAGGTCCGCATCCCTGACGAGAGCGGCCTGATCTCGACGACGGGACCGCGTGCTGGGATCAGCCAGGGCGTGGTGACATGGAGAGTAGGCGCGCTGGAGCCGGGCGAGGGGGGGCGCGTCGAGGTGAAGGTGCGCGTCGACCGGGACGCGCCAGCCGGGACCTCGCTCGACCTGATCGCATGGCTCGCACCGAATATTCCAGGGGCCACCACGCTTACCGCTCGCTCGGCGGTCGCCGTGGCTCCACCATCGGACCTTGCCGTGTCCTACACGCTGGACCGGCAGGCCGCCCTGCCCGGTGACCTCGTCGTCTTCCAAGTGCGCGCTGAGAACACGAGCACGACCAGCCTGGCGGGGGTGCAAGTCCGGCTGCGGCTTCCGGCGTTCATCAGCGACTTCGTCGAGCAGACCGACATCGGCTTTGATTGTCCGTTCTCCGACTGCGATCCCAACGAACTTGCCCGGTGGACGATTGGGACGCTCACGGCAGGTCAGAGCCGCACGCTCACGTTCTCCACGACCGTCTCTGGCTCTGCACCAGACGGCGAGGTCCTCCGCAGCCCGCTCGTGGCACGCGCCACAGGGCTGAGCGATGCCCTCACTCAAGCTGACCTCTTCGTCGGTCGCGCGCTCGACCTGCAGCCGCCTGCGCCCCCGACCGACCTGGTCGCCACGCCCGGCGATCAGCAGGTTGCTCTCTCCTGGACCGCCAGTCCTGACGCTGACGACCTCGCCGGGTATTTCCTCCAGCAGGGTATCGAACGAAACGGCTCGCTGGTCTACGACTTCCTGGCGATCGTCGACCCGCCCGCGACAAGCTTCGTCAGCACGGGCTTGGAAAACGGCACGACGTACTTCTACGTAGTCACGGCGTTCGATGCGGCAGGCAATGAAAATGACTTCCTCGAGAGCGCCCGTGCCGAGGCGACCCCGCAGGACGACGTGGCCCCTGCGCCCCCCACCGGTCTCGCGGCGGTACTCGACGCTGGGACCGTCGCCCTCACGTGGGTAGCCAACGCCGACGCGGACCTCGAAGGCTACCGGCTCTACCGCGACCTGGCCAGCGCGCCTACGGCGCTCCTCGCAGCCCTACCGGCCGATGATACGGCGTACACCGACGCGGACGTGGAAGACGGGACGGCCTACTTCTACCGCCTGACAGCCTTCGACGACGACGGCAACGAAAGTGCCTTCTCCGACGAGGTCGAAGTGCGCGTGACCACGGTGTCTGCGGACGAGGGCCCGGCGTTGCCGACAGCCTATGCGCTCGACGGGCTCTACCCGAACCCCGTGTCGGGTACGGCGACGGTTTCCTACGCACTCCCGGAGGCCGCGTCCGTCACCGTCGAGGTGTTTGACCTGCTCGGTGCGCGGGTGGCCGTCCTCACCAGCACCGAACAGCCGGCCGGATACCATGAGATCGGTTGGACGCCGGACGGTCTCGCGGCAGGGACCTACCTCCTCCGCCTGCGCGCGGGTGACTTCGCAGCTACCCGGCGGCTCGTTGTCCTCCGCTGATTCGACGGCAGCGTGCGGCTGCCAAGCCCCCACTCCACTCCAACCCCATATGACCATGCGCTACCTCCTCCTTCTTGCACTCCTCGTTCCCTTCGTCGGCTGCGACTCCTCCGACGACACCCGCCTCTGCAGCGAACTGTCATCGGCTGAGCTCGCGCGCTGCCTGGAAGCGGGCGACTGCGATTGCGAAGGCGACTTCTAGGCACCTCGTTTCTCACTCATCCTTTGCCAGGTCGTGCCATGCGGTTCAGCTTCTTCCTCATTGGCCTCGCTTCGGTCTTGCTCGTCGGCTGCACGCCCTCACCCGAAGATGCCGCCGAGGAGGTGTGTGCGGCCATGCAGAGCGGCGACCAAGCGCTCGGCCAGCGCCTCATCGCCCGCTATGCCGAGAAGTACGACGCCGAAGACAAGGTCGTCTTCATGCAAGCCACGGTTCGCTGCACGGTCGGCGGCGCGCTCGACACGATGCTCGGCCAGTGAGCACCGACCGACATCCACCCTACGCCCCTCACCTGCTCTGGCCATGTGCTTACGTATCCCCCTTGCCCTCCTTTCCATGGTCGCCCTGCTGCTCTCGGGCTGTGGCGACCCGCGCGAGCCGTCCAAGGCCAACTTCAAGAACGCGCTCGAAGCGTCGTGGGCCGAAGGCATCTTCGACCTCGACCTCGACTGCCACGGCGAGACGTGGACGGCAGCGAAGCAGACAGACTCTCACTACGGTCGGTCCTTCCGTTTCTGTGAGGCGCTTACCCGGGAGGGCTATTACGCTCGGCGTGACACCATGGTAGACGATCCTGGCACGGGCCGCTACGAGGACCGCGACTGGGTCTACGACCAGGTCGCGGCCGCCTATTACGTGCGCACGGACAAGACGGGCCAAAGTTGGCGAGAGGGCCGCAAACTCATCGTTGGCACGCCCACGATCGTGGAGGTTGTCAACTACTCAGAACCGCAGAACGTCTTCGGCTACACCGTCGCGGAAGTCACCTACACCTACCGGGTAGACGGAGTCCCACGTTGGGTCACGCCCGAGGTGCTAGCCGGGACGACGGCCTGCGTGCGCGATGTGCCCAACCACCCCAACGACTATGACTGCGGCGAGGACTTTCTCAACGCGCGCAAGAACCCAATCCAGCGCACCGTCAACATGGTGCTTACGGGCGAGGGGTGGATGACAGAGCAGGCCTACGAGCGGCTGACTGATGCCTAGGCTCGCGTTCCCGAGAGCTCCGCTGGTGAGTGGAGGCGGAGGCACGGGGGGCTGCACCCACGTCCAGTGCGGTGGACTGGCCAAGCCGGTTCCCTGCGCTGTACTCCACCAAGTCGGCAAGGTCTCGAAGTAGCTCTCCCTGTCCCGCCCTTGGGTCGTCGCGGCGTTCTTCATGCGCCATCGCTCACTGTTTGTCCACAAAGTCATGCGTTTGTCCCCGCTCCTCATCGCTGTTACCGCTCTCGCGTTCTGGGCGGGCTGTGACCTCCTCCGCAACGACGTCGCCTGCGCCGATATCTGCGGACGGGTCTATGACTACAGCCCTTGCGAAGGAGCAGGTGCTGTCCTTCGGCAATGCCCCCTTGCGTTTGAGATCACGTCCGAAGCTGTGCGCTGCAACAGCGGTACGGTATCGTGCATCCGCTTTCGCTTCACCACCGGCGAAGCGATTCGGCTTGACCGCGTGGTTGTCCGCACGCCCGGCGGCGGCAGCGCGACGTTGCCCACCGGAGGCACCCGCTATGACCCCGGCGAAGACTATCCGCTCCAGGCCGACGGCACGGCCTACCCGTTTGAGGAGGGCCGCTGGTTCTTCACGTTCGTAGGCGAGCCAGTCCCCGAATACGTCGAGCCGCGCTTCGAGATCGAGGCGAGTGTATTCGTGAGGAACTAGCGAGCCTGGGCTCGATGGCATACGGCCATGCCACTTCTGACAAGACTAGCCTGCACCCGCACGGCTGCCCATCTGCTGGGAGATGACCGGCCATCTCCTGTAGCGTATTCAGACAAGGGAGGTGGTGCATCTACCGAAAAGCCTCGATACGGCGAGGCGCGTCCATGTGGGCAGTGAGGGATTCGAACCCCCGACCCCCTCGGTGTAAACGAGGTGCTCTAACCAGCTGAGCTAACCGCCCCTGTGGATGTTCTACTGATGATTGGCGATTTCAGACTGAGCGCCAATCGAAAAACAGAAATCTGACATCCTACGAGCGGGAAACGGGACTCGAACCCGCGACCCTCAGCTTGGGAAGCTGATGCTCTACCAACTGAGCTATTCCCGCATGTGTCCGCCTTCGACGCGCCACATGGCGCAAAGCGGACTGTTATACTACGATGCTTCACAACCCCTGTCAAGGAGCCGGGTAGCACGCGGCGTATCTTCATCGGCTCCGCAAAGCGCACTGCTGCCTTACCCGGCGTCCCGCTGCTTCGGACCTGAGCCTCGCCTTCCTGGCCCCCAGACCTCGACTGTCATGAAACGTACGTACCAGCCCAGCCGCCGCAAGCGCGCCAATAAGCACGGCTTCCGCAAGCGCATGGCCTCCAAGAACGGTCGCAAGGTGCTCGCCGCCCGCCGCAAGAAGGGCCGCAAGAACCTCACCGTGAGCGACACCCGCTCGACCAAGTAGCGCGTCCGCTCCGGTCGGGTCCGATCCGATCGGGATGGCGCTGGCCACGATGGCGGACGACGCTACTGACCGAGCACACCCGCGCCACCGGTGGCCGCGTGCCTTCCGGCTGAAGCGCCGCCGCCTCATCCGCCCGCTCTTCGATCGCAGCCACCCCGACGTGCACCGCGTCACGGCGGGCTCCATCGCGGTACTCTATCGCTTGGCCACGGAGCGCGAAGTCGGCCGCCGCGTACCTATCCAGGTCGGCTTTGCGCCAGGCCGCCGGGCGCGCACCAATGCGGGGCGCACGCGCCTCCGCCGCCTCCTGCGCGAGACGTTTCGGGTCCACCAGCATCCGTTGGTGGACCTTTTTTCCGACCGCCCCGAGACGTTCACGGCGATGGTACTCTTTCGCGGCCAGGAAGCTACCGCCTCGCAGCAGATCCAGCGCGATCTGCCTCGCGCCCTCGATCGCGTCGTGAGCGCACTTCGCTCGGAGGAACCCCCGCCTCCACCCGAGGCGGCTGAATAATTCACGGCACGCAATTCACGTCTGGGGCGAAACTGCCGCCCCGCGCTCCCGTTGCCCGCCCGGCGCTCTCCCCACCCGCTCGTACCCCCCTTTCCTCGTGGACCAGCAGCAGCAGCAAGGCCTCGACCGCAACACCCTCGTCGGGATCGTCCTGATCTCGGTCATCATGGGGGTGTGGATGATCTTCTTTGCGCCCCAGCCTCCGACCCCGGAACAGCGCCAGGCCATCGCCGACTCGCTCGCGGCGCTTCAGCCTGACTCCCTCGACGACGCGGAGCCGATCTTCGTCGACCCGGCGATCGAAGGGGCGCTGGCGGCGCCAACCGACTCCGCCTTTGCGGCAGCCACCCAGGGCACCGCCGAGACGGTCGTTGTCGAAACCGAAACCTACATCGCCACGATCTCGACGAAGGGCGGGACGCTCATCGGGTTCGAGCTCAAGGAGTACGACAAGGCCGGAGCCGAGGGTATCCCGGTCGACCTCGTCTCGAACACGGACGACGGGGCTCTTGGGGTCGTCTTTGCGCCGCCCTCGGGGCGCATCGTGGACTCGCGCTCGCTCTTCTTCCAGACGACGGCCTCCACACAGGACACGATCCGCGTCACTAGCAGCGCGCAACAGATCGCCTTCGACGCGCCCATCGGCGACGGGGCGCTGCGGCTGGCCTACACCTTCGAGCCGGAAGGCCACGGCGTCGGCTTTACCGTGGAGGAGGTGAACACCAACCTGCTCACGCGCGCAGGGGGCTACGAACTCGTGTGGGACGGCGGCCTCCCCTTCGACGAACTCGACGCCAACGACGAGTCTATCAACGCCGGCGCCTACGTCCGCGCGGGTGGCGAGGTCGAGCAGATCAAGCTCTCGAAGGAGCCGGAACTGAACGAGGTCATCACGGGCACGATCGAGTGGACGGCGGTCAAGAACAAGTACTTCGTCGCGGCGATTCTCCCGGGCGAGGGCCTGGCGACCGAGGGCGCAGAGCTGGACGGCCTACGCGCCAGCGAGCCAGGCGAGGTGGCCTTCGAGGACTACTACGCCACGCGCCTCCTCATCCCGCGCGCGGCCACGGGCGCGCCGAACCCATACACGCTCTACCTCGGGCCGGTCGACCTGAGCATGCTCAACGACTACGACGCGAGTCTCTACGAGGTCGTCGACTACGGCTTCGGCGCGTTCATGACGCGGCCGCTCGCGAAGTACGTCATCGCGCCAGTCTTCCGCCTTTTCGGGACGTTTATCCCGAACTACGGCATCGTCATCATCCTCTTCGCCATCCTGATCAAGATCCTGCTCTACCCGCTGACGAAGTCGGCCTACCGGAGCACGGCGAAGATGCGCGACCTCCAGCCGGAGATGACCGCGCTCAAGGAGAAGTACCCGGACGACCCGCAGAAGCAGCAGGAGCAGATGATGAAGCTCTACCGGGACCGGGGTGTGAACCCGCTCGGGGGCTGTCTGCCGCTCTTGCTGCAATACCCGATCATCATTGCGCTGTGGCGCTTCTTCCAGAACTCGATCCTGATCCGCCAGGAGTCGTTCCTCTGGGCCAACGACCTCTCCGCGCCGGACCCGGTGCTGCGCTTGCCCTTCGAGATCCCGTTCTACGGCGACTTCGTGGCGGGCTTCTGTGCCATCATGGGCGTGGCGATGGTGATCCAGATGCGCATCGCCGCCCCGCCGACCACGAGCGGCGCGCAGGCGAAGATCTTCCAGATCGTCGTGCCGCTGATGATCTTCGTGTTCTTCAACCGCTTCGCGTCGGGCCTGAGCCTCTACTACCTGATGTACAACGTCCTCACGGCGGCGCAGCAGAAGTGGATCAACCACCAGATCGAGTTGGAGAAGACCGACCCGAAGCGCATCGCGGCGGCGAAGGCCAAGGCGCAGGAGAAGAAGAACGCCAAGCCAGGTTTCTTCGCCCGCCTGCAGCAACGCGCCGAGGCCAACATGAAGGAGGCCCAAAAGCAGCAGCGCGGCAACGCCAAGCGACGCCCGGCAAAGCGGCGGTAACGCGATGATCCCGGGAGCGCAGCCCCGATGGGAAATGGGAAGCGGCATGCCTCCGCCGTCCCGCAAGTGGCTGTGGCTCGTTCCGCTCGTGTGCCTTGGCTTTGGCTTCTTCGTGGCGTTTGTGACGATGGGTACCGCTTGGACTCACAATCCCAATTACGAATACCACAACGGAGAAACGGGCGAGATTTACTGGAGCGAGTGGCTTCCTATTGGCGTCTCGTGGTTCGTTTTATGCGGGCTGATTCCGGCATTCGTCACCGGAGCCGTCGTGTTCGCCGTAAGCAGGAAGCCCCCTCGGACGTCCGAAGACCGAAGCTAGATTTGTCATCCTGAGCGCAGCCCGCAGGGCGGAGTCGAAGGATCTGTGGGCCAGCGTCCAAACTTCGAACGAAGCGTCGAGACAGACAGAGATCCTTCGACTCGCTATCGCTCGCTCAGGATGACAGGATGATGCAGGCTCTCCACACCGACACCATCGCAGCCATCGCCACGGCACGCGGGCAGGCAGCGCTCGCCATCGTGCGCGTCTCGGGGCCTGAGGCGGTGCACATCGTGGGCGCGCGGTTCTCGAAGCGGCTTGCCGATGCAGAGTCGCACACGGCGCACGTCGGCTACATCCTCGACGCCGACGGCGCTGACAACGAGGCGCGGCGGCTCGACCAGGTCGTGGTGACGCTCTTCCGCGCGCCGCGCTCTGCCACGGGTGAGGACGTGGTCGAGGTGACGTGCCACGGTGGCGATGTGGCCCCGGCGCTCGTGCTGCGCAGCCTCCTCGACGCAGGCGCTCGGCTGGCGGAGCCGGGCGAGTTCACCCAGCGCGCCTTCCTCAACGGCAAGCTTGACCTCGCGCAGGCGGAGGCGGTCGCGGACCTCATCCACGCGCAGTCGCACCTGGCGCACCGCGTCTCGCTGCACCAACTCCAGGGCCACACGTCGGTCGCGCTGCAGCAGATTCGGCAGGAGTTGATCCAAACCAAGGCGCTCATCGAGTTGGAACTCGACTTCGTGGAGGAGGACGTCGAGTTCGCCGACCGCGACGAGTTGCGGCGACTGCTCGGCGAGGCGGCCCGGCTGCTCGGCGACCTCCTCGACACGGCGCGGCTCGGTGCGTACGTCCGCGACGGCGTGCGCGTGGTGATCGGCGGCCGCCCGAACGCAGGGAAGTCGACGCTGCTCAACGCACTCGTGGAGCGAGACCGCGCCATCGTGAGCCCCGTCGCGGGGACGACGCGCGACGAGATCGAGGCCGAGCGCGAGATCGGCGGGCTGCGCTTCCGCTTCGTGGACACGGCCGGCCTCCGCGAGACCGCCGACCTCATCGAGGCCGAGGGCGTCCGCCGCACCCACCGCAGCATCGACGCCGCCGACGTGCTCGTCTACGTCTATGACGCGACGACCGGACTGGACGAGGAGGAGACGGCGTTTCTCGACACGCTGGCTGCCGAGCGCCCCCGGCTCCCGGTGCTGCGCGTGGCGAATAAGGCGGACCTGCTCGCCAGCGCGGCTCCCCCCGCTTCCCTCCCCGTAAAGGGTCGGGAAGCTGTCCCCCTCACCCATGAGGGGGACAGTTCCGAGGAGCGACCAAAGGGAGACGACGCAGGAACGGGGGGAGCCGCCCCCCTCCTCCTCTCGGCCGAAAACGCAACGTCGGATCCGACTCGCCTCGACGCGCTCCGGGCGGCCCTGCTCAGCGCAGTGGCTGACGACCTCAGCGAGGCCGACAGCTCGCCCGTCGTCGTGAACGAGCGGCACCGGCAGCACCTCGCGGCGGCGCTCCAGGCCGTGCAGGCGGCGCAGCGCGCGCTCGACCTTGGCATCTCCGGCGACACGCTCTCGCTCGACCTCCGCGAGGCGCTCCACGAACTCGGGGCCATCACCGGCGAAATCACGAGCGACGACGTGCTCGGGGCCATCTTCTCGCAGTTCTGCATCGGGAAGTGACGATCGAGACGCTCAAGCACCGGCGCTGTGAAGCGAGGTGCGTGGGGGCAGACACGCGGTTTCGCTGAGTCGCAGGTCCGCGTACCTTCGACCCCGTGTGCGTCCCTCGCCGAGCCTGCCTGCCATGTCCTTCGCCGACCTCACCGCGCTGCTGGCCGACTTCCGAGCGGGCGACCGAGCCGCCGTGGACGCCGTGCTACCCCTCGTCTACAGTCAACTGGAGACGATGGCCCGGCAGCGCCTCCGGCGCGAGCGCGACGGTCACACGCTCGACACGGCTGCCCTCGTCCACGAGGCCTACCTCAAGCTCGTCGACCAGACGCGGGCCGACTGGCAGAGCCGCGCGCACTTCCTCGGGGTCGCCTCCGTCGCAATGCGGCGCATCCTCGTCAATTACGCGCGCGACCGACGGGCTGCCAAGCGTGGCGGTGACGAGGTGGCCGGAACGTTGCACGATGACGCGGTCGGGCGGGTCGCACGCTCGGAGGACCTGCTGGCGCTCGACGAAGCCCTCGACCGGTTCGCCGCGCTGGACGAACGCTCGGCGCGAGTCGTCGAGATGTGGTTCTTTGGCGGACTGGAGCAGCGCGAGATCGCGGGCGTGCTCGGGGTCTCCGAGAAGACCGTCCGCCGCGACTGGCAGGCTGCGAAAGCCTGGCTCAGCCACGCCCTCCGCGCCGATGCGCCGAACGATTTAGGGGGCGGGTGACCGCTCGCGTCCCAAGATGGTGCGTTCCGGTTAGACTCCACACCTTGCTCTCCCATGGCTGATGCTACGGCGCGCTGGACGCGCATCCAGACTCTTTTCGAGCAGGCCCGGACGCGCCCGTCGGACGAGCGGACGGCGTGGCTACGGGCCGCCTGCGGCAACGAGCCGGAGGTGTACGACCACGTTGCCGCCATGCTCGACGGGGCCGAGCACGAGCACGACCTCTTCAGCGGTCAGGCGCTCGACCTCCTCTCGGCCGACCTCCTCCCGTCGGAGGTGCTGAGCGTCAGCGGAATCGGGTCGCGTGAGGGCGAGCGCGTCGGGCCCTGGGTGCTCGGCGCACGCCTTGGAAGCGGCGGGATGGGCGATGTCTACCGCGCCGTGCGTGCAGACGGGTTCGATCAGCAGGCCGCGCTCAAGCTCATCAAGCCCGGTATGGACTCGCGGGCCGTGCTGGCGCGGTTCGAGGCCGAGCGGCAGATCCTGGCCCGGCTCCAGCACCCCGGCATCGCGCGCTTCCTCGACGGTGGCCTCACGGAAGGTGGGCGGCCCTACTTCGCGATGGAGTACGTCGAGGGCGAGCCGATCACGGACTACTGCGACCGGCGCAGCCTCAGCATTGATGCGCGGCTCCAGCTCTTCGCGGACGTCTGTGAGGCGGTCCGCTACGCCCACCGGTCGCTGGTCGTTCACCGCGACCTCAAGCCGTCCAACATCCTCGTCGTTGAGCATGAGGAGGACGAGGCCCCGCGACCGGTCCTGCTCGATTTCGGCATCGCTCGTGTGCTCGATGGCAGTGACCATCCCGACGGCGGCTTCACGCGGACCGGCCAGCGCGTGCTCACGCCCTCCTATGCAGCCCCGGAGCAGATTCGAGGCGAGCCACCGACGACGGCCACCGACGTGTTCGCCTTGGGAAGTCTGCTCTATCGCCTCCTCTCCGGGGCGCGACCTATCGAGACGAAGGGCCGGACGCCGATCCAAATCGAGAAGGCCGTACTGGAAGACGAGCCCATCGCGCCGAGCACCGCTGTGACGGCGGCGGCTGCGCGGCAACGTGGCACGACAGCGGACACCCTCGCCAGGCAACTCCGCGGCGACCTCGACGTGATCTGCCGGACGGCGCTTCGCAAGGAGCCCGAGCGCCGCTACGGCTCCGCCGCCGAACTGCTGGCCGATGTGCGGCGGCACCTCGGCGGACTGCCCATCGAGGCCCGCCCGGCGACGCGCATGTATCGCATCCGCAAGTTCGTGGGGCGGCATCGGGGAGCGGTGGTCGTGACCGCTGCTGCGCTCGTCGCGCTGGTCGCGCTGACTGGGGTCTACACGGCTCGCCTGGCGGCCGAGCGCGACCGCGCAGAAGCTGAGGCGGCGCTGTCGGCTCAGACCGTCGCGTTCTTGCGAGGCCTCTTCGAGGGGGCCAACCCCGACGCTAGACAGGGGCTCGACCTCACTGCTGCCGACCTGCTCGCTGCTGGCGCAAGCCGGATCGAGGCAGACTTGAACGACCAGCCCGACGTGCAGGCGGCCCTGCACCGTACCATCGGCGCGGTCTATCAGGATTTGGGGGCGTACGACTCGGCGCGGGTCCACCTCGAACGCGCGCTCACCCTCCACGAGACGTTCGGCGATCCCGTTGAGGTAGCCACGGCTCAGACCGCGCTCGGGACCCTCCTGCGGCGGACGAGCGACCTGGATCGGAGCATCGCCCTCCACCGCGCCGCCCTCGAAACCCTCCAGGCGCACCGCGACCCGAACGCGCAGGACATCGGTGCAGTCTACACGTCACTCGGGGCGGCGCTCCACGACCGCGGCGACCTCGACGAGGCCGAGGAGGCCTACCGTGCCGCTCTTCGTCACCTCGAACAGGCCGAGGCTCCGCAGAAACGAGACAATGCGCTCAACAATCTCTCGGGGCTCCTCCACGACCGCGGGCACATCGAAGCCGCTGCCGGGATCGGCGAGCAACTCGTGGCGGCGCGCGAAGAATTGCACGGGCCTATGCACACGTCCGTCGCCCTCGCGCTGACGGGCTTGGGGGTCGCGTATCACGACCTAGGTCGCTACGACGAAGCCGAAGCAGCTTACCGGCGGGCCGTCGAGATCGACCGTGCCCTCCTCGGCGACGCGCACCCGGACCTCGCCGCCGACCTCAACAACCTCGGCATTTTCCTCGACGAGCGCGGGGAGCATGAGGAGGCCGAGGCCGTCTTCGAAGAGGCCCTGGCGATCAAGCGTGCGGTCTACGACGCAGACCACCCGCAGATCGCGACGACGCTCAAGAGCCTCGGCTTTCTCTACACCTCCACCGAGCAGCCTGAGGAGGCTGAGCGTCACTTTCAAGAGGCGCTCGCCATCCGACGGGTGGCCTATGGGGACGGCCATCCTGCCATTGCAGAAGTGCTTGGCGGGCTTGGACGGCTCTACGGCAGCCAGGGGGACTACGACCGCGCCGCCCCCGCCTACGAAGAGGTGATGACGACCTTGCGCAACGTCTTCGGGGCCGACCATCCTCACACGGTCTACTACCAGATGCTCTACGCCGATGCGCTCCATCGCACCGGACGCGTCCGCGAGGCAGGGGTGCAGTTCGAGGCGACCGTCCCCGTCGCACGCGAGGCGCTCCGCCCCAACGCAGCGCGCGCGGCTCAGGTCGAGTTGTTCTACGGCCACCACCTCGCCGCGCAAGGACGCTGCGCGGAGGCGGTGCCTGTGCTTCGGGACGCCGACGCGGCCTATCGTCAACTCGACGACTCCGAGGCCGTGGCAGAGGTCGCCGCAGCCCTCGCCGCGTGCCAACAGGAGGTGCGCTGAGACGGGTACAGGGTTAGGAGATAGCCCGCCCTGGGAAAATCGAAAGCCGATGTCCGGTGGGGCGGCGGAAGGGTGCGTGTAGGGATGAGGGCGACTCCGACAGGGACGCCCGGCTTCCGACCCACGCATCTTTTCATCGGTCCCATGCCCCGCTTCCTACCTGGCCACCTCCTGCCGGGCCTTCTAGTCCTTCCGCTTCTGGCCCTGCTACTCGCGCTCGTCGGCGCTCCTCAGGCTGCCGCGCAGTCGTCATGTCCGACCGGCTTCGAAATTCCCATCGGCTTGGCCGACGGCGACGGCGACTGCGTCCCCGACCTCATCGAGGTCACGGGCTACACCTACGATGCCAGCGGCGGCGGCGCGCTCACGCCCTGCACGCCCGGCCCGGCCGACTGCTACGTCACCGACCCGACGACGTGGTCGAGCGACGGCGACCCCTACAGCGACTTCCAGGAGGCGACCGGCATCAACCTCCCCACGATCCGCGCGCCCTACGGGCACCCGCTCGTCGCGGCGTCGCCCCAGATCAGCGTCGTCCTCGTCAACTATGTCTACACGCCGACCTCGACCATCCAGGACTCGCGCGGCGGCAGCCTCACACAAGGCTCCTCGGTCACCGTCGGCACATCGTTCACCGAGACGCTGTCGGCAACCATCGGTAGCGAGGTCAGCCTCGTCGATCCCAAGGTCACGTCGGAGATCACCGCCTCAGAGTCGCGGACGACAAGCCAGGAGTCGACGCAGTCCACCGACTTCGAGATCAACTGGGAGACCGCCACGTCGGACACGTTCAACGAGGCCGCCACGCTCGCGCTCGACATCCGCGTGCGGAACACGGGGAGCGCCACGGCCCTCAAGATCGCGCCGCGCTTCAACGTCTACGTCGGCGGCGAACTGATCGCGACCATCCAGACGCCCGAGGCGTTTCAGACGACGCTCGGTCCGGGCGAAACCTCGACGGACGTGATCCGCGTCGACAAGCGCGACACGGGCGGCGTCACCCCGGAGGACATCGTCCTCTCGATTCCGCAACTCCGTAAGCTCCGCCGCGGCGCGCCCGTCGAACTGCGCATGGTGAGCCTCGAAGCCGAGGTGCTGCGCTGGAGCCAGGGCACCAACAACTGGTCGTGCGGCTCCGACTCCAGCCCGTGCCTGTGGAGCAACTTCCAGCGCGAGATCGAGGCGCGCACGCTCCGCCTCAACGTCGACTTCGGCTACTCCGGCGATCCAGACGCTACCATCCCGACGCGCTACCGCGACAACCCCTACCAGTTCGACGTCTTCACCGGATCGCCGCGCGTCAACCCGCAGTTCACGCTGGCCGAGGTGCTGGGCTTCGTCGGGTTTGCGGAAGGCTCGGGCCCCTCGTTCGCCATCGAGGGCCGTCCCTTCCCCGGCAGCGGCGGGCGCGCGTGGGTGGCCCTGAGCGGCCCCGAACGCGGCCTCGACGGGCTGCGGTTCATCGACCACTGGACCGCCTACTCTCTGAGCCAGGGCGGAGCTTCGTGGCCGGGCGACCTGCTCGACATGCCGATGCCGCGCGAGGCCAGTCTGATCCTCCTCAACGCCGCGCCAGAGCCGGGCGAAGCCGGGCCCGTCGTCACGGGCCGCCGCTTCAGCGCCGACCAGCGTTCGGTGAGCGTCTCGGCGGGACCGAAGGGCGGGTTCCGACCCACATCAGCCACGGCCCACCTGTTCATCCAAGGCGAGGAGACCATCGTCGAGATGGTGCCGGCCAGCACCTCGCCGGACGGGGCCAGCGTGACGTTTGCGCTTCCGGCCTCGACGGTCCTCCCGATCTCGGCGGAGGGCTCCTTCGTCGTCGTGCGGGACGGGCTGGGCAACGAGCGGGCTACCCTGCTGGACACCCCGTTCGGCACGCCAGCCACCTGCGACGACGTGCCTCGGCGCGTCTACACCAGCGGCAACGACCTCCCCAACTTCGGCTCCGGCAACCTGACGACGGTGTTCGTCGACGGCGACCCCGACCTCCCGGCGAGCGTGTTCTGCGATGCCCGCGAGAACAGAGCGGACACCTACTACTGGACACCGCAGGATCACCGTCTCGGTGCCGAGGTGCGCTTCCGCGAGGTCGCCGTGCTGGACGTGGCGCACCGCGTGGTCGTTGGCGAGGGTATTGTCATTCGGACCGAGGACGGCGGCGAGTCGTGGGTCCGCGTAGGTGCGGCCGAGGGGGTGCCGGGCGGCAAGTTCTGGCTGGGCCTTGGCTTCCGCGAGGGCGGCACGCCGGGTGCCGAGGCGGGCGTCGCCGTGGCGCAGGACGGAACCATCATCTGGACCGCGAACGGTGGACGTACCTGGGCGACGGCCACGGTCGCGGGCACGCCGCAGCCCTTCGAGGCGGTCGACTACGCAGGCGGCGACACGTGGTATGCCGTCGGCGGCAACCGCGTCATCCGCTCGACCGACAACGGGCGGACCTGGGCGTCCGTGTCGATCCCACTCCCGAGCGGCCGCCGCTTTGCCCGCCTCGCCGCGGTCGAGTTCATCTCCGAGACCGAGGGCGTCGTCGGGGACGCCGGAATGAGCGACGGGACGGGGCGCATCTACGCGACGCGCGACGGCCAGACCTGGACCGAGACGGCCGCTTACACGAACCACCGCGACATCGCCTACAACGGCCGCGACCTCTGGACCATCGTCGGCGACCAAGGCATCTGGGTGCAGGACGATCTCCTCGTCCCCGGCCCCAAGCGTCGGGTGCTCCCCGCCAACGGCGCGCGCTTCTGGAACGTCGACTTCGGCTCGCCCAACGTGGGCGTCGCCATCGACTTGAATGAGAGCCGCAACGTCTTCCGCACTGAGGACGGCGGCGAGACGTGGCAGACGACGGGCGGCTACCCCGGCCCCGTGCAGACGGGCCGGCAGCAGCTCATCGGCGTCGACATGCTCGACGAGAACGTCGGCGCGGTGGCGGGTTACGGCGGCACGCTCGGCGCGACCGACTCCGGCGGCGGCTTCCCGACCTACGACACGCCGGTGAACACGTCCGACGAGAACGACACCGCGACGGCGCTCCCTGGTCGGGTCGAACTCTCGACGCCCGCCCCGAACCCGGTCCAGCAGTCGGCCCGTGTGCGCTACGTGCTGCCCGAGGCGGGCCCGATCCGCGTGTCCGTCTTCGACCTGCTCGGCCGCGAGGTCGCCGTCATCGCCGAGGGCGCGCGGCCCGCAGGCGAGGGCACGGTGCGCTTCGACGCAGCCCGGCTGGCCTCGGGCGTCTACGTGCTCCGCCTCCTCACCGAGCAGGGGGCCGCGACCCGCCGCGTGACCGTCGTGCGGTAGATAGCTCCGCCACGTCGAGGGTCCTCGTTTAACTCCATCTTCCTACGTGTCATCCTGAACTCGATTCAGGATCTCGCTGAACCGCTGAGATCCCGGATCGAGTCCGGGATGACAAGAAGGCACCTATGTCGTAGGGCCGAACGTCTCGTCCATCCACACGGCGATCTGGTTGCGGACGGTGCGGAAGGTGGCGAGCTTGTCGGCATCCGTGCCCGTGGCGGCGGAGGGGTCCGGGAAGCTGTGGTGGAGGTTCTCGACCGTCGCGGGGATGTAGGGGCACGCCTCGCGCGCGTTATCGCACACGGTCACGACATACTCAAAGTCCTGCCCGTCGAACGCATCGACGTGGTCCGAGGTGTGCCCGCTGAGATCGATGCCGAGGTCGGCCATCGCCTGCACCGCGAACGGGTTGACGCCGCCCGGCGCCGTGCCCGCCGACGCGGCCTCGAAGCGGTCGCCGTAGCGTGCGCGCAGCAGCCCCTCAGCCATCTGCGACCGCGCTGAGTTGTGCGTGCAGACGAAGAGGACGGTGGGTTTCTCCTGGGTCATCGGTCCTGTGTCCTTGGTGGGAGGGTATGGCCGCCAAGCTAGGACCGGACTGTTAGAGGAATGTGACCACGCGTGTGCTCGCGTACTCTCCACTCGGTCTTCTACAGCCCCGATGGCAACGTGAGAGTCGACACCTGCACGTCTGATTGAGGAGCGCCCGGTTCAGTGAAGCGCGTGATCAATAGCCCTTGGACGGCTGCGATGCCCGCCAGGCGTACGCCTCCTTAGCAAAGAACCCGATGATCAGCGCCGGGATCGCATACTGGATGCTCGTCCGGATCAGCAGTTGAATCCACGCACGGGTGCCCTCGCGGATCTCGGCCTGCGTCATGAGGAGCTCCGACTCCCCCCAGCCAAGCCAGAGGGACACGACGAGCGCGACAGCCAAGGCCGCGTACACGCCCCACCGCGTCTTCGAGTGGGTCGTTGACGGAGTCATCCGGTCCGGTGTAGTCGAGGGCACGTTGGCCATGGTCTGTGGCACGCAGCGTTAAAGCGAGACAGCGTAGGAGCGCACGGTGGGACGAGGCGAGCCCACTAGATGTTACACTAGCCTGTCCTGAGGCTAAGGTCGCTCGATATGCTTAATCACAGCCCTGTCGGTAGCCAGATGTTCTTTACCTGCACGCTCATGGCTCGTTCGTCACCTCAGATTCTCGACGGCGTCGTGAGTTCTCGATAGCGCTCGTGATGGCATAGCAGAGGCCACCTACAAACAAGTTAAGTAGCCCTACTCGCTGCACATCGGGTACGGTGAGTTCCGTCGCAACGATGGGAAGAGAAAGGGCGAATACGGACAGGGTCGCCCAAAACGCACAGATCAAGAGTCGCAGGCTTCGAGGCTCAGTTCGCCCCCAGCGGGCCCCAGCATTGAATGCGAAGAACACAGAAAGCGCGAGAGATGA
>JBCBEX010000015.1:0-61419 GCA_038528235.1 Bacteroidota bacterium
TGCGCGGCGATCGCGAGGTGGAAGACCGCGTCGGGCCGCACCGTGTCGAAGAGCCGCGCCTGCGCGTCGAGATCGAGCGGCGGCACTGCGTGGCGGTCCCACGGCGTGACGGTGTCGCCCTGCGCGTGCAGATGCGTGGCGAGGGCTCGGCCGACGGTGCCGTTCGCACCGGTGAGAAGGGCGTTCATGCGTGTGGATTGTTGGCGGCTGGCGAGTGGAACGTGCGCTCCAAGCTAACAGCCCACCGCAGCCTACCGCCGTCCAAAGAGCTTGTCCACGTCGCCGATGCGGTCGGGCGTCACGAACACGATCACGCGGTCGGCAGGCTGGATCTGCGTCCGGCCGGTCGCCACCTCCACCGCCCCGTCGGGCGCGACGACGGCGGCCACGAGCAGCCCGCGCGGCACTCGAAGCGCATCGAGCGTCTTGCGCGTGACCGGCGACCCGCCCCCGGCCTCGACCTCCAGGATCTCCGCGTCGAGACCCTGCACGGTGGCCACGCTGCGGACGTGCTTGCCCCGGAGGAACCGCAGCACCTCGCGGCTCACGGCCAGCTTCTGGCTCACGGCTGCGTCGAGGCCGATGGACTGCGAGATCGGCACGTAGGCCGACTTCGAGAGCAGCGCTACCGTCTTGCGGACGCCGAGGTGCTTCGCCATCAGGCACGAGACGAGGTTCGACTCCTCGTCGTCCGTCACGGCCGCGACGGCGTCCATCTCCTGCAGGCCCTCGATGGCGAGGAGGTCGATGTCGGACGGGTCGCCGTGGATGACGAGGACGCCCTCGATCTGCTCGGCGAGTTCGTGGGCCCGAGTCCGGTCGGGCTCGACGAGCTTGACGCGCATCCGCTGCTTGCGTCCGCCGCCGCATAGCTCACGCGCGACGCGCTCGCCGACCTTCGAGCCGCCGAGGATCATCACGTTGTCGAGCCGCCGCCCGGACTGCCCGAGCGCGTGGACGACCTGTGGCACCTGGCCGGTCTTCACGATCACGAACACCTGGTCGTTGATCTGCAACCGCTCGTCGCCTAGCGGGAGGATCGTCCGCACGCCGCGCACGATGCCCATGATGCGGAACGTGAGGTGGTCGTTGCCCTCCGAAATCGATTCGAGCGTCCGGCCGACGGCGGCCGTCTGCGCGTCCATCTTCAGCCCGACGAGTTGGAGCTGCCCGCCGCAGAAGTCGATCACGTCGGTCGCGGCGGCGCGGCGCAGGAGCGAAACGATCTCGTGCGACGTGCTCTCCTCGGGGTGGATGAGGTGGTCGATGCCGAGGTCGCGCAGCGTGAGCACCGACTTTGTGCCCGTGAACTCGTCGGACCGGACGCGCGCGATGGTGACCGGGCTCTCCTTGCCGCCGAGGGTGCTCGCGCGCTCGGCCATCATGCAGGCGATGATGTTCACCTCGTCGATGTCGGTCACGGCCACGACGAGTTCGGCGTCGTGGAGTCCGGCCTCCATAAGCGTCGCGGCGGAGGTGCCCGAGCCTTGGATGGCGAGCACGTCGAGCGTGTCGCGGACGTGGTCAATGCGGGCGGCGTCGGTGTCGAGCACGGCCACGTCGAGGCGGCGCTTCGCGAGGAGGCGGGCCACATCGTAGCCCACGTCGCCTGCGCCGACGATGATGGCGCGCATGGGGCAGCGGTCGGGTGAAAGGGGACGCGGGAAAGGTACTGTGTGGACGTATGCAGGTGTGGACGTTTGAACGTGGTCGGAGACAGGTTGAGAGTCTCGGGCACAACACGACGATCAGCGCTGCCCTTGTCTTGGGAGACCCAATTGGGGCAACTACCTGCACACCTTCATACGTCCACATGTCCATACACGAGTCCGGCTCTGGTCCCCCAAACCGTCGCCAAGCTCCCACCCGGACTCGGCCTGACAGGATCGCGGCATTTTTTGAGAAAGACGAAGGAGAAGTGAACGGAAGCGCTTCCGATGTTGCTCGCACATCCGATCCGTTTTCCGTTCATCAAGCTCCCAGCCGTTCATGCTGTACGAACGCCCCCAACTCAAGAGCCGCTACCTCAACTTCATCGGCGGCCAGTACGTCGAGCCGGTCGACGGCCGCTACTTCGAGGACATCTCGCCCATCGACGGCAAGCCGTTCTGCGAGGTCGCTCGTTCCGGCGAGAAGGACGTCGAGCGCGCCCTCGACGCCGCGCACGCCGCCGCCGACGCGTGGGGCCGCACCTCCGTCGCCGAGCGCTCGAACATCCTCATCAAGATCGCCCAGATCACCGAGGACAACCTGGAGTATCTCGCCCGCGTCGAGACCGTCGACAACGGCAAGCCGATCCGCGAGACGCTCGCCGCTGACCTTCCGCTCGTGGTCGACCACTTCCGCTACTTCGCCGGCGTCATCCGCGCGCAGGAAGGCGGCATCTCCGAGCATGACGCTAACACCGTCGCGATCCAGCTGCCCGAGCCGCTCGGCGTCGTCGCGCAGATCATCCCGTGGAACTTCCCGCTCCTGATGGCGGCCTGGAAGCTCGCCCCGGCGCTTGCGGCGGGCAACTGCGTCGTCATCAAGCCCGCCGAGCAGACGCCGATCGGCATCATGGAGTGGATCGACCTCGTGAAGGACGTCCTCCCGCCGGGCGTGGTCAACATCGTGCACGGCTTCGGGCCGGAGGCAGGCAAGCCGCTCGCGCAGAGCGACCGCGTCGCGAAGGTCGCCTTCACCGGCGAGACGACGACGGGCCGCCTCATCATGCAGTACGCCTCGGAGAACATCATCCCGGTCACGCTGGAGCTTGGCGGCAAGTCGCCGAACGTCTTCTTCGAGAGCGTGATGGACGCCGACGACGCGTTCTTCGACAAGTGCCTCGAAGGCGCGGCGATGTTCGCGCTCAACCAGGGCGAGGTCTGCACCTGCCCGAGCCGCATCCTCGTGCAGGAGTCCATCGCGGAGGCCTTCACGGAGCGCCTCATCGAGCGCGTCAAGGCGATCAAGGTGGGCCACCCGCTCGACAGCGACACGATGGTGGGCGCGCAGGCCTCGAACGACCAGTACGAGAAGATCCAGCGCTACCTCAAGATCGGCCAGGAGGAGGGCGCCGAGGTCCTCGTGGGCGGCGGCGTGTTCGTCGATGAGCCGACGATGTCGGTGGCCGAGAACGGCGGCACAGCCACCGCAGCAGCCGTTGGCACCGGCGGCTCCTCGGGCGACGGCTACGCGGGCGCTCCGGCGAGCGGCTACTACATCCAGCCGACCGTCTTCCGCGGCCACAACAAGATGCGCGTCTTCCAGGAAGAAATCTTCGGGCCGGTCACGAGCCTGACGACCTTCAAGGACGTGGACGAGGCCATCGAGCTCGCCAACGACACGCTCTACGGCCTCGGTGCGGGCGTCTGGACGCGCGACGCGCACGAGCTCTATCAGGTGCCGCGCGCCATCAAGGCGGGCCGCGTCTGGGTCAACTGCTACCACCTCTACCCGGCGCACGCGGCCTTCGGCGGCTACAAGAAGTCGGGTATCGGGCGCGAGAATCACAAGATGATGCTCTCGCACTACCAGCAGACCAAGAACATGCTCATCTCGTACGACAAGAACGCGCTGGGCTTCTTCTAGAGGCTAGTCCCTAGTTCTTGGTCCTTTGTCCCTGGCTGACAGGACCGCGAGGTCGAGGTGGCGCGTGCTACCTCGGCCTCACTTCCTTTTTTGTCTTCTGCATTCATCGTTCTCCCTTCCCCCATGCCTGTCCCCCGCGTGCTCGTCACCGACGAAGCCACCAAGATCATCGACCAACTGCGCGCCGACCACGGCCCGCTCATGTTCCACCAGTCCGGCGGCTGCTGCGACGGCTCCCAGCCGATGTGCTACGCCGACGGCGACTTCCGCCTCGGCCGCTCCGACGTGAAGCTCGGCGAGATCCATGGCTGCCCGTTCTACATGGAGAAGAGCCAGTTCGAGTACTGGAAGCACACGCAGCTCACCATCGACGTGCGCCCGGGCCGCGGGTCGAGCTTCTCGCTGGAGATCCCGCTCGGCGTGCGCTTCCTCACCGACAGCCGCGTCTACACGGAGGAAGAGATGGACGATCTCGTCCCCGTCGAGCGCGTGGATGCCTGAGCCGCGTCACTCGACGATATCGAGCAGGGTCACCTCGAACGTGAGATTCGTGGCACGCGGGATGCCGGGCGGAGGGCGGTCGCCGTAGCCCTCCTCGGGCGGGACCTCGAACGTCTTCGTCTCGCCGACGGTCATGCCTGTGATGTTGGTCTGGAAGCCAGGGATCATGTTCGGCAGCGGAAGCCGCGCGCGGTCGTTGCTGTCGAACACGGTGCCGTCGGGGAGCGTGCCCTCGTAGGCGACGATGACGGTGCTGTCGGCCGTCGCGACGGTGATTTCCTCCTTTTGCTCGCAGGCTGTGAGGACGAGTGCGCAGAGTACGAGAGCGGGGATTGCGAGGCGCATGGGAATATCGGTAGTGACGAGGCGTGTCCTCCAAGATCGCACTCGTATTGGAGAGGCGTGCCGGTCCCTACCGCTCCCCCCGTCCTGCGTCGCCTCCGCACTTCGTGCTCCGCTCCTCGGACTGTCCCCCTCACCCGTGAGGGGGACAGCTTGTGCGCCGTCACAGGCGTACAAGCGGGGGGAGCACGTCGAGCAACGGAGTCAACCAATGACCTTGATGGACACGCGACAGCGAAGTTCCCCTCACGCACGCGCGTCCGGTCCCGACGGACGCACGAGCCCCAACTGGTACTGCTTCGGCGTCGTGCCGATGTGGCGCTGGAAGAGGCGGATGAAGTGGCTCACGCTGCGGAAGCCGAGCGCGAAGCTGACCTCGGTGACCGATCGCTGGACGTCGGTGAGTTGCCGCCGGGCCTCCTGCATCTGCTCGCGGTGGATGAACGCGAGCGGCGTCATGCCAAGCTCGTTGCGGAAGTAGCGGTAGAGACTCGACACGCTCATGCAGGCCGCGCCCGCGACCTCAGCGACTTCGATGGGCCGGTGGAGGTTGTCGCGGACGTATTGCACCGCCGCCGCGAGGCTGTTCTGCGTCGCCAGCAGGGCCGTCTGGCCGAGCAGGAGCGCGCGGGCCTGCGTCTGCAGCATCCGCAGCAGCAGCTCCGACACGTTGAGGTCGATCAGTGCGTCGCGGAAGGGCGGGTTCTCGGTGAAGAGGCGCGTCAGCGTGGCGAGCAGCTGCTCGACGCTCGCCGTGTTGCCGAAGTGGGCCACGCGGGCGTCGGGCACCGACCAAGCACCGTCGTGGCGCGGCATCGTGCTATTGAAGCGAGCCACGAGGTCGCGCACCTTGTCTTCCTCCACCCCGACCGTGAGGCACGTCGTCGGCGCATCGTCGCTCGCGCCGGGGAAGTCGATCCAAATCTCCTCGCCCGGGGCCAGCACGAGCGACTCCTGCGGGACGAACGGGAAGACCTCGCCCTGTACGGTGTGGATGTGCTTCACGCCCGTGACCATGCCGCAGTAGAGCGGGTGGTCTGCCTTCAGCGCGACACGCTCAGCGGGGCGTAGCGTGTCGTAGATCGCAAGCTCCACGTCGTGTCCGCCGAAGGTCGTCCGGTTCTCGACGAGCCGGTAGAGCGGGCGCTGCGAGGGGGCCGGGAGTGCCGCCGCGATGGAGGGGGACACAGGCATCGGGGGAAAACCATTAAGGGAGGATACGTGAAGCACGCAGGGACCCCATGGTAAGGGGATGTAAACGCTGAGGCAAGCGACCATTTCGTCCAGCCTAGCTCCTGCGCACGATGAGTGCTAGACACTTGCCGACCTCGGCTCCCCCGTCCTGCATCGTCTCCGCGCTGCCGCGCTCCGCTCCTCAAACCGCAGGTTCACGCCAGTAAACTGTCCCCCCTCGATCTCGAGGGGGACAGCTTGTGCGCCGTCGCAGGCGTACAAGCGGGGGGAGACCAGCCGAGCAAAACCCCGAAATGCAATGGCCCAGCCTCGTAAAACCCCAGCGGCCCCGGTACCGCATCGGTACCGGGGCCGCCACGCCTTCCAGGCTAGCAAGACCCGGGCCATAGAACCCCACCCATGCCCTGGGTCTTTGCTGGATAGACCGCTCGCTCGGCGGTGCCGAACGGTAATACGATCAATGTGAAACCAATATGCAGCGCGCCCACTAGCTCGCCCTATCGGAAGCCCTACCATCTGGGCGTAAGCTCCAAGGCGAACCGCTCGTCAGCGTCCGTCCTACGATTTTTCCATGAGCCGCACATGTGGCCATTCAGGCGAGGCGACCAGCCCGCAGGCAGCGCTTCAGCCATACCTTCTTGCGCGCCAGTTCGCCGAGGCTGAGTTCGTCCTGCCCCTTGCCAAACTTGCGCTTCGAGGCGGCGTGGACGCTGCGCACGGCGCTCTGGTATGAGCCGCCTAGCGCGTGCGCTAGCTCCGAGGCGAGGTCGGCACAGGTCTGGCGGAGCGCTTGCTCCTCGGCAGCCACGTTGCGGGCGCCGGCCGGGCGCGTGTGAAGCGTGAATGTGCTCGCCTCACCCTCGCCGAAGAGTTCGAGGCGGTGGCGCTCGCGGGCGCTCGTCTGTACCTGCTTGAGCACCCACGGGCTGCGCTCGCTCGGCTCGGCGGGGGCTTTCTCCGGCGCCGTGCGCTCGGCTTCCTTCTTCGCCTGGATGCCGAGTTGCTGCTCGCTCGTGAGCCACTCCAGCAGCGACCGGATGCCCATGTCGCCCGCGGCGTAGATGTCGCAGACGTTGGCAACCTTCGGAAAGCCCTGGTAGTAGCGCATGCCACGGAAGAGCTGCTGCATCGTCTTGGAGTAGGCGCGCACGAGGTCGGCCTTGACGATCACCGAGATGGGCTTGATGTCGGTGCCCTCGCCGATCATGTCGACCTGCACCATGACATCCAACTGCCCTTCGCGGTAGGCGTCGAGGAGTTCGGCGTTCTCGCCAGCAGGGCGGTCCTGGCCGATGCGGTCGGAGCGGACGTGCGGGAAGCGGCGGCGCACGAAGTCGAGCATCGCAGCGGCGTGCTTGTTGCTCATCGCGATGACGAGCATCTGATGCTGGCGCTCGGGGCGGCCCTGGCCCCCGGCCTCGCGGTAGAGCCGCTCCAGTTCGCGGCGCTTTTCGGCAAAGCGCTCGAAGGCGGGCGCGAGGAGCGTTTCGAGGTAGACCTCGTGGAAGCGCAGCTTGCGGCGGGCGAGGTAGACGTCGACCTCCTGCTTGGAGCGGGCGATCTCCATGAGGCCCGTGAGCGAGAGCTCGACCTCCTCGCCGGTGTCCTCGCGCACGAGCTGGAGGTGGTAGTCCACGACGTGCGCCTCGACCTCCTTGAGAATGCCGCCCTCGGCGTGCGCCTCGCGCATCGTGACCTCGTGCAGCGCCCGGTAGTACTGCTCGCCGTCCGGCCCCGCGTCGAACGGCACCCCAAACAGCGTCTTGTTGTCGCTCCGCATGGGCGTGCCCGAGAGCGCGACGCTGGCCTCGAACGGGAGGTCGGCGATGCGCTGCGCCCACAGCCCGTCGTCGGCGAGGTGGTGGACCTCGTCGAACACGAAGAGGCACGGCGCGGTGCGGCAATACTTCAGGAGCGCCGCGTGCCCGCCCTCGCCGCTGGCGTACTGGTAGGTCGTCACCACGATCTGCGTGTCGATGTTCTTGAGGAACACCCGGTCGGAGTCAGCCACGCAGAACGAGAACGGCGGCGCGCCGAGGTTGCGGAACACCTGGCTCAGCTCAGTGGGGTCGGCGTACTGGTCGCGGAGGTTGCCGCGGGGGACGAACACGACGAGCTTCTTCGCGACGCGCATCCGGTAGGCGATCACGAACGAGGCGAGCGCCGTGATGGTCTTGCCGTAGCCCGGCACGAAGACGCCGAGGTGGTTGCGCTCCCCGCGCTCAAAGGTGGCGGCGAGGCGCGTCAGGAACGCCTGCTGGCCCCGGCGGAAGCGGAAGCCGCCCTGGAGGCGGATGCCGGGGAGGTCGAAGAGCGTCGGCGCAGCGGGCGCGTGCGACATGCGGCGGCGGAAGACGGGGTGGCGGAGGGGTGAGCGGGCGCTAACCTACGCGATCCGACCGGGCACGATCCGTTGGGAGGACACACTGGCTAAAAGTCCGAGAGGGAATCTGAGCGTGGGTCGAACCTGCTCCCGTACGGAGTCCTTTCAAAGCCACTACCGTCTAGACAAACACCTCGAAAATGCTCAGTCGAACGATTTATTTGCTGCGGTAAAGAGGCGCTCAAAGCGGTCGAGTTCTACGTCAGATAAGACCTTGGGGGGCGACGCTGCGAATGCCTTCGCGGGGAGATAATGGTTGAAGCCTCCGCTCTGCCGAAGCTGTATGCCAGACGCCGTAAGGTAGCGGTTGATTCGGTCGACCATTCGGTCACCTGGAGGCAGGTCCCCAACTTTGACTATCCCCTTCAGATGTTCCTCGTATGCTTTATTGAAGTAGCGGAGGTAAGTACCTGCGTTGAACATGTCCTCGACGTCTGACGGCTTCGAGGTCCCTCCGTTTTCTCGGAACACCGCGTAGTGAAGAACCCCGCGGCGGGGTAGAACCTTTTCTCGAACAAGGTTAGCTATTCGCTGGTCCTCGTGGCCCTCGTAGTCATGTAGGACCGTGAGAGCGAGGTCGTTCGCTCCAAAGAGAGAAGCAAAGGCTGACACCTTTCCTATCCCACCTACTGGCGTGATCGTTACGTCTTCTCGCAGCCCCGTCCGACCGGCGGCTCGAACCAATTCGTCTGCGGCTTGAAGAAAGACGAGATCCGCGATCCCTTCAACAAGGAGGTTCTTGTCTGAGACGAAGAGGTTTTGCGCAATAGAATACCCGAGGGCGGCTTGAAGCGGGAAGAGGGTGTCGGGGTCCGAGCCCACGACATCCCCTGAGATCACTGTACCTTTTTCTCTCTTATCCTCCACCGTACGGACGCGGTCGAGTCGGGCGCTCTCCACCATAAATGGAGAGTGAGTAGAGTACAGGATCTGGTGGTCCTCGGATAGCTTCTCGATATAGCTCAGGAAGTCACGCTGGGCGAGCGCGTGGAGGCTCAATCCTGGTTCGTCAAGAAGAAGGATGAGCCGCCGGTCGTCCTCGATCTCGGCGCGAATGCTATCGAACCAAGCAATGAAACTGAAGAACCAGATGAATCCTTTGCTCCGCTGATCGAACGGGACCGTCACTTCGTGACGGCGGTTCTCGATTCGGATATAGAGATTCTTGCCTTGGTTGAATGGTGATTCAGCTTCGTGGTCCTCAGCCACGTCGAACTGGACTTTGAGGTCAGGATTCTGGCGCCAGAATCCGAAGACTTTGCGGGAGATCTTATTGCCAGTAGCCTCTAGCCGGGCCTTTTCCCGCTCATAACCTCCCGGTTCGATGAGCTTCTCTGGAGTAAGACCTGCAGTCCCAAGGAGTCGAAGGATGCCCCGATCCTCGTCCTTCAACTCCCCCTCTACCTTCCGCTGCTGTAGGCCCGCTAGGTAGGTACGGCCCGGGAGCGTTCGGTAGTCGTCGAAGTAGAGAAAGACCGGGATACGAGGCGCGAGGTGCTTTTTCCAGAGCGCAGAACTGAGACGACGCCATCCCCCCTTCGCCTCAGGATACTTCGCTTCCAACTCCGAAATCGTCACCTCGTCAGCAGGGGTGAGGTCTGCTCCCTGTGCCAAATTAAAGAACTCGTCGAGTGTAGTGGCAGCTTGCACGGCGGCTTTCGCGTCCGATGACAGAGCTACGCTCCCAGTGAGCCATTTGACATGCTGGCGCTCTGGCGGATGAAAACCGATGCTCCGCGAGTCGTTGTACTTGTGGTCGACCGAGAAACTGATCGTCTCAAAGAGATCGTGGCCGAGCCAAGCGTTGACAGTCTCAACCTCTTGTGGCTCCATCTCATACCACAGCTTCACGACAACGGCTGGACTAGCTTCGTGGACCTCCTCATAGTCAAGCAGATCTTTACGGGGGTAATCTTCCGTTACGTCGAACCCAATGCCCTCCTCAGTAGACTTGGCCTTGTGGAGCGCATGGAGGAAAGCAGTCTTGCCAGACTCGTTCTGGCCGACGAAAGAAGTGATCTTGGGGTCAATCTCGACAGTGCCGCTGTCTTCGATGGATCGGAAGTTGAGAACCTGCGCTTTGGTGAGAATCATGAACTAGAGTGGCAGAGGGGAATGGCTAATCAAAATGAAACTGATCGGAGACACCGTCATGGCACACCCGACTGAAAATGTTCAGGCAGGTAGAAGCGAAATGAACTACTGCTACCAATCCTAATCGAACGGGCAGTGGGTGACGGCGCGAAGCTGGCCGCATCATGCGGAATGATAAGTACGCGCACCTGGCTTGATATGCTGAACTACCTCACCGAACGCTGACCACGCTGCACCAACACACAAGCGGCCCCCCTCGGTGTTGAGGAGGACCGCTCGCAGTCTAGATCTTCGGATCTCGGCGTGACGCGCTATAGCGTGGTGCCGTCGTCCTCCGCCACGTCCGCTTCGATGAAGCCGCGGTTGCGCAGCAGCGCGTCCACGTTCGGCTCGCGGCCCCGAAAGCCGACGTAGGCGTCCATGGCGGGCTGCGTGTCACCGGCGGAGAAGACGCTCTCGTAGAGCTTCTGCGCCAGCACCGGGTCGAAGATGTCGCCCGCCTCCTCAAACGCCGCGAAGCCGTCGTTGTCGAGGACGCCCGCCCAGAGGTAGCTGTAGTAGCCCGAGGAGTAGCCCTCGCCCGCGAACGTGTGCAGGAAGTGCGTCGAGCGGTGGCGCATCGGGATGTCCTCCAGGTTCTCGCGGCTGGCCAGCACCTCCTCCTCGAAGGCGTCGATCTCCAGCGAGGCCGGGTCGGTGTTCAGGTGGTAGGCCAGGTCCACGAAGCCCGAGTTCAGGAACTCGACCGTCGCGAAGCCCTGGTTGAACGTGCCAGCGTCAAGCACGCGCACAAGCAGTTCGGGCGGCATCGGCTCGCCGGTCTCGTGGTGCAGGGCGAAGCGCTCCAGCACCTCCGACTGCGAGAGCCAGTGCTCGTAGATCTGCGCCGGGAACTCCACGAAGTCGCGGTCGACGGACGTGCCGGCCAGCGAGGGGAACGCGGTGTCGGAGAGCAGCCCGTGCAGGCCGTGGCCGAACTCGTGGAAGAGCGTCACGGCGTCGGTGAACGACAGCAGCGCGGCCTCGCCCTCGGCGGGCTTGTTGTAGTTGCAGTTGTTCAGGATGAGCGGGATCTCGCCGGTAATCCCGTTCTGCGCGCGGAAGCTCGACATCCAGGCGCCGCCCCGCTTGCCCGGGCGGGCGAAGAAGTCGCCGTAGAAGATGCCCGCGATCTCGCCGTCGGGGTTGCGCATCTCCCAGACGCGCACGTCCGGGTGGTACGTCGCGATGTCGTCGCGCTCCACGAACGTGAGGTCGAAGAGCCGCCCGGAGACGTAGAACATCGCCTCGATCATGTTATCGAGTTGGAGGTAGGCCTTGACCTCGCTCTCGTCGAGGTCGTAGCGCTCGGCGCGGACCTGCTGGGTGTAGTAGCGCCAGTCCCAGGGTTCGAGTTCGTGGTCGAGCCCCGCCGCCGCGATGCGTGCTTCGATGTCGGCGGCCTCTTCGAGGGCGCGGTCGCGGGCTGGGTACCAGACCTGCTCCATCAGCGACATCGCCGCTTCGGGCGTGCCCGCCATCGTCCCGGCGGTGCGGTAGTGGGCGAAGGTCTCGAAGCCGAGTAGGTTGGCAAGCTCCAGGCGCAGCGCCAGAATCTCGCGGATCGTGTCCTCGTTGTCGTTGTCGTTCGCGTTGGAGCCGCGCTGCGTCCAGGCGCGCCAGGCGATCTCGCGCTGCGCGCGGTTCGGCGATGCCTCCAGGAACGGCTCCACGCTGGAGCGGGCGAGCGTGATGACGTGGCCGTCCATGCCGCGGTCCGCCGCCGCGCCCGCCGCCGCGGACACGATGTAGTCCGGCAGTTCGGCGATGTCTTCCTCGCTCAGCGCCATCGTCCAGGCCTCGCGGTCGGCCTGCTCGTTCTGGGCGAACTGCGTGTAAAGCCCCGCCAGCGCTGAGCGGATCTCAGCAAAGCGCTCGCGGTCGGCGCCCTCCAGCTGGGCACCGGCGCGGATGAAGTCCTCGTGCGTGGTCTCCAGTAGCCGCGCCTCCTGCGGTTCGAGGCCCAGCGTCTCGCGCGCCTGGTAGAGCGCATCGATGCGGGCGAACAGGTCCGGATTGAGCGTGATCGAGGCGCTGTGCGCGGCAAGCCGGGGGCTCATCTCGCGCTGGATCGCGCGGATCTCGTCGTTTGAGGCGGAGCTGGTCAGATTGAAGAACACCCGCGAGATACGGCCGAGGTCGCGCCCCGCCTGCTGCATCGCCAGCATCGTGTTCTCGAACGTCGGGGCCTCCGCGTTGGTGGCGATCGCCTCGATCTCGGCCGTGTGCTTCGCCAAGGCCACGTCGTAGGCCGGGAGGAAGTGCGCCTCCTCGATGCGGTCCAGCGGCGGGGTGCCGAACGGCGTGTCCCACTCCATCAGCAGGGGGTTGTCGTCGGGGACGGCGTTGTCAGGATTATCTACGCCGTTGGCTTCGGCTGTCACAGGCGGGCGGTCGTCGGTCATCGGGGTAGTGCTGCCGGTGGCCAGCAAAAGAAGGGCCACCAGGGTGGTGAGCAATACGTCCACGTTCATCGGTTCAGGATCGGTTGTTTGACAGGAGCGCCCCCCTCGTGTGGGGCACACGGCTATGGTGCAGCGAGAGCCTCCGCGTGATGAGCGTTTCCGTGACGCTCTCGGCCTGTGCGCTGTCGTACGAGGCTGCCACGGGGTTCACCGCGATCTGTTCCTCGCTGGTCGGTGGCCTGTCGCGCTTGCGAAGCCCCCCACATCGGCGCCGTGGGTACGATCGGCAACGAGAACACTCACGGGCACACAGAAACCTCTGGCGGTCGTCTCTTTATCTCCTCGGGATTTCAAGAGCGCTATGAAGAGCAAGGCCGATGCGTATGTAAAGCGGATCGTGAAAGCGGCCGTTCGCCGGACGATGCAGGACACCGTGAGCGACGAGCGCGTGCGGCTCTAGGAGGAAGGTGACCCGCTGTTCGTTCGTGAGCTTGTCAATCGCTGCGATATTGATGACGGCGAGTTGCCCATCGCGTACAGCGTGGTGGACTGGGACAACTGGCTCGACGTGACTACGCGGGCCCTCCACTTTGCCTTCGATGGGGGCCGCATGGTGCTTCCGGGCAGTGTCGTCCGCTACGCCGGACCTGATCGCCCCAGAGCCGACGCTCCCTTCTGGACGATGGCGGATGCAGACACCCCTGTTGCGTTCCGCATCGAGGATGTAGACGGTGTCGTGCACCCTTGCCGCTGTTGGCCACACGAGCGAACGTTTCTTCCCACGAAGGCGGCCTTGACCGTGCTCAAGTTGACGCAAGGCTAGCGCTGCGTTGGACGCGAAGGTAGTACCATGTCGCACTGCCCTTTCCCGACGCCACCTCCCGTCATGAACGCCACCGCTTCCTCCTACGATCTCGACACCCTGCTCGGCGACGTGCGAGCCTTCGTCCGCGAGGTCTGCGTGCCGCTCGAACGCCACCTCCTGGCGCACGACTACGCCACGCTCGAAGCGCGGCTCGCCGACGTGCGTGCCGGGGCGCAGGCGGCGGGGCTGTGGAACCTCTATCTCCCCGCCGAGCATGGTGGGCTGGGGCTGTCGCTGACCGACTTCGCACGCGTCAGCGAAATACTCGGGTGGAGCCTCCTCGGGCACATCGCCACCAACTGCCAGGCCCCCGATGTGGGCAACGTCGAGCTGCTGCTCGCGCACGCGACGGAGGCGCAGCGGGGCGAGTTCTTGGAGCCGCTGCTGCACGGCGCGGTCCGTTCGTGCTTCGGGATGACCGAGCCCGAGCACGCCGGGTCGAACCCGCGCTATCTCTCCACCACGGCGCGGCGCGAGGGCGAGACGTACGTCCTCGACGGTCACAAGTGGTTCACGACCGGCTTCGACGGCGCAGCGTTTTGCATCGTGATGGCGGTCACGAACCCGGATGCTGAGAGCCCCTACGCGCGGGCGTCGATGCTGCTCGTCCCGACCGACGCGGAGGGCGTGGAGCACGTCCGCCGACTTCCTGTGATGGGCGACGAGGGGCAGGGCTGGTTCTCGCACTCCGAGATCCGGCTGCACGGCGTGCGCGTGCCCGTGGCGAACCGCCTCGGGCCGGAGGGCGGTGGCTTCCTCCTCGCGCAGGAGCGGCTGGGACCGGGGCGCATCCACCACTGCATGCGCTGGATCGGCGTCTGCGAGCGGGCGCTCGACCTCCTGTGCCGCCGTGCCGTCGAGCGGGAGCTGTCGCCCGGTAAGCCGCTCGCGGGGCAGCAGCAGGTGCAGGTCTGGATCGCCGAGAGCCGCGCGCAGATCGACGCAGCGCGGCTGCTAGTCATGGACACCGCCGCGCGCATCGAGCAAGAGGGACAACGGGCAGCGCGCACGGCGGTGAGCGCGATCAAATTTCTCGTGGCCGACCTCCTCCAGCGCGTCCTCGACCGCGCCATCCAGGTGCACGGCGGCCTCGGCGTCCTCGACGACACGCCGCTCGCGTTCTGGTACCGCCACGAGCGCGGCGCGCGCATCTACGACGGCCCCGACGAGGTGCACAAGACCGTCGTCGCCCGCGAGGTGCTCAAGGGCTACGGCATGACGCGGTAGACTACCACCCCGCTGGCAGCCGCGTGATTTCCTCGGCCGTGAGCGTGACAGAGCTGTATGGGTCGTTCGAGAAGAACGGACGCCAGTATCCGACGACGGGGCAGAAGATCAAGGAGTCATCGGCGACCAACTCGAAGCTGAGCGTAGTCTCTGTGTCAGCAGTAATGACGACCTGCTCTGTCTGTGGTATGAAGCCGATGAAGGAAACCGTCACGTTGTAGGTCCCGGGCGAGACCCTGAAAAGAGCAAACGCCCCGTCCATGTCGGTCGCGACACCGTACTCCGTGCCGTCGAGGACCACATTCGCGCCGGGGAGCGGTTCGCCGGTGTCATCTGTGACGATGCCTACGAGCTTGCCGGTTTCCTGAGCGAGCACGGGTGGACTGGCGAGAAGTACGAGGACGATGGCGAGAAGCAGGCGCATGGCAAGAACGGAAGTGGTTGGGGCAATGCGCTCAGCCTAGCCCCGTGCCTCTTGACTACGCAAGGGACTACGCTGCCCGGGCACACGGAGTCCTCCGCAGGCAGAACGAGGTTGCGGCTACGCCTCCTCGCCAAAGCGCTCTGACAGTGCTGCGTCCTTGACACGCATCAGGTGGGCGTGGGTAGCGTCGAGGGCCTCTTCCGACTGCTCGCGAAAGATGATGAGGAGATTGAGGCCGTTTGCGTCTTCCACGGGCGTGAGGACATCGAGGGGCACTTCGAGTAACTACGATGAAGGCTACTTCCTTGACTTTCGCGACTTGTACATCTTGTACCACTCCCACGGAAGGGCTACAGCCATGAGTATGGCTGCGAGGACCATTCCATGCTCTCCGACTTTTCCGACGAGGTCGACGCCATCCATCGTGTATGAGTTAGGTACCGAGATGTTGAATCAAGCCCGGCATGATACCGTGTCCTCTTGATGAGTCGCGACTATGTCATCCTGAACTCGTTTCAGGATCTCTGACAACTGCGGTGCCACGAGGCTTCGCTGAGATGCTGAAACCGAAGGTTCACGCCAGTAATCAAGTTCAGCATGACAAAGATGGAAAACCGCAGTGGGGCGTTACGCTTCCTCGCCGAAGCGCTCCGCTAGCGCCTCGTCTTTGACGCGCATCAGGTGGGTGTGGGCGGCATTGGGGTCTTCGGGAACGTCGCCCCAGAAGAGCTCTTCCTTGATCGCGCCGATGGCGGCCTTTTCGCGGCCCTGGAGCGTGCGGATGACCGTCTCGAAGAGCGCGCCGCGCCGGAGGGCCTCGTCCTTCATGGCCATCATGTAGGCGAACGCCGCGTCGTGCTCGTTGGGAATGGCGCCGTCGAGGATGGCCTCGCGGATGTGCTCCTTCACGATGCCGACGGCCACGCCCTCGGTGACGCCGAGCGTTTCCATGATCTCGTAGCCGTCCACGGGCGGCTGGAAGTTGCGCAGGCGGTCCTTCTCCTCGACCTCCACGAACTTCGCCTCCACCCGGTCGAAGGCGTTGAGGTAGCGGCGGACGCGGCGCGGGTTCTTGCTCGTGATGTCGGCGCGGACGAGCCGCATGAGCGCGTCGATGCGGTCCCCTGCCTCGAAGAGCAGGCGACGTACGGCGGAGTCGGTCACCTCGTCGTCCACGAGCGCGACGGGGCGGTGGTGCAGCCGGACGAGCTCGCGGACGTGATCCAGGCGCTCGTCCATCGGCAGCTTGAGCGCACGGAAGAGCTTCGGGATGCGCCGCGCGCCGCGGTCCTCGTGCCCGTGGAACGTCCAGCCGCGACCCCGGATGAACCGCTTCGTGTCGGGCTTGGCGATGTCGTGGAAGAGCGCCGCCCAGCGCGTCCAGAGCGCTTCGCCTGCGGCCCGTTCACCCGCGACGCCCTGCTGCTGCTGCAGGTGTGCCAGGTTGTCGACGACTTCGAGCGTGTGGAAGAAGTTGTCCTTGTGCTTGTGCCCGCGTACCTCCTCGACGCCGGCGAGTGCGGTGAGGTCGGGCAGGATGCGGTCGAGAAGGCCGGTGTCGTAGAGGATCTTGAAGCCGACCGACGGTACCGGCGCAGCGAGGAGCTTCTGCAGTTCGTCGGTGATGCGCTCCTGGCTGACGATGGCGATGCGGTCGGCGTGCTGGCGCATGGCGGCGAGCGCGTCGTCGTCCACGCGGAAGCCGAGCTGGGCGGCGAAGCGGGCTGCGCGCAGCATCCGCAGCGGGTCGTCGCTGAACGTCTCGGCGGGGTCGAGCGGCGTGCGGAGGAGCCCCGCAGCGAGGTCGCTCAGGCCGCCGAAGGGATCGACGAGTTCGCCGAAGCGCCCGTCCTCATTCATGGCGCCGTTGAGGCAGACGGCGAGGGCGTTGATGGTGAAGTCGCGCCGCCGCTGGTCGTCGTCGAGCGTGCCGTCCTCCACGGCGGGCTTGCGGGACGAGCGGTCGTACGACTCGCGCCGCGCACCGACGAATTCCAAGACGAGCGGCGCGTCGTCGTGGTCGCCACCATATTGCTCTGGCGGCAGGTGAACGCCTGCCGTGCCAAAGTTGGCGTAGACATGCGCCGTCCGCACGCCGACCTCCTTCGCCACGGCCTTCGCCCAGTGGATGCCGCTACCCGGCCCGACGCTCACGAAGTCGAGGTCGCTCGTGGCGCGCCCGAGGAGCGCGTCCCGCACCGCGCCGCCGACGCAGTACGCCTCCAGGCCGAGGCGGTCGGCTACGCTACCGAGGCGGCGGAGTACGTCTTCGTAGGGCAGGGTCATGCGGTGAGGCGGTGAGGCGGTGAGGCGGTGAGGCGGTGAGGCGAGCAAACGCACAGGATAGGCCGAGGCTTCCGCGTCACCAGGACACGGAGCGGAATACGGGCGAGTTTCTCCCGAACTCCCCGGTGCCGATCCCCTCGCACGCCCCAACGCGCGCTCAGCGCAGCTTGGCGAGCAGGCGCTCGGTGAGGCGCATCGTGTGAAGTGCGTCGAGGGCGGTGCGCGGTACAGGGCGGCCAGCGGCCAGCGCATCGAGGAAGCCGCCGAATCCGTCGCGGTTGCCCGGAACAGAAGAGGCTCGTACCGGGGCGGCCGTGCCGAAGTCGAGCGCAGCGTCGAGGCGCGTGAGCGTGGCTCGCTGGTCGCGACCCGCCACGAAGAGGCGCGTCGAGGAGGCTGCGGCCCCGAGCAGCAGGTGCACGAGCGTGCCCGCCCGGAAGCGCAGCGTGGCCCCGACCGTGTCGAGAAGCGCACCGCGCCGGTCGGCCTCGGCGTCCAGGCGGGGCACGTCGGCGGAGCGGGCGAGGGCGGCAGCAAGGTCGAGCGCGCCCGCCATGAGGAACGGCCACGAGAGGCCGCGCGCGGGCAGGTCGAGCGCGACGAAGCGGGGCCGCCAGCCCGCCGGTCGGCTTGCTAGCAGCGGCGCAATCGGCAGCGGATGCGCCACGCCGATGTCCACGCCCGCCTCCTCGCTCAGCGCCACGAGGCGTTCGCACTCGGCGACCGAGGTGGTGGCGGGCCATTCGAGGAAGACGTGCCGCCCATCCTTTGCTGCCGCCTCGGCAATGAGGAAGTGGTCCCGCGTCGGCGCGGCGATGCAGACCGCGTCACAGTCGGCGAGGAGCGCGGCGGCGGAACGGTAGGCCGTCGTGCCGTGTCGGTTAGCAGCGGCAGCGGCCCGAGGAGGGTCAGCGTCGGTCACGCCCACGAGCGCGACCTCGTCTCGCGCCGCGATCGCCTCGGCGCGTGCCGTCCCGCGCTGGCCCACGCCGACCACGCCGAGGCGGAGCAGCGAACGCGAGGACGGGGTGGCGGCCATCGGGGTGCGGGGCTAGGCGCGGTGGCTCACGCACGACCACCACTCGCCCTCGGTCGCCTCGTCGCGGAGGGCAAGTCCCGCATCGGCGAGTGCGTCGAGCATCACGGCGCGGTCGGTCTGGAGCAGCCCGGCGAGGATGAGTGTGCTGCCCTCGTGCATCTTTTCGACGAAGCCCGGCAGCATCCGGCGCAGCGCCTCCCGGTTGATGTTTGCCGCGATCACGTCGAAGTCGCCCTCAGCGATCACCTCCAGGCCGCCCTCGCGCAGCACGAAGCGGTCACCCACGCGGTTGTCGAGCGCGTTCTCCGCCGCGTTCTCGATGGACCACGGGTCGATGTCGAAGGCGTAGGCCTCGGCTGCGCCGATCTTGAGCGCCGCGATGGCGAGAATGCCGGTTCCGGTCCCCGCGTCGAGCACGCGCGCACCGTCCTCGACGAGCCCCGGCAGAAAGCGCAGGGCGAGGCGCGTGCTCTCGTGGTAGCCCGTCCCGAAGCTCATCTTCGGGTCGATCTCCAGCAGCACCTTGTCGGCGTGGGCGGGCGGCGTCGCATGCCAGGACGGGCGCACGAGGAACGGCCCGATCACGACGGGCGCGATGGACGCCTCCCACGTCTCGTTCCAGTTGTGCGGGGCCTCCACGCGCTCTTCGATGCGGACCGGCAGGTCGCGCCGCCGCAGCCATTGCTCGACGTGCTCGCGGTGGACGTCGGACCAGCACCGCGCCGGTCCCCACGCCACGACGGCCTCGTCGCGCGCCTCGAACGCCTCGAAGTCGAGGTCGGCGAGTTCGGCGATGAGGAAGTCGTGGTAGCCGTCGGGCAGGTGGACGGTGAGTTCGAGCGTCACGGGGCTCAGGGTGCAGGTGTTGGCGTGTGAAAGTAGGGACGTGGGAGGCAACGCTGCTGCGCCAATAGATAGCCTCCGGCACATTCACACCCTCAAACCCGCACACGTCCACACGAACGTCTATCCCTCCTCGATTACGATGCCCCATGCGTTGGGGTCCTCCGGCGGATCGCTGACGAAGTTGCCGAAGGCGTGGCTGTCGTCGGAGCGGACGAAGAGGACGTAGGTACCGGCCGGCAACGTGACCGCGCCGTCGAAGCGCTGGTTGCGCGGGGCGCCGCCGGCGTACACCGTGTTCTCCGACGTCATTTCCCAGACGACGGTGCCGTCCTCGGCGCGCGCGATCCAGGCGTAGTCGTAGCGGTTGGCCCCGCTGATTTCGCCGACGGCCGTGATCTGCAGCGTCGTCTCCGTGTCGAGGATAAACGGCACGTCGAAGCGCTGGTTGTTGGTGAGGCGGCGCAGGTCGAGCGGGAGGGCCTGGGGCTCGCCGCGCACCGCGATCGGCGCGTTGGGGGCGAGGCCCATCGTGGGTGTGGCCCCCGGCTCGGGCGGCGGGGGCGGTGCGGGGGGCTCGGCGGCCTCCACGGTCACGTTGGACCCGGCGCGCGGGCCTCGCTCGAAGGCGACGTCGGTGACCGAGCCGGGGCTGAAGTCGCGGTTGAGCGCGAACACGGCTGCGCCCCAGCGCTCCGCGTGCGTCGGTGCGCCGCCGTGCCAGCCGTCGGGCGAGTGCGAGCCGTCGGTTTGGTAGCGCAGCGTGTAGCGGCCGGGCTCCAGGTCGAGCACGACCTCGGCGACGCGGTTGTCGGAGCGGCCGCCGCCGTGCCGGGTGGTCTCGTATTCCATCTCCCAGATTTCCTCAGGCGGACGCGGGCTAATGCCGTCCTCGTCGGGCACGCGAAGCAGCCGCGCGAAGTCGTAGCTCCTGCTGGAGCGCAGCTCGCCGAGGGCCCAGATGAAGGCCCGCGTCGGCGCCGTGAGGGTGAAGCTCGCCGTGTGGACCTGGTCGTCGCCGACCTTGCGCAGCGCGACGACTTCGGGGAGGTCCGTGTAGGGTTCGAAGAGGCGCGCGGTGCCACCGCCACCGCCGAGCGTGAGGCCCCACGACTGCGGATCGAACGGCGGGTTGGCCGTCCAGTCGCGGTGCGCGTGCGAGCCGTCGGTGGTGAAGCCGACGCGGTAGCGGCCCGGCTCCAGGCGCAGCGTGTCGCGGACGCGGCGGTTCTTGGCTGAGCCGCCGGCCCATACGGTGTTAGTGCGGGTCATCGTCCAGACTCGCTCGTCGGTCACGAGGTCCTCGATCCAACCATAGTCGATGGCCTCGTCGAAGATCTCGCCGGTGGCGTCGACCCAGAGTCGGGTGGCGGTCGGGACATCGAGGTAGGCGGTGGAGTCTGCGCGGTTCTCCAGTGGGCCTGTGGCCCAGACGAGATCGGGCGGTTGTGGGGGCTGCTCTGGTCGGGCCACGGACCGAGCAAAGCGCACGCTGTCGGGGACGACAGGGTCGAGCCGAAAGCGCCACTGCTCGGCGTCGGTGTGCCAGGCATTGCGATCCCCCCGGAGGAGGGCGCGGGCGCGGTCCAAGAAGCCGCCGTCTACGTCTTGCACGGGGCGAAGCGGGTCACCGACGGCGGCGAAGTAGGCTTCGTAGGCACCCGGCGCAAACGCGACGGTGTCCTCGACGGTGGCGAGCGTGGCGCGCGACTTCACGGCGTCGGACGCGCGCATCACCCAGACGGTGTCGCGCGTGGTGGCGTTGAGCACCCAGCCATAGGCCGCGAGGGCCTCCGGGATGCCTGCCACGGGTGCCTCGAAGGAGCCGACGGCCGTGACGGCGAGGCGGAGCGGACGGTCCAGCTGGAAGGCACGTTCGCGCACGTCGCCGGGGTCCCAGGCCGTCCCGAACGCCACGAGGGTGTCCGGCTCGGAGGGGCCTCGCAGGGTGCGCACGAGCACGGCCACCGCGAGGGCACCGAGGACGACGAGCAGGAAGCGGGACATGCCGCGGCGCATGGCGGTGGGGCTGGCAGGGTGGGGCAGGACCTGGGAGCGCGCGAGGCGGAAGATAGGAGGCGGGACGACCGGCGTACGGAGGAGCCCCCACGAAGTTACCCGGGCGAGGGCCGCGGGCACCGAAGGGCGGCGCGGGCCAGTATCTTGCGCAGGGAGCCTCCCGCACTGCCAGGCTGTTGTCGCAACCTTGCGGGTAGGTTGTCCGATACGACAGAGGCTCTGGAGTCCTCTTCCTGGGCTTGCACCCCACTGGCCCGCACCCCACCGGCCTGCGCTCGTCGCCGCTCTCGTGGCCTTCACGACCCCCAGCACTGACCGCCCACGCACCTCCCGGCTGCGCCTGCCCTCGCGGCGGACGCTCCTGTGGGCGCTCACGGGTGTGCTCTACCTCGCCGGGGTGGTCTACTTCGCCGCCCTCTCGTTCTCGAAGCAGCCCCCGAGCCACCCGACGCTCGTCACGGTCAACGGCCTGCTCGTGCTCGGCGCCGCGTTGGCCTACCTGCTCCTCGGCGACGTCTTCCGGCAGCGGGACCACAACGCGATGCGCTCCCTGTGGTCGCCGATGCTCATCAGCGGCATCGCGCTCATCACGGCGGTCGGGACCGTGGCGCTCACAGGCGGCGCGGGGCCCGTAGACGCCCGCACGCTCCTACCCGAGGGGCCTCGTACGCTCGTGCAGGCGATCGTCGTGGGGACGATGGAGATCACGAGTGCGTTCGTGCTGCTGCTCTATCTGCGGACGCTGGTGCTGTTCAAGCGCACGCGCCACAGCGTGCGCAACTGGAATCTGATGGTCGTCGCGATGGTCGTCGCGGCGCTCACGATGTCCGGCGAGCGCGCGGCAGCGGAGGCGGCCGAGCAAAACATCGCTTTCCAGATTACCGGCATCGTGGCGATGGGTCTGATGGTGGCGAACGCCTTCCGGCTCTCCTGGATCGTCTTCCTGTCGTTCCGCGAGAAGTGGGCCACCATCGGGCTGTGCATCGGGCTGATCGGCGTGACCGCGTTCGTGATGAACAACCGCTTCGGGGGCTACTTCTCGGCGGCGCAGGCCAAGGACGGGCTCATCATCCCCGACGCGGCGCTCGTGCCGCTGCCGCACATCTTCAGCCAGCCGCTGAGCCAGTTCGCGCTCTTCGTCTTCGCCTTCGCCATCCTCTACGCCACGACGGCGATCCTCTCGCTGCTCTTCCACCTCCCGACGGCAAGCGCCTTCGAGCAGAAGACGGGCGAGATGGAGGCGATGCAGGCGCTCGCCGAGCTTTCGGGGCAGGTGCTCGACCGCGAGAAGCTCGTGCAGACTATCGCCGACGCGCCCGTGCAGTCGGGCGGCGCCGACGCGGCCTGGGTGGCACTCGTGGACCCTGAATCGGGCTCGCTCACGCCGCAGCTCGCCGCGACGCGGGGCATCGACGCGGAGCGGATTCAGAGCCTCCTGGACGAACGCGCGCTCACACAGGACGTGTTCGAGCGCCGCCGCCCGCTCGTGCTCAACCGGGCCGCGGCGGACCACCGCGTGCGCACGCGCCCCGGCAACGGGCTGGGCAGCCTCCTCGCGCTCCCGCTCACCTCAGGCGGCGAGACGCGCGGCGTGCTCTTCGCCTCGAAGCGCGTCGCCGAGGGCTTCGAGCAGGACGACGTGAGCGCGCTCACCACGTTTGCGGCCCAGGCGGCGCTCTCGCTCGCCAACGCCGACCTCTTCGCCGAGGTGCTCGAAAAGGAGCGGCTGGCGCAGGAGCTGGAGATCGCCCGCGAGGTGCAGAAGCGCCTCCTCCCGCAGACGCTCCCGCAGTTCGAGCGCGTCGAGATCGCGGGCCTCGGCTTCGCCGCGATGGAGGTCGGCGGCGACTACTACGACGTGGCCGTGATCGGCGAGCAGTGCGTGGGCGTGATCGTGGCCGACGTGTCCGGCAAGGGCACCGCGGCTGCGTTCTACATGGCCGAACTCAAGGGCATCTTCCAGTCGGTGAGCCGCCTCACGCGCTCGCCCGCGGAGTTCCTCGTGCGAGCCAACGAGGCACTCACGGCGTCGCTCGGGAAGCAGGCGTTCATCTCGGCGCTCTACGGCGTGCTCGATACGCAGTCGGGCGTCTTCACCTACGCCCGGGCTGGGCACTGCCCCGCCGCGCTCGCCCGCGCCGACGGCGAAGCGCGCCTGCTCCGTGCCCAGGGGATCGGGCTGGGCCTGACGGGCGGCCCGCTCTTCGAGAAGTCGCTCGCCGAGGAAACGGTGCAGCTACGCCCCGGCGATGCGCTCGCGCTCTACACCGACGGCGTCGTTGAGAGCCGGGCTCCCGATGGCGAGGAGTACGGCTACGACCGCCTACTCACCACCGTCGTGACCTACCGCGCCGCGACCGCGCAGGGCCTGCTCGACGGCCTCCTCGAAGACTGCCGCACCTTCTCCGACCACAAGGCCGACCTCGACGACGACCTCACGCTCGTCGCCCTGAAGTGGCACGGCGAGGCCGGACCGCCCACGCCGCTCGCCGCGCAGAAGGCCGCTCCTACGTCAGCGTCAGGCGACGGCCTGGCCAGCGGCGGTGTGGTCAGCGATGGAGCGGCGGTAGCCACGGAACCCGCCCCAGCCAACGGTGCAACTTCGGACGCGGTGGCTCCGTCTGCGGAGCCGTCTTCCCCATCGTCAGGATCAGCTCCGGGACCGCCCTCCGCGTCCTGAGCAGGTCCACGTAGCCGACCCGTCCCCGTCGTATGTTCACCGACCTCGAAGCACCTCCGCCCGAAGCGCCTCCCGCCTCCCGGCCTCCCCTCGTCACCCGATTGCAGCCCGCCGTGTCCAACTTCTCCGTCACCTTCCGCCCGACCGGCACCGTGCGCGTGCTGGAGCTCAACGGCGAACTCGACGCCCACACCGCGAGCGAACTCGAAGCCGCCTTCCAGCGCTGCCTCGACGACGACGCCCACCGCGTGATCGTCCACGGCGGCAACCTCCAGTACATCTCCTCGGCGGGCCTGGGCGTCTTCATGGCCTACGTCGAGCCGATGCGCGAGGCGGGCGGCGACATCAAGATCACCGAGCTCCAGGAGCGGGTCTACGACGTGTTCGACCTGCTCGGTTTCCCCATGCTCTTCGACATCACGCCGGCCGAGGCCGAGGCCGTCGCCCAGTTCGAGGCTAGCCCCAACGGCATGAGCACCGACTGAGGCGCTTCCCCCAACCCTTCGCCGCCCTTGCGCTCCATCCAGGCCATGCCCGCGCGCCACCACACGGTCGTCATCCCCAGCACGATGCGCCACCTGGCGACCGTGCGGCGGTTCGTGCGGCAGTATGGCGCGGAGGCCGGACTCACGGACCGCGCGGTGAGCGAACTGCAGCTCGCCGTGGACGAGGCGTGCGCCAACGCGATCGAGCACGGCTACAAAGGCCGCGAGGACGGCCGCGTGCAGGTGGGCACGCACACGCACAACGGCACCTTCGTGGTGACCATCCGCCACGACGGCGAGCCGTTCGACCCGGGGCGCTACAAGCCGACTGCGCTGCAAGACGCGTTGCAAAACCACCAGCGCCGCGGCTACGGTATGCGCCTCATCCATCGCCTCGTGGACGAGGTGAGCTTCGACCTCGACGGGCCCACGAGCCAGGTCCGCCTCGCCAAGCGCGTCACTCCGCCGATGGCGTAGCACGGCGGGATCAGCGGGCCAGGGAGGCTTCGCTGTGCGGCTCGCGCGTTGCCCGGGGCAGCGTGAAGCCGAAAGTCGTTCCTACGCCTGGCTTGCTCGTGACATCCAGGGTGGCGTCGTGGTGGCCCACCGTCTCGTGACAGAGCACGAAGCCGAGGCCCGATCCCGCCTCGTTGGCCGTCCCGCGCGTCGAGAACGATGTCTCGACGTGGAAGAGACGCGCTACCTGGTCCGGGGTCATGCCCTGGCCTGTGTCGGTCGCGGTCAGCCGGAAGGACTCGGCACCGTCGGGCACGATCTCTAGGCGCACGGCCCCGCCCGGCTCGGTGAATTTGAGCGCGTTCGAGAGCAGGTTCAGCAGTACCGTTCGGAGCATGTTCGGGTCGCCCCAAACGCTCGCATCGGCCGGAGCGTCCAGCGTGAGTTCGATGTGCTTGGCATCGGCCTGATGCTGCAGCACCAGGCGGAGGTCGGCCACGAGGGCCTCGATGGCGACGGCCTCGGGGCAGAAGCGCATGGCTCCGGTCTGAAGGCGCGCCCAGGTCAGCAGGGTTTCGAGGAGGTGGTAGACGCCTTCCGCAGAGTCGTGCATCAGGCTGGTGAACTGGTGCTGCTCGTCGCGGGTGAAGTCGTCGAAGTCGTCGCGGAGCATGCCGGAGAGCGTGAGCAGCGTGCCAAGCGGCCCCCGAAGGTCGTGCGAGATGATCGAGAAGAAGCGGTCTTTGCTGGCGAGCGCGTCCTCCAGCTCGCGGGATTTCACCTCGAGGTCTTGCGTCTTGACCTGCAGCGCCGCCTCGGCGCGGGTGCGCTCGGCGACCTCGGTCCGAAGCTGTCGGTTGAGTGCGGCAAGCTCGCGGGCCGAGCGCCGTAGGGTCGTGGTCCAGTGGACCAGCACGTGGTAGCCGAAGACGCCCGAGATGCCCAGGAGAAATAGGGTGATCCAGTGCACTAGCGAGAGGCCCTCAACGGCGGCGAGCACGTCGTAGCGCAGGCTTGGCGCGGCGTCGGCGAGCGTCCGTTCGAGCCGGCTGAGGCTGAACGAGCGCACGAGGAACACGTAACCCGTCAGAGCAGACACGACGACGCCGAACGCGGGCACGATGCGCCCGCGCGATAGCGTGGCCGTACGCGCGGATTCCAGGTCGAGCCGGGCCTTCTACCGATCTACGACCGGAGTCAGAAAGAACAGAAGCGGGCCGTTGATCAGCAGCGCCTGGAGGAAGCCCCCGAGCCACCATCCCTGCCACACGGGCAGCAGGTCGCGGAAGCCGACTTCGTTGGTGTAGCCCCACACGAACGAGCCTGCCGAGCCGACAAGGGCGGCCACAAACACGACCAGCACATAGAAGACGACGGCCGTGAACGAGCGCAGGTCGGTCCGCATCGGTACCGCGCGGTAGGTCAGCGACACCACGGCCAAGCCGAGCGGGTTGGCAAAGGCGAAGACGGCGATCCAGGTGGGTGGCATGCCGCCGAGCAGCGCCACGCAGACGGTCGAGAGGTAGGCCGGAATAGCCCCCCAGAGGTAGCCCAGCCACAGCGTAGCGCAGAGGCAAAAGACGAGCGGGAGGTAGACCGTGACAAAGAGCTCCGTCCCACCGACGGCAAGGGGTAGCCCCGTCCACTCCAACAGCCGCGTCGCCATGCCGAGCGGGACGAAGACCGTAGCCAGGATTGCCCACACGGCCACGAGCCGCCGTACGCCCACGTCGCTGCGTCGGGCGACGACGCGGCGGACCGAGACAGGGCTGTAGACGGGTTTGTGGGAGCGAATCACCGAAGAGCGCGCGGGCACGTGGTGGGTAGAATTGTCCCTTCTGGAAAGGGAGGGTGTCCGCAGGAGAGGGCCGCGAAGTCGGTGCCTAGGACCGCCAAAACCGTACCGGCTCCAGGCTGCCTTCGCAGAACCTCGCTCCTAACCGGGGTGGCGTTTCTGCACAAGAGATGCGCCGTGTTGCCGGTGGTGTAGGGGGGCCGGTCTAGCTGGACCCAAACAGCGTGTCGAGGTCCCAGGCTGTGCCCTCGCCTCGGTCGAGCTCGTCCAGGCCGCGCTGCACGTCGGCGCGGAGGCGAGCGAGGTACGTGCTCCGCTCGTCGTCGCGCTCGGCGAGGAGCCGGAGGGCTTCACGCACAACCTCGCTGGCCGAGGTGTAGAGGCCCGAGGCGACCTTCTCACGAACGAGCGCTTCGAGTTGGGGCGTCAACGAGACGTTCATGGCTGGCCTGGGGTTGTCGGAGAAAGCGTCTGAGGGCTATGTCAAAGTTTGACATCGACGGCGCTTCCTCAGCAGGTCAATAGGCCAGTCATCCATGCGGCATGCAGTAGAACTGGAAGCCCGCCTCGCGTAGGCGTTCAAAATAGCCAGTGCCACCAACGGACCACCCACAACGGACCCGCTAGCTCAGCAGCGCCGTGAGCTGCATCAGGTCGTAGTCGATCTCCTTCTTGCGGCTCCAGACGTTCTTGAGCGGCGTGAGCTTCACGTCGTGGTTGACCACGCCGACCATCACGCTGCTGTGCCCTTCCACGAGCGCCTCGACGGCTGCGACGCCGAGGCGGCTGGCGAGCACGCGGTCGCGCGCGGTCGGACTGCCGCCGCGCTGGATGTGGCCGAGCACCGTCACGCGCAGGTCGATGTGGTCGAACGAGCCGTCCTGGCGCAGCGCCTCGGCGACGGTGTGCGCCCCACCGATCTCGTCGCCCTCGGCGATCACCACGATGGACGACCGGCTCTGGCTCGACATCAGCGAGAGGATGCGGTCCTTCACCTGGTCGAGGTCGGTGAGCATCTCCGGGATGAGCACGAGTTCGGCCCCGCCGCCGATGCCGCACGAGAGCGCGATGAAGCCCGCGTCGCGGCCCATCACCTCCACGAGGAACAGCCGGTCGTGCGCGTCGGCGGTGTCGCGGATGCGGTCGATGTTTTCCAGCGCTGTGTTGAGCGCCGTGTCGTAGCCGATGGTCTCGTCGGTGCCGAAGAGGTCGTTGTCGATGGTGCCGGGGCAGCCGACGACCGGGACGCCGTGCTCTTCGTAGAAGATGCTCGCGCCGGTGAAGGTGCCGTCGCCGCCGATGCCGACGAGTGCGGTGATCTCGGCCTCGCGGAGGTGCTTGGCGGCCAGTTCGCGCCCCTCGGCGGTGCGGAACGCGGCGGAGCGGGCGCTCTTGAGGATCGTGCCGCCTTTCTGCAGGATGTTCGACACGCTCTGCCGCCCCATCTCCACGAAGTCGGCCTCGATCATGCCTGCATAGCCGCGCCGGATGCCGATGACCTCCATGCCGTGTGCGATCGCCGAGCGGACAACGGCCCGCACGCAGGCGTTCATGCCGGGGGCGTCGCCGCCGGAGGTATAGACGCCGAGGCGTCGAATCTCGTCCATGTCGCAGTCGGGATCGGTGAGCAGAGGCGCGTCGGAGAAGTCCCTAAGCTACGCCGCGCCAGCCGACGCCGCGCGAAGTCAGCCTCCCACTCGGGCGTGACGGCCTCCTCTCCCTAGACAGCAGTCGGGTGGAAGTCACCGGGGCCCGCGCCGAGGGGTCGCCGGTGAGCGTTGCGTGCTACCTTACGGCCACCACCGTCCGCACCGGACCCGCCGTTGATGCCGAGGCTGCAGGAGCCTGGCCAGGGTGTTCACCCACCCGTGCGCTGACGATGAACGACATCGTGCTCGTCCATCTATCTCTGTGCTCATGCTACGCGTCCCCGTTCTCTCGCTTACCCTGTCGAGCTTGGTTGCCGCGTCGGGCCTGCTCGCGGTCCAGGCCCAGCCCGTCGCACTGCCCAACGTGTCGCAGGCGGCCGCCCACGCCGCTCCAGCGTCCCACACCTCAGCGGCGCTGTTCCGTACGGGGCTCGATGTCCCGTCGGTGGACCCTGGCGCGACGGCCCGTGTCGTTGCAAGCGCTTACCGCGACGAGCTCGGTGCGTCGCCGATGCTGGTGCTTCTGGAACTGACCATGCCCGCCGTCCTCGAAACCATCGAGTCGGAGCTGGAGGGCATCGGGTTTGCCCGACGGGACTACGGCGTGGCCATCGCCTACGCGTTTGTCTACCTGTGGGAAGCTGCGCGGGGCGAAACGATGCCCGAGGAGCCCTCGGCCGCCGCCGCCCGCAGCCTCGCCGAGGCCATCGCGGCACAGCAGGGCGAAGCTTACGCGTCGTTGACCGACAGCGAGCAGGAGCGACGCTACGAGACGGTCATGACGGCGACGACCGTCCTGGCCGCGCTTAACGAGCAGAACGACCCGGGCCGGGCCGTGCGTGAGCAGGCCGCCCTAGCATTCACGGCGCTCTTCGGCGTGGACCCGGGCGCGGTCTCCGTCGATGCAGCGGGCGTAATCTCCGGGTTTGAACTCGCAGGGCCGACAACCAGCGCACCTTCCGAGGCAACCAAGCCGAACGCGCCGCCGGTGCATGGGGCAGACGCCTCGACGCCGACGCCCAGAATGGCCCGCGGTGGGGAGGCGCTGCCGCCCACCGACACGCACGGCGTCGAGGTCTACATCAAGTACACCTGGGGCTACGGGGGCAGCGGCTTCACGACGGACCAAATACCGCTGCTGCTCTATCCCGACGGGACCGCCTTCCTCGAAACCCCCCAGGCACCCGTGGCAAACTTCGCTCCCGCAACGCTCCGCGCAGCCTTCGCGCAGGAGCGGCGCGGTGAACGGCACGTCGGCACGTGGCGGCGTGATGCGACCACGCTCACCCTCACCTTCGACGGCGAGACGCGGACGCTCCCCCGGACCTCGCGTGGGTGGTGGGACCGCGACAGCCCGCCCGACGAGTCCAACGGCCACCACACGTTTTTCCCGGTCGTCCTCGCCACGCCCGAACACATGGTCGGGCCATGGGTATCGTCGAGCCTCATCGTCGCGGGGACTCCAGGCGGCGCGGCCCCACAAGTTGCAGCAGGTTCGACCACCAACCGCGTCTTCTACGGTGATGGCACCTACGCCGAGGATAGCGAGAGCTTCGTCTCGGCTACCGACGCCAATGTGGGGAGCGGCTACGGCGGAGGCTCCACCTTCGGTCTGTTCAGCGAGAACGAGGGCCAAGCCGCTGGCCGCTGGCGCCTCGACGGACCGCTGATGACCATCGAGACGGGCGGGCAGCGTCAGGTCCTGCTCGCCTTCATCATGCCCGAGTGGAGTAAGGACAACCCCAACAGCGACACCTGGGTTGGCGACGACTTCTGGGAGCGCCCGGACGAAGACTGACTGGAAGCCGACTGACCGGGAGCCGTTGGTGGACCTAGCGCGCAGCTAGTCTGACCGAGTCACTCCGTAGATCGTGGTGTGCATGCCCGCGATCTTCCACGCGCCGTCGACCCGCTCCATCAGCCGCGTCTCGCGCTTCCGCCCTTGGTCGGCGTCGTCCTGCTCGTAGCTCACCCAGGCGCCGTCGCCGTAGAGGCGCACGTCGGCGTCCGTCAGCGGCGCGGGGGGCGTCTCAGGCTCCGGGTGGGCCTCCAGGTAGGTGCGGACGAAGTCGTCCACCGCCGTCCAGCCCAGCGTTTCGGACGCGCTGCCGTCGGCTAGGTTGATGTACGTCTTGGCGACGTAGGGCGCGTGAACCCAGTGGGTGCGCCAGCCCTCGTAGTCGCGGCCGAGGGCATCGCGCGTCTCGGCATTGAGGACGTCCAATACGGCCTCCTTCGCCTGGGCTACGTCCGCCGCAGTACGGGTCTCCAGCGCAGCGCGTTCTGGCGGGGCGTCGGCGCAACTGCTGAAACCCACCCCGACGGCGAGCAGGGCGCACGTGAGAACAACGGGACGCATGAGTAGAGCAGGCCTACAGCAGTGGATGGACATATCGGTCGGCAGCCAGGTGGTGTGGTACCGCCAAGAATAGGACCGACGGGCAAGAGCCTGCCTACTGCTCTCCGGGGGAAGGTTAGGACTCGGAGGTCGCCTCCTTCACCTTCTCCAGCGCGACGGCGTTGATGCAGTAGCGCAGGCCGCTTGGTGCGGGGCCGTCGGGGAAGACGTGGCCGAGGTGCGCGTCGCATACGTTGCAGAGCGCCTCCACGCGGATCATGCCGTGGCTCGTGTCCTTGCGGTGCGCCACGTGGCTCGCCTCGACGGGCTGGGTGAACGACGGCCAGCCGGTGCCGCTCTCAAACTTCTCCGCGGCGTCGAAGAGGACCGTGTCGCAGCAGACGCAGGCGTAGCGGCCCGGTGTAAAGAGGCCACACATCTCGGAGCTGAACGGCCGCTCGGTACCGTGCTGGCGCGTCACGTAGTAGGCCTCGGGCGAGAGCTGCGCGCGCCACTCGGCGTCGGTCTTCTCGACGCGGCGTGGCGGGGCCGGATTGCCCTGGTTGGCAGTGCGAAGGATGTCGTTCCAGGTCAGCATGGGAGCAACGGGAGTCGAGGGTGGAGAAGGACGGGCGTTGTCTGCAGATGGCTGCAACGCGGGCCGTGCGCAGTCGTTCGTGGCCGGTCGGGTTGGGTTCACCGATGGCGATCGCGGCGGCGACGGGCTCGGGTTCAGCGCGTCGGGCTTGAGCAGCGCGCCGTGGCTGCGGTGCAGCGCTTCCAGCTTCGGGCGGATGTTCGTCGCGCAGAACGGCGCGTCGGGGCGCGTGCGGTAGTAGTCGAGGTAGTCCTCGCTGTTGAGCCGGAAGCCCGCGAAGGGGAGCACCTGTGTGACGTACTGGGCGTCATGCTTCTTACTGAGCGCGTCCAGCGCAATGCGGCTCGCAGCGGCCTGCGCGTCGTCGAACGTGTAGACGGCGCTGCGGTACTTCTCCCGCATCGAGTGCTGCGCTGTGCTCGCGTGCGTGAGCAGGTGCACCTCGATGAGCGTCGCCAGGTCGATGGCGTCCGGGCGGACGTGCACCAGCACGGCCTCCGACTCCGACTCATCGGGAGCCTCCGAGCGAATCCAGCCTTGCTCGACACGCTCGACGCCGTTGAGTGCCTGGAAGACGGCCTCCGTGCACCAGTGGCACCCGCCTCCGAAGCCGACCGTTGTGCGGTCGCCGAGTTCGGCGAGGTGGTAGTCGAGCCGCAAGAGCGCGCGGTTCGGATCAGAGCCGAAGATCGAGTCGAGGACGGTGCCGCCTCGGTCAACGAGCACCCAGTGCGGGGTCCCGCCCGCGCGGTAGGCGTGGAAGGTTGCGGCGAGCCCGGCGTCGCGGTAGACGGGAAAGCGCACGTAGAGCGCCTGCAGGTCGGCGCGGACCTCTTCGTCGGTGCGGTCGGTGCCCTCGAAGGTGGTGTGGATGCCGACGACCCGGACCGCGTCGCCGCGCTCCACCACCACGCGGTTGGCGAACGGGATCGCGCGGAAGCGGCAGCCCGGACACCCGAGGTGGAAGAAGAGCACCAGCAGCGGCCGGTCTGCGAGGTCGGCTGGCGCAGTGACAGGCGTGCCGTCCAGACGTTCCAGATGCCAGTCGGGTAGCAGGCGTCCAATCTCGAAAGACGGTTCGACAGTGGAGTCGGGCATAGACAGGCAACTCATTTTGGTGGCTCTCGAGAACGAACAAGCGAGCCTCCGAGGTCCCCAGCACCCTGCTCGGACATGACCGTGTTGGGGCAGGGCGGCAACCTCGGCCCCGTGTCTCCGTAGCTCACAACGTGACACTCGATCTCCCCATCCCTGACCTGTTGGCCGCGCTCTTCGGAGGGGGCGCGGTGGTGCTCGGACTGGCCGTGGGGGTGGGGGTGCTCGTCCGGCGCGATGTGCATCGCGTGGTACGGTGGTGCCTCGGCGGCTTCCTCATCGCCGGGGCGCTCACCCTCGCCAACGACCTCAACGGCACGCTGCGCCTGCATCGGTTGAGCGACCACTTCTGGATTCTCCCGCTCGTCTACACCTACGCGCTCGGGCCGCTGCTCTACCTCTTCGTGCGGCAGCGCCTCGCGCCCGAGCAGCGCCTCGGTCGCCGTGACGGGTTCCACGCGGTGCTCCCCGCCTTCCAGGTGGTGCACCAGGTGGCCATCGGCTTTGCTCCCATCGCGGTCAAGGGGGCCTACTGGCAGTCTGCATTCGGTCAGGTCTACAGCCAACTCGACACCCTGATCTTCGTGGCGAGCTTCGGCAGCTACCTCGTGGCGTGTTGGCGGCTGACCCGGCGCACAGCGTCCGACCTGGTCCTCGTGCGATGGGTGCGGCGGTTCATCGCCGGTGCCGTGGTGATCCTCGCCGTGGCGATTCTCATGGAGACGACGCTCGTGACGCCCCGCATCGTGAAGGCGCTGCCCGCGGGCGTGCTCGCCTGGCTCAACCTCGGCGCGACGTTGACCTACGCGGCGATGCTCTATTGGGTCACGTTCAGCGGGTTCGTCCACCTCCTCCGGCCAAACGCGTCTGCGCCGACGACTAGGCCAGCGCCGGAGCCCGCACCTGAGCGACGCGAGCGCTACGGCATGACGCCGGACGACCTCGCCCGCCACGCCGCGCGGCTCCGCGACCACGTGGCAACAGCACGGCCCTATCTCGACCCGACGCTCTCCCTAGGCGCCCTCGCCGACGCGCTGCACCTGAGCGAGAAAGAGCTCTCCCTCGTGCTCAACGAGGGCCTCGGCATGGGCTACACGGCGTACGTCAACGGGCTCCGGGTGGCGGAGGTACAGCGGGGCCTCGCCGACCCGAGCCGGGCCACCGCGTCGGTGCTCCAGATCGGCATGGAGGCCGGGTTCGCCTCGAAGGCCACGCTCAACCGCGCCTTCAAGCAGGTTGCCGGATGCACGCCGACGCAATACCGTGCAGGCGCGAGCGCTCTCATCGGCTCCTGAGACGCCGGTTTTGCGTCTCATCCGTTCCATGAGGCGACGAGACCGCGGAGGGCAGCCCATGTTAGGGGCGTCTCATCAACCCCTGCCCCCGACCATGCCACGTCACCTCCTGCTCGCCCTGCTTCTCGTCAGCGCATTCGCTGCCCACGCCCAGCCGGTTACCATCGCTCTCGACCTCGGCACCTACGAACGCGACCTCACCGGTGTGACCGTGGGCGTCCGCGGTGACACCGCGCCGCTCTCCTGGGAGCGATCGCTCGCGCTCACAGACCCCGACGGCGATGGGGTCTACACCGCGGAGGTGCCCTTCCCCGACGGCACTGGCGTGGTCGAATACAAAGCGCTGCTCGAACGGGCCGACGTGCTCGAACAGACCGAGGCTGAGCCCGAGTGGGAGCCGGGCGATAGCCGCGTGCTCGTGCCGGGGCTGATGGCGACCGACCGCCGCGGCTTCGGCGAGCCGCAGACCAACCTGCCGGAAATCACCGTCTCGCCTGCCGAGCTTGCCGAGGACCTCGCCTTGCTCCAAGAGGCCATGGAGGCGCTGCACCCCGGACTCCGCCTCCACAACACCGACGAGGACCTCGCGGCGCTCCTCGACCGGCTCGCGAACGATGCGCAGCGGCTTGCCGCCACCTATGGCGACGCGATCCCGGTGACATCGGTCTACCTCCCGCTCGTCCGCGCCGTGGCGGCCATTCGCGACGGCCACACCCAGGTGAGCATGTACAACCAGACGGCGTACACCGAGGCGCTCCTCTACGACCGCGCCGACCGCGTGCCGTTCACCTTCTGTCTCATTCCAGAGGGCAACCAGGTGCGGATGCTCGTCACGCGCGATGCCACGCCAGACCTCGCACTCCCGGCTGGAACAGAAGTGCTCACCCTCGACGGGCGCCCTGTCGCGGAGATCATCGCCGCGCTGATGCCCTACGCCTCCGCAGACGGTAGCAACGATGCCAAGCGCATCGGCCTGCTGGAAGTCGGCGACCTCGTCGCGCCCGCCGAACGCTTCGACGTGGTCTACAGCGAGCACTTCGCGCCGGAAGGCGACCTCGCGCTCACCGTCCGCACGCCCGGCTCCTCTGGGACAGGCACCGAGCAATCGCTGACGGTCCCGCGCCTGACTGCCGATGCGCGCCGCGACGTGCTCTGGGCGCGCGACCTCGACCTGCCTCGCTCGCGCGGCGACCTCCTGGACTACGCGTTCTTGGACGATGGTACCGCCTACCTCCGCGTTGGCTCGTTCGCCACCTTCAGCATGGACGTGGACTACGCCGCATGGCTGGTCGGTGCCTTCCAGGCGATTCAGGAGCGCGGGGCCGAGCGGCTCGTCGTCGATCTCCGCGGCAACGGCGGCGGCATGAACGACGCGGCTGTGCTGCTCTACACCCACCTCATCACCGCGCCGCTGGAGGTCACGCTGTGGAGGAGCATGACCGTCTACCAGTCGGTGCCGCCCGGCCTCCGCCCGCATCTCCGCTCGTGGTCCGACGACTTCTACGACCTCGGCGACCGTGTCACCCCCCAGGGCGATGGCACCTACGCGTTCGCCCCGCCCCAGCCGATCCCGGTCGCGCCCGCCCCCGACGCCTTCGACGGCCGCGCCGCCGTGTTGATCGACGTGGGACCGTCGTCGGCGACGTTTCTCCTGGCCGATGCCATCCAGCGAACGGGCGTGGTGCCCCTCGTCGGCCAGACGACGGGAGGGAGCCTGAAGGGGATCAACGGTGGGCAGACGGTCTTCCTGGAACTGCCCCACACGGGCCTCGTGGTCGATATCCCGCTCTACGGCAGCCGCCCGCTCACTCCCGGCCCCGACCACGGCGTCATCCCCGACGTGCTCGTCGAGCCCGAGGTGGCGGCGCTCGTCGCAGGGCGCGATCCGGAGTTGGAGGCCGCGCTCGCCCTACTCAGCCGCAACCCCGATCCAGTTCCGGCTGACGAGGAGCCACCAGCTGGCGAAGCCGCCGCCACGCCGCTTCCGTTCGACGCGCTCGCGGGCGACTGGACCGGCACGCTCACCTACACCGACTACAGCGACGACACGACCCAGGCGACGCTGACGATCTCAGCCAGCGGGCGCGCCCTGCGGCGCGGCGGTGCGCGTCTCGGCCTGCGCTACGTGAGGGCCGACGGCTCCTCCAGCGCAATGGGGACGATGACCCTCCGAGAGCGACGAGGGCAGGTGGAGTACGGCGGGGAGGCATGGAACGAACTCGAACGCGAGGTGCGCCCCGACGGCTTCCGCCTCGTGCTGGAGCGCGAGGGCGAGGACAACCGCCGACCTGCCACGATCCGCCACACCATCGCCCTCAACGGCGATGCCTTGACCGACCAGAAAGACATTCGCTACGACGGGACCGACGTGTTCGTCATGCGCAACGTGTACCGGCTGGTCCGGGCAGACTAAGAACTGCCCCAGTGCGGCACAACGACGAATCCGTGTGGGAAGGGCGCGCAAGGCTACGACGATGTGACCCGGACGACCGAGAGGAGTGGAATGCCGAGGTCGCGCACGGCCCGGAGGAGCGCGTGCAGCGCCGCCTGATCGGCCACAGGGCCGACGAGACGGGTGGTGCCCTCCGCTTCTTGCGTGAGCGCGAACGCCGCGAACCGCTCGCCCCACCGCGCGTCGAGGTGCCCGCGGACACGAATCTCGTACACGAGAGCTTCGGGTTGGTCCGTCATCGTTCTGCTCCGACGCGCACCACGACGTTGCCCCGCTTCCGGCCCGTATCCACGTAGCGGTGCGCCTCGGTGACTTCCGCGAGCGGCACCACCCGGTCGATCACCGGGCGGAGCCGTCCCTGTTCGGCGAGCCGCACGAGATAGGCTAGGTCGTCCGCGCCCGCGTCGATGTCCTCGCCGAGCCGGAGCCGGACGCCCTGCGTGAGGCGCGCCCACAGCATGCGCGGCGTGGGAAGAGGATCGGTGATGGAGACGTAGGTCCCGCCCCCAGCCAGCGAGCGGGCCGCCTCGGCGAAGTCGACCCCGCCGACGCAGTCGAGCACGACGTCGTAGCGGGTGCCGTCGGCGAAGACGTTGCCCCGGGTGTAGTCGATCACGCGGTCCGCGCCGAGGCTGCGGACGAGGTCGACGTTGCGGGTGCTGCACACGCCCGTGACCTCCGCGCCGAGCACCTTCGCGACCTGGACGGCGTACGTCCCCACGCTCCCCGAGGCCCCGTGTACCATCACGCGGTCGCCCGCCGTGACTCCGACGCGCCGCAGGAAGTGGAGCGCAGTCCGAGCCCCCACGGGTATCGCCGCGGTGTCTTCGAACGAAAGCGACTCGGGTTTGTGGACCAGGATGCTGTCCGCACGGAGGCAGACGTACTCAGCGTAGGCCCCGAAGCGCGGCAGCGTGCAGCCGAGCACCGCCTCGCCGACCTGGAACGCAGTCACGCCATCGCCGACGGCCTCGACAACACCCGCCACCTCGGCGCCGAGGATGGGTCGGCGCGGGCGCCGCAGCCCGAGCGACAGCCGCGCTGGGAGCCACACCGCACGGGGGACGCGAAACGCTCGCACGCGCGCATCAGCCACGGTGACGGTCGTTGTGACGACGCGGATTAGCACCTTGCCCGTGCGTGGCACGGGCTTGGACACCTCGGCGAAGTGCAACACGTCAGGCGGGCCGTAGCGTGGGCATACAACAGCACGCATCGTTGAGGATGACACAGACGGATGTTCAGGCATAGTCGGGCGCGGGTGGAGGTCGCGAAGGAGCGTCGGGGCGGTGGAGTGCACAGCAGAGGCGGGTGTCGTCATGGCAACGTGGGGCTGGAATCCGGAGTGGGACGAGCGCCGTCCGGGACTAGGCAAGCGCTGTCGGTTCACGCAGGACGGATGCGTCGGCGGGGGCGCGCAGCCGTCGCCAGGCCACCCGCATCACGAGCAGCAGCGCGGCGCACTCGACCGCGACGAAGAAGGCGTCGTCCAGGTCAGGAGCGAGGTTGTTGCCGACGATCATGGCCAGCGTGACCGGGGCGGCGATCAGGTTGGCCCACCAGGTGGCCCTCGTCTTGAGAACGAGGGTCAGCGCGATCATCGTAATCGGGATCTGCAGGAAGGCGGCGGCTCCCAGCAGCAGCCCCTCCGATATCGACGCCCCATTCGAAGTCATGGCGATCAGCTCTTCGAGGAAGCCCGTCCGGGCGAACTCGTGCAGGTCGCGGAAGAGCATGTTGAAGAGCACCACGATCCACAGGGCGGAGATCATGAGCTTGGTCTGGAGGAGGTCGAGGCGCGGGTCGGTGTTCATGGTCGGCGGGTTCGGGTCGGTGGAGAGCGTGAAGGGCGATTCAGGGGAGCGCCGCCGTCCATGCAGGCGACGCGTTCGAACGGGCGGTGTAGCGTCCGTGGTGGTGCGCTTGCTCGGCGGGGTCCCACGTCACGGTGGCGCCGATTTCAAAGGGCTGGCCCTGGATGTGGTAGACCGGCGGAAGCGTGATCGCATCAACGCCTTCGAGGTAGGCGAACCAGGAGTCCCCGTCGAAGAGCGGCGCCTCGGGTGGTGAGGCGTGGCAGAGCCAGAGGAGCAGCGTCCGGTCGAGCAGGTAGCCGAGGCAGGGCAGGGCGAGCCGCCCGTGCTGCCGCTTCGCCACCCAGCCGGTGATGCCAGCCTCCTCGGAGACGACGTTGATTGCGAGGTCGACCTCGTCCCGCACGAGAAGCGCACCGAGGCCGTTGGCGTCAGGCAGGGCGACCTCGGACTGCGCGACGAGTTGGACGTGGTGCGTGCCCCAGCGCCGCGTCTCGTCCCAGCGGTGATACTGCGGTGAGCCGTCGGACCAGGTGCCGACCCACGCATTCGCCCACGGTGCAAAGACGTCAGGGTCGAGTTGGCTGTCGAACCCGCCCCGGGACCGGAGGCGATCATAGACGATGTCGCGGTCGAGGTGCTGCGCGCCAGGCAGGGAGGTCACCAGGTCGGTCAACGCGCCGGCGTGGGCCGCGAAGGTGCGGCGCCAGGCCGCCAGCTGAGGAAGCGCAGCCTCGTGGTCGCGCAGCACCTCCGCGAACGGGTCAAGCGGCAAAGCTACCGGGGCGACGCGGTCAAGCAGGGCAGCCGTGTCAGGTTGCATTTCAACAACGCGCGACGACGGAGGACCAACGCGGGAGGGCAGCGCGTCGCGATAGGCCGGGACTGTCGACGCCGGCCAGATCGGGCCATAGAGCACGAAGACCCCCAGCACGAGCGTGATCGCGAGCCGAGCGATTTCACACATGGCAGAACCCCTTGGGCTTGCGAGCGACCACCACCAGGCTGGCGCGGCGCAACCAGGCCGACGCAGGCGGAGTGACGATCTCGACGTGATCCACGCCGCAGGCCTCCAGCCCGTGCGTGAGGTCAGCAGCCCGCATCGTATGCGTCCGCCATTGCAGATGGACGAGCGCGCCTAGGACGCTCCGGCGCGTGGCGAGCAGGAGCAGCGGCGCACCCGGACGGAGTACCCGAACCAACTCGCGCAACGCCGCCTGCGGATCGGGCAGGTGCTCAATGACGTGCCCAGCCATCACGAGGTCGAACGTGTTGTCCTCGAACGGGAGCGCGGTGAGGTCGGTGCACCGAAAGGCTGCGTCCAACCGCGCGGCATCGAACGCGGCACGCGCCGACTGCAGCATCGCGCGGGAGCGGTCGACGGCGCTGAAGAGGAGCCGGTCGCTGGGAGCCGTCGCCGGTGGGCGGACCGCCTCGTACTCCGAGGCTAGCGCCAACGAGAGCGCCCCCGTTCCGACGCCCGCATCGAGTACCCATGCGCCCGTCGGGAGCGACTGGAGCGGACCGTCGGTGAGCAGGGTGCGGAAGAGGCGGCGGTAGGCCCGAGGTACGCCGAGCAGATCGAGTCGGCGGTTCCAGCCCGAGGCGGCGCGGTCGTAGCGGGCCGCGAGGGCCACGTCCGAGAACGGCGTCCGCTCGACCGTGACGCGCCAGGAGCCGAGCGTCTGACGGACGACAGGGATGCGTGAAGGCGCCGAGGAGCGCGGGCGGTCGGGCGTTTGAGGAGGGGCGGCGAGAGCGAGAGACACGGAAGGCACGGGGTTGGCTGTAGGGCGAACGGCTCGGGGCCGAGCGTGCGAGCAACCTAGCCGGGGGCCTACCCCGTCCGAATCAGCCAAGCGGTGCAATCGGGGGTGTAAATCGGGGGTGCAGATGCGTCTCATGCACCGCGCCAACCTTATCGCGTGATGGCTCCTACACGGCTGGAGAGCCGGTTCTGGAGGCGAACTGCAGCGCTTAGAGCAGCCCTGCGTCGCGGGCCCGTGCGATGGCCTCCACGCGGTTCCGAGCGTCGAGCTTGCCGTAGGCGTTGGCGATGTGCCGCTTCACCGTGGCGAGGCTGATGAACAGCCGGTCGGCGATCTCCTGGTTTTTGAGCCCGGCCGCGATGTGGCGAACGACCTCGACCTCGCGCTCGGTCAGCGGCGAGGCAAGCCCAGCGCCGCCTGACGCCGTGGCTGGTGGCCCGAAAGCGCTCTGCACCCGCATTGCGAAGGGGCCGAGCCGTCCCAGCGCGATGCCCTCCTGAAGCAGCCGACGCATCGGCGCGCCCTCGTCCACGAAGACCTGCACAAACTCCTCGGGCTCGGCCAGCGCGAGTGCCTGCTTCAACGCTTCGAGGGCACTGCTCACGTCGCTCCGCGACTGACGCGCCCGAGCTTGCAGCACCAGCAGTTCGATCACCCGCGCGATACGCCCGCCGTCGTCGGCGGCGACTAGGAGGCGTTCGATGAGGGTCATCGCGTCTTCGAGCGCGATCGCCGCTCCGTCGCGTTCGTGCCGGGCGAGAAGCAGCCGCGCCAGCGTGATGTGCTCGAACTCGCGGAGGTAGCTGAGGCTGTCGTGGGCCGATAGCTCGTGCTCCTCGGCCCAGTCCTGCGCCTCGTTCAACCGTCCTTGCGCGATCCACACGCGCGCCTTCAACGCCGCGATGGGGCGCATGTCGGGAAGCGGAAAGACGAGGTGCAGCGCGGCTGCCTCGTCGAGCAGGGCGACGGCGCGGCGAGGGTCGCCCTGGGCCGCCTTAAGCCGGGCCTCGGCTACCTTCCCGCGATACCGATGCTCCGGCAGCCACGCGCGCTCGCCCAGTGCCGCGCTCGTTGCCAGATGCTGGCCGGCCTCGTTCAGACGACCTCGGTCGAGGTATAGCTCTGCCAGCCCTACGTGCAAACCGGCCGTGCCCGGTAGGTCCGGCGCGGCTTCCTGTTCGGCAAGGCGCAGCGATGATTCATATGCCGAGATGGCCTCGAAAAGACGGCCCTGCACGGCCCGGATGTCCGCCAGCACGAGCGTCCCGGCGATGGCGTCGGACAGGCTGCCAATCGCGATCAGGTGGTCCATGCCCGTGGCGAAGCTCCGGTGGGCCGTCTCCAGATCGCCGCGTACCCACGAGGCGAGTCCCAGCAGGGCCGCCGCGGCACCCTGCGCTAGGATGTCGTCGTCTGAGGCAAGGTCGAGCGCGTGCTGAGCGTACTCCGCCGTGCCATCCACATCGCCGAGCGTCTGGGCGCGGACGGCCCGGTAGATGGCGAGCCGCATCGGCAGCGCGCGAAACTCGTCCTCGCTCACCACGACCATCCCCGCGGCCTCCGCCTCCTGCCGAGCGACCGGGTCCGTCGCGGCGTCGATCCACCGCTCGGCGTCGCTGATCCGGCCCTCCGCGATGTCTAATTGGCCCGTGCTGATCAGCGCCCAGACGTACTCCGCCGTGAGGACAGGCCGCGTGCGGATAAGCGCGTCGGGCAACGCCTGCAGCCACCCGAGCATGACGGTTTCTTGCCGCTCCAGCCGCAACACTGCTCCTGTCATCTCGATTAGCCCGGCGGCGCGCTCGACATCCTTGGCCTCCAAGGCATGGCGGACTGCTTCGTACCGCGCCCCTTGCTCTTCGAACCAGACGGTGGCCCGCCGATGGAGATCGGCGACGCGCAGGCTTACCTCGTCGCCCGCCAAGTGCGCAGGAAGCCGTTGCAGCAGCAAGTCTGCGAAGAGGTGGTGATAGCGGTACCACCGGCGCTCGTCGTCCAGTGGGATGACGAAGAGGTTGGCGCGCACGAGGTGGTCGAGCGTTTCCTGGCTCGTGCCCGCAGGCGTGTCGAGAACGGCGTCGCAGAAAGGGCCGCCCAGGCGCTCGAAGAGGGACGTGCATAGCAGAAAGTCCTGCAGCGCGGGCGGCTGCCGGTGGAGCACCTCCTCTACGAGGTAGTCCATCACGAAGCGGTGGCTGCCGCTGAAGTCGTCCACGAACTGGCTCGGGTCCGACCGGCCCTGCAGCGAGAGCGCGGCGAGTTGAAGCCCCGCGATCCATCCTTCTGTGCGCGCTTCGAGCACCGCCACGGTCTCGGCTGTCAGGCCGAGGTGCATGACCTCGTTGAGAAACGCCGCAGCTTCCTCGGTGGTGAAGCGGAGGTCCGCCGCGCGGATCTCCGTGAGTTGCCCACGCGCGCGCAACCGGTGCAGCGGGAGGCGCGGGTCCTCTCGCGTCGTAATGGCGAGGTGCGCCGTCGGTGGTAGGTGCTCCACCAGAAAGGCCAGCGCCTCGTCGACGGCTACCGAATCGACGGCGTGGTAGTCGTCGAGAACGAGGACGAGCGGGGCGTCGAGCGCGGCGAGGTCGTTGACGAGCAGCGTGAGCAGCGTCTCGGGAGCGGGAGGCTGCGCCGCGGCGAGGGCAGCCTGGACGTCCGTGCCGAGGTCTGTCCGCACTGTCTGAAGCGCCGCCACGAGGTAGGTGAAAAAGCGCGACGGGTTCGCGTCCTGCTCGTCCAGCGACAGCCAGGCTGCGGGACGGTCGAGGTCGCGGAGCCAGGTGCTCGCCAGCGTCGTCTTGCCGAAGCCCGCCGGGGCCGAGATCAGCGTCAGCCGCCGCGCCAGCCCCGCATCGAGTTGCTCGACCAGGCGGGTGCGCGGGATGACGTCCGGCTGCGCCCGCGGGGCGAACAGCTTGGTGGCAAGGAGGGGCACGGCCGTAGACATAGGGTGGCCCTCATGCGAACTCCGCGTCTTCCTCCGCCTGCTGGGCCGCGTCCACGTAGTCGGCGAGCGGCAACTCGAAGTAGAACCGCGTGCCGCGCCCGATGATGCTCTCGACGTGGATCTGCTCGCCATGCGCCTGGAGGATCTGCTTGACGATGCTCAAGCCGAGGCCGGTGCCGCCTTCCTTGCGGCTGCGCGCCGTGTCGACGCGGTAGAACCGCTCGAAAATCCGGTCGAGCGCCTCCTCGGGGATGCCGCGCCCGGTGTCTACTACCTCGACGCGCACCTTCTCCTTCCGCTGGCGGAGCCGCGCGCGCACGCTGCCCGCCTCGGAGTAGTTGACCGCGTTCTCGATCAGGTTGGTCAGCACTTGACGGATGCGGGCGCGGTCGGCCCAGACCTCGGCCGCCGGGTTGTCGAACGTGAGGTCAAGGCCTTTTCCTTGGGCTTTCGGCACGACCGTCTCCGAGACCTCGGCAACCAACTCTTGCAGGTCGAAGCGCTCGGGGTGGATGAGGTCTTCGCGGTATTCCAGCTTGGCGATCTCGATGAGGTCGCTGAAGAGGTTGTTGAGCCGTTCGAGGTTCATCAGGCCCTTGCGGGCGTAGCGCTGGCGGAGGTCCGGCGGGAGGTCGCTGCTGCCGAGCGCTTCGAGGTAGCCCGAGACCGCGAAGATGGGGTTCTTGACCTCGTGGCTGACGTTGCCGATAAACTCGTTCTGGATCTGCTGCATGCGCTGCAGCTCGCCGACTTCGCCGCGGAAGCGCTGCGCCATCGAGTTGAGGCTGCGGGCGAGGTCCTGGATCTCGGCGGCGCGCGTGAGCACGCGGATCTGCCGGTCCGTCTCGCCCGCGTCGATGCGCTGGGCGATCCGGCTGATGTGGCCGAGCGGACCTACGATCTTCTGCGCGGCGATCCAGGCGGCGATGAGCGCGAGCATGAGCGCGAGCGCCATCCCGATCACGAGGGTTGCCTGCATGCGGCGGACGACCTCGAAGAGCGGGCTCCGCGCTTCGCCGAGCCGAATGAGCAGGCCGCTCTCTGGGCGCCAGAGGGCCACGTAGAGCGTCTGGTCTGCAACGCTGCCCCCCTCAGTCCGGCGCTCATCGAAGCCGACCCGCGACTCGGTTCCGTCTCCGCCGAGCGCGTCTTCGACCTCGGGGCGTTCGAAGAAGCTAGGGTCGTCCACGGGCCCCACGTCGTTGGCATTGGCGAGGACATCCTCGCGGGTGGCGAGGGCCACATCGAGTGCGTCTTGCCCGGCGATGCGCCGCGCGAGGTCGGCCCGGCGCTCGACCGGGGCTGCCTCGATCTGGACAGCGATGCGCTCGGCCTGCAGCCGCACGGTTTCGCGCGCGGCGTCCCGGACCTGCACGCGCAGCACCAGCAGCACGTAGAGTCCGATGCCGACGGCGCTCGCGCCTACGAAGAACGCGAACGTGAGCATCATCCACGTCTGGGTGGACGCGCGCCGCGGCAGCAGCGCCCGGTGCAACCGCGTCCAGAGGCGACGGAGGTTCATGAGCAGTCCTTGGTCCTTAGCCCTGGGTCCCTTGTTGCGTAGGAAGGACGGCCCGGGGCAGGCCCAGTGCTATCTAGCCAAGGACAAGGGACACCTGACAAACGCTACGCCTCGGCCGCCTCTTCCTCGACGAAGCGGTAGCCGACGCCGCGCACGGTCTGGATGTGCTTGGCGAAGTCGCCGAGCTTCTCGCGGAGGTTCTTGATGTGGGCGTCGACGGTGCGCTCGGTCACCATCATAGCGTCCTTCCAGATCGTCTCCAGGAGCTGCTGGCGCGTGAACGCCTTGCGCGGGTGGCGGACGAGGTAGCGGAGGAGCTCGAACTCGGTGAGCGTGAGCCCGAGGTCTTTGCTGTCGAGGGTGGCGCGGTACTCGTCCTCGTAGATCATGAGGCCGCGCACGTTGAGCGTGCGGCTCTCCTCGGAGCCCGCACGACGTAGGATGGCGCGCACGTTGGCCAGCACCACGCTCGGGGCGACGGGCTTCACGAGGTAGCCGTCGGCGCCGATCATGAGGCCCTCGACCTGGTCCTTCTCCTCGGCTTTGGCGGTGAGGAAGAGGATCGGAATCGTCTCGGTCTCCACGCGGCTACGGAGCTGGCGGCAGACCTCGAAGCCGCTCATGCCCGGCAGCATCACGTCCAGCACGATCGCGTCGACGTCCTGCTGCGCCTTCTCGATGGCCGCTTCGCCGTCGTGGGCGGTCAGGACGTTGAAGCCTTCCTGGCGCAAGAAGTGACTGACGACCTCGACCACGTCTTCTTCGTCGTCAACGACCAGGAGCGTAATCTCGTCGGGGGTGAAGGTAGCCATGAGAGCAGGGCGGTCAATACGTGAGACAGGTGGGGGGAGGGGCACGCGGCGTGCAGCGCACGTACACCTTAACGAAGCTTGCACGGACTCTTCAAGATATGCGTTCCCGGGGATTCCATGACGCACCAAACCCCAGCGCGAGTTGCTACCCGACCACCACACGGGGTACGCGCCCCGTGAGCCCCGTGGTGAGTTCGTAGCTGATCGTCCCGATACGCTCGCCCACCTCGAACGCGGACGGTCCATCGGGTCCGAAGAACACGGCCTCGTCGCCTACACATACCTCGCGCCCGGGACCGTCCGGCGCGCCGAGGTCGAGCATCGTGAGGTCCATGCACACGCGCCCAGCAACGGGGAAGCGCCGTCCTCCCACCGTGGCTTCGCCCACGTTCGAGAGCGCGCGCGGGAGGCCATCGCCATAGCCCACGGCGAGCGTCGCGATGCGCGTGGGAGCGGAGGCCGTCCAGGTCTGCCCGTACGACACGCTCTCGCCCGCCGCCACCGTCTGGACATGGACGACCGGCGCCACGAGCCGCATCACGGGTTCCAGTCCGAGACGCTCGGCTTCGCGTGCGAGGTCAGGCGACGATGGCACACCGTAGACAAGGCCGCCCACCCGGGCGAGCGCCGTCGTGCCCGCGGGTGCCACGAAGGGCGGCCCGAGGACGGCAGCCCCGCTGTTGGCAACGTGGAAGACCGGCGGTACGGGCACGCCTGTGCGTTCGAGCGCGCCGAGGAGGGCGTCGAAGCGGGCCGCCTGAGTCGCGGCAAAGGCCGAGGCGGCCTCGTCGGCGGTGGCGAAGTGCGTCATCAGGCCGACGACCTCCACATGGTCGGCCGCGTTGAGGCGTGCCAGTACGTTCGGGACAGCCTCCGGCGGTAGGCCAAGCCGGTGCATCCCGGTATCGGCCTTGACGTGGACGCAGAGCGGACGTCGGGGAGCAGCGGTGTCGGCCCGAGCTAGAACCATCTCGGCGACAGCTTCGGACGTGACACACAGGTCGAGGTCGTGCTCCGCGTAGGTGCCTAGATCGCCGGGTGCTCCGAGGACGAGCACGCGGCCCGTCAGTCCCGCCTCGCGCAAGGCGACGCCCTCGCCCGTCCGCGCCACCGCGAACCAGGTGACCCCCTCGGCGGCCATCGCCTGCGCGACGGGGACCGCACCGTGCCCGTAGGCGTCGGCCTTGACGATGCCCATGAGGTGCGCCGGCGCGACGTGCGCTGCCAGCCGCCGGACGTTCCGCCGCAGCGCCCCGAGGTCGATGTCAGCACGGGCGGAGGAAGGGGGCACGGGAGTAGGCAACCGGGTGTTCTGAGGGCCAAGGCGAGCGTCTCGCGGGCCTCGGGCCGCCCAAGCTACCGCCGCGCTGCCAACAGCCCCACACCGGGCACGGTGCGGTAGGCGATGGGCCGCCGCGGCGTCAGCCCGGCCTCGCGCTGCCAGCCTTGCACAGCGTCCGTGGTCCACGCGCCCGAGCGGCTCGTGAACGCGAAGTAGAGTTGGGCCAGCGCCGGGAGAGCGTCTGGACGCTCAGTACGGAGCACGTCCTGCACGGCGAGCACACCGCCCGGCCGCAGGACTGCCGCGGCGCGCGCCACGAGGTTGCGGCATGCCTCGGCGTCAAAATGATGGAGCACCTGCGAGACGAAGACGAGGTCGTAGCGCCGTACCTCTGGATCGAGCACGGCGAAGTCCGCCGTGCGGAGGTCGGCGGCGGCAAAGCGGAGGCGCCCGGCGAGGTCGTCCGGCACGGTGGCGAGCGCGACGGCATCGGGGAGGTCGGCCACGGTCACGCGGAGGTCAGGGCGCGCTCGGGCGAACGCCATCGCATAGGTGCCCGAAGCCCCACCGAGGTCGAGCGCATGGCGCGGTGTGCCGTCGGCGCGCGGGAGGTGGCGGCGCAGGCCCCGATAGCACTCGGGAAGGCAGAGCTTCGCGAGGTCGTCCATCGCTGCTTGGTAGCGCGCCCAGGCGTCGGCGCTCATCGTCGCGTGGAAGTCGAGGGGCTGCCCTGAGCGGACGAAGTCGGTGAGGCCCGCGAGCCACGCCCACTCGTCGCGGCGGAAGGCGAGGCTGTGGACGAGCGTCGTCGGGCTGGCCGAGGTGAGCCAGCGTCGCGCTCGGCGAGTCAGGCGGAGCGCGTCGCCGTCGCGCTGGAGGTAGCGCAGCGCCACGAGCACGTCGACGAGGGCCGAGGTGGCAGCGGGGTCCGTGCCGAGGTCGGCCGCGAGCGCCTTAGGGGTGCGCGGCGTGTCGGCGAGCGCATCGAACAGCCCGGTCTCGCAGGCGGCCATGAGCGCCCGCGCCTGCACGAGCGCTGGGTGCGTGAGTAGAAACGGCTCGGGCACGTAGCCGAGCCGCGCGGCCAGCCAGTCGAGGGGGCGACGCGCGAGGACGCCGATGCGCATGGGAGGTGAGAGGAGGGTGCGCGCACAGAGTACGCCACGCGCGATAGAGTTCTCGGTCCGTACCGTAAGACCCTGGCGGCTCGCCGTGTCAGAGGCCAACCACCCCCCGTTGCCTTCCAGCTCTCCGCATGCTCGACCTCCTCTTTCTGCAGGCCGATCCATCCTGGCTCGACGGCCTCCGCGACTGGTTCTTCGGCCTCGGCGAGCAGTACGGCGTCAACCCGCTCGTCTTCGGCGCGATCTACGTCGGCGCGATCCCGTTCTTCACGCTCTCGGTGGCGTGGCTCGTCCGCAACGTGCGGCGCGGCAAGTCGCCCGTGGCCCCCGCGCTCGCCGCGACGTTCTTCTTCATCTCGGCCTACCTCTACCTCATCGTCGCTGGCCAGAACGTGCCTGCGTGGGTCTACGCGGTCGTCGTCGGCCTCGTGGTCGTCGGGGGTTACTCGACCTTCAAGAGCGTCCGCGCTAAGGTCATGGCTGCGATGGCTGAGAAGGAGGCCGCCTCTGGAGCGTCATCCGAATCGGCGTCCGAATCGACCTCGCCCTGACCTTCGACCCACGACCCCTGAACTCCAACGCCTTCCTCTGACTCACGACACCCTATGGCTTCCTACGACTACGACCTCATTGTCATCGGCGGCGGCGCGGCTGGCCTGACCGCCTCCGGCATCGCGGCCAACCTCGGCGCGAAGACGCTCATGATCGAGCGCCACCGGCTCGGCGGCGACTGCACCTGGACGGGCTGCGTGCCCAGCAAGACGCTCCTCAAGGCCGCCAAGGTCGCCCACGAGATGCGCACCGCGAGCAAATACGGCCTGGCCAACGTCGAGCCGACGGTCGATCTGCAAAAAGTCATGGCGCACGTCCACCAGATCCGCGAGGACGTCTACGACGAGGCCGACGCGCCGGAGATCTACGAGGACATGGGCATCACCGTCCGCCACGGCGCAGCGCGGTTCACGGACGAACACACGATCACGATTGAGGGCGGCCCCAATGACCATGAGGGCGGCCCGTCAACCTTCACAGGACGGCTGTTTATCATCGCGGCAGGCGCGAGCGGCTGGGTACCGCCGGTGCCGGGGCTGGACACGGTCCCCTACGTCACCAACGACACGCTCTTCGAGATGGAGCGGCTCCCGGAGCACCTCGCCATCGTCGGCGGCGGGCCGATCGGGACGGAGATGAGCCAGGCCTTCCGCTGGCTCGGCAGCCGCGTCACCGTCATCGACGGCACCAACCACATCCTCCAGAACGACGACCCGGACCTCGCGGCGATGCTGCAATCGTACCTCGAAGAGCAGGGCGTCGAGTACGCTTTCGGGGCCAACGCCGACCGCGTGAGTCTGGAGGGCAGCACGATCCGCATCGAGGCGGGCGAGCGCGTCATCGAAGCTGACGCGCTGCTCATGGCAACGGGCCGCCGCGCCAACGTCAACGGCCTAGGGTTGGAGGAGGCCGGCGTCGAGTACACCCCGCGCGGCATCATCGTGGACGACCATTGCAAGACCAACCAGTCGCACATCTACGCCGTCGGCGACGTGACCGGGCGCTACCAGTTCACCCACATGAGCGAGCACATGGCGAAGGTGGCCGCCACCAACGCGGTGCTGAAGCTGCCGAGCAAAATCGACACGAAGCACGTGCCATGGGTGACCTACACTGAGCCTGAGCTCGCGCACGTCGGCGCGACGCAAAAGCAGCTCGACGAAGCGGGCACGAACTACGACGTCTACCGCTTCCCCTACGACCGCGTAGACCGCGCCATCACCGACGGCGAGACGGTCGGTATGATCAAGGTGTTCGCCAAGAGCCTCACCGGCACGATCCTCGGCGCGACGGTGCTGGGTGCCCGCGCGGGCGAGCTCATCTGCGAGTACGCCGTGGCGATGAAGGGCGGCGTGTCCCTCCGCGAGATCGCCGACACGATCCACCCGTACCCGACCTACGGTCTCGGTGCGCGCCGGGCCGCCGACCAGTGGTACGCCCGCAAGCAGTCGAAGACGGTCACGCGCTTCGTGCAGACGCTCTTCGGCTACCGCGGCGAGGTGCAGGACGTGGACCCGGACCGGATCGTGTAAGGCAGAAGAGGCTGGGACATTTGGATTTGCCCCACCCTGTTCTTACGGTAAAAAAAGCCGCCTTGGCTTTATTTGATCACGCTAGTACAGGTTTGCCATGCGTCTCCTTCTTCTTTTTGCCGCCCTCTGCCTATACACGTCCAGTGATTTGGTCTATGCCCAAAATTGCCCTGGTGCTCAAGCTAGCGGAGGCCTTTCGTGCGGCACGACGTCTACCGGAACGCTCATATATCCCCCGATTGCCCCGGGAGCTACTCCGTCAGGTGGACCTGTGCAGATCCCCGTCATGTTTCATCTCATTCAGCCAACATCTACGACTGACCAGGACGCAGAACATGCCTATGCCGCTATCGCCCGCGAGGTGCGCGGCGGCGGTATCCTGCCAGGGCTGGGCAGCTTCCTCACAACCCAGAGCAACCGGGAGTCGGACCGCCCGTGGGCGCTGCTTGCGCTTACAGAGCTTCACCTGGCAGAGGGGCGGACGACGCACGCTGAGGAGGCTGCGCGCATGCTCACGAAGGAGTATACTGGGACAGAGCATGCGCGCTATGCCTGGGGTTCGCTCATCGGAGTGAGCATTGAAACCGGCAACGCGGCGCTGGCGCGCGAAGCGCTCGGCGCGCTCCAGGAGACGTGGTCGGAGGAGCCTCTGACACACTTAATCGCAGCCGACATAGCGGCGCACTTCGACGATAGGGAGAAGCGAACCCCTGCAGCGTCGCCGCTGATTGCTGGTGCAACGAGCGCCGTGGACGAGGCCTTTGTGTTGGGGGCACCCTACCCGAATCCCGCTTCGCATACGGTCACGGTACCGCTCGTGCTGCGGGAGGCGTCGGAGGTACGCGTGGTGATTTATGACCTGCTGGGCCGCGAGGTGGCCGTACTCGCTGCTGGCCCCGCCGAGCCGGGCGGACACCTCTTCGACCTCGACGCGGGCACGCTCGCCCCGGGCGTCTACGTGGTGCAGGCGCGCTCAGGCCTCGGTACGCTCGCGCGCCGCTTCACAGTAGCGCGATGAAGCATCCCGTCCCGAGCGTGCTGCTAGCCGGGCTGCTGCTAGCAGCACTGGTGCTTGCCCCAGCCCGAGCGCAGGAGGTGCCGCCGGCTGAGCCTCCGCTCGCCTTCGAACTCGTCGTCGGTATCCCCGAGGAAGGCCGGACGTTCCGGAGCGACGGCCTCCTCTTCGCCCAAGACTCGACGCTTTTTGTCGGCTCGGGCAGCACTTTTGCGCTTCCCTACCCCTATACCGGCCCTTGGATTAAGCGTGCTGACCGGGGAATTCCTCCCGACCGGCTGATCGAATCGAGGGCGGGCACGATCTTCTACGTGAGCCGCGTCCTGTTCCGCTCGACCGACCGCAGCGCCACCTGGGACTTCGTGCTGGCGGATACGTGGGGCATGGCCGAGGTGCTGCCCGGCGGTCCTGGTGGCCCAGCGCTCGTCGCGGACACGGGCCGCAACCTCGACAACACGATCGCGCGCTCCACCGACGACGGGCAGACCTGGACGGAGGTGGCCCCCTCCGACGTCCTTGGGCGCATCTGGATCCGCGACGTGGGCTACGCTCCGGCCTCCGAGCAGCGCGCGGTCGGCACGCTCGTCGCCGTGGGCCTCGGCGGGGCGGCGGTCTCCATCGACGGCGGCCTCACATGGACCGAGACGAATCTCCTGAACGTCTTCGGCTACCAGGCTCAGCATGTCACCTATGCACCTGTGCAGGACCTCTTCTTCGCGGGGATTGACGGGCCTGCTCCTGATGGCAGCGGGACGCAGGGGCTGGTGTGGGCCAGCGCCGACGGCGAGACGTGGGAGTTCCGGGGACGTTTGCCGGGGACGAACCGTGTTGAGGTCATCGAAGGCCCCGATGGGGTGCTGTGGTCGATGGGGCGCAGCGTAGACGACGGACCGATCTACTCGTCTTTCGATGGGGGCCGGACGTGGGTCGAGCGGGGGCGGCTCAACGGCGGGGCGCTCACGGGCATCCCAGGCAACGTCCTGAGCCCGAAGGGGCTCGCGATCGGGCCGGAGGGGCGCCTGTGGGTGGCGACGAGCGGGCCGCCGGGGCCGGACGGACGCGGGGCAGTGGTACGGACGGTGGCGCCGGTAGTCGTGAGTGCGGAGGAGCCGCCGTTGGGAAAGCCGAGTGAGGCGGCGTTTCTGGGCACGCCGTACCCAAATCCCTCGGCGCATACGATGACGGTGCCGCTCGTGCTGCGAGAAGCCGCCGAGGTGCGCGTGACGGTGGTGGATCTGCTCGGGCGTGAGGTGGCAGTGCTGGCCGAAGGCATCCGTGCGGCAGGCACGCACACGCTCACCGTCGAAACGGCGGGGTGGCCGTCAGGCGTCTACGTGGCGCGGTTAGAGGCGAACGGACAGGTTGCGACCGCGTCGCTCGTCGTGGTGGGCTGAGAAGTGGGACCCGCACGGCTTCGTATGGCGTCGATGCCATAGCGTGGAGCTGGAGGTCGTTGAGCCTATCCTCCCAACTTGATCTAGAAGGAATCTTCCCTGATGTCATCCTGAGCGCAATCCGCGCAGCGGATGAAGTCGAAGGATCTTCGTCCCGTCTCCTCGTCAAGAAGCGACTTGGGTGCTGACACGGAGATTCTTCGACTCGCTGCGCTCGCTCAGAATGACATCGGTATAGGAACGCCGTCTCTTGCCAAAGCTGGATCGAGGATTTCGGTTATTGTCAAGCCGGCTTCCATGTTTGAGCCATTCACCTCACTCTCCGTCACTATGTCTCGTCCCTACTCCGTCGTCCTCTTTGGCGCGACGGGCTTTACCGGCGGCCTCGTTGCCGAGCACCTAGCGCGGCGGGTGCCGGAGGGCATCGCGTGGGCCATCGCGGGGCGCAACCTCGACAAGCTCCGGCAAGTACGGCGGCAGCTTGCAGACAGCGGTGTCGACGCTGAACGAATCGGTCTCATTGTAGCCGACAGCAAGGACGCGGCGTCGCTGCGCGAGATGGCGCAGCAGGCGCGCGTCGTGGCGTCCACGGTCGGGCCGTTCGCGGAGGTCGGCGAGCCGCTCGTGCAGGCGTGCGTCCTGGCGGGCACCGACTACTGCGACATCACGGGCGAGCCCAACTTCTGGAAGCGCGCCATCGGGCACTACCACCGCCCGGCGCACGAGCAGGGCCTCAAGCTCGTCCCGTGCTGCGGCTTCGATAGCGTACCGGCGGACCTCGGCACGCACTTCGCCGTGTGCCAGCTTCCGGCCGAAGGTGGACCGATCTCCGTGGACGGATTCGTGACGATCAAGGGCAAGTTCTCTGGCGGGACGTGGGCGAGCGCACTCCGCGCCATGGCCGAGGGCACGACGAAAGTCCCTGGCGGGCGCGACGCTGCCAACGTCGGCGCGGTTCGCCCGCTCTCGGCGACGAAGAATGCGACCCGCTCCGCGCCCTTCCGCGCCGAGGCGATGGACCGCTGGGCCTATCCGCTCCCTGTCATCGACCCGATGGTGGTGCGGCGCTCGGCGCAGTTCGTGGAGCACTACGGCGACGGGTTCGCCTACGCGCACTACGGCACGGCGCGCTCGCCCGTGCAGGTCGGCGGGCTGATGGCGGGCGCCGCCGGGGCGTTCGCGCTGGCTCAACTCGGCCCGACACGGCGGTGGCTCATGTCGCTCAACCCGCAAGGCACGGGCCCGGACGAGGAGACGCGCGCCAACGCGTTCTTCCGGCTCACCTTCGTCGCCCGCCGCACCGGCATCGACGGCACGCTCCACACGGTCCGCACGAAAGTCGAAGGCGGCGATCCAGGCTACACCGAGACGTCGAAGATGCTCGGTGAGGCGGCCCTCGCGCTGGCCCTTGACCGCGATGTGCTTCCTGACACCGCGGGGCTACTTACGCCCGCCTCGGCGCTCGGCACGCCCTACCGAAAGCGGCTCCAGGCTGTCGGGCTGCGCTTCGAGCGGCTCGATGGATAGCGGCGTTTGCCGTGACCCTAGGTGATGCACATGCAAAAGGCCGACCTCCTGTTGGGGAAGTCGGCCTTCTTGCGTACTCCGTACGGGATTCGAACCCGTGTTACCGCCGTGAAAGGGCGGCGTCCTAAACCACTAGACGAACGGAGCAAGAACAGACGCCGGGGGCGCAAAGGGGGACACCGGTGGGACTTGAACCCACGGCCTCCAGGGCCACAACCTGGCGCTCTAACCACCTGAGCTACGGCATCCGTATGTCAATGCTGGCCTCACATACGTATGCGGCGGCCAGAGTTGGCAAACATAGGGACATTCAGACCCGCTCTCCAAATGGAGAACCCGTGAGGCAATGCCCATACGTGGGGCACCTATCGGATCACAGCAATCTTGCCGAAGCCCGTCCCCTCGTCGCCGAGGCCTGATGCCGCGACCAAATAGACGCCCGAGGGTACCGCTTGGCCGTCGGCGTCGCGCCCGTCCCAGCGGACCGCCCCGCCGCGCGTGTCGAGCGCGCGCACGAGCCGCCCATCGACCGTGAGGATGCGCACCCGCGTCTCGGCGACGAGCCCGCTGATGAGCACCCCGTCGGCATGCTGCGCGGGTCGATACGGGTTGGGGGCCACGTCTAGGTCGCGGACGGTCGGGGCGGCGGCCAGCGCCTCACCGCGGTAGCTGAGCACACCGCGGTCGGTCGCGAAGTAAACCGTGCCCGTCCGGGCGTCCACGTCCACCGCGATCACGTTGTCCGAGAACAGCGGCGAATCGGCCTCCGTGAAGCGCAGTAGCACGTTCTCCCCGTCGCTGCCGATGAGCCATGCGCCGCTCGACGACGCCAGCCACTTGTTGTTGGCCGGGTCCACGGCGATGTCGTTGATGAGAAGGTCGCGCAGGAAGAACGAGGTGCCGTCCTCGGTGCGCGCCCACTGCGGCTCGATCAGGCTGAGGTCGCCGCTGAAGGCCGAGCCTGGCGAGAAGATGGTGGCGAGGCCACGCCGGGTCCCTACCCAAATGCGCCCGTCGAGGTCTTCGGCGAGGGCCTGCACCTGGCCGTTGGGCAGCCCGATGCCGTTGGCGCCGCCGGGGCGCAGGAACGGCGCGCTGCCCTGCGGCAAGCTGGATCCTGGGGCATAGACGAAGATGCCCGACTCCGCCGTGAACACCCACTTCTGGTCAAATCGGTCGATGAGCACGCCTTCCACGATGTCGCGGGAGAGGACGTTCGATGGGAAGGGGAGGCCGGTCCACGCGCCTTCGTCGTCACGGACATGGAGCGGCTGCGACGAGGCCTGATTGACCGCCCAGATCTGGCCGTCGCCGTCGAACGCGGCGTCGACCACCGGCACGAAGTCCGGGTTGGACAGGCCCGACAGGATCGACGAGTTCTCGGTGTCGAAGACGGTGACGGCGCCCTCGGAGTCGATGCGGACGAGTCCGTCGCTGGAGGACCCGCCCCAGAAGCCGCCGTCGCGGTCGGCGAGGGCGCTGAGCATGCTGCTCGTGGGCAGGCCCTCGGCTTCTGTGAAGACGCGCCACGTCCCATCGCCATCGCGCCGCGCGACCGTCGTTCGGTTGATCGTGCGGCGGGTGGCGAGCCACACCTCTCCGTCGCGTCCCGCGTCGATGTCGTCGATCTGGTTCGAGCGTGGGCCGTCGGGCACCACGATCTGGTCTGGCGTGATGTCGCCCGACGCGGTCTCCAGAGGCGGAAGGCGCAGCAGGCCATCTCGAAGGTCGCCCACCCAGATCTCGCTGTCCGCACCGAGGGCGAGGGTCGCCACCACATCCGCGAAGTCGTCGGCGGGGCCTCGAACGAAGAGGCGCTGGCTGGTCTGGCCTGGCTCGAACACCACCACCGAGAACGGGTCGACGCCGAGGAGCCGGGGGCCATCGGCGATGAGCGCTGTCACGGGGGAGCCCGTCAGGAAGAGCCGGGCCCAGGTGCCGTCCGACCGTCGTTGCAGCACATCTTGCGAGGTACCTGCCAGGACATCGCCCTGGAAGACCGCCAAGACCTCGGCGTCGCCGGGGCCGTTGGCTTCGAGTACCCAGGCGCCCGGCTCCAGCAGGTTGGCCGACTGCGCCGCGCGCACGACGCCGCCGGCCGTCGCAGCCCAGAGGCCAGGCGTCCCGTCGGGCAGCGGGGCTTCGAGCACGTCGCGCACGACGACGCCAGCTTCGAGGGGGCCCAGTCTGACGTAGCTATCGCGCACCTCCAGCCGGTCCGTGTCGAACACCACGATGCCGAATCCGGTAGCCGCGTAGACCACGCCCGCGCCCACGCGCAGACGCTCGACCTGCCGCGCGCTAAACTGGTCGGTGCGCCGGATGTCGAAGAACGACTCCACGAGTCCGGTGGCTGGGTCGAGTCGGTCGAGGGCGCCGTCGCTGTGGCCGATCCACAGCACCGAGGTCTCCGCGTCGTAGACGATCGCCGTTGGGCTGATCGAAGCGAGGCCCTCGACGGTGGTGTAGCGCTCGATCTCGCCCGAGGCCGGGGTGTAGCCGAAGACGCCGCCGGAGGTGGCGGCCCACACGGTGGTCGGCGAGGCGGCGAGGGCCCGCACCTCGTTGAAGGCGGTCAGGGCCTGCCAGCGGCCCGCCGGAGCCGCATCCTCAGGGGTGTCTTGGGCCCAGGCAGCCAGCGTCGTCCCGAGGAGGAGCACAAAAAGCGCGAAGCGTCGCATACGTTCAGAATCGATCAGCAGAGAGGCCTCCGAGGAGGCGAGGGCGAGCGAAAGAAACGTAGCGGACGGTCGAGGGGCGCGCAGAGCTGGTGTGTGAGGAGACGCTGTCGGGACGAAACCGGGCCGCAAGGTACAACACCGACCTGCCTGGCGCGAGCGACTGGAACGTGCCCTAGTCGGCCAATGCGGTCGGCCTAGGAGTCTAGTGGAAAGGCGCTACCCGATCTGGCGGAGGAGGTTCACCATCTCGATGGCCCCGGCGGCCGCCTCGGCGCCCTTGTTGCCGGCCTTCGTACCCGCGCGTTCCCAGGCCTGCTCCAGGTTCTCGACGGTGATGACGCCGAAGAGCACGGGCACGCCCGTCGTCAGCGACGCCTGGGCGATGCCGCTGGCAACGCCGCCAGCCACGTAGTCGTAGTGCGAGGTCGCGCCGCGGATCACGGCGCCGACGCAGATCACGGCGTCGTAGTCGCCCGTGGCAGCGAGCCGCTGCGCGACGAGCGGCACCTCGAAGGCGCCGGGGCACCAGGCCACCGTCACGTCGTCGGCGTCCGCGCCGTGGCGGCGCAGCGCGTCAAGCGCGCCGTCGAGTAGGCGCTGCGTGATCGTTTCGTTGAAGCGGCTCGCCACGATGGCGAAGCGGGCATCGGTGGCGACGAGCGCGCCTTCGAGCATGGGCATGACAGACGGGGGAACCGGTAGACGGGACCCACAAAGTCCCTCCAGGCTCGCCGCCGCGTCAAGCCAAGATGGAAGAAAGACGCAGCCCCGTGCGCACGAGCGCGTCCACGCTCAGTGCGCGCCGAGGAGCAGCACCTCGCTGAGCGCGGTGTCGTCGTAGCGCGACCCTGGGTACACGCTCCGCACCACGAGGTCGATCCGGTCGCCCGCGCGCACCTCGACGCCGTCCCACGTCGCCTCCTGGAGCATCGCGGTGTCGTTGAGCGCGACGACCGTGACCGGGCGTCCGTTGACGCGCACCTCGAGGTGCCGCACGCGGCCGTTGGCCGCCCACGTCTGCGCCGACTTGGCGTAGCCCGTGACCGCGCGCAGCCCCCAGAGCGAGGTCACGAAGTCGTCGGGGAGGTCCTCGTCGGGGTGGCCGAGCGTCATCGTGAGGTGCTCGCCGAGGCCGGGGCCGTCCGCGCCCTCCACCCATGCCGAGCGGAGGTCGCCGTCCTCAGCCTCCTCGGCCGCATAGCGGTTCGCGCCCTGCGGGGCTAGCACGGACGAGGCCGTCGTCGTCCAGCCGATCGCGCACAGGAGGCTGCACCCGCTGAGGTAGTCCTCCCAGTCCTCCTCAGGCAGGTCGAGCCCGACGGCCACGGTGGTGTCGGGGGTGCTCACCACCGTGGGCGCAGGTTGGGCGGCGACCGTGTTCTCGGCGGCTGCGTTCGCAGCGGCTGCATTCGCAACGGCTGCATTCGCAACGACGAGGGCGCAGGTGAGAAGGGCGAAGCGCATAGCAGCAGAGGGCATAGCGGGGGGAGTTGCCTGCAAGGCGCAAACCCGAACCCTCTCAGGTCACCGCTTCGACCGCCGCTGCTTCACGTCGCTCGGCACGCCCGGCGACACGCACGGGTGCCCGTCGAGGAAGAAGCGGTAGGGAAGGTCGATGCCGCGCGTGAGGCCGATGCGGCTCGACGTGGCAACGGCGTCGTCGCCGACCGGCGTGCCCGTCTCAAAGCAGAGCGGCGGCTGCGTGAGGTTCGCGCCGTGGAAGGCCGCGTCGTCCACGCCGAGCGCCTGCGTGAGCTTGCCCGGCCCGTTGGCGAGGTTGCGTGTGCGGCGCACCGAGGCGGGTCGGTTCGCCTGCATCGCCGCGAGGCCGTCGATCGGTTCGAGGGCGCGGACGAGCACGGCTCCGGCGGTGCCCTCTGGCTCGGTGACCACGTTCAGGAGCCAGTTGGTGTAGTAGATCCGGTAGACGTAGGCCGTCCCCGGCGGCGCGAAGAGGTCTGCGGCACGTCCCTGTGGCAGCACGACGCCGTCGGGACCGAACGTGGCCTTCCAGCCGTGCATCGCCGGGTCGTCGCAGAGGTAGGCCTCGGTTTCCACGATGCGCCCGGCGACGCGCGTCCCGTTGGCGTGCGTGTGGACGAGCAGCCGCCCGAGCAAATCGCGTGCGACGACGAGCGTCGGGCGCGCGAAGAAGGGACGCGCGAGCGGAGGGGTGGGAGGCGGTGCGAACAACGACGACATGGACAGTAGCGGGTTTTCTGGTGCGGCGGGGTAACCCCACGGCGGTGCGCTCGTAGGGCACTCCCGTCCGTCGGCTCCGCGCCGGTTTCGTTTGACGCCACCCTGCCTGCCATGCTCCCGCGCCTCCTCGCTCCCTTGCTCCTGCTGCTCGTTGCCCTCCCTGCAACCGCCCAGAACGGCACCGTCTACCTCGACGAGACCTTCGACGCGAGCGCCATCGACGACCTGTTCGTCGACCTCTCTGCCGAGGACGTGATCGTGGAGGCTCTCGACGGGAGCGGCGAGGCGCGCGTGACGATCACCGGCCGCGGCCGCGACGCCGACGAGGTCTTCGAGCGCAAGCGCTACAGCGCGGCCATGCAGGGCGACCGCCTCGTCGTGCGCAGCGACCCCGAGCGCCGGATGTTCAACTGGGGCAGCTGGAATGCCAGCTTCACCGTCGTCGTCCGCGTGCCCGTCGAGATCGACGCGCTGATCGATGTGTCCTCGGGCGACGTCCGCATCGACGAGCTCTCCGGTGATCGCCTCGTCGTTGACCTCTCCTCGGGCGACGTGACGCTCGGCACCATCACCGCCGACGAGATCGTGGTCGACTCCTCGTCCGGCGACCTCGACGCGGACCGCCTCGAAGCGGACGAGATCACCCTCGACTGCTCCTCAGGCGACTATACCATCGGCACGGCCATCGCGCGCCGGCTCAGCTACGACGCCTCCTCGGGCGACCTCGAGATCCGCGACGGCGACATCGCCGAGTTTATCGGCGACACCTCCTCAGGCGACCTCGAAGTGGGTGGCATCCTCGGCAGCGCGCGGGTGGACCTGTCGTCGGGCTCGGCTGAGCTGGGCATCGTGAAGGGGCAGCTCAGCGCCAGCGCGTCGTCCGGCGACATCCGCGCGCGCCTCGACCTCAGCAGCGAGGCCGTCGTGGAGACGTCCAGCGGCTCGATCACGCTTGCCGCCCCCGCAGGCATGAACGCCGACGTGCGCCTCGAAGGCGGCTCGATCCGCCTAGCGGAGGGCTTCGCCTTCACCGGCGAGATCGAGCGCGACGAAGCGCGCGGGCGGCTCGGCAGCGGCGGCAATCAACTCGTGGCGTCGTCGAACAGCGGACGGGTGACGCTCCGCGCGGAGTAGGCGCCGCGGCTACGACATGTGTGAGCGCGTGAAGGTGTAGGCGTCCTGCCCGTCTGCACCTTCGTGCGTTTCTTCATCACGCGTCGAGCGCGGTACGTAGAGCGTCGGGCTCGGTGACGGGCGTCTGGCAGGCAAAGGCCTCGCATACGTAGGCGGCGGCGCGCCCGTTCACCGGCGTCATCGCCTCGGCGTAGGGCACGAGCGCCGTGACAGCCGCGGCATCGTCTGTGGGGCGCAGCACCGTGACTGTGTTGGGCGCGAACGTCTGCGCTGCGGCGCGCACCAAGGCGTGCGTGTCGGCGGCGTCGGGGTCCCCGGCGATCACGACTTCGTGTGCATCGCCGAAGAGCCAGTCGAGGGCGCTCATCAGGAACGTGTGGGCGATAGGGGCCTGGGCGATGTCGGCATGGGCTTGCGCAACGCGGCCGGCCGTGGCTTCGAGGTCGGTGTGCCCTGTGAGACGGGCGAGGCGGAGGCCGTTGAGCATCGCGACGCTGTTGCCCGAGGGCGCGGCCCCGTCGTAGAACTCCTTGACGCGCGTGATGAGGTGCTCGCTGCCCGCCGCCGTGAAGTAGTAGCCGCCGTGCTCAGCGTCCCCGAACCGCGCCTCCATCTCGGCGTGGAGGTCGAGCGCGGCGCGGAGCCAGCGCGTATCGAACGTTGCCTGGTAGAGATCCGTGAGGCCGAAGACGAGGAACGCGTAGTCGTCGAGGTGCGCGGCGATGCCTGCATCGGGTGGGGCGGTGGTGCCGTCAGGCAGCGCGATGGCGTCGTGCCAGCGGTGCAGGAGTCCCTCTTCCTTGCGTAGCTCGCTCAGCAAAAAATCGGCGGCGCGTGCGGCGGCCTCAGCATAGGCGGGCTTGTCGAAGGCACGGGCGGCGCGGGCGAGCGCGGCGATCATCAGCCCATTCCAGTCCGTGAGCACCTTCTCGTCGCGCAGCGGGCGCTTGCGCGTCGCGTTCCGATGGGCGAAGAGTGCGGCTTGGATCGCGGCGAGGCGCGCGGCGATGTCGGCTTCCGTTGTCTCGAAGTCGGCGGCGAGCGTGTCGAGGGCGCGGGCGGTGTGGAGCACGTTGGCGCCGGTCTTCCGCTGCGTGGCCTCGTCCTCGAAGTTGCCGTCGGGCTCCGTCCCGAAGGCGACCTTCGCGAGAGCAGCCTCGTCGCCCAGCAGCGCGTCGAGTTCGGCGTCGGTCCAGATGTAGAACGCGCCCTCCTCCATGTGGCCGTCGGGGTGCTCGGAGTCGGCGTCCTCGGCGGAGAAGAACGCGCCGCGCGGGTGCGTGAGGTCGCGTAGGACGTAGGCGAAGACCGACTCCGCCGTCTCGCGGAAGAGCGCATCACCCCCGTCCGGCCCGCCCGTCGCTTGCCAGGCCTCGGTGTAGGCCATCGCCAGAAGCGCCTGGTCGTAGAGCATCTTCTCGAAGTGCGGGAGCAGCCAGCGGCGGTCGGTGGAGTAGCGGTGGAAGCCGCCGCCGAGAAGGTCGTGGATGCCGCCGTGGCGCATCGCGCGGAGCGTGTGGATGACACGCTGGAGGGCGTCGGCATCGCCTGTTCGCGTCCAGTGCCGGAGCAAGAACAGCAGGTGGTGCGGCGTCGGGAACTTGGGGGCCGCGCCGAAGCCGCCGAACGCGGGGTCGAAGCGCTGGGCGAGCTGCTGCGCGGCGCGGTCGAGCACGCTCACGTCGAGCGGGGTGTCGGCGGCCTCGGTCTGGAGGGCGGCGCGGACCTGCGCGGTGATCTCGGCGGCGGCGTTGCGCGCTCGCTCAGGGGCCTGCTGCCAGAGCGCCCGCACGCGCGGCACCCAGTCGATCAGGCCAAGGCGCTGCCCGCGCGTGTGCTTCGGGATGTAGGTCGCGGCGAAGAACGGCTGGCGCTCGGGCGTGAGTAGCAGCGTGAGCGGCCAGCCGCCGTGGCCCGTCATCGCCTGGCAGACGGCCATGTAGACCTGGTCCACGTCGGGCCGCTCCTCGCGGTCCACCTTCACGCAGACGAACGCATCGTTGAGCAGTGCGGCGACCTCAGCGTCCTCGAACGA
>JBCBEX010000016.1:0-61166 GCA_038528235.1 Bacteroidota bacterium
CCCTCTGCGCTCTCGACCGCCAGAGTGCCGCCCATGAGCGCCAGGAGGCGGTGGGCCAACGTCAGGCCGAGGCCCAGGCCCTCGTGCGTCCGGGCGTCGCCCTCGGAGCCCTGCCGGAACGGCTCGGCGGCGTGGGGCAAGAAGTCGCGCCCCATGCCGATGCCAGTGTCGGTCACCTCCACGACCGCCTGCGGCCCGTCGGGGCGAACCGTCACCGTTACCCGGCCCACCTCGGTGAAGCGGACCGCGTTGTCGACGACAGCGGCGAGGGCGCGCCGGAGCGCATCCGCGTTGGCGCTCGCCGTGGCCGGCGAGCCGGCGACCGCGATCGAAAGCCCCTTCGCCTCGGCGGCCGCGCGGGCCTCGGCGACAACTACCTCGGCGAGCGCGTACACCTCGACGGGGGCGCTCGGCAGGGCCGCCTCGGCGCTTTCGATCCACGCGAGGTCGATCACGGCGTCGAGCGTTCGGTGGAGCCGCCGGGCACCGCTGTCGATCAGCTGGAGAAACTGGCGGTCGAGCTCGTTGCTATCGGAGGCCAGCAGGTTGGTGGTGCTGAGGATGGCCGTGAGCGGCGTGCGGAACTCGTGGCTCAGGTTGTCGAGCAGCACGTCCTTGGCTCGGCTGGCGGCCTCGGCACGGGCCTGCGCCCGGCGGCGCTCGTCCAGCTCGCGCTCGAGCCGGGCGTTCGCCGCCCCGAGGCGGCCAGCCAGGTGCCGAAGGTTGCGGACCATCGGCCCCTCGTAGAGCGCCGCCAGCGCGGCCACGCTCACGGTGCAGCTCAGGAAGCTGATGAAGTGGTGGAGCGGGACCATCTCGGGGCGGAGCGATGTCGGGAACGCGCCCCCCGAAGCGACGTGGCCGAACATGAGGCTGCCGGCGACCATCGAGATCCCAGCTGCGACCCAGCCCAGCCGCGCCCCGCCGAGGACGGCGGCCGCGAGCGGCGTCACCACCAGCCAGAACGCCGCGCCGGAGATCATCCCGCTGTCGTAGGCCGCCAGCAGCGACACCCCCACCTGGAGGACCACGCTGAACACCGGCGCGAGCACCCGAAGCGAGACGCCCACGCGCAGGGCGAACGGCAAAACCACGTTGACGGCCGCAATCCCCAGCATCACCACGATGTTGGTGCCATCGGCCCCGGGGACGTGGTGGAGCGTGTGGAGCACGGCGAACAGCGCCATGTTGGCCGTCACCATGAATCCCAGCACCACGAACAGGTGCTCCCGGAGGAGGTCCACGTGGTCGCGCTCTGCCTCGGGCAGAAACCATCCTATGGCACGAGGGGCCACCCCGGAGGATGGAGCAGGAGGCGGCATGGGCAGGGCAGGGGGCGGCATAGAGGGGACACTCGTCCTCTCTAGTGTCGGCCGGTCGCGGCCCGGGTTAACCGCCCGATCGACAGTCCCCGAGGCGGCACGCTCCTCGGCGAACGAGGGCGCCCCGACGACGCTTGCGCTGCGCGCCTACCCCAACCCCCTCGCGATGCGGGCGACGCTGGCCTTCGACGTGCCGGAGGCAGGGCCGGTGCACCTCGCGCTCTACGACCTGCTCGGCCGCGCGGTGTCCGTGCTGGCAGCGGGCACGCGGGCAGTAGGCACGCACAAGGTGCTGTTCGACGCCGCCGGACTACCAAGCGGGATCTACGTGGATGCCCTCAATGCGGCGAAGCTCGCCTACCGCGACGTGCGCGACGCCGAGGCCCGACGCCTGGGCGCGGCGAGCTACGCCGCCTACCGTACCGCACTCCCTACCGACGCGGACGACGTCGTCTCCGAGCGCTACCCGGTGAAGCTCTCTCTCGCCGAGCCCGATCCGCGCTAGCAACGAGCTCACTTCCGATACCGAGTCGTCAGCATTGTATCCCACCCCCCACCTTGTCATCCCGGACTTGATCCGAGATGTACACGATACATCATGTAGGTAGACTGCGTCGGTTTTCGGCTCCCACGTTCGCGGGGATGACGTTAGAATTCGAGTGGAGCACCATTCCAGACCTGACTCAACGCCGAAGGCCAGCAGAGCCAATCTCTGATGATTGCGCTGCAACGAAGCTCCGCTGAGATGCTGAATCCAGTTCAGCATGACAAGAGCGGGAGTTCTAGACTACCTCACGCCTCAGTGGTGCGCGCCAGCCAACGGGCAGCCTCTACGGGACGGCCCCACGCCTCGTAGAACGTGCCCAGGCGCTCGATCAGTCGGCTCGCGTCGTAGTCGGCGGCCTCGTACATCGCGTAGGCGTCGAGCAGGAGCGGCTCGGCTTCGGCATAGCGCTCCTGCGCCTGGAGGCAGAGCGCGAGGTTCTCGGTCGTGCGGGCGATACGGATGTGGCCCGGCGGCAGCGCGCGGCCCATTCGGTCCAGCGCGTCCCGGAAGCCCGCTTCGGCATCGTCGAGTCGCCCGGCGTCGAGGAGCACGTTGGCGAGGAGGCCCGTGATGACGGCCACGCCGAAGAAGTCGTCGCCGCGGGTGGTGCGGGTGCGTTCGAGCACGTCGCGGTAGAGGGCAATGGACTCGTCGTACTTGCCCTGGTTGCGGAGCAGTTCGGCGAGGTGCGTCTCGCGGACCTGCGTGTCGCGGTGATCGTCGCCCAGGGCCGCGCGGATGACACGCAGCGATTCGCGGTAGGCGGTCTCGGCCTCGTCGAGGCGGTCCTGGTTGCGGTAGATGCTGCCGAGCACGCCCAGCGACGCGGCGACGGCGGGGTGCCCATCGCCGAGGACGGCGCGGCGGAGCGTGTAGGCGTCCTCGGCGGGAGCTTTTGCCTCGTCGTAGCGCTCGTGGGCACGCAGCACGATGGCGAGGTTATTCAGCGTGAGCGCCAGTTCGAGCGTGTCGGGGACAGGCTGGCTGCGTTCGCGGGCCGCGAGGTCGCGCAAGATGGCCTCGGCCTCAGCAGGGCGGCTCGTCTCCTCGTACAACTCGGCGAGGTCGCGCTCCGTCTGGATGGTCTGCGGATGCCCAGGACCGTGGACGCGTTGAAACGTCGCGAGCGCGGCCTGATAGTGCTGCTCGGCGTTGTCGAACGCACCCTCGTAGCGCGCGACGCGGCCTAGCGCCTGCTGCGTCTCGGCCGTGCCGACGCTCTGCGCTCCGACGTGCTCCTGATGCAAACGCAGCGCCTCGTCCAGCAACGGCTGCGCGTCGCTGTAGAGCCCCATCTGCACGAACGCGCCGCCGATGGTCGTGAGGAGGCTCGCCTGCAACGCGGGCTGGTCGGCGAGGGTCGTCTGCACGCGCGCGCCGCCGCGGAGCAGGAGGTCGCGCGCGCGGAGCGTATCGAGGCGAACCGGGTCGTAGGGATCGACGGCCGTGAACACCTCTTCGAGGAAGGCCACGGTGGCCTCGGACTCGGCGAGCGCGCGCGCCGTCTGCCGCTGCTGGATTGCGAGCGCGGCCAGCGCGGCCAGCGTCAGCAGGACGACGGCGGCGGTTGCGGCGACGCCCACGCGGTGCCGCTCGACGAACTTGCGCAGGCGGTAGGCGCGGGAGTCGGGCTGGGCCTTCAGGGGCAGGCCGGTCCGCCGCCGCACGAGGTCGTCGCGCAAAGCCTCGGCGGAGGCATAGCGTCGGGTCGCGTCGGGGTGCATCGCGGTCGCCACGAGCACATCCAGGTCGCCGCGGAGCGCACGGCGCTGGTCGGCCGATGCAGCGTCGCTTAGTCGCTCGGGACCGTCCGGACGGCGGCCCACCAGCAACTCGAAGAGCACCACGCCAAGCGCATACACGTCCGTCGCCGTCGTCACCGCGCCGCCGTCGCGTTGCTCGGGGGCAGCGTACTCGGGCGTGAGCACGCGCTGCCCCACCCGCGTGAGCGTGACGCCGGGCGCACTGTCCAGCAGCCGGGCGATGCCGAAGTCGAGCAGCTTCACCTGCGGCGGCCCCTCATCCTCGCCCTCGGCGACGAGGATGTTGCTCGGCTTGAGGTCCCGATGGACGACGAGGTGGCGGTGGGCATAGGCCACAGCCACGCACACCTGCTCGAAGAGGGCGAGGCGCGCCTCCAGGTCGAGCGCGTGCTGGTCGGCATAGTGCGTGATGCGGAGGCCGTCCACAAGCTCCATCACGAGATAGGGGCGCCCGTCGGTGGCCGCGCCCGCGTCCAGCAGCCGGGCGATGTGCGGGTGGTCGAGCCCGGCGAGGATCTGCCGCTCGTGGCGGAAGCGGCGTAGCACCGCGTCCGTGTCCATGCCCCGCTTGACGAGCTTGAGTGCGACAGCCTTCTCGAAGGTGCCGTCGGCGCGCGCAGCGCGGTAGACGGTGCCCATGCCGCCCCGCCCGAGCACGCCCTCGATCCGGTAGGGGCCGACCCGGGTGCCCTCGGCAAGGTGCCCCATCGCATCGGCAGCGGTTGCGGCTTCTTGGAGCAGGTGCCCAGCGAAGTCGGTAGCGCTCTCCCCCAGCACGTCCTCGGCACGGGCATCGGCGTCGAGCAGGGCCGCGACGGTATGGTAGAGCGCGGGGTCGCCGCCGCAGGCGGCGCGGAGGAAGGCCGTGCGCTCGTCGGCGGGGCGGTCGAGGGCCTGAGCGAAGAGGTCGTCGATCTCGGCCCAGCGGGCAGCGGTGAGGTAGTCCATCGGGGGCACGGTTGTTTCCCGGTCTATCGCTGTTTACGCGGCGCGCGGATCATGCGACATCGGCGCGTGTGCCTCCGCCGCTGCGGTAGAGACGCCTCGGCGAGGCGTCTCTACGGGGTAGCACAGCGTCTAGGTAGGTGGATGCTGCTGAGGATGGCTAGGGTGTAGACGGTCCAGGTGCCATTGCAGCGGGTTGTTAGCGATGTAGCGCTGCGTGGCCTCCAGTTCGTGCTCGCTGCGGATGACGCGGTCCAAGAAGCGCGGCTGCCAGGCGAAGTCGGAGATGCCTGCAGCACGAATGCGTCGGGTGCACGCGCCTTTGAACTGACCGATAATTGCCCCCAGCGAGTGAGCTCGTAGCGTCGCGACCGTCCCTGTAGAGACATCTCGGCGAGGTGCCTCCGTGCTCAGGCGAGGTGCTCCTACATCACCAGGCAACAGCGTCACGATGCCGTGGACGTGATTGGGCATCACCACCCATGCATCGAGTGCGACGTAGGGGCGCAGGGATGGCGTTCGGCTCCATTCGTCCGCAACGATCTGGCCAGTCGGTGACAGCATCATCGTTCCATCCCGAACGTCGCCGAAGAAGCAGGCGCGCTCTGCCGTGCAGATCACGACATGGTATCGGCCCGGAGTTGTGTAGTCGTAGCCTGATAGGCGCGCGCTCTCGATCCGGTAGCGTCCTCGGTAGCGTTTCATAGGGATTCGTCGGATATGTGGCTTCTGTAGAGATGCCTCGGCGTCCCTACGCTCACACGAAGTATCCTCTACTGGCCAGGGGCTTCCTCCCGCATGGCGTGGTAGAGCCAGGCGCGGGCGCGGCGCCAGTCGCGCTTCACCGTCGCCACCGAGCGGCCCGTGTGGGCGGCGATCTCCTCGTGCTGCAGCCCGCCGAAGAACCGCAGTTCGACGACCTCGGCGAGGCGTTCGCTGTAGGTCGCGAGCCGCCCGAGCGCGTGGTCAAGCGTGAGGAGGTCGGCCGCCTCGGCGTCGGCGCGCACGAGACCGTCGCCGAGCGCCTCGTCGAAGGCGAGCGGGACGTCACCGCCGCCTCGCTTCTGCGCGGTGCGGTCGCGGGCGTAGCTCACGAGCACGAAGCGCATTGCCCGCGCGGCCAACGCGAAGAAGTGGGTCCGATCAGCCACGGTGGGCGACTCCCCCGCCGTGAGCTTGAGGTAGGCCTCGTGGACGAGCGCCGTCGTGCTGAGCGTGTCGCTCGGGCGATGGCGGCGCAGCCGAGCATGGGCGAGCTGCCGCAGTTCGTCGTAGAGGCGCGGGAAAAGCCGGTCGAGCGCGTCGTCGTCCCCGGCGCGCGCGTCATGGAGCAGCTGAGTGGTGGTCGGTTCGGCCCGCATAGTCGTGGAAGGCTAGCACGGCGAAAGTACGGTCCTCGCCCAGGAAATCGAGCACGTGGGACGAGCGAGCCCACCACCCACTCGGGGGTTGCCCGAAAAAAGTGCGGGGGCCGTGATACGCCCCGCCTCGCTTCCGCGATGGAGCACGCGCAACCGACCTCCTCCTTCGACGCCGCGAACCCATGCGCTTTGCTTCCCTTGTGCTCCTCCTCGTGCTTGCCTCGGCCGCCCACGCCCAGACCCGCTATACGTGGATCGGCGGCAACGGCGACTGGACCGAGCCCGCCAACTGGTCGCCCAACGGCGTCCCCACGGCCGCCGACACCGCCGCCATTGCGAGCAGCGGGATCCTCACTGTCACCCTCACCGAGGCGACAACCGTGGCTGGGCTAGAGATCGAACGTCTCGCCACCGTCGCGGGCGACTTCGACTTGACCGTGACTGAGCGCTTCCTCTGGGCGGGCGGCGGCTCTGGGCTCGATACCTTCCGCGGGGCCGGGACGATCACTATAGCCTCCGGGGCGCTGCTCCACATGGCCGAGGGCACTTCGCGCTTTCAGATGAGCGACGGACGCGTGCTCGTCAACAACGGCACCATTCTGTGGGACGGTAGCGGTATATGGCAAGGGCAAGGTCGCCTCGTCAACAACGGCGAATTGGTGCTCGCGATGGACGCGAGCAGCGCGTTCGGGATCGTCTTCTCCGCCCTCGCCGACGGACTCACCAACAGCGTGACCGGCACGATCCGCCGGACGGGCGACGGCGAGGTGAACATCAGCGCAGGCTTCGTCAACGACGGCCTCGTCCGCATCGAGAGCGGCGTGCTCACGCTGATCGGGTTCAATGCGACGGGCACCTCCGGGTCGGGCTCGATCGAGATACAAGACGGCACAGAGCTGCGCACGGCTGGGCTGGGGCGTCACACGCAGGCGCGCGTGACCGGGAGCACCGCCATTCTTGGAGGGCGGCAACTCAGGGTGACGGAAACCTTCGACGTGACGACCACCCGGCTTGCCAACAGTAGTGCTGGCCTGACTCTCGACGCCGACGCGACGACCGCCGACCTCACCATCGAAGGCGGAATCCTCGACGGCAGCGGCACGCTCACCGTCACCGGCGCGCTGGACTGGACCGGCGGCCGCATGGAAGGGAGCGGCACGACCGTCCTCGGTCCTACCATCCCGCTCACCATCGGCGGCGACCGGACGATCACGCTCAGCGGCACGCGCACGCTCCGCACGGAAGGCCCCGTGACCTGGACCGGCGATACCGACTTCTCAGGAGGCTCCACCGACGCGACGTTCGAGAGCGCGGGGACGCTTACCTCGTCGGGGTCGGGCGAGCGCCTGTGCAACGTTGCCTTCCGCAACACCGGCACGCTCGTCCACGACGGCGGCGCGCTCCGCTTCAACGGACCGATGGACAACGACGGCGTGCTCCAGCTTCTCGACGGCACCGTCCGCATGAACGGCACCAACGGCCGCGGCGGGACGAGCACCGGACGCTACGAGATCGCCGACACCGGACGGCTGGAGTACACCTTCAGCACGTGGACGCTCGCTGAGAGCGCCGAGGTCGTCGGCACCGGCACGGTCGCCTTCATCGCCGGGCGCGTCATCAACGGCGCGACGTGGCGACCCGGCGGCCCTGGAGTCGGCACGCTCACCATCGAGGGCAATTGGCCCGCGTTGGAGCCGGAGGGCGTGATTGAGTTCCAGGTCGGCGGCACCGTGCCGGGCACCGCGTTCGACCGCATCGATGTGGCGGGCGCGTTTGAGGCGGGCGGCACGGCACGCGTCGTGCTCGCGGACGGCTTCACGCCGACGGCCACCGACACGCTCCTGCTCATCGCCGCGACGGACGGCGGCTCGGGCAGCTTCGACGGCGTAGACCTCCCCGACACGACGCCCATGGGCTACGTCCAGGCGATGTCGCAAGGCGTGCGCTACGGCCTTGGCGAGCCCGTGTCGAGCGAGGACGACGCTGCGGAGACGCTGCCAACGGCGTTCGCGCTAGACGCCCCCTACCCCAACCCCGTCGCCACGACCGCAACGCTCGCCTACGCCGTGCCCGAGGCCACCGCCGTACGCGTGGTGCTCTACGACGTGCTCGGCCGCCAGGTTGCCGTGCTGGCCGACGGCACGCACACCGCCGGGCGCTACGCCGCCGCGCTGGACGCTGCCCGACTGCCCAGTGGCGTCTACGTGGTGCGCATGGAGGCCCAGGGCGTCGCCGTGACGCGCCGCGTCGCCGTCGTGCGCTGATCCCTCCCCTCTGCTTTCCGTGTCCTCCACCTCGGTGCTCTCATGCGACTGCTCGTCTCGCTCTCGGCTGCCCTGCTCCTTTCTGTAGCCTCTGCTCAGGCTCAATCCTTCGAAGGCCTCGGCGACCTGCCAGGAGGGGACTTCCGTAGCCAGGCTTTGGCGGTCTCAGCCGATGGTATGGTCGTCATCGGACAGGGACGCTCGGAGAACGGTATTGAGGCGTTCCGCTGGACACGCACCGGCGGCATGGAGGGCCTTGGCGGCCTACCCGGAGGAGATATGAGTAGTGGGGCAACCGATGTCTCGGCCGACGGGTCCGTCGTCGTCGGGACCGGAGACACGGAGCGTGGAGATCAGGCGTTCCGCTGGACACGCACCGGCGGCATGGAAGGCATCGCCATCGCTTCTTCCTTCGCAGAAGGTGTCTCAGCCGATGGCACGGTCGCCGTCGGGACTGGACAAACCGAGCGTGGAGATCAGGCATTCCGCTGGAGGCTTGGCGGTGAGGTTGAGTACCTTGGCGACCTACCAGGGAGCTTCACCCTCAGCGTGGCCTATGACGTCTCGGTCGATGGTTCCGTCATCGTCGGGTACGGTAGTATCGAGAGCGGCAGGGAAGCCTTCCGTTGGACGCGGGATGGTGGCATGGAGGGCCTTGGCACCCTGCCGGGAGGGGACTTCCGTAGCGAGGCCTATGGTGTGTCCGCGGACGGCGCGGTCGTCGTCGGCCGGGGAAACTCGGAGAGTGGCATTGAGGCGTTCCGCTGGACACGCACCGGCGGCATGGAGGGCCTTGGGCATCTGTCGGGAGAATCCTTTTTCAGTCAGGCCAATGATGTCTCGGCCGACGGATCGGTCGTCGTCGGCGTGGGAACCTTAGCGAACAGACAAGCGCCTTTCATCTGGACAGCGGCCGAGGGCATGCGTGCACTGAAGACGGTCCTCGAAGACGACTATGGCCTCGACCTCTCGGGGTGGGAACTCCGAGCGGCCACGGCTGTCTCGGCCGATGGCTCGGTCATCGTAGGCCACGGCACCAACCCCAGCGGGGCCCGTGAGGCATGGCGCGCGGAGGTCCCCCGCTCGATCGCGGTCACCTACCCCAACAGCGACGTACTCGTCCCCGCTGGCGAGCCCAGCACGCTCCGGTGGACGCGCCCCAGCAGTAGTGCTCCTGTCGACGTCTACCTCCTCCCCGACACGCTCGCACTCGACGGCGGGCCACCGCCCGAGCCGTTCCTCATCGCCAGCGAGGTCGCCGCGGACTCCCTCGTGTGGACGTTCCCGGGTACCTACCCCGATGCCTTCTTCTCCCGCGCCGCCCGCATCGCCGTGGTGGATGCGCAGAACGCGACCATCGCCGACACGTCGGCTTTCTTCCGCGTGCGCCCCTACCATCTCGTCCGCCTCTCCGACGACGGCTCGTTCTACGTCCCCTACGAGGTCGAGCAGCACGGCTGGACCTTTGCCAACACCCAGGACGAGTTCTTCCCCGAGAGCTGGTACGCCTTCGACCCGCAGTTCAACTACTTCGGCGGCGAGGACCCCTTCACGGGTCTCCCCTACGACCCGGCCTTCGCGCTGCCGCCTGCCAACGGCCGCAACGTCGTCTTTCCCGACTGGCCGGCGTTCGCCCGCGCCTTCGGCACCGACGCTGTCTACGTAGACCTCGACCCTGGTGTGGCTGCCACCCACAGCGACGCGGCGCTGACTGCCTGGGGCAGCGCTCACGGCGGCGACACGTGGGGCGGCTCCTGCAGCGGTCTTGCTACGTCCGAGTTGCTCGCCTTCGCCCTGCGCGACGACTTCGGCAGCCGCTACCCCGCCATCGGGCCGGTGGAAACCCTTGCGACCGTCCCGATGAGTACGTCCGTGCGGGAGGCCGTCAACGAGTTGTTCGCCCATCAATACGGTGCCGAGTACAGCGACAACTTCGAAGCGGCCGCGGGGCTCGACCCCCGAACCGTGCTCGCGCTCCTCCAGGCGCGCCTACTCGACGACGACCCGGCCGTCGCGGGGACGCTCAACCTCTTCGACGTCCAGACCTGCAGTCCGCTGGCGGTCGACGGCGGCCACGCCGTCGTCCCCTACCGGCTCGAACGCGACCCTGACCTTCCCGGGCTGTGGCTCGTCTACGTCCATGACTCCAACGAACCTGACAACGAGGACCTGGTCGTAGCGATCGACGCGAACGCGAACCGCTGGTCGTACGGCGGCTTCGATCCGGCCTGGGGCGGGGCGTGCGGCCTGTTCCTGGGCGATCCCGTCGTAGACTTTCTGACCGAGGCAACGCCAAACTTCCTGGTGCCCAGTGCCCCTGCGGCGACACAGCAGGACGCAGCACAGCAGGACGCGGCACGGCAAGACGCGGCACAGCAAGACGATGCGAGGCAAACTATGGTGCCCCTCTTCGTTGGGACCCCCCCCGGGGCCGAGGTGGCCCTCTCCAACGGCATGGGTACCATCGGCTACGACGGGACCGGCATGACCAACTCGCTCGTCGGGGCGCGTCCGCATATCCCCCTCGTCGGCGGCCCCGCGCCACCCTATGGCTACACCGTCCCGCACGGGACCTATACGCTCACGCTAGGCGATGCCCCCACCGACCGCCTCGCCGCCACGTTCATTGACGACGGGGCCGGTCGCCTCACCAGCTACGACCGCAGGGACGCATCGCCTTCGCACACCGACCGCCTCGTCTACGACCCTGTCGGTGGTCCCGACGAAAATCCCCGCCTCACCCTCGGCGGCGACGCCTCGCGCTCCGTCCACGTGCGCACCGTGCTCGCGACCGCCAACGGCGAACGCACCCTCGACGTGCGTGATCTCCGCCTCACGCCCACCGACTCGGCCTCGGTTGCCGTTCCAGACGGCTCAGACGGTCCTCGCCTCGTGATCGAGAATGCGGGAGCCGCGACGACCTACACCGTGCGACTGCGCGAGGCGGCCCCGGAGGGTGCCGCCCTGTTTATCGCCGACGTAGAGTTGGAGGCCGGCGCGACCCACACGGTGCGCGGTACCTGGGGCCAACTTGGCCGCGAGCCCGCCGTCCTAGAGGTCGACCTCGACAGCGACGGGGTGGCGGAGGAGACCCGCCCGCTGGCCAACCAGGTCGCCGACGAGGACCGCGCTCCAGGGCAGCCGACCGCGCCTCAACTCGCTGCTGTCTTCCCCAATCCCGCTGCTAGCCACGCGACGCTCCGCTTCGGCCTGTCCTCGCCGGGCCGGGCCGAACTGGCGGTGTACGACCTGCTGGGCCGCCGGGTCGCGGTGCTGGCCGAGGGTCCGCACGCGGCTGGCTGGCACGACGCCACGCTCGACGCCGTGGAGCTGCCGAGCGGCGTCTACGTGGCGCGTTTGGTCACAGATAGCACCGTCCAGACGCGCTCGTTCACTCTCATCCGGTGACTCTGCACGTTTCGGTGTCCTTCCCTTGCTCCCGATTCCTCTCTACGCCATGTTTGTACGCTGCCTCCTCGCTCTGCTGACGCTCGGCCTGCTCGCTGCCGCCCCGGCCACCGCTCAGCGCACCGTCGACTACCCCGCGCTCGGCCTGCAGTTCGACGTGCCCGCCGGGTGGCAGGGGCAGGAGGGCGACGGGGTCTACCTGCTCCAGAGCGCGCAGGTCCAGGGCCTCGTCGCGCTCCTCCCCCACGAGGCCACGACGATGGGCGAGTTGGAAGCCGGCGCCCGCGAGGGCCTCGACCTCGGCGATGGGACAGCCTTGCAGCCCAATGGCACGGTTGACTCGTTCGGGGCGAGCGCGTTTGGAAGCCCAGGCGTGCGCGTCGACCTCGCGGGCATGGTCGAGTGGAACGCGGCGGAGGCGCATGCGCTGGCGCTGCTCTCACCGCATGGTGGGGGCGTGGTGATCGTGGCCGTCGCGCCCCACGGCCAGTTCTCGGACGCCTACCGCGGCTATGCCGAGGCCGTCGCCCGCAGCGTCGTCTTCGAGGCCTCCGAGACGCCGCCCGTCGTGGACGAGTGGCGCGCGGCCCTGACGGGCATGCAACTCGCCCACTTCGACACGCGCACGGGCTACGACGGCGGCACCTCGTCCCGCCGGACGCTCACCCTCTGCAACGGCTACTTCCACTATGCCTCCTCGTATTCGGGCTACGGGGTCAACTTCGATGGATCCGGGGCCAGCACTGCGGGCAACCGCTCCGACGGTGGGACCTGGACGGTGTCGGCCGATGCCGCCGGGACGCCCATGCTCGACCTCGTCTACGGCGATGGGACCGAGGTGTCGTATGTGCTCTCGACCGAAGACGGCAAGACCTTCCTCGACGGCGAGCGCGTGCTCCGCACCGACGGCTCGTGCGAGTGAGGGCGGTCGAATAGGGGCCGCTACGACTCCGCGCTCGTGTCCTCTTCGCCGCCCTGTTCACCGTCACCTTCCTCGGGACGGAGCAGCGGGAAGAGGATCACGTCGCGGATGGACGCCTGGTCGGTCATCAGCATCGTGAGCCGGTCGATGCCCATGCCCATGCCCGCGGTGGGCGGCATGCCATACTCCAGCGCGCGGAGGTAGTCGTCGTCGATGGTGTTGACGGCCTCGTCGTCGCCCTCGCTGGCGAGGCGCACCTGGTCCTCGAAGCGGGCGCGCTGGTCGAGCGGGTCGTTGAGCTCGGAGAAGGCGTTGCACAGCTCTTTGCCGTTGCAGATCAACTCAAAGCGCTCGGTGAGGCCAGGCTTGGTGCGGTGGCGCTTAGCGAGCGGCGAGAGCTCGACGGGGTAGTCCGTGATGAAGGTCGGCTGGATCAGCTTCGGCTCCACGAACTCGCCGAAGATCTCGTCGATCAGCTTGCCCGTGCCCATCGACGCATCGACCTCTAGCCCGAGGGATTTCGCGGCGGCGGCGATCTCGTCGCGCGACTTCTGGTAGAGGTCGTGGCCCGTGTGCTGCGCGATGGCGTCGAGGAGCGGCAGGCGCGGATACGGCTTGGCAAACGAGATCGCGTGCTCGCCGATGGTCACCACGGTCGTCCCGTGGACGGCGACCGCGACCGTTTCGAGCAGGTCTTCCACGAGACCCATCATCCAGTCGTAGTCCTGGTAGGCCACATAGACCTCCAGCATCGTGAACTCGGGATTGTGGAACCGCGAGAGGCCTTCGTTGCGGAAGTCCTTGGCGATCTCGTAGACCCCGTCGAAGCCACCGACGATGAGGCGCTTGAGGTAGAGTTCGTCCGCGATGCGGAGGAAGAGCCGCATATCAAGCGCGTTGTGGTGCGTCGTGAACGGGCGCGCGGCGGCCCCGCCGTAGATCGGCTGGAGCACGGGCGTCTCGACCTCCAGGTAGCCGCGCTCGTCGAGGAAGCGCCGGATGGCCGTGACGATGCGCGCGCGCTGCTTGAACACGGCGCGGACCTCCGGGTGGAGCGCGAGGTCGGCGTAGCGCTGGCGGTAGCGGAATTCGGGGTCCGTGACCTCGTTGAAGGTGCGCGTCTCGCCGGTCGCCTCGTCCACGAGTTCCTTCTCGACGGGCAGCGGCCGGAGGCTCTTGGCGAGCAGCGTGAAGCTCTCCGCGCGGACGCTCACCTCGCCCATGCGCGTCCGGAACACCTCGCCCTCGATGCCGACGAAGTCGCCGGGGTCGAGGAGGCGCTTGAAGACGGTGTTGTAGAAGCCCTCGGGCAGGTCGTCGCGGCGGACGTAGATCTGGATGCGGCCGGACTCGTCGGCGAGGTGGAAGAACGCGGCCTTGCCCATGACGCGCTTCGTCATCATGCGCCCGGCGATGCGCACGCGGATCGGCGCCGTGCCCTCCGTCTCGGGGTCGTGCGCCGCGTCGTCGTAGGTGTCGAGAATGTCGGCGGCGCGGTGCGTAACGGGCCACGCCTCCGACGGATACGGGGCGACCTCCGCCTGCTGGAGCGCTTCCAGGTGCTCCAGGCGGAGTTGCTCTTGTTCGGTGCGTTCGCGAGGCATGGCGGGAGAGGCGAGTGGAGCAGAGAGGAGAGGGACGCGCGCAGGCGCTCTGGAGAGGTGCAGGAGCGGCGGGGTGCTCTAAAACTACTGGTCTGGGGCTTCGGGCACCGTCGATACGCGGCGAAGGCGCAGCCCGCCACCGCTACGATGCACGTTTACGAGGCGACCGCCAGGTCTTCGAGCGCGTCGAGGAGGTGGTCCCACGAGTACCGGGCGCGCTCGCGGCGGACGCCCTCTGACAGCTGCTCGGCGAGGTCGTCGTCGAAGAAGCGCACGAGCGCGGCAGCCAGCGCGGCCGGGTCTTCGGGCGGGACGACGAGCCCCGCTTCACCGTCGGGGACTGTCTCGGCGAGGCCACCCACATCGGTCGTGACGACGGGCCGTGCGAAGTGAAACGCGATCTGCGCGACGCCGCTTTGCGTGGCCGAGCGGTAGGGCTGCACGACCACGTCGGCTGCGGAGAAGTACGTCGCCACGTCCGTGTCGGGGATGTAGTCGGCGTCGAAGCGGACGGCGTCCCCCAACGGCGCAGCGCGCTCGCGGTAGGCGGCTTCGTCCTCGTAGAATTCCCCCGCGACGACGAGGCGCGCAGCGGGCACACGCTCCAGCACGGCGGGCATCGCGTCGAGCAGCACGTCGAGGCCTTTGTAGGCACGCACGAAGCCGAAGAAGAGCAGCACCGGTGCCTCGTCGGGCAGGCTGAGGCGGCGGCGTGCCTCGGCTTTCGGCAGCGGGTCGCCGAAGTGGTCGTAGACGGGATGCCGCACCTGCCGCACGGGGGTCTGCGCCTCGTCCACGCCCAGGCGCGCGAGGTCGGCGCGGACGCTGTCGGAGAGCACGACGAGGCCGTCGGTGGCCTTCAGGAAATAGCGCATCAGCGCATGGTCGCCGGGGCGCGGCTCGTGCGGCAGCGCGTTGTGGACGACCGCCAGCACGCGTGCGCCGTCCTTGCGCACCTGCCGCGCGACCGTCCCGAACGCAGGCGCAAAGAACGGCATCCACTGCATGAACACGACCACGTCCGGCTGCCACTCGCGGAGGTGCCGCGCCGTCCGAAACCACGAGCGCGGCCCGATGCTGTCGAGGAGCCGCGCGGCGCCTGGCTCATCGCTCCCGCCCCCACCTTCGGCGTACTGCGTCTTTCCGGGGAAGAGCAACGCTGGGTACTGCCGCGTGAACGTGACGACCTCGATGGCGGGGCCGCGCGCGCGCAGCCGCCGGGCTGTCGATTCGAGGAAGTGCGCGATCCCACCGCGATACGGCGGGGCCGGGCCGACGAGGGCTACGCGAAGCGGACGATCAGGCACCTGAGTTTATTTGGGCCAACGGGTACATTGCGGTGACGAACGCGCTGGGTGTCATGGGAGTCACACACTGGGCACCGTTCTGTCACATAGGTTGGAACGCTCTCGTATCGTTGCCGCTCTCCCAAATGATCCGCACACCCTCTGCGCGCGTCCTCGTGGCGGCGGCGTTGCTCGCCGCCTCTATGCTTTCCGTGAGCGGTAGTGTGGCGGCGCAGTCGGTCCTGGATCCCGTCACACTGACGTTCCTCGAACTCCCAACAGCGCCCACGCTCAACGCGCTCGGCGGCACGGGCGTGGCGGAGGCGTTTGGCGACCCTCACGGGTTTCTCTACAACCCGGCCCACCTCGGTGGCCTCGACGGCGAGGTCGCGCTGGCGCTCTACCCCAGCGCGGTGGACTGGCTCGGGCTCGGGCTGGACGCGGTCAGCAACGCCGCGGCCGGCGGCCTCAGCCTCCGCGGGATCGGGCTGCCAGTGACGCTCGGCGTCGGCGTCGCCCACACGACGCTCGACTTTGGCCCGCTGCCGGTGACTGAGGCGCTCACGTTTGCGCCGCGGGACGGCTATACCGCGCTGGGCCTCGGCCTGGGCCTTGATCTACCCGTGCGCGTGCAGTTGGGTACTACCGTGCGCTTCGTCTCGTCCGAGGAGGCGGTAGGGGTGGACGCCGACAACAACGTCCTCGTCCGCGAGGTCCGCGGCACCACGCTCGATGTGGGCGCACGGCTTGAAGCGCCGGTGCTGGCGCTGCTCGGTGTGGCGCAGCAGGCCGACTTCCGCCCGAGCTTCGACCTCGCACTCGGCTACACGCAGGCCCACATCAGCACGGAGGCAGGCGGGCTGCCGCTGCCCCGAATGGCGCGCCTCGGCTACGCCGCCACGTTCGCCCTCGATCACCGCGTGCGCGGCGACGCCTACCTCCGCTTCCTCGACGCCACCGCGTCCATCCAGGCCGAGCACCAACTCACGCGTATTGGGGACGACGGGCGTGTCTCCTATGAGTCCGTCCTCGGCGACCTCAACGTGCTGGAGAACATCCTGCTCGGCCAGGGCAGTGCTACCACGACGGCACGGCGCGGGCTGCGGCTGGCCTTCTTTGAGACGTTCGGGCTCCACTACGGCTTCTTCGACGGCTTCGGCTACGATGCCCGCCGCACGAGCGGCTTCGAAGTCCGCCTCGCTGGCGCCCTGCGCGTCTATGCGCTCTCCACGGACCATGAGCGCCTCGCTGCTCTCGCCGAACGCTTCGACGTGCGCTTCTCGACGGCGACTTACTTCGCAGGCACCCGCTCGGAGAGCCAGTTCGCGGGCTTCACGCTGCACGCGCGGCTGCCATAGGACACCCCTAGTATGTAGAGACGTGTATTGGGGCTTGCGCCACGTGACGCAGGCGTTATGTTCGGCGCTCGCCTAACCCTTGCCTTTCACGCCTGTTCGCTCCCGATGCTTCGTCCACTTGCTCTCTTCGGCGCACTACTCTGCGCGCTTCCAGCCTCGGCCCAAGGCGCGTTTAATTTGCTGGAACTAGGAGCGGCTCCGGGGATCCTGGCTCTCGGCGAAGCAGGTGCTGCCGTGCCCACTAGTGAGCCTCAAGCGTTTCTCTACAACCCCGCACACCTAGCTGCTGCTGCTGGGACATCCCACCTCACCCTGAGTGGATATAGGCCTACCACGTGGTTTGCTCTAGATCTCCAGACCACGGCGCTGAGCGGCGGCCTTGCCCCTGCGCAGACAGGATGGCCCGTCTACCTAGGAGCCGGCGTATCCTACACACGGCAAGCCGATGCAATGCCTCGGGAGGTTCGTTCGGAGACAAACGAACTCATCGGCTCTATGACCGCCGATCAGCGAGCGTGGTCTGTTGGCGTAGGTGTTGGCTACGCAGGACCAGTGAAGACGCATCTGGGCGTCACGCTCCGGCGCCTGGACGCTGGGTTTGATGTCGAGGGCGGTAGTACCGAGAGCGATGGCCTAGAGGAGTTTCGAAATGCCACGACGGCAGTGACGGCCTTTGATCTAGGCATTCTGGTGCGCGCTCCTATCGCTCAACTTGCCGGGTTGCGCACGCGCGATGCGGAGACCGGCCTGGCACTCGATGCCACGCTTGGCTATGCGCTCTCGGGCCTCGGCAGACGCAACGCGACCGACGCCGGGCTCACAAATGAAGGTCCCCTGAGCCGTCGCGTTCGCCTCGGCTGGTCAGCGCAGGTAGGCTACGACCTCGACTTCGGCGGCGGTCCCGTACGGGTCGTCGAACTCACAGGCGTGGCGCAGGCCGACCGCGGGTTGCTTCGGGATCGGGTCGCCGGAGACTACGCTGCGCCGTTCGTCAATCCGCTTGCAGCGCTCACCGGCCAGGGCCGCTCAACGGAGATGGGGGTTGTTGAGAGGGAAGGCACGTTCACAGCCGTCATCACTGAATACGGGTATGTCGGCCGCCTTGGGGTGGAGCTTTCCTTGGTGGAGACCGTGATGTTGCGCCTCGGACGCCACCAGGGCGAGATGGAATTCCAGTGCGACGGCGATCAGGTGGGGGCCTGCGAGACGTTTGGGATCGAACTCTCCACGGGCGGCGCCCTGCGTGCACTTGGGGGCGTTTTAGACCAGCCGCGCTGGCACGCGCTAGGCCACCGGCTTGATCTGCGCTACACCTACGCCTCCCATCCCATCGCAGACGCTTTCCACGTGCTCACGCTTCGAGTCGCGCCGTTCGCAGCGACTCCTTAGTCCGCCTCGACAACCTCTGCTTTTCGACGTGGCGCCGATAGTAGCACGGTCGGCTCCAGCGCCGTGCGCACGTCGTAGCTGTCGGTGCGCTCCATGCGGGGGCGGATCATCATCTCGCCGAGGAGGCCTGCCAGGAAGAGCTGCGACCCGAGCAGGATCAGCATCACGCCGAGCAGGAGCAGCGGGCGGCCAGAGAGCGAGTGCCCGTCGAGCTTGAGAACGGTGAGATAGAGGCTGATGAGAAAGCCCCCGATGAAAGCAAGCGTGCCGAGGCCGCCGAAGAAGTGCATCGGGCGGCGCATGAAGCGCGTCAGGAACGCGACCGTCATCAGGTCGAGGAAGCCGCGCACGAAGCGCTCCAGGCCGAACTTGGTGCGGCCATACTTCCGCTCGCGGTGCGCCACCACCTGTTCCTCGATGCGGGTGTAGCCCTCCCACTTTGCCAGGAGCGGGATGTAGCGATGGAGCTCGCCGTAGACGCGGACCGACTTCACGACCTCGGCGCGGTAGGCCTTCAGACCGCAGTTGAAGTCATGCAGCTTGATCCCGCTCACGAGGCGCGTGACGCCGTTGAAGAAGCGGCTCGGGATCGTCTTCGTGATCGGGTCGCGGCGCTTCTGCTTCCAGCCCGAGACGAGGTCGGCCCCCGCCTCCAGCCGCTGCAGCATCGTAGGCAGCTCGGCGGGGTTGTCCTGAAGGTCGGCGTCGAGCGTGCAGACGTAGCGCCCAGCGGCCCGCTCGAAGCCGACCGCCAGCGCTGCGCTCTTTCCATTGTTCTTGCGGAAGCGCACCCCCGCGAACCGCGCATCGACCTCGTGCAGCGCCTCGATCTCTTCCCATGAGCCGTCCGTGGAGCCATCGTCAATGAGCCAGACCTCGAAGCTGTAGCCCGCCCCGTCGAGCGCCGCGCGGATCTGCGTGGCGAGTTCGGGCAAGCTCTCGGCCTCGTTGTAGACCGGGACGACGACGGAGACGTCAGGCTGCATCGCTGAAGAGAGAGGACGTGGGCACGACTACGAGGAAACGCAGCCGCCCTTAAAGCTATGGACCGCCCTATCGTTTCCTCGGGCTCTTCTTTCACCGACGCCTCCCCTCCTCGTTTCACGCACCTCGTCTCTCCGCCATCTAGCGTGCCTGCCCGATGCCGGAGATGTCATCCTCACCAAAACCTTGGGCGATGGCAGCAGCGTAGACCGCGCGGATCGCCTCAGTCGTCGGCACCGTGCCACCGGCAGCTTCGGCGAAGTAGCGCAGGTCCTTCTCGACGAGCGCGATCGGAAAGTTGGGCGGAAAGGCGTCGCGCAGCATCAGCGGGCGCATCAACTCCATGATGGGACTCGTGACCGGCAACGCGCCGAGCGTGTCGAGCGCGGCATCCACGGCGAGATCATTCGTCTGGAAGAGCCGCACGGTGTCGGCGAGCGTGGCCACCTGCGCCGCAAAGAGCATGTTGACGGCAAGCTTCATCGTCATGCCCGCGCCGACGGGCCCGATGTGGTGCACGCCGCCACCGAGCACGTCGAGGACGGGACGGACCCCATCGAGTGCCGCCGCCTCGCCGCCAACGAGGAACGTCAGCATACCGTTCTCCGCATGCGGGCGCGTACCCACAACGGGAGCGTCGAGGAAGTGAGCGCCCCTCGCGGCGACTGCCTCGCCCAGTTCGCGCGTCCACGCAGGCGTGAGCGTGCTCGACGTGATCGCGACGGTGCCGGCGCGCAGCCCGTGCACCGCGCCGGTATCGTCGGCGAGCCAAAGCGCGCGCGAGGCGACATCGTCTGAAACCATACCGATGACGAGATCGGCAGACGCCGCCGCTTCACGAGGCGTCGCGGCGACAGTCGCGCCCAGCGCTTCGAGCGGAGCCGCACGCTCGGCGCTGCGGTTCCAGACGGTGACGTTCCATCCCGCGTTGAGCAGGCGAGCGGCCATGCGGCTGCCCATCGCGCCGAGGCCGAGGACGGCGATGCGGGCGGTGTCGGGAGTGAGGGGCGTAGACATCGGAGAATCGGGTTGGCTGAACGAAGTCGAACGCGCTCAACCTAGCCGATCCCGCATGGCCACGGCCTTAACCTTTGCTAAGAACGCTCTCCGTTGCCCACGTTTTCTGTTTTGCCAGCACCTCTACGTAGCCGCGAGAGGTGCACCTCGGAGACGCCGAGGTACGACGCGATGTGGTACTGCGGCACGCGCTGGAGCAGATCCGGATGCGCCGCGCGGAAGGCGCCGTAGCGCGCTCGCGCATCGTGCTGGAGGAAGCTCCGCGTCCGTTGCTCCTTGCGAACGAGCAGCAACTCAGCGAAGCATCGTCCTAGCCGGTCGAACACGGGATCGGCTTCGTAGAGCACCGTGAACGCCGCACAGTCGGCCGCGAGGTAGGTCGTCGGCTCCAGTGCCTCAATGCCATAGAGCACCGGCAGGTCGAGCCGGGCCGAGGCGAGCGCGCCTGCAAACGTGTCCTCGGCGACGAACGCTTTGTTGGACTCGGCTCCGTCCTCGCCGCCATAGTAGAAGCGCAGCAGCCCGTCCACGACGAACAGAATCTCGTGACGCCTATCGCCAGGCTGGAGCAGCCGGTCGCCCTTCGCCGCCTGCCGCTCCTCGAAGATTGAGGCGAGCGTGGCGAACTGCGCCTCCGACAGTGCCACCCAATCGGCGAGGGCCGCGCGCATCCGTTCGAGGGCGATGCCCTCCGTAGCCGTGGTCATGGTTCGTGTTGGAAGCTCGGCGACACGTCAGCCCGCCACCTGGTAGTCGAGGAAGCGGGCGCGCTCGTCGGGCGTGGGGAGGCGGCACGTGTCCTGCTTGCCGAACCACCGGTAGCGGTTGCGCGCGATCCAGTCATAGACGAGGTCGCGCAACGGGGCGGGTACGGCAAGAAATCCCTGCAGGAGCGGCCATCCCCCACCGAGGCGCGCGGCGATACGGAGCGCCGCCGCGGAGCGGAAATAGAGCTGGCCATTCTCGACGAGCGCGATGCTGTCCGGCGCGGTGGTCGCGGGCGTCGCGCCGGTGTAGCCGTGCCGCGCCAGCAGCGCCTGCCCCACGTCCGACTGCAGCGCTGCCATGCGAAAGACACGGGCACGGTCGCGGTCCATCACGAAGTTGACCGATGCGTTGCACAGGTTGCAGACGCCGTCGAAGAGAATGACGGGATGCTCGGCGAGCGTCGCAGGGTCCAGCACGGCCCCTGCGTCGTGTGTGACGAGATCGTTGCGAGTGGACATCGGCGGGGACTTTCGATGGAGGCCGGGGGTAGGGACGTGCTGTACGCACCACCTCTCGAAAGGCTTCGCGTTTGTCTCCGTTCGCCTTTGTTCTCGCCGCACGTATCGCCATGTCTACACCGCCCTCGACTTCCGCACCGCCTGACGTCCCGCTCGGTGCGCGACTAGGCGAGCTAGCCCGGGTGTTCTTCAAGCTCGGCGTGATCGGTTTTGGCGGCCCGGCGGCGCACATCGCTATGATGGAAGACGAGGTCGTCGAGCGGCGACGGTGGCTCTCGCGCCAGCACTTCCTCGACCTCATCGGCGCGACCAACCTCATCCCCGGCCCCAACTCGACCGAGATGACGATGCACGTCGGCTATGCACGGGCCGGTTGGGTCGGCCTCGCCGTGGCAGGCACCTCGTTCATCGTCCCGGCGGCGCTTTCGACAGGGCTCCTTGCGTGGGCCTATGTGGAGTATGGCACGCTGCCCGCCGTGGAGCCGTTTCTCGTGGGTATCAAACCCGCCGTGCTCGCGGTGATCCTTGGTGCGCTGTGGCGGCTCGGCAAGAAGGCGATCAAGGGTTGGATGCTGGCTGTCCTCGCGGCCCTCGTATCGGTGTTGCTCGTGGCCGGGCTGTCCGAGATCGCGGCCCTCGTGCTCGGCGGCGTAGCTGGGATGCTCGGCCTCGTTGCCCTGCGTAGGCGTTCTACGAACGAAGACCCACCCGAAGACAACGACTCCGATGCTTCCGACGAGGCAAAGGCGTCCATCAAGCGTGGATGGCTCGCGCTGTTGCCGATCCCGGCAGGCCTGGTGCAGGCGACCGCGGCCGCAACCGCGGCGGTCCCGCTTTGGAAGCTCGGGCTCTTCTTCCTGAAGGTCGGCGCGGTGCTCTACGGCAGCGGCTACGTCCTGATCGCGTTCCTCGAAGGCGACCTCGTGAACGACTACGGCTGGCTCACGCAGCAGCAACTCCTCGACGCCGTCGCCATCGGGCAGTTCACGCCCGGCCCGGTGCTCACGACGGCCACCTTCATCGGCTACGTCCTCGGCGGCGTGCCAGGCGCGGTCGTGGCGACGGTCGGCATCTTCCTCCCCGCGTTCGTCTTCGCCGGGCTCCTTCACCCCATCGTTCCGAAGCTTCGCACATCGCCATGGACGGCCGCCTTCCTCGACGCGATCAACGCAGCGGCCGTAGCGCTCATGGCGGTCGTGACCGTACAGCTCGGCCTCGACGTGCTCACGGGCTGGCTGCCCGTTGCCATCTTCGCCGTGGCCGCTGTGCTGGCGCTGCGCTACAAGGTCAACGCGGCATGGCTCGTCCTGGGCGGCGCCCTCGCCGGGTGGCTCGGCGCGACGCTCGGCCTGTGAGCCCGATCCACCCGACCTCCGACCTATGACGGACCTTGCCCAGCTCTTCACCTACGACTCCGACGCCAACCAGCGCCTCCTCGATGTACTCTGCGAGGCCGAGGTTGGGGATGCACCGCGCCTCGTCTTTGCGCACCTCGTCACGGCGAAGCAGGTGTGGCACGCACGTCTGAGCGCGGCGCCCTGGACCGGCCCCATCTGGCCGGACCTCGACTGGGACGCCTGCGCCGGTCTCATCACGTCCAACCGTGCGGATTTCGCAGTCTACTTCAGTGAGTTCGGCGAAGACCTCGATGGCTTTGTGGTCTACCACAACAGCCGAGGGCAACGCTTCGAGACGTCGCGCCGCGACATCCTGACCCATCTGCTGCTCCACGGCAGCTACCACCGCGGCCAGCTGGCCAGCACGCTCCGCGAGGCTGGACTCGATGCCCCCAACACGGACTTCATCACGTTCGTCCGACAAGGGTTTTAGGAACAAGCAACTACTGTCCCCACTCAGGATTCTTCTCCACACTGTGGACACGGATGTGGAGAACAGGGGACACGGCGTGCCCAACTTTTCCACAATGCGGAGAAGTAAACCGGGCTGTGGATGTCAAGCCTGAAGCGCCCACGAACTATCCCGATGCCATCCACACCTGTGCACTGTGCATAGGAACTAGCCTACCCACCGCCTGACCTATGTGGACACGTGTGGATACGTGGACAGCGTACCCCGATCTGCCGAAATACTACGGTATGGCGACTGCTACGCTGCCTCTCACTTGTGGACGAGCCGGGGACGATCCTGTGGATGAGCGCTTACCTTTCCACGCTGTCGGACTCGTCTTCTGTTATCCACGTATCCACGGCCCTACTACACCTCCTATTCTTTTCTATTCAGGTTTATTTATTTAGGGGCGTGGGAAAGCCCGACTGAGGTTGGATGTACCAGCCTATATCAGTCGGAACGGTGTAGCGTCCGTATTCTGTGAGCGAAGCCATCCACCGACCCCCTGCTCGCCATGGTTCGCCGCGTCCTCGTCGCCCTCGATCCTGACAACGACACGCCTGTTGCCATCCGATACGCCGCTGACATCGTGCGGCCGTGCGACGGCATCGTGACCGGTCTCGCGCTCGTGGCGAAAGATGCCATCGCTGGCGCGACCGCAGGCAGCGGTATCGGCTCGATGTACTACGCGCAGAAGCGTCGGGACGAACTCTCTGCGCAGACACTCAAGCACGCTGAGGAACTGCTTGAGGAATTCGGAGCCACTTGCCAGCAGGATGGGGTTCGGTTCGAGAAAGCACACGTAGCCGTCGGGGTGCCCCATGAGCAGATCACGGAGCATCTCAAGTACCACGACCTCCTCGTGGCAGGCGACGAGTCGCACTTCTACTACGCCGACCCGGCGAAGCGCACGCACGCCCTAGCCAAGATCGCCGAGCAAGGTGCCGGTGCCGTGCTGATCGTAGAGAAGGACCACCGCCCCACCGAACGCGTCCTCGTAGCCTTCGACGGTGGGAAGACGGCCGCCCGTGCGCTCCAGAAGTTTGCCCAACTCGCCCCTTTTGGTACCGGCGTGACCGTCGAGCTCGTGCACGTCCTCGGCGATGATGCGGACGATGTAAGGCTAGCGGCCCGCTACGACCTCGAACGTGCCGCGTCCTACCTCGACACCTACGGATTCGGCGATGTGGAGGTGACGCTGAAGCTCGGAGGCAACGTGCAGAAGGTCCTACTCGAACACGCCACCGAGTCGAACGCCGACCTCATCGTAGCCGGCGCGTACTCTCGGTCAGGCATCGGCCGCCTCTTCTTTGGCTCGACGGCTCAGGGATTGATCGAACAGAGCGACGTGCCGCTGTTTATGTACCACTGAGTGAGCTCCAAGGGTGACGGTGACCGTGCTGCCGTCCCGCGATTGCACTCGCAGTCCTCTGTCACCGCCACGCGACCTCGTCGATGGTCGTGCCGTCGGAGCGCAGCCATACCGCGCCGAAATCGGCCGTCTGGGCGACGGTGGCCCCAGCGTGCTCCCACCGCTCGATGACCTCGGCGTGCGGAAGCCGGTAGCGGTTGCGCCGCCCCACGCTCACAACGGCGCGGGTATGCTCCATCGTCGCGTGTTCGACAAACGCGGGCGTCGAGCTCGTCCGCGAGCCGTGATGACCTACCTGCACGACATCGCTTGCCAAGAACGATCCGTAGCGCGCGACGAGGTAGGCTTCGGCCTCAGCCTCACCGTCGCCGGTGAAGAGCCACGAGGTTTCGCCGTGGACGACGCGCAGCGCGAGCGACGCTTCGTTGGCATCAGAGAACGATGCCGTAGGCGCATGAAGCCACTGGATCCGCACGCTCGGGTCGAGGTCGAGCGTCGTGCCGCCGGCGGGTGTACGGACGGGCACACCGTGCATTTCAGCTGCAGCGAGCAAGTCGTGCCAGAGGTCGGCGTCGCTATCGAGGCCATTTGTGTAGATGGCGCCTACGGGCAGCGCGTCGAGGAGCGCCTGCGCCCCGCCATAGTGATCGGCATGCGCGTGGGTGAGGATGAGCGCGTCGAGGCGGTCGATCCCGTGGCGTTGAAGGTGCGGCAGAATCGTCCAGGTACCTTGGTCGGCGAAGTCGTCCCGCACGCCAGCGTCGATCAGCACCGTACGGCCGCGCGGTGTCACCACGAGCGTCGCATCGCCCTGCCCCACGTCGAAGAACACGACCTCCATGCGCGGATGGGTGTCGGTGAACACAGGTCGTCCCAGTGCGACGGTGACCAGTATCATGCTGAGCACAGCGGTTCGCCAGCGCCACCGAGGCCGCGGCCAGGCGGCAAGCGCGAGCAACGCGGCGACGCCACCGGCTACCAGCCATGGGTCGCGCACGAAGCCCGTGAACGTCCAGCCCCCCAGCCAGTGATTACCGACCTCGGCCGTGCCGAGTAGGAGCGCCGTACCCACCTCCGCGGCTCCACCATACGCAGTCGCGAGTGCGCCTGCCCACCCCGCCGTAGCCACCGTGAGCAACCCTGCAAGCAGGACCGCTGCCGTGAGGTGGATGGCCACCAAGTTGAGCACGAGCCCCGCGAGCGGTACCGCTCCGAAGTGGTAGGCCAAAACCGGAGCCGTGGCCAGCGTTGCGGCGATAGTCGCGTTGGTGCTCTGGAGTGCCCACCGCCATCGCGACGGCTGCCACCACCGTGCTGGCGTCCACCGCTCAGCCAGCGGCGTGAGAAGCACGAGGCCTGTCACTGCTGAGAACGAGAGCTGGAACCCCACATCGAACAGCGCTGCGGGACGAACGACGAGCAGCACGACGGCTGCGAGCCCCAGCGTGTTGAGCGCGTCTGTTTGCCGCTGGAGTACCCCGCCCGCGATGAAAAGCGTTGCCATCACGAAGGCGCGCACGACCGACGTGGGTGCGCCCGTCAGGAGGACGTAGCCCCCCAGCACCGCGAGCGTGACAAGCGCACGGATGTACTCCATCGTCCGCCACCGCAGTCCGATGCGCAGCAGCAGCGGCTTGAGAAGGTGAAACAGCGCCAGCCCGACGAGCAGGACGTGCAGGCCCGACACGGCGAGGAGGTGCATCAAGCCCGTCTGCCGAAACGCATCCTGCGTCTCCGGATCGAGCGCGCTACGGTCGGCGAGGAGAAGTGCGCACAGTAGCGCCTGCGCATCAGGCATGTGAATATGCGTAGCGACGGCCGTGCGCACATAGCGCTGCGCCGAGGCGGTGATGCTCTGAAGCGTGTTCGCGTCGCTATCCAGGACGGCAAGCGCCTCGGCACCGTAGAGCGCGAGCGTCGCGTGCACGTTCTGGCGGCGGAGGTAGGCGCCGTAGTCGAAGTCAGCGGGGTTGCGCTTTGTGGGAAGCGGCCGCAACTGGCTCGTGACTTCGAGGCGGTCGCCGAGGGCAAGTGTTGGATAAACGACAGGGCCGCCACCGTAACGCGGCTGACGTAGCGTCACCTGCGCCCGTCCCGTGATGAGCGTGCTAGAGCCATCTGTGGCCGCTGAATCGACGCTGAGCCACAGGCGCGTGCCGGAACGGGCCTCGACGGGCGCCTCAGCAACGGTGCCCCACAGCGTGACGGCTGCGCGCGACGAATCGCTCCAGGCAGCGACGTGCGCGATGTCGTGGCTGGGAAGCTGCTCCCACCCGGCGTACCGTGCAGCTCCCGCGACGACGATGAAGCCGAACGTAAGCCCGGTCAGCGCAAGGGGGCGCAGCGTCACGAGCCGCCGACGCGGTACGAAGACAAGCCCCATCGCGGCAGCCCACAGCAGGATGGCAAGCGTGAGCCATCCGTCTAGGGTCGTGTCAGATAGGGCGCCTACGCCAATGCCACCGCCGAGGAGCAAGGCCGCCGTCAGCATCGGACGGGCCGTCCAGCAAAACGGTGGGAGTGGGAGCGACGAAGGCATTGGGCGAACGAGAGAACAAACCGCATCAGCAGCATCGTCCAAGACACCACGCTCGGTGTTTTCATAACCTGCGTTCTCTTTCGCGACTCCAAACCCTCCACGCACGGTCTCGCGGGACGCCCGCGTATCTTGCGTGAAGCGCGAGCGTCGCTGGGACCCTCCACCCCAGACGCCGTACCATCCCGCGCCGACTTCGTTGGCATCACGCCTCTCTCCGCTCTCAGCCCCGACCTATGAGCACCCGCCGCGAAGCCCGCGAGCGTACGCTGCAAGCCCTCTACGCGCGCGAACTCAGCGACGACGCCCCGGAGCATGTCCTCCGCACGGTCGTGGAGCCGCACCTCGACGAGAAGGCGCAGCGCTTCGCCGAAAAGCTGTTCCTCCGCACGCTCGACCACGCCGAGGCTGCCGAGGAACTCATCGACCGCTACGTCGAGAACTGGGAGGTCGAGCGCCTTGCCCTGGTGGACCGGCTGCTCCTCCGGCTCGCCATCGGCGAATTCTTAGGCTTCCCGGACATCCCGCCCAAGGTGTCGATCAACGAGGCACTCGACATTGCCAAGCGCTACAGCACGCCACGCAGCGCGCACTTCCTCAACGGCGTTCTCGACGCAGTCCTGAAAGAACTCATCGAGACGAATCGTCTCAAGAAGTCCGGGCGCGGCCTCGTCGGAATGCCCACGTTCACATCGTCCTAGCAGGTTCCTGACTTTTTTGACGATGCGGCGTGATCTGTTTCGCGGGTGGACCGCGCTACAAGGAAGCGAGCCCTACTTCTGCGTGCTAGGTCGACCCTGCGGCCTGCCCACCTCCACCACGTCCTTTCCCCAACGATGACCCACCTCGCCATCGGCGATGTGCATGGGTGCCTGCGTACCCTCGACGCGCTTCTCGACCGGCTCGCGCCGCCGTCGAACGTGCCGCTTGTGTTCGTCGGCGACTACATCGACCGGGGCCCGAATTCGCGGGGCGTGATCGATCGGCTGCTGCGCCTCGAACAGGAGCATCCCTGCGTCTTCCTGCGCGGCAACCACGACCAGATGATGCTGGACTTCGTGGCCGACGCCGACCTCGAACTGTGGCGCATCAACGGCGGCCTCTCGACGCTGGCCAACTACATGGAGCGCGATCGACTCCGCATCCCCGACGCACACGTCGACTTTATGCAGCGGACGGCGCTCTACCACGAGACCGAGGCCTTCGTCTTCGTCCACGCCGGACTGCGTCCTGACCTGAGTATCGCCGACAACCTTCGCTTCGGCACAGCGGAGACGTTCCTCTGGGAGCGCAGCCACCTCAACGCCGACCTGAGCGGCTGGGAGAAGACGGTCGTTTGCGGCCACACGCCGGTGTCGACGCCCATCAATCAGCCCAAGCTCATCGATATCGACACGGGCTGTGTCTACCACCACCGCCCCGGCTACGGCATCCTGACGGCCGTACAGCTTCCGGAGCGGGTGTTTGTGCAGGTGCCGTTTCAGGAATAACGACCGCGCTTTTCGATTCTACGTTAGTCGGTGATCGCGCTGCGCACGAAGCCGTCCGCACCGGTGAGGCGGCGTCGGGCTTCCTCGACGCCGACCTCGGCGAGGAGCATGACGAGCGCCGTCTTCACATGGCCGTCTGCAGCGTCGAGCGTCGCCTTCGCCGTGTCATAGTCGGCGCCCGTGGCGAGCATCACGATCCGCTTCGAGCGCTCGACGAGCTTGAGGTTCGACATCTGGAGGTCTACCATCATGTTTTCGTAGACCTTACCAATCTTGACCATCGAGATAGTGGTGAGCGCGTTGAGGACGAGCTTGGTGGCTGTCCCGCTCTTCATCCGCGTCGAGCCCATGATGGGTTCGGGGCCGACAGCCGGGCAAATCGCTACGTCGGTGATGTCGTGCAGGTCGAAGCGCTCGCGCGGGTTGCACGTCACAAAGAGCGTCGTCGCGCCGATCTCGTGCGCGCGTCGTACTGCCCCGACCACGAACGGCGTACGGCGGCTCGCCGCGATGCCGCACACGACGTCGTCGGCCGTCACGTTGGCCTCGTCGATGGCGGTGGCTCCGTCCTCCTCGTGGTCTTCTGCGCCTTCCTGCGAACGGAAGACGGCAGGCGTGCCCCCGGCGATGAGGCCTTGCACCATCTCCGGCGGCGTGCCATAGGTCGGCGGGCACTCCGAGGCGTCGAGGATGCCGAGGCGTCCGCTCGTTCCGGCGCCGACGTAGATCAGCCGTCCCCCCTTCTTGAACGCAGCTACGATGCGATCGACCGCCTCAGCGATGTGGGGGAGCTCAGGCTTCACCGCGGCCACGGCGATGCGGTCCTCGTTGTGTAGCATCCGCACGGCGTCGAGCGTGGAGGCCTCGTCGATGTGCATCGTGCGGGGGTTGCGCTGCTCGGTGGCCAGGCGCTGGAGCTGCTCGAAGAGATCGTTGGGGACGGTAGACATGGCGGAGGAGTCGTCAGAGAGCCGCGTAGCGGCGCGCATAGTGCAGAGTGCCTGCAAGGAGCGTGGCGCCAAAGAGCAGCCACACCCAGGGGAAGCGCGGAGGTATGTCGAGTGGGGTGACGTCGCCCTGGATCGTCAGGCCTCCCCAGTAGGCGGGATGGGCAAGAGCCCCGTCGTACCGGTTGAGGTAGTCGAGTTGGGCACGCTGCAGCGCACGATCTTTCGAGAGCCCGTCGGCGAGGTAGCCGTAGAATGCCGCCACGAGTTCGGCCATGGCGGCGTCGTTGACCGGCCACGCAGTCGCGAGCACGCTGCGCGCCCCAGCGGCTTGGAAGGCATATTGCAAGCCGATCACGCCCTCGCTGAGGTGCGCTTTGCCCTCAGCGGTGCTGCATGCGCTCAGCAGCACCAGGTCGGCGGCCAGAGACGCCTGCTGGATCTCGGAGAGGTAGAGGCGGCTCGAGGACCCAGGCTCAGCCTTATCGGACGCCAGGACGACGTAGCTGCTCATCGGGGCGTCGGAGTCGACCAGCGCATGGGAGGCGAGGTGCAGCACGCGCGCTCGGGTCGCCTCTGCGAAGAACGCGCTCTTCGTGGCAGCGCTGTCGAGGAGAAGCAGGCCGCCCAGGTGCCGATGCGCTGTCCGTAGCTCAGACTCCACCAGCGGCAGCGAGACAAATGAAGCAGATGGGTCGCCCCCCGAGCGCAAGGCCAACGAGCGCGATTCTGACGGACGGTCGAAGGTGGTTCTTCCCAATGCGAGCAGATCTAGGTTCGGGTCTGTCTCCCGGTAGTCCGCCGCGAAGAAAGACGCCGCCGAGAGCGCCGTGGCAAGAGCATGCCGGCGGACGAGATAGGGAGGCGGGATGCCGGGAGAAGCCGCTGCTGTTGTTAGGAGGGCAAAGGGAAGACCGGCGAGAACACCCTCGGGAATGACCACGAGTGCGTCGGTATCATCCAGCACCGATTCAAACGGACCAAGCAGTACGCGGTACAGTTCGTGAAACGGCGCGGGGTCGTAGGCCCCCGGCGCCACGTACGCAGCAGCGGCAAGGTTCGAGACCGTGGGGGATGACAGGGGCGAGACGGCCAGCGTATCAGCGGTCAAGACGAAAACGGCGCCTTCTTCCTCATCGAGGAAAAACGTGACGAGTGCGCGTCGCTGTGGCCGTAGCATGGTCTGCATCGCCTCGACTGGGCGACGCGCTGCCGGCGGCTCTGCTGACGCTGACACCAGCGCCGACACGGAATCGATGGCAAGCTGCGCGCGCTGAACGTCTAAAGCGAGTCGGCTCCGCCCGGCTACGCTGAGGTCGGCGTGGTCGAGAGCACGTCGCGCCTCTTCTTGGACCGTGACAAGGCTGTCGAGTGTGGCACGACGGCGTGGGGTCAGCACAGCACGTCGCTTGGCTGCGTCGCGGAGGTCGCGGAAGTAGCGGGCGCGGCTATCGTCTAGGGTGGCGAAGGCCTCGGCATGGCGACCTTGCCGAAGGTAGAGACGAACCAGGGCACGGAAGGGGCGCTGCCCTTCCACCCAGGCCGCCGGTGCGACGTCCATGAGCCCGTAGCGCGCCCGCCCGTCGAGCGCGTACCGCATGGCCCGCTGGTAGTACGCCTCTGCGTCGGCGTACCGCTCCGAAGCCAGGGAACCAGAAAGCGTGTTAGCCTCTGCCTCCGCCACCGTCCCAAGTGTGAAGTGAGCGGTCTCCAGATCACGCAAGTCGCCCGACGCCTCAGCGGCAACGCGCGCCCGATGCGCCGCAGTATGGGCTCCGGCATGATCGCCCTGACCTGATCGTGTCAGACTACGCTCCTTGTGGTAGAAAATCGAGTACACAGGATAGTCCTCCAGTGGAATATCCAACGCGTCGATCCGATCCAGATACCGCTCAGCCACCTCTGGTAGGTCTAGGTGACGATACACGGTGCTCAGTTCTGTGAGAGCCGCCAAGATCTGCTGACGGGCTCCAGCGTCAGCTTCGAATACGGATACGGCGTCCTCAAGCAACGCGAGTGCAGCGTGCAGTAGGTCGGTGCGCTGCGGCGAGAGCAGGGTAGCTTGCCTCACATAGAGCTGGCCTCTCCGAAAGTGTAGGACGGCACGGAGAGACGCATGGGACGCATCGAGCGCCGTCGCAACGGAGTCTGCAGCGTCGAGGTAGGCCTCAGCCTCAGCCAGTCGGTTGAGAGACCCAAACCACTCTGCCGTTTCGGCAAGCTGCCAGACAGCAAAGCGCGGCGGGAGCTCGTCGGCAAGGCTCGCGGCCTCCGTGTAGGCAACGAGCGCTTCAGCGTACGCGTTCAACTCGCTCAGAGCGTAAGCATAGCGGACGAGTTGATTTGCGTGTCGCTGTGGAGTGGACAGGTCCGCCAAGTGCTCAAAGTAGTACTCCAGGACCTGGATTAACGAGCTGTACTGTTCGAGCACGGCCAGAGCCGCGGCCTCGTACTCGCTGACCCGTGCATGCTGCTCAGTGGGCCTCTCGCCCAGACACTCGTAGGCAGAGTGAGCCGCGGACAAGACCTGTTCGAAACCCTGACCAGAGCTCGAACTGCGACGGTAGGCCTCCCTGACCTCCTGCACCTCAGTAGTGCAGGCCGTGTCCTCACTAGGGGAAACGCCTGACTGATGGGCGCCCATGGACCAAGCCGCCGGTGCGCCGAGCGTCCAGAAAAGGACGAGATACGAGAACCTGACGGGGGGCGTGCCGATTGAGTACGACATGAGGACGTACCTAGGAGAAAAGGTTCAGATGGTTTTCGAGGGTATGCATTTGTCGTTAGCTTCGAGCGGGCGTTGCCTGTCAAACCAACTTAATCACCTCAACCTCCTTGCACCATGGATATCATCGGTTGGCTCACCGAACTCCTCCTCGGAAAAGACAATCCCCAGCCTGAAGACGTCGGTTAGAGAACGACGCACTGTAAGGTCGTTGCTATAGGCGAGCCGGAGGTCGAAGAGCGACCTTCGGCTCGTTTCCGTTTCATTCACGTGCCCATGCACCTCCGTCGTCTCCGCCTCGTCTCGTTCCGCGCCCACGCGGAGAGCACGCTCGCGCTTGCGCCGAAGGTGAACCTGCTCACCGGCCCCAACGGTGCAGGCAAAACCAACGTGCTGGAGGCGATCCACTACCTCTGCCTCTCCAAAAGCTTTCTCACGAGCAGCGATGCCTACGTACTCCAGCGCGACCGGCCCTTCTTCGAAGCCGAGGGCGACTTCGAGAGTGAGCGGCGGCCATCGCTGCAGGTGCGGCTCGTCTATGTCCCGGATGAAGGCAAGAAGCTGTTCGTCAACCGCGCGCCGCTGGATCGCCTCTCCGACATCGTCGGGCAACTGCCAGTCGTGGTGATCGCGCCGGACGACTACGACCTCACAGCAGGCGGTCCCGAGGAGCGTCGCCGCTTCCTCGACAACACGCTCAGCCAGTCGAAGCCAGTCTACCTGGACGACCTGCTGAAGTACCGCCGTGCGCTCAAGCAGCGCAACGCGCTCCTGCTGCACCTGAAGCGCAACCGAGGCGCCAGCGACGCCGGGCTCGACGCCTGGACCGAGGAACTCGTTACGCTGGGCGCGCGGATCGTGGTGCGGCGCGCCCGCTTCCTCGATCGGTTCGCCGGGTTCCTCGCCGAAGCCTACGAGCAGCTTGGAGAGGTGGGCGAGGAGCCGACGTTCGACTACCAGACGTTCGCGCCGCTCCCCGATGCGCCTGCCGATGACCTCGACATAGAGGCCGTCGCCGACCTGTTCCGCCGTCACCTCGGTCGGCGCGCCCGCCAGGAGCGCGAGCGCGGCCGTACGCTCCTCGGCCCCCACCGCGACGAGATCGTGTTCAAGCTCAACGGCTTCGAGGTGCGCCCGTACGCCTCGCAAGGCCAGCACCGCACGTTTGGCCTCGCGCTCAAGCTCGCCAAGTTCTTCTATCTCAAGGACCGCCTCGACGAGACACCGCTGCTCCTCCTCGACGACGTCTTTGGCACGCTCGACGTGAAGCGGGCGCGCGTGGTGTTGGCGCTGCTGCGCTCCGAGGCTGTCGGCCAGAGCCTGCTCACGGCCGCCCGCGCCGACGCCTTCACCGACCTCATCGACTTCGACGGCGCTACGCACCGGCACCTGCGCGTGGAGGCGGGCCGCGTGCTCACGCTCGGCGTGGACAACGCGGCCCCTTCGCCAGTCCAGCCCACGGCGGCCCCGTTGCCAGACGATTCGGTGGAACCGACCCCGGCTTCGTCCTGATATTCCACCCTGCGACTGCTCTCGTCTACCTCTCCCGACCATGCCTGTCCACCTCGCTCCGCTGTTCCGCCGTGCGGCGTTCGTGCTTCTGCTGCCGATCGTCCTGCTCGGCTGCGCAACCTCGACCAACTTCATCACAGGTGAGAACCAGCCTGCTGCCTACACCTGGGCCGAGGAGGTGCAGATTGGCCAGGAGGCCGACGCCTCGATCATTGCGCAGTACGGGGTCTACGACAACCCTGAACTGAGCGCCTACGTGACGCGCATCGGCGAGGAGGTGCTGCGGCAGAGCGCGCTCCGGCAGGCCCCTGCGCCGCCCGAGGTCCAGAACACGCCGTTCACCTTCCGCGTGCTCGACAGCCCCGTCGTGAACGCCTTTGCGCTGCCCGGCGGCTTCATCTACGTGACGCGCGGTTTGCTTGCCCACCTCGACAACGAGGCGCAACTAGCCATGGTGCTCGGCCACGAGGTCGGGCACGTCGCCGGGCGACACGCATCGAAGCGTGCGGCCGTCCAGCAGCGCAACGTCATTGGGCTGATCGGGGCTGCTGCCGCCGCCGAGGTGTTCCTGGGCCGCGGCGCCCAGGTGCTCGATGTTGGCGGCACAGGCGTGCAGTTGCTCCAGTTGAGCTACGGGCGTGACGACGAGCGCGAGTCGGACCAGGCAGGCGTTGCCTACGCCGAGCGCGCGGGCTGGGACGGCGCCGAGGGGGCGCATTTCTTCACGTCGCTCAAGCGCCTTCAGGAGCAGGCCGGTGCTTCGATCCCCAACTTCCTCTCGACGCACCCTGACCCGGGCGAGCGCGAGGTGACGATCCGCCAACTCGCCGCACAGTACCCGACGGGCACGAAGATCAACCAGGCTGAGTTCTTCCGCATGATCGACGGGATCGTGGTGGGCGAGGACCCGCGCCAAGGTTACACCGAGGGCGGCAGCTTCTACCATCCGCAGCTCCGCTTCCAGTTTGCGTACCCAGTGGGCTGGCAGGTACTCAACAGCGCTGCGGCCGTCCAGATCGGCGAGCCGAACGGCAACGCGGCCATGCTCTTCACCTTCGCCGAAGGCAACTCCGCGCAGGAGGCAGGGCGCGCGTTCGCCGGGCAGCAGGGCTTCACCGCGACCGACCAGGGTGCCGTGCGCCTCAACGGGCTCACGGCCTACCGCGTCACCGGCACCGCCGCCAGCGAGGGCGGCAACCTCGGCGTTGTGAGCTACCACATCGACTACGACGGCAACGTCTACCATTTCTACGGCCTCGCCACAGCCAACACCTTCAGCACCTACTCCTCGGCGATGGATGGCGCCATTCGCAGTTTTTCGCGCCTGACCGACAGCCGCTACCTCAACCGCGACCCGATTCGCCTGACGATCACGAACGCAGGCCGTACGGCGCCCTTCTCTACCCTCGCCTCCCGAGCGAACCTGCCTGGTGGAATGGACATGCTCAGCCTGGCGATCATCAACCAGGTGGATGTCAACGAGACAATCCAGGCTGGCACGCCGATCAAGCTCACACGCTAGCCGCCGCGTCACGGCCTACCGTCGAGGCGCGAATGCAGAGGGTCGCTGGCATCAGTTCGTGCACCACTTCGGTCTGGGGCGATCCTAGCAACTCCACGACCATCGCCGCTGCCCGGCGGCCTTTGTCGTAGATCGGCTGCTCGACGGTCGTGAGCGGCGGCACGGCGTACCGTGAGCTGGGCAGGCCATCGAAGCCGACGACGGCGATGTCATCGGGCACCCGGACTCCGAGTTCATAGAGCGCGAGCAGGGCACCCGTGGCGTGGGCGTCGCTCGCGCAGAAGACCGCGTCGGGCAGTCCGCCGGCGCCGTGCCAGTCCTGGATGGCCCGGTAGCCCCCCTCCTGCGTGTAGGGCTGCTCGGCTGTGAAGGCCGCAGGTGGGGTGAGGCCTCCTTCTCTGAGCGCGCGCTCATACCCCTTGCGGCGGCGATCGGTCTCCTGGAGATCGGCGGGGCCGTGGATGATCCCAATCGTTTCGTGCCTCAGGTCCACGAGGTGCTTCACGCCTAGGTAGGCCCCGGCCTCGTTGTCCACGTCCACGCTGTGGATACCGTCATACGCCGGATCGTGGCCGATCATCACGCACGGCTTTCCCGAGGCGTTGATGGACTCGACCATCAGATCGGCCACGTCGCGCGTGATCATGACGAACGCGTCGAAGCGGTTGGACTCGACTGTGCGCTCCACCACTTCCTCGCGCGAGGTGAGGCTGACGGTCGCCAGCGTGATGCTGTAGCCCAGTTCGGAAGCGGCCTCCGAGACTCCGAGCAGGACGAGGGGCCAGAAGCCGGTGGCGAGGATGTCGTCGGCCTGCCGAGGGACGAGCACGCAGATTTCGAGGCGACGGTCGGTGACCAGGCTCCGGGCGGCCGAGTTGGGGCGGTAGTTGTACTTCTCGATGACCTCCAGCACGCGCTCGCGCGCCTCCTTGCTCACGTTGGGCTTGTTGTTGAGCACACGCGACACAACCGAGCGCGACACGAACGCGAGCCGGGCGACATCGTTGATCGTCAGGCGTTTCATCGGGGAAGTAGAAGGACGATGGTGGCGGGAGGGCAAGGTAAACGCGCCGGCCAGGCCCGGCGAGGTCCAACGGCGAGGCCGAAGAATCCTAGGCCGCGGCGGCGAGTGCGAGGCGTTCGGCCACCGCGGCAGCGCCGAGGAGCGGCGCATCCTTACCGAGCCGGGCTTGCTCGATGCGCGGGGCGAACGGGAGCATCGCCTGTAGGTGCGTTCGAACGCGATCGATCACGTCAGGCTCGTGCTCCGCGATGCTACCCCCGAGCACGAGCACTTCGGGATTGAGCACGCAGCAGATCGCCGCCGCTGCGAGAGCAACCCCTGCGGCCGCCTCATGCACGAGGTGCCTCGCCCCGGCATCGCCGTCGCGGGCGGCGTCGAACACCTCGGCCGCCGTGATCGTCTGAGCGTTGCCGTTCAGGTGGGAGTCGCCCTGGTGCGTCCAGGCGCGCGCGACGCCTGCCCCGCTAGCTACGTGCTCCAAGGACCGATTCGGATCGTCGAGCGCGTGAAGGTCTGCGGCCAAAAAGCCGAGTTCTCCCGCGGCGTTGCTGGCCCCATGGTACACGCGGCCGTCCAGGACAATCCCGCACGCAAGCCCGGTGCTCACGGTGAGGTAGACGAGCGAGTGCACACGCTGGAGCTCGCTGAAGTGGTACTCGGCGATGGCCCCGGCGTTGACGTCGTTCTCGATGGCCACGGGAAGGCCCGTACGCTCGGCCAGCATCGCCCGCAAGGGCACGTCGGTCCAGCCTAGGTTGACGGCGGTTGATACGACGCCCGAGGCCGGGTCGAGGATGCCGGGACTCACGCAGCCCAGGCCGACCAGGTTGTGCGTCGGCACGCCGAGTTGGTGGACCCCCTCCTCTGCCATGCGGGCGATGAGATCGACCACGGCCTCACTGGTCGCGGGCGTCTGGGCTTCCGAGCGGCCAAGCAGGGTCGTCGGGGCATCCGTGGGGACGAGCGCGCAGCGCAGGTTCGTGCCGCCGATGTCTACGACCACGAAGAAGGTCCGCTCCCCAACCGATGACGTACTAGCGGGAGTTCGAGACATAGGGGCCGGGCACACGGAGACGAGGGGCCGGAGCGATCGACAACAGACTGGGGACCTCGCCCTGCGCGCGGCAACGTTCCGGTTCAAACGTACCGCACACCGAAGCACGGCACGCACTCGAAAGTACCACGCGACGATTGGAATCGGTTCCAAACTCGCGCGCTGCGCTGCGCGTGTGCCAGCTCTTGGTAGCACGGTCGCCTACCCTTGCAGAATGCTACAGGTGGAGACCTCGTCCGAACGAGGGGGCCGGTCGGGGCTACCTTCGCCCAGACTGAACCTTTGCCTAGACGGACTCCGGCGTCCACCACCGATTCGTTCTCCATGAGGAGGCGTACGCGGCTGGCACCTCGCACACAGACTTCCTACTCGCAGGCCCACCTATGCTCGAAAACCGCTTTGACGCGGCGCACTCCGAGGCCGAATGGCAGGCGTTCCTCGCCGGGGAATCCTTCGGGCAGTTCGTGGTCAGCACCGACGGCTTCCCCCTCGTCGTGCCCACGCACTACGTTTACGACCCGGAACGTCGCGAAGGCGCGCACGGCGTCGTCGAGTTTCACCTCCATCGAGGCAACCCGGTCTTCGAGGCGCTCGCCCAGGACGACCGCGCCGTGTTCGCCGTCCTCGCCGCCGATGCCTACATCCCGACCGACTGGAACCGCGACGAGGGCGCGGACCCGGCCTGGTCGGCCCCGACGAGCTACTTCGCCGCCGTGCAGGCCCTAGGCCGCGCCACCATCATCGACGATGAGCCAGGAAAAGCCGCCGTGCTCAATCGGCAGTTCGCTCGGCTCCAGCCCGAAGGCGGGCACCACGCCGTCGAGCCGGGCGCGAATCCGTTCGGGAAAATGCTCAAGGGCATCCGCGCCGTACGGCTCACCGTGGACGACGTGCGCGTCAAGATTAAGGTCGGCGGTAACCGCACGCGCGCCGTGCAGGAACGCGTCGCGTCGCACCTCGCCGAGCGCGCTGAGGGTCGCGATCTCGACGCCCGTGCCCACCTCGTCCGTCGCAGTGGACTGGACGACTAGAGCTGGACCGTTGGCTGACCGTCACGCTTGTACACCGTGCCACCTTTCATCACGAAGTCCATGTCGGTTTCCAAGACCGTGATGTCGGCGATTGGATCACGCGGGACGGCTACGATGTCAGCGAAGAAGCCGGGCTGGAGCGCGCCGAGGCTGGCTTCCTGGTCGAGCAGGTCGGCCGCGGCGACGGTGGCGCTGCGGATCGCTTCCATCGGCGGCATACCGGCCTCGACCATGTAGGCGAACTCGCGCGCGTTACGGCCATGGCGGAAGACGCCCGCGTCGGTGCCAAAGGCGATGGGCACGCCCCGCTCGTAGGCATTGGCGAACGTCGACTGGATCATCGGGCCGATGCGCGACGCCTTCTCGGCGACCATCGGGACGTAGTAGCCTGCGATGCTCGCCGAGTCGGCGACGCTGCGCCCGGCGGTGATCGTCGGGACGTAGTAGGTGCCACGCTCGATCATGAGGTCCATCGTGGCGGTGCTCATCATCGTCCCGTGCTCGATGGAGCCGACGCCCGCCTCGACTGCGCGGCGCATGCCCTCATCGCCGTGCGCGTGCGCGGTGACCTTGATGCCAGCGTCGCGGGCCGTCTGGACGATGGCTTCGATCTCCTCGGTGCGGAACTGCGGGCCGGAGCCGTCGCGAGCGAGCGAGAGTACGCCGCCCGTGGCCGTGATCTTGATGAGGTCGGCCCCACGCTTGATGGCGAGCCGCGTCGCCTGGATCGCGCTGTCGACGCCGCCCACGATGCCCTGCGACTCGTCGGGGATGCCGAGAAGGTCCTCGCGTCCGCCGTTGGTCGGGTCGGCGTGCCCGCCCATGATGGCGAGCGACTGCCCAGCGACGAACATGCGCGGCCCTACGACTACGCCTCGGTTGATCGTGTTGCGTAGCGCGATCGTGACGCCCTCGCGCCCGCCGACGTTGCGGACCGTCGTGAAGCCCGAGAGCAGCGTCGTCCGCGCGTAGGCGGTCGCCCGGAGGGCCTGCTCCGCTGGCGGAACGGTGTAGCGGTCGATGTAGCCGTTCTTCCGACTCTCGCCGCCGAGGTGCGTGTGCATGTCCATCAGCCCTGGCATGCAAAACGCACCGCGCAGGTCGATCACCGCGTCACTCTCGCCCACCTCCACGAAGCCTTCGGTCACGGCTGTGATACGGTCCCCCTCAACGGTGAGCGTGTGCGGCCCGAGCGCTTCCATTGAGGTCGCGGGATCGAGGACGGTGCCGCAGTGGATGAGCGTGCGCTGCGCCTGGGCGGGCACGACGAGCAGAGCAACGAGGACGGCAGAGAACAGAGCGAAGCGCATGAGAGCAAGGGGTCGCTTGGAAATGGTTGCGCGAAGCTACGCGCGCTGCCTGGGCCGCGGCACCGAAGCGCCGGATACGGGTTTCGGAGTCGCTCTGCGCTCTTCTTCCTCTTCGTGCCTACCCCATGCTCTTTATCGTCGATGCCTTCACCGATGCGCCCTTTGGCGGCAACCCCGCGGCCGTATGCCTTCTCGACGCGCCCGCTGAACCCGCCTGGATGCAGCGGGTGGCGATGGAGATGAACCTCTCGGAGACTGCGTTTGTGCTGCCCCAGGGCGTCGAGGCTGAGCCGGGCGTACGGCGGCTGCGCTGGTTCACCCCGGCCGCCGAAGTCGACCTCTGCGGCCATGCCACGCTCGCGACGGCGCACATCCTGTTCGAGACCGGCCGCGTCGCCGACCCGGTGCGCTTCGTGACGCGCAGCGGAGGCCTCACCGTGACCCGCACCGACGGCGGCGGCTACGCGATGGACTTCCCCGCCACCACGGCTGCGCCCGCCTCAATGCCCGCCAGGCTCCTTGATCGCCTTGGCCTCGCCCCGGATGTTGTGCGTTTCGTTGGCCGCAACGCCTACGATGTGCTTGTGGAGGTCGCCGACGCGGCCACCGTGCACGGCCTCGATCCCGACTTCCAAGGTCTCGCCGCCGTCCCTAACATTGAGCGTGGCGTGATGGTCACGGCAGAGGCCGACCCGGACGAGCCCTATGACTTTGTCTCGCGCTTCTTCGCCCCAGCCGTACGTGTTGCCGAAGACCCCGTGACGGGCTCAGCGCACTGCACCCTCGCACCGTATTGGGCTGGACGGCTTGGACGTGCCGTGCTCGTGGGCTACCAGGCGTCCGAACGCGGTGGTACCGTGACCGTCGAGCACCGTCCCAATGCGCAGAGCGGCGACCGTGTGCTGCTGGGCGGGCGCGCCGTGACCATGCTGGAGGGAACGCTACGGATTCCAGTCTTAGCTCGCAGGTCTTAGCTCGCAGGTCTTAGCTCGCAGGTCGGGCGATCTTGTCTACGTTCACACGTCCGCACATCCACACTTCTCGCCGTGCACCTCTGCCTGTTTGAAGACGAGGCCGTCCGCCACCTCGAACCGCTCGTGCTCACGCGCGCCGCGGGCGACCTCCGCCTCGGTATCCGCACGCTCTTCGAGGCGCAACGGGCAGCCTTCCCGCACGATGCTCTCGTCCTGCACACCCGTCGCCTCGTCGCGGATGTCACGGCTCAGGAGCACCCCGAGGCCACGGTCAACGCACTGCCCGACGATCATGCTGGCGTGCTGCTCGTCAATGTGCGCTACCGGCCCGAACCTGGTGCGCTGCTCGACCGGCTGAAGGCAGCGGCGCAGCCCCGCGAGACGGCGCGTGCCTTCGTGCAGGGCGATACGCTCGTCGCGGCATGGCTGCCCTACCCGGAGGCTACGCTGCTCGACACTGACGCTGTCGGCTTGGCCGCGGTCGAGGGCATCCCGACGGAAGACGTTTCGGATGCCCAGATGATCACCTACCTCTGGGACCTGCTCGACGGCGTTGGCGGTCGGATTGCGGCCGACGTTGAAACGCTCGGCCACCGCGGCCACGACGGCGCGACGATCCACGATGGCGCGCTGCTGGTCAACCCCGAGCAGATCTACCTCGCCCCCGGCGCAACGGTCAAGCCCGGAGCCATCGTCACAGCGGAGCACGGGCCCGTCTACATCGACGCAGGGGCTACGATCTTCGAGGGCGCGGTCGCCAAAGGGCCGGTCTATTTCGGCGAGCGGGCGCAGCTCAAGATGCTCAGTCGGATCAGCGGTAGTGCTGTCGGGCCGTGGTCGAAGGTCGGCGGCGAGGTCAGCGCAAGCGTGGTCCACTCGTACACCAACAAGGGGCACGACGGCTACCTCGGCAATTCCTACCTCGGGCGCTGGTGCAACCTCGGCGCGGACACCAACACGAGCAACCTCCGCAACGACTACGGCGAGGTGACGCTCTTCGATGCCGTCGCCGACACGTTTTTGCCGAGCGGGACGCAGTTTCTCGGCCTCGTCATGGGCGACCACTCGAAGGCAGGCATCAACACGATGTTCAACACGGGTACCGTCGTCGGCGTGTCGTGCAACCTCTACGGTGGTGGCTTTGCGCCGCGCCGCGTTCCGAGCTTCTCGTGGGGCGGCTGGCAAGACGGAGGGTTGGCCCGCTATCGCCTCGACAAGGCGCTCCGGGTAGCCGAGGCGGTGATGCAGCGCCGCAAAGTCCCACTCACGGACGCCGACCGCGCCCTGCTCACGGCAATCGCCGAAGTCTAGGGACGACCTCTCTGGAGATGGCGGGGTCGGATTGTGGAGAACCGATCCGCCACGAACCCGCCCTACGCTCCTCGGTTAAACGACGGCTGTTGATCCCGCACACCCTGCCGTCCCATGCCCTCGACGCTCGCCACCGTCCAGGCCCGCCTCGCCGACACCGACTTTTTCGCGGAGGTCCGCGCCCGCGCCGTCACGCTCACCGACAGCGCACTACGGTTACGCGGGACAGTCGGCTCGCTCCCCGCGTTCGTCCTTGCGGACCTCGCCGCGCACACCGAGCGGCTCGTCGTGGCGATCCTGGCGGAGCGCGAGGCGGCGAGCTATCTCCGCAGCGACCTCGAACAACTCGTCGCAGACCCGGCGGATCTGCTCCACCTCCCTCCCACCGGGCAGCACCCGTACGATGCCGGGCAGGTTGCGGACCCAACGCCCATCGCGCAGCGGGCCGACGTGCTCCAGCAACTCCGCGAGGGCTTCGCGGGCATCCTCGTCACGAGCGTCGATGCGCTAAGCGATCTCGTCCCGCAGCCCGACACCGTTGCCGATGAGACGCTGGCGATCCGCCCCGGCGACGAGATCGACCCGCAGGACCTCATGGCACGGCTCGTCGAGCAAGGGTTCGAGGCCGTCGAGTTTGTCAGCACGCAGGGCGAGGTCGCGATTCGCGGCGGCATCCTCGACGTGTTTCCGTTCGCGGGAGACTACCCCGTCCGCATCGAGTTCTTCGGCGACGAGATCGACGGGCTGCGCGAGTTCGACCCAGCGACGCAGCGTTCGCTCGCGACGCTCCCCGTCGCGCGCCTCGTCCCGAACCTCGACGCCGCGACGACGGGCTCGTTCACGCCGCTCTTCACGCACCTTCCTGACGATCCACTCCTCGCGCTCTTCGACAGCCAGCGCCTCGCCGAGCACGCGCAGAACCGCTATACCGAGGCGGCGGAGGCCTACGAGGAACGTCTCCGCGACGCCGACACGGACGTCGAGGTCGCCGCTGCCGCGAAGCTCGCACCGCCCGAAGCACGCTATCTCACGGGCGACGCGCTCACGCGGGTACTCGACCAGCACGGTCGTCTCCTTTTCGGCACATTCTCCGACGACGCGCCGACCGCGCTCGACCTCACCGCCGCGCCGCAGCCCGCGTTCAACAGCGACATGGGTCGGCTTCGGCAGGCCCTCACCGACAACCGGCGGCGCGACCTCGACACAGTCATCCTCTGCGACAGCGCCTCCCAGCGAGGCCGGCTCACCGAGTTGCTTACTGACGATGACCGCCCGCCTGACGCGACGCTCGTCGTTGAGTCTATCCACGAGGGTTTCGAGGTCCCAGCGGCAGGCCTTGCGGTTTACACCGACCACCAGCTGTTTAACCGCTACCACCGCCCCACCGCGCGGCGTCGTGCGAAGTCGACCGGCGGGCTCAGCTTACGCGAACTCAAGACGCTCACGCCCGGCGATTTCGTCGTGCACGTCGACTACGGCATCGGGCAGTTCGCGGGGTTGCACAAGATCAAGGTCCGGGAGAAGCAGCAGGAGGCCGTCAAGCTGACCTTCCGCGATGGCGACGCGCTGTTCGTCAATGTGAGCGCGCTCCACAAGCTTCATAAATACAGTGGGAAAGAGGGTCATCAGCCTCGGCTGACTAAGCTCGGTACGGGTGCGTGGGAGCGGCTCAAGGCGCGCACCAAGAAGCGCGTTAAGGACATCGCACGCGACCTCATCCAACTCTACGCCAAGCGCAAGCAGTCGACGGGTTTCGGCTTTCAGGCGGACACGATCTGGCAGCAGGAGTTGGAGGCGTCGTTCCCCTACGAGGACACGCCGGACCAGGCCGCGTCGGCGCAGGCTGTCAAGGACGACATGGAGCTGCCGATCCCGATGGACCGCCTCGTCTGTGGCGACGTCGGCTTCGGCAAAACCGAGATTGCGGTGCGCGCTGCGTTCAAGGCGGTGCAAGACGGCAAGCAAGTCGCAGTCATCGTGCCGACGACGATCCTCGCCGCGCAGCACGTCGAGACGTTCGCCGAGCGGATGAAGCGATTCCCCGTGCAGCTCGCTCAGCTTTCTCGGTTTGTTTCCACCGCTGAGCAGAGAGAGGTCGCGTCACTCCTAAAAGCAGGCGAGATCGACATCGTTATTGGCACGGTACGACTTTTGTCCAAAGACATACAATTCAAAGATCTGGGCCTCTTGATCGTCGACGAGGAGCAAAAGTTTGGCGTATCAGCCAAGGAGAAGCTCCGGAAACTTCGGCCTGACGTCGACACCCTAACGCTAACAGCCACGCCTATTCCGCGAACGCTCCAGTTCTCGCTGATGGGCGCGCGCGACCTCTCGATCATCTCGACGCCACCGCCTAACCGCCAGCCCATCGTCACAGAGATCCACGCCTACGACCAGGATCTTGTCCGCGACGCCATCCTCTACGAAGTCAACCGCGGCGGCCAGGTGTTCTTCGTCCACAACCGCGTGAAGAACATCGAGGAGGTCGCCGGGACGATCCGTGCTCTCGTCCCGAACGTCCGGATCCAGGTGGCGCACGGGCAGATGAAGCCGACCGTCCTCGAAGGCGTCATGCACGACTTCATGGATCGCAAGTTCGATGTGCTCGTCTGCACCAACATCGTGGAGAGCGGCCTCGATGTGTCGAACGCGAACACGATCATCATCAACCACGCCGAGCGCTTCGGGCTGTCGGACCTGCACCAGCTACGCGGGCGCGTCGGGCGTCGCGGGGAGAAGGCGTTCTGCTACCTCCTCGTCCCGAGTGTCCACACGCTCACGCGCGAGGCCCGGCAGCGGCTGCGTGCCGTTGAAGAGTTCTCCGACCTCGGCAGCGGCTTCAACATCGCCATGCGCGACCTCGACATTCGCGGCGCGGGCGCCCTCCTTGGAGCCGAGCAGAGCGGCTTCATCGAGGACGTAGGCTACGAGACCTATCACCAGATTCTCGACGAGGCCGTGCAGGAGTTGCGCCGCGACGAGTTCCGTGAGGTGTTCGACGAGGAGGCCGCGCCGCCGCCGCTCGTCCGCGAGCCCAGTGTCGATATCGGCGAGGACGCGCTCATTCCGGAGGCGTTCGTCTCGAACCACTTCGAGCGACTCAACCTCTATCGTCGCCTCAGCGAAGCGTCACAGCCAGCGCAGGTAGATGACCTCGCGCGTGAGTTGAAAGACCGCTTCGGCGCGGTCCCGAAGGAGGTGACGCACCTCCTGTCAGCAACGAAGCTCGGCCTCATGGTCACGCCGCTCCGGCTCCTCCGCGTGCAGCTCAAGAACGACCGGCTCTGGCTCGACATGCCGACGCAGGAAGAGGATCTCTACTTCTACGAGGTCGTGTTCAACCCCTTCCTCGAACGCCTCGCGGCGCAAAAGCGGCGGTATGTGTTACGTGACACCAAGAAGGGCCGCCTGCGTGCGATTATCCAGGACGTGAAGGACGTGGCGACGGCCGAGCGTATGCTGCAGCAGTTGCTGCCAGTCAAGGAGTTGGCCGAGGCGGCGTAGGTCGCTGGCCGTCGGCTTTCGAACGTTGAGACATTCGTTGACAGGCCGATCTGTATCCTTTCGGGGTGCTGCCTCGTCTGGCCTGGTGCAACTCGTTTATTCGTGCACATCTCCTCATCCCATGTCCCGTCTCCTTACCGTCGCTGCGCTTGCGTTCGTGGTCGCTAGCATCTGCTCGGCGCAAGACGCCCGCATCACCCGCACTTTCGATCTCCCCGCTTTCAACGCGCTTTCGGTCGGACATGGCGTCACCTTCGAGCTTGAGCCTGGAGCTACCCAGCGCGTATCGGTCGAGGCGAGAGCATCCGACTTCGACCTCATTGAGGCGGTGGTGGAAGGCTCTGAGCTGGTCGTTCGTCCGTTGGACTGGCGCAATTCCCCGAGTGGGGTCGTCGTCCGGGTGACGGCACCTATGTGGTCGCGGATTGACGGTGGTGGCGGTGCTCGGGTGACGGCGCGCTTTGATCAAACAGCACCGTTGGCACTCGACCTCGGTGGCGGCGCCGTCATCGCGGCTTCGGGGTCGCTCGACGAGCTGACGGTTGAGGCCGGTGGTGGGGCGCGCATCGATGCCGAGGCGCTGGTGGTCAACGAGGTGCGCCTGAACGCGGCAGGTGGTGGGCGCGTCCGGCTCCCAGGTTCGCTTTACTTCCAGCCTGACGCCTCCTCAGGTGACACGCGCCTCTACACGACCGACGCGAATGACGTGGAGTTGCCTGATCCGTACATCGCCCGTGAGCGGACGATTCGCACCGTTGGCAGCGGCGAAGCGGCGATGCAGGTGCGCACCGTAGGGTCGTTCAACGAGGTGTTCATCGGCGAGCGTCTGTCGGCCACCATCGTGGTCGGGCCTCAGCGCAGCGTGTCAGTCATGGCCGATGACAACCTTGTGGAGTATGTGGAAACCCAGGTACGAGATGGACGCCTCTATGTCTTTGCCCGCGAGCCGCTGCGAACGAGAACGGGCCTCAGCGCGACGATCACGGTGCCGGCCCTCGCGCGCCTCGAAACGGGCCCGGACGCCCAGGTTGCCGTGACCGACATTGCCGCCGGCACGTTCGTCCTCCGCGAAGGGCCGCGAGCCATCGTGACGCTGGGCGGCACTGCCACGCGCCTCGACGCTGATCTCGACATCGATGCACAACTGGAGGCGCGTGACCTCCGGGCTGAATCGGTTGTGATCGACGGTCAGAGCCAGATCAAGGCGGTCGTCTCGCCGTCGGAATCAGTACGCGCACGGTTGTATTTCAACACCGACGTGTGCTACACGGGCAACCCGAGCACCGTTCGGAAGTCGGGGCCGGGGGGCGACTACGCCAAGCTCCGACCTTGCGACTGACGCGCCCGGTGACGCATGCTCCGCGATGTTTCACGTGAAACACCGGCACCGAAGATCGGGGCTGTAGCCTCGTTTTGGGGGGTTCAGGCGTACTGCTTCGCCAGCGAGAGCGCCTTCTCGCGGACCCGGTCCTTAAGCACCTGTGGTTCGAGCACATCGGCGTCGGCACCCCATCGGAGGAGCCAGCGGGCTACGTAGTCGGGGTTCTCGAAGTAGAACGTCACCTCCGTGCCCCCGTCGCGCTGGACCTCCTCCTCGATGTCGGCGGGCACGCCGCGCCGTGCCCAGCGGTAGGCGCGCTCAGCAAACCAGACGCGCATGCGGAGGTTGTTCGGGCTCGTCCCCCGCTCTCGGAGGTGGTCCATCAGGTCGAAGCTGCGCGGGCGCTCGAAGGTGCGCATCCGCACCTTCATCGCCCGGATACGGTCGAGACGGAAGTTTCGGATGTCGTCGCGCAGTTGGTCGTAGGCGATGAGGTTCCAGTGGTCGGCGTAGTAGACCAGCCCGAGTGGGTTGACGTTGCGCTCCGTCACCTCGTCACGGCTCAAGACGTAGTAGTCCATCTTGACGACGCGCTGCCGGGCAACGGCTTCCGAGAGCGCGTACCACTTGCCCTCCTCTTCGTCATTGGCACCCGTCGGATTCATGTCCTGCAAGTACGGCGTCAAGACGGTGCTTTCCTGCAACCGATCGATGTAGGAGCGTACCTGTTCGGGCAGCACCGAGCGGATTTTAAGCGCCACGGCATCGGAGTCCGACTTGAGCGAGGCGTCCGGTTGCAGCTTGGCGAACTCCAATCCCACCAGCAGTGTGGCGGCCTCGCGCGCCGAGAACATCAGCGGGGGGAGCTGATAGCCTTCGAGGATCTCGTAGCCCCCACCCTCTGCATAGGTCAGCGGCACGCCTGATTCGCCTAGTGTGCGGAGGTCGCGGAAGATCGTCCGACGGCTCACGCCAAAGTGCTCCGCGAGATCGCGGCTGGTCATGTTGGGCCGGTTCTGCAGCAGCAGCACCAACGCAAACAGGCGCTCAGTCTTGTTGAGGGAGCGATCGGACTTGGACATGGCGGTGGGGTGGACAGCGGAGACCGAAAGCTACGCGCCGACGCGAAAACGTGGCGGACCACAGGCGCGGGGGCGATCCCGAATGGGACCCGAAACCCCAGTAGGTCCTGGTACCTTGGGGGCGTTCGCTCCTACGCCTCCGCTACTCCGATGCTCCCCATTTTGCCGGTTCTACGAAGCATTGCGCTAGTCTTGCTCCTCGCGTTTTCAGGCTCCCTCGCCCACGCTCAAACCGCGTTGCGCGGCCACCTCGGCGTGAGCGGGTTTACCGTCGTCGGAGGCGAGTCGCCGGGGGACCGTTCCCCATTTGTGTTTCCGACAGCAGGGCTGATGCTACAGCGCCGCCTACCCGTGGCGAGGCAAGTAGCCGTCGAAGTCGGACTCTTCTACGTGGGAAAGGGTGCCACATCCGAGGGGCAAATCAGCATTGACGGGGGTCCGCTCGTAGACGCAACCACCGAGCTCAGGCTTGCCTACCTAGACGTTCCGATCCTGGCGCGTGCCGATGTCAAGTTGAGCCCGGGGGTGACGGTGGGGCTCATCGGTGGGGTGACGTTCGAGTTTCTCTTGGATGAAGGCATCGAAGTCATTGCGGACGGCGATCGCCGAACGGGCATCATTACCACAGACAATTTCAACGGGACCTCGGTTGCAGGCCAGATCGGCGGGGCCCTCGGCATTGAGCGCTACGAGGTTTCCGTCCGCTACCACCGCAGCATGAGCGACGTCACGAGCGACGATGCAGACGCTGTGTTTGCCGACCTTCGGCACAGCGGCGTAATCGTCTCGCTCAGCTATCGACTCTGAGGCCTCACGTCCGCGCAGGGTCGGTCACATGCAGACGGACTTTCTCGTCGAAGTAAGCCGGGCCCAGCAGCGGCTGCAGCGGCGTCTCTTCGATGCAAAGCTTCGGGCGTCGCTTCGTGAGCACAGCGACCTCATTGCGAAGGTCGCCACCTTTGAGACAGAGCAAGCCTGGCGTCCAGTCGTTCTCGCCGAATGGCACATCGAGTACGATGCGGCTCCGCTCGTACCACCGCCAGAGCGCGTCGAGGGGTGCGGTGGCGCGCGAGACGGCATAGTGGGCCTGCCCGCGCCACTTCTCTGCGCGGGTGTGGTGGACGTGCACGTTCGTGAGCCGGAGTTGGCTTGCCATGTCTTCGATGGCGCGGAGCTTCTTGAGCGTACTGTCCACGAGGTGAAACGTCACGCCTGGAAAGCGAATGGCGAGGGGTATACCTGGCAGCCCCCCTCCCGTCCCGAAGTCGGCGACCGCGCAGCCGTCGGGGAAACGGTGTTCGGCGAGGGCGAGGCTGTGCAGGATATGCCGCTCGAAGACGACGGCCGGGTCCGTCGTTCGTGAGATCAGGTTGACCCGTGCGTTCCAGTCAAGGAGCAGGCGCTCGTAGTCGGCGAGTTGCTCACGCTGTTCGGGCGTGCAGGCGTCGAGCGGATTCCAAGAGCTCATGTGCGTCTACGCCTCATTTCGAGCTGTTTCACGGTGCGATGTTTCACGTGAAACATCGGCAGGAGCGTCGGCGCCATCGCCAGAAGGCGTCGCTCCCCTCCGCTTGAGGAGCACCATCAGCGCTGAGATGTCAGCCGGGCTGACGCCGCTGATACGGCTCGCCTGACCGAGCGTCTCCGGGCGGATCTTGGCGAGCTTCTCCCGCGCCTCCATCGTGATCGCGCCGACGACCCCGAAGTCGAAGTCCTCGGGCACGCGGTAGCGTTCGAGTTGCTGCATCTTCTCGACCTGCGCCTGTTCGCGTTCGAGGTAGCCCGCGTACCGGAGCGCTGTCGCTGCCTGCTCCAGCGTTGATTCTAGACCAGGGCCTTCCGTCACGAGGTGCTGCCGTCCCGTCGCGTCAAGGAGTGCGGCGAGGTTAACCTCCGGACGCAGCGCGAGCTTGCCAAGCTTCAGCCCCTGCGTCACGGGCGCAGAGCCGATCGATTCGAGGTAGCCGTTCACCTCCTCGGGCTTAACGGACGCGTCCTCGATGGCGGCGATTGTGTGGGCTAAGGCAGTTTCCTTCGCACGCATCCGGGCTAGGCGCTCCGGCGTGGCAAGGCCGAGGTCGTGGCCAAGTTGGGTGAGCCGAAGGTCGGCGTTGTCCTGACGTAGGAGCAGGCGGTACTCAGCACGGCTCGTGAACATGCGGTAGGGCTCGTCCGTCCCCTTCGCCACGAGATCGTCGATGAGCACGGCGATGTAGGCCTGGTCACGGGTCAGCACAAGCGGAGTCTCGTCACGGAGCCGCTGCACGGCGTTGATGCCGGCGATGAGGCCCTGCGCTGCGGCCTCCTCGTAGCCCGTCGTTCCGTTGATCTGCCCGGCGAAGAAGAGTCCGTCGATGGCCTTGGTCTCCAGCGAATAGCGGAGCTGGTACGGCGGTACGTAGTCGTACTCGATCGCGTAGCCCGGCCGCAGCATATGCGCCTGCTCTAGTCCGGGGATTTGCCGCATCGCCGCCACCTGTACCTCTTCCGGCAGACTCGTCGAGAAGCCGTTGACGTAGACCTCGTAGGTACTGCGTCCCTCAGGTTCGAGGAAGAGCTGGTGCTGCTGCTTCTCCGCAAAGCGGTCGATCTTGTCCTCGATGGATGGGCAGTAGCGAGGCCCGCGGCCCTGTATGCGGCCCGCGAACATCGGGCTGCGCTCGAAGCCGGTTCGGAGCGTGTCATGGACGGCAGGGCTCGTGTAGGTGAGCCAGCACGAGAGTTGGTCCTCGGGGAGCGCATCGCTCATGAAAGAGAACGGGGACGGCTCGGCGTCCCCCGGTTGCTCCTCGCAGACGCTGTAGTCGATGGTGCGCCCGTCGATGCGCGGCGGCGTGCCGGTCTTGAGGCGGCCGAGTTCGAAGCCGTGCTGTTCGAGGCACGCGCTCAGGCCGACCGCCGCGCGCTCGCCGCTCCGGCCTCCGCCGAACTGGCGCTCGCCAATGTGGATCGTACCGTTGAGGAACGTCCCACTCGTGAGGATGACGGACGGGGCGTAGAACTCCTGCGCGGTCTGGGTGCGGATGCCGATGGCGCTCTTGTGTCCTCCCTGCTCTTCCACAATCACCTCCACAGCCATGTCTTGCCGGAAGAAGAGCGTCGGGATCGCTTCGAGTTCTTCGCGGACGGCGGCGGCGTAGGCCGCGCGGTCGCTCTGGGCGCGCGGGCTCCACACGGCTGGGCCCTTGCTGCGGTTGAGCATCCGAAACTGCACGCCCGTCCGGTCGGTGACGCGCCCCATCAGCCCGCCGAGCGCGTCGATCTCGCGGACGATCTGCCCTTTCCCGATGCCGCCAATCGCGGGGTTGCACGACATCCGGCCGATGGCTTCGAGGCTCATCGTGACGAGCAGCGTGCGTGCGCCCATCCCTGCTGCCGCGTGCGCCGCCTCGGATCCGGCATGGCCTGCGCCGACCACGATCACGTCGAACGAATGCGCCGAGTTAGTATGAAGCATAGCTAACGGTCAGGCTAAAAGATGGAATGTTTCACCGTGAAACGTGTACGCCTTAAGCTGAAACCACGCTCGTTTGGGTCAGAATCGGCGGTTCAGCGCGTCCCTTCCACGAAACCGGCGCGCGTCAGATCCCTGTGCAGGGCTTCATGGCCTCGATCCGAGGGCATTTCACTAGAGGGGATGACACGTGACCGACAGGCGAGAACTCGTGCTGTGCTGTAGCAATGCAGCTTGCCGAATTACGAAGCAACCTTGTGGGTCCCCGCGTTCGCGGGGATGACGGTGTTGGGAGGTCGAGGCATCGTGCTCGGCCGAATCTCCGGCAACTGGCCACAGCGAGCAACGCGAGCGTACCACGGGCCACAGGCGGCGCAGCAGCCGTCCTACGAGGGACCGCGGCGACCGAACCAAAGGCTACAGGCCTACAGGTCCAGGTAGCGCATGAACTGCTCGACGCGGTACTGTAACTCCTCGTCGCGGGCCTCTTCGCCGAAGGTAGCGGCGACGCGATAGCCGCGCTGTTCCAGGACCGCGCGGATGCGGCTGCTGTCCGACACGTTGAGCTTGAGCGTCACGCGGACGATGCCGCTTGGCTCGTGCTCGCTCGCTACGCTGAGCACCTTGGCGCCGTTCTGCTCGACGACATAGATCATCTGCCCCAGCGCGTAGTCACGCTCCGGCATCTCCAGCACCACGATGCTGCCCGCGTCGCCGACAGAAAGCATACGCGAGAGCGTGTCGAAGAGCGTCGTTCGGCGCACCACGCCAAGCAGCATCTCGTCCTCGTCCACGACGGGCAGCACATCGAGGTGGTGGCGCATCATCTGGAGCGCGGCCTCGAAGCTGTGCGTGTCCCGGCGAACTCGGACGGGCTTGCCGGCAGGAAGTTCGCCGATGGGCGTTCTGGCACCGGCGTGCTCCATGAGCTGCGTCTCAGAAACGAGCGCGACTAGTCGGCCCTCGGCGTCCACGACGGGGAACTGCTCGACCTCGGCCTCCACCGCTTCGGTGAGGGCGTCAAAGACGGCGTCGTCCGCGCGAAGCGGTTCGAGCGTCAGGTCGAGAAGGTCCTGGACAGTCATGGTGGCTCAGACGGCACACGGGGGCACGTGTTTCGATACCCCCGAGAGCGGGTCAATACTCATGCCAAGCGATCAGCGACGCGCTAGGCGTGAGAGGCGATGGTGGTACGGGTAAGAACTACGACCGGACGCGGCGAAGCTGCAAGGTCTTTCGCTGGCCGGTCCTTGCTGAAACGACCCAGCGTTGGACATCATCTACGCTGAGCGCACGGTGTTGCTTACGAGCGCGTCGGGAATCGCTGTTGCCTGGCCGTCGCCGCTCAGCAGGGCGTCAGGGCCGAGCGTCGAGACGACGCGGAGGTCGGCGAAACGCGTGAGCATGCGGTCGAGGTCGTCGGCGTTCTTTGGCGCGACCCGGTAGCGGATCACGAGCGCGGGGATTGCGGTCGAGTCATCAGCCGCGTCCTCCGGGATCGCCGTCACAGGCACTTCTGAGTGCACCTCGGCGACCTTGTGGAGGTACGAGCGCTCCTTGCCCGCCTTGACCGGCAGCACAACCGCCTGCTCGCGGTAGTCCGCTTCGATCACGTCGAGCAGTTGTTCGCGCAGTCGGTCGAGGCCGATGCCGCGCAGCGCCGAGACGAACGCGGCGTTCTCATACGACGCCCGCAGGCTTGCCAGCAGGCCGCGCTCTTCAAGGATGTCGAGCTTGTTGAAGACCATCAGCGTCGGCTTGTCGAGCGCGCCGAGTTCCTTCAGCGTCTCGTTGACGACGCGGATGTGGTCCTCGAAGTAGGGGTGGCTCGCGTCCACGACGTGCATCAGGACATCCGCCTCGCGCGTCTCGTCGAGCGTGCTCTTGAAGCTCTCGATGAGCTTGTGCGGGAGCTTGCGGATGAAGCCGACCGTGTCCGAGAGCAAGACGGGTTTGTTCGGCGCGAGGTAGGCCTTGCGCGTCGTCGCGTCGAGCGTGGCGAAGAGGCGGTCCTCGGCGTGGACCTTCGCGTCCTCGGCGAGCGCGTTCATCAGCGTCGACTTGCCCGCGTTGGTGTAGCCTACGAGCGCGACGCGCGTCTGGTCAGCGCGGCCCTTGCGCTGCGTCGTCCGCTGCCGGTCGATGCGGTCGAGTTTGTCCTTCAGGACAGCGATGCGACGGCCAATGAGGCGGCGGTCCGTTTCGATCTGCGTCTCGCCCGGCCCGCGCATCCCGATGCCACCCTTCTGGCGGGAAAGGTGCGTCCACTGCCGGGTGAGGCGCGTCACGAGGTAGTCGAGCTGCGCGAGTTCGACCTGCGTCTTGGCCGTCGCCGTCTTGGCGCGTCCGGCGAAGATGTCCAGGATCAGCCCCGAGCGGTCCACGAGCTTGCATTCGAGCTCGCGTTCCAGGTTGCGCGCCTGCACCGGCGAGAGGTCGTCGTCGAAGATGACGAGGTCCGCCTTGCGCTTCTCGACGAGTTGCTTCAATTCCTGCACCTTGCCCTTGCCGATGTACGTCGCGACGGCGGGCGTGGTCATGTTCTGCGTGAGGCGGTCGGTCACGTCCGCCCCGGCCGTGTCGGCTAGGAGTTCGAGTTCATCGAGGCTCTCGTCAAGGTGATAGCGGGTCGTGTCGGGCGTCTGGACGCCCACGAGGATCGCGGATTCGCGGGTGGTCTTCGGCTGCAAACGGAAGCGGGTCGGTGGATGGACGGAGGGCGTCTCCAGGAACTTCGCATAGAAGGCGCGCCCTGGAAAGCGGGAAGCTTCAACCGTGTGTGGCGCCTTGGGTTGCGGTTTGGCCGCGGCACCATACGATCTTTGCGTGAGAGTTGAGCTTGGTTGCTCAGTCCTTCTGCGCCACCAACCGTTCCAACTCCCCAAACAACGCTACGGCAGCATCGGGCAGAGCATCAGCATTAAGCCGCGTTCCAAGTGAGGCGTCGCCGATCTCGACCCAAATCTCCGCTACAGGAGCATCGTAGGTGACTGTGATCGGATCGTCTTCGGATGGGAAACGGACGCTGCAGATGGTCTCGTAAGCAAAGCGGTAAAGAGGAAGAACGATCGAAGCAACAGAGTCCGGCTCTGCTACCAAAGGGCTTATGGACCGCACTTCCGGTTGACTGGAGCCAGAGCTTGGGGATGTAAGCATGGTGAGATTCGCCCACATCTGGTCCAGATGGAAAAGCTGCGAGAGGTCGGGACCAGTTCGACTTGCAGTAAGCCCGAACGTGTCAGGCAAATCTGAAGGAAGAGCGCAGAGCGTCTGGGAGGACACGGGGAGCGCAATCAGCGCGCACAAGAGGGTAAACGTACGATGCATGAGAGAGGGTAGTGACCGAGCGCACTCGTTCGAAACCCATTCTCTCCCGCCCTCAAACACTCACACCCCCACCGTCTCACTCCGCCAACGCATCGCCACGAGCATCTCGGCGACGAGGAACGCGAGCGCGAGCCAAAGGAACGTCTTCCATAACTCGATCCCGGCGCGTTCGGTCTGAAGTTGCTCGGCGGCCTGCAGGCCAGCACCTCCGGAGGCATCCAGGAGCCGCACTGGGCGACCCGTGGCTTCGGCGAGCGCGTCGCGGGCGTCAGTGGCATCGAGACGCGTCAGGTCGGACTCGCGCGCGTCGAGGTTGGCGGCGATGCGGCGGAGCAGCGCATCGCCTTGGCGCACGTCGTAGACGCCGGGCGCGGGAACGGCTTCGGGCGGCACGTCTACGAGCAGGGCACCGGGCAGCGCGCGTTGCTCCGGTACCGTCTCTGCACCCACATCCTCCGGCGCGACGAGCCGGACCGGCGTGCCTTCGCGGACACCGCCGAGCCGCAGCGTCGCCGGTTCGCCGACCGTGAGCCGCGTGTCTTCGCCGTCCTCGTTCTGGGCGAGGTAGAACGCCGAACGATAGAGCAGCGGCACGAACAGCCCGCGCACTGCGAAGTCGCTCCACGATGGGTCGGGTGCGACGGCGTAGACGAGCGCGGTGCCTTGTCCGTGGCGCACCTCCTGCAGGAACGGTCGGCCGCCCGGGAGCGCGATCAGCGTTTGCTCGGTACCGCCGCCAGGCGCGTAGGTCGCGGCGAAGAACACGTCGGGCTGTTCGAGGCGACGCTGGGTATCGTCAGCGGAAAAGATGCCGTCGAAGAGCGGGTGCTCGGTGTCCACACGGTCAAACGAGCCGATGGGCGGGCCGCCCTCCTGCCCCACCGTGCCCGCGAAGCGCCCACCGCCGAGCGCGCCGAGCAGCGTCGAAAGGTCGCCGGTGATGTCGCCGGGGAAGACGAGCAGGCCGCCGCCCGCCTCAGCGTAGCGCGCGAGCGCCGCCGTCTCGCCGCTGGAGAGCGACGCTGGGCCGACGAGCACCACGCCGTCGTAGGCGTCGAGGCTGGCCGCGGGGAGCGACGTCTCGGGGATCGTCGTCACGTCGAAGGCAGTGCGGTCATCCGCGACCGTGAGGGCGAGCGTCACGAGGTCGGCGCGCTGGCCGTCGCCCTGGACCACGAGCAGGCGTCGCGTCTCGGGCACGTGCAGTGCGAAGTGCCGCACATCGTCCGCCTCGAATGCGTCGGCTTCGATCTCGACGGTGCCCGCGAGCCATCCGCGCGTCGGAGGCGTCGCGGTCAACGGCACCGTCGTCGGGACGCCCGGCGGAAGGCTCGCGGCCGTCTCCGCCACGGCCTGCCCGTCGAGGAGGACGCGCACGCCCACGTCGTCGAGCGGCGCATCGGCGTAGTTCACCAGCGTTGCCGAGAGCCGCACCGGCTGACCGGCCTCTACGATCCGGCTCTCGATGCGGGCGTCGGCCACGGCCACGTTCGCCGAGCGTCCCGCGCCGACTGGCAGCAGCGTCAGCGCGAGGTCGTCGGGGACGCCGATGCCTGAAGAGTCGGACAGCGTTGCAGCCTGCGCGTCGGTCACGACCACGATCTCGCGGTTGAGGTTGGCCGCGTCCTCCAGCAGGCTCGCTGCCTGCGCAATGGCGTCGGTGAGCGTCCGCGCGCCCGAGGCCGGTTCGAGTTGGGCGAGCGCGTCGAGGGCAGGCTCCGCCGTCGAGAACGAGGCCGGTTGTACCGCCTCGGTCGGCGCTGTCGGTACGAGGACGAGTTCGTCGCCCGGCTCCAGGCTCTCGGCGAGCGCAGCGGCGAGGTCGCGCGCCTGCCCGAGGTAGTCGCCCTGCGCGTCGCGCTGCGTCATTGAGAGCGAGTTGTCGACCACGACGGCCATCGAGGTCGGGACGCGTCCGCCGAACAGCCCGGCCCACGCGCCCTCGACGGCGGGCCGTGCGAACGCGAGCACGAGGCACAGCACCGCCAGCGTCCGCAGTGCGAGGAGCAGCCATTGCTTGACGCGCACCCGCCGCATCGTCGAGCGCTGGAGTTCTTTGACGAACGCGAGCGTCGAGAAATCCACCTGCCGCGGCTTGCGAAAGTTGAAGAGGTGGATCAGCAGCGGGATCGCCGCCGCCGCGAGGCCGAGCAGGACGAGGGGGTTGAGAAAGGTCATGCGGCAGGAACGGCGCGACGCTAGGGATTCGTGAGCGCGTGTTGGGAGCAAGCTCGGTCCGAAGATCGACCCCCAACAGCGACGCCGCCCGCGCCGTTCCTCTCACCCTCAGCGTGTCACCGTGAGCCGTTGCGTCTCGATCCGCCCACCTATCTCCAGACGCACGACATAGACCCCCGCCGGAAGCCTACTGAGGTCGAGGCTGAGGGCATGCGTCCCGGCGGCGCGCGGGCCATCAAGGCGACGGACGGCGCGTCCGAGGAGGTCGTAGACCGCCAACCGTACCGGCGCAGCTTCGGCCAGGCCGAACGTGAGCGTCGCGCGTCCTGGGGTTGGGTTGGGATAGGCAGCCAGCTCGAGTGGTGCAGGCACGCCCTCGTCGGTCTCCGCATCGACCGGCTGGCCATCGACGCTGGAGAAGAGCGTGACGGTGCCGTTGCTCGCGCGGCTGAGCCAGGCGATGAGGTAGTCGTCGCGCCAGGCTGCAATAGCTGGGAGTCCGGTCTCGGCAGAGCCGAGGCGCTCCGGCGGACCGAGCGGCTGGCCCGTCTGGTCATAGCGTCGGACGAAGGCGCCGAGGCCCGTCGAGGCGGTGTCGGTCCACGCGACAGCGAACGCGCCGTTTGGGCGCACGGCGACTTCGGGGCGGGCGTAGATCTGCCCGCTCCCGTCGCTCACTCGCACGTTGCCCCCGACGGGTTGCCCGCTCGCGTCGAGGCGCTGCGCGAAGACGTCGCCCTGCGTCCCCGTCCGCGTATCGGCCCACACGACAACGCGCTGCCCCGACACGTTGCCCGCGATGGACGGCGCGATGCTGAACGTACCCGCAGGCGCGTCGCTGAGAATGACCTCGCTGCCCACCAGTGATGCCGTGCCGTTCGCCACCGTGGCACGGCGGCCAGCGACGCGGCACGACTGTAGTTGCGCAACCACCTGCTGGTTCTGCACCACAAACTGGTAGGGGCACCGCTGCCAGACGAGTTGCACGTTGCGATCGGCCGCTGCGACGTCCGGGGAGGTGTGGACTTCCTGCCGCGAGAACGGGTCGCCTGGGTGCATCATCACCTCGGGCACGGTCGTGATGCTCTGCTGCGAGAACGGCGCGACTACGCCATCCACGACCACATGCATCACGCTGTTGTCGACCTCCGGCTCACCGCCGCCGCCGAGCGTGAATCGGCCATCCTGCACGAGGAGAATGTCGCGCTCCGTGAGGGCGATGCGCGGGTTGGCTTCCTCCGAGAGGCCGTCGAATGTGGGCTTGTACTGCACACAGCGGTCGTTGGCCGGGTTGAGGTCTACGACGCGGCCGTCGGGCGCGATGACGCCGAGCACCGTCTCGGAGCCTTGCTGGAAGCCGTTAAAGAGGTCACGGAGGCCGCCGTGGAGCATCGCTACGTAGAGCGTGCCGTCAGGCCCGTATTCCAGTTCGACGTGGGCGAGGAAGTCGCTATTCCACACGTCGGTGCCGAGGCAGACATCTTCCGGCTCGAACGTGATGGGGGCGCCGAGCGAGCGGCCGTCGGCGGCGAAGCGCTGCACGCGGACGCGCCACTCGTCGAGCGGCTGCGCCTGCACGAAGGCCTCGTAGGCAATGGCGTAGGAACCATCCGGTGCGACCGCAACCTGCGGCCGGCCCACCGCCAGCGAGGTGCGTGCCGAGGACGCGGCGAGACGCTGGGCGAGGGCCACGCCATCCGACGGTGACACGGACGGCAGTGACGCGGAGGACGGCTGCGCAACCGCCACGGTGGCGGGCGCGAGTGCGAGCAAGAAGGCAAGGACGAAACGAACGAGCATGGCAAGGGCGTGCAACGGTGCGAGAGGTGGGTCTGCCCTGTCAAGCAGCAGACCCAGACAAAACGGACCAGGCCGTCCCACAAGACCATCCTGGAAACGGAGAATCCGGGAGAACGAGGGCTGCACCTTGACCCACGCGCTCTCATCCGGCACCTTGCCCACAGCGACACCGCTTCACCGCAACACGGCTGCACTCCCGTTGGACTACGATCCCGTCAAAGACCGCCTCGGCGACCTCGCCGAGAAAAGCCCCGCGCTCACGAAGGGCTTCTACCGCACGCTCGACCTCGTCTTCCTGCGCGCGTGGTACGTCCACCGCCGCCTCCGCGCGCTCATCGCCCGGCTTCCGCAAGACCGCCCGATCAACGTGCTCGACGCCGGGACGGGCTTCGGACAGTACGCCTACTTTCTCCTCCGCGAGTTCCCGCAGGTCCGCGTCCACGCCGTCGACATCAAGGACGACTACCTCGACCGCGCCGAGCGGTTTTTCAAGCAGACGCCCTACGCCGACCGCGTGAGCTTCGGGTGGCGCGACCTCACCGCACCACAGCCTGAGACCGACGCCTACGACCTCATCCTGTCCGTGGACGTGATGGAGCACATCGAGGACGACCGTGGCGTCTTCCGCAACTTCCGCCAGATGCTGCGGCCGGGCGGCTACGTCCTCGTCAACACGCCGAGCGACCTCGGTGGGTCGGGCATCACCGAGGAGGGCCAGGAGAGCTTCATCGGCGAGCATGTCCGCGACGGCTACAACGTCGGCGAGCTCTACGAGAAGCTCGACACGGCGGGGCTGACGCCGGTTCTGCACGAGTACACCTACGGGCGCTACGGTTCGGCGGCGTGGCGGCTGCTCGTGAAGTGGCCGATCCAGGCGCTCAACGCCTCGTGGCTGACCGCACCGCTCGTGGGGGCCTACTACCTCGGGGCGCTCCCCGCTGGCCTCGCGCTCAACCGCGCTGACCTCCAGACACCTAACGCTGAAGGCACCGGGCTGCTCGTCGTTGCTCAGAAGTCGGCCTGAGCGTCACTCGGCTCGCGTGTACGCGACCATCCACATGTCGGTCCACGTCGCGCCGTCGTCGGTGGAGCGTTGCCAGCGCCAGGTGAGCGCGTCGTCGGTCACGTCGGTCCAGGTCATGCGGTTGATCTGCGTTTGGCCCTGCGGATTCGTGAACGGAGCGGTGCGGACTTCCATCGGCTCGGCGTCGGGGGCGCCGGTGAAGAGTAGGTAGCCGCCCGCGTTGTCCACCCACGTCTGCTTCCACAGCCCCGAGCGTGCGTCGAAGACGGAGACGCTTTGACCCGCGAAGCCGGTACCGCCGGGCGTGGTGTCCTGGAAGTCCTCGTGGACGACGCATCCGCCGAGCGTCTTGGCGATGGTGCTGGTCCCCTGCCCCTCCGAGCCGTCGGCGTTGGTCCAGGCGAGGTCCCACGAGCCGATCCAGAAGTCGAGCGCGGCGGCCTCGGGCTGGGTGCAGGGCGTGGGCTGCTGCGCGGCAGCCACGGGAGCGAGGAGCAGAATGCAGAGGAGTTGGAAGGAGCGCATGATCCGGGGGACTAAAGGAGGTAAGCGTCAAAAAACGCACCGGCCTGCCCGAGCCGTTGGCAGACCGGTGCGTCGTGAAACCGTGCCGCTAGCGGACCAGCGTGAGACGCTTGGTCGTGCTGCCGCTGCCGGTTTCGAGGCGGTAGAGGTAGACGCCCGCGCCGAGGCGCTGCCCAGTGGCATCCGTGGCGTCCCACTCGACGGTGTGCTCTCCGGCGGGCTGCGGGGCTTCCACGAGCTTCGCCACACGGCGGCCGAGGAGGTCGTAGACTATCAGCGTCACCGCGTCGGCCTCGGGGAGGACATAGCGGATCGAGAAGGCATCCGCCGATGGGTTCGGATACGCCGCACCAAGTTCGAGGCGCGTTGGCGCGCTCGGCGACGCGATGGGCTCGTTGGCGACAGGCACCAGGCCCCCGCCCTCCTCCGCGATCACGAAGCGGTTTGGCGTGACGTTCTCGAACACGTCCTCCGTCCCCGATGGCCACGCGATGGTGAGCCGGTCGATCTGCGCGGCGTCGCCGAGGCCGAAGTGGACGTAGAGGCTGCTGTGCCCGTTGAACGTGTTCTGCGCCGACACCTCGCGGGTGAGCGTCTGCGCCACGCCGCCGATGGTGACCTCGGCGCGCAGAACGGTCCCGAGGCCTGCGCGGTTCGAAGCCGTGCCTTCGAGCTTGAGCTTGAGCCAGCCACCGGGCGCGTTGCCCTCGCTCGCGTCGTTGCGATAGAGTTTCGTCGCATAGATGGCCCCGAACGAGCGCGGGAAGACGGGCACCGCCACGAGGTCGAGGTCGCCGTCGTTGTCGTAGTCCCCCGCCGACGCGCCGTAGATGCCCATCGTCAGGTCGCTGAAGAGTCGGGCATCGGCGCTGAACGTGTAGCTGGGAGGCCCCCCGTTC
>JBCBEX010000017.1:0-57824 GCA_038528235.1 Bacteroidota bacterium
CCCCTCACTATGAGCTTGTCTGAGGACTGAGGGCTAATTCCGTTCTTGTCGCAATAACCTCTCGCCTCCGTCAGGACACGGATCTGATTCTTGAAGCGCCATAGAGATACGCTCTCTTGGACGAGGAGGCCTAACTCCTCCGTTGCTGGCATGATGAGCTTGTCCACGAAGTCGCGTGCGGCCTCGATGGTTTTCTCGACCGCTGTCGAGGTGACATCGATCTTGTTGTTAACAGGCTCGGAGAGTGATGGGGCCATATAAATATTACTTCTGTTTAAGGCATACAGCTTTTGAAGCTATGGACGACCATAATGCTGCACGGTACAGGATAATAGGGGTCCAGGTAGTGCACTAGCTACCCGCACGGCTCTCATGGGGCATGCACGTTGACACGACGTAGGAGAGTTCTCCTACGTCTGCATAGCTGCCTAGCCCCCGTCTCCCCGAAGCGCCCGCCCGCTGTGCGTTCCCGCACACTTGAACGAGGCTCAGTAGTCGAATCGAGGCTCGGAGGCGGTTGGAGCGCCGGTTGCGAACGGGACGGGTCCATAAGCCCCAGCCCGACATGCTCAAGAACTACTTCCTCATCGCGCTGCGCAACCTGGCGCGGCAGCGCGGCTACGCGTTCATCAACATCCTCGGGCTGGCGCTCGGGCTGGCGTGCTGCCTGCTGCTGCTGCTCTACGTGCGCCACGAGCTGTCCTACGACCGCCACCACGAGGACGCCGACGCCATCCACCGCGTCGCGCTCACGAGTGAGGACGGCCCGGACATCGCCGTGACGCCGAGCATCATCGCGCCGCTCTTGACGCGCGAGATGCCGGAGGTCGTCGCCGCGACGCGCGTCTCGGCCTGGGGCGGCGTGGTCCGCGTCGGCGAGACGGTGGCTGACGAGCGCGGCTTCTTCTACGTCGACTCGACCTTCTTCGACGTGTTCACGCACCCGCTACTCGTAGGCGACCCCGCGACCGCGCTCAACCGCGCTGGGACGGTCGTGCTCACCGAGTCGATGGTCGCGAAGTACTTCGGCGACGCCGACCCCATCGGGCAGACGCTCCTGCTCGACAACAGCCGCGAGTTCGAGGTGACGGGCATCGTGGCGGACGTGCCCGAGGCGTCGCACTACGACTTCAACTTTCTTGCGTCGTTCGCCACGCGCACCTACTTCGCCGAGAACGAGATCTGGGGCTCGGCCAACTTCTACACGTACGTTCGTTTCACCGACATCGCCGCTGCCGAGGCTGTCTCGGCCAAGATCCCGGACCTCCTCGCCCGCCGCACGGCCCTGGGCGACGACCCACGCCCGTTCCGCCTGCAGCCGATGCTCGACATCCATCTGCACTCGGACCTCCGGTACGAGATGAGCACGACCGGCAGCATCACCTACGTGATCGGCTTCGGCATCGTGGCGGCGCTGATCCTGCTCATCGCCTGCATCAACTACATGAACCTCGCCACCGCGCGGTCGGCGCGGCGCGCAAAGGAGGTCGGACTGCGGAAGTCGCTCGGCGCGCAGCGGGGGCAGCTGCTGGGACAGTTCTACGGCGAATCGGCGCTGCTGGCGGCGGTGGGCCTGGCCGGAGCCGTCGTCCTGGTGGGACTCGCGCTGCCGACGTTCAACACGATCGCGGAGAAGAGCTTCACCGTGGCCGACCTCGGGGCACCGCCGGTCCTCGCGCTCATCGCAGGCGTCTTCGCGGTGGTGACGCTCGTGGCGGGCAGCTACCCGGCGCTCTACCTCTCGCGGCCCGAACCCGTCGCGGTGCTGCGCGGGCAAGCGACGAAGCGCGGCGGCGCGGCGTGGCTCCGCCGGGGCCTCGTGGTGTTCCAGTTCGCGGCGTCGGCGCTGCTCATCGTCGGGACGCTCGTGGTGCTGACCCAACTGCGCTACATGAGCACGCAGGCACTCGGGTTCGACAAGGAGCAGCTCGTGACGGTGCCTATCAACGACCGCGACCTTCGCGAGCAGCAGGCTGCGCTGCAGGAGCAGCTTCTCCAGCACCCCGGCATCGAGGCCGCAGCGGCGCTCAACCAGGTACCGGGCCAACTCGGCTGGACCTCCGGCGTCTGGGGCCCCGGCACGCCCGAGGACGACCCGATGCTCGCCAAGGGCATGCCCGCCGAGCAGGACGTCCTCGAAACGCTCGGCGTGACAATGCTGGCCGGCCGGACGCTCGTCGATGCGCCCACGCCAGACTCGACCAATTTCCAGTTTGCCATCAACGAGGAGTTCCTGAAGGCCTTCGCGTGGACGCCGGAGGAGGCGCTCGGGCAGCGGCTGACGGTCGACGGGCGACGTGGCGAGGTCGTGGGGGTCTTCGCCGATTTCCACTACGCGTCCTTGCACGACGCCGTCGAGCCGATGGTGGCGTGGCACCAGCCGCGCGACCTCTACCACCTCGTCGTACGCCTCGCGCCGGGTGACCCTGGTCCCGCGCTCGACCATGTCAGCGCGGCCTACTCGGCCGTGGCTCCGCATCGTCCGATGAGCCTCCGCTTCCTCGACGACATCTACGACCGGCAGTACCGCAACGAGGAACGCCTCGGCAACATCGCCGCCGTGTTCGCGGGCCTCGCCATTTTCGTGGCGTGCCTCGGGCTCTTCGGGCTGGCGAGCTTCACCGCCGAGCAGCGCCGCCGCGAGGTCGGCATCCGCAAGGTGCTCGGCGCGTCGGTGCAGGGCCTCATCGGCCTACTCACACGCGACTTCGTGGTACTCGTCGCGGTGGCGTTCGCGCTCGCGGTGCCGCTGGCGTGGTGGCTGCTCTCCGGCTGGCTCGACGGCTTCGCCTACCAGGTAGGCCTCGGCCCGGCCCCGTTCCTCATCGCGGGCGGCCTCCTCCTCGCCATCGCCATCGCCACGGTCGGCACGCAGGCCCTCCGCGCCGCCATGGCCGACCCCATCCAAGCGCTTCGGCACGAGTAGGTCCAGGGGCACGATTAGCAGTTTTTGCGGGGTCCCTCGTCCCGTATGATTCGTCCTTTGTCCCGGATTCAGGCGGGCGGAGTAGCGCTCGGCAGGGCGCCCTCCTCCGACACGTACTCTGGGAACAGCGAATCACGGCCCCATGCTCAAGAACTACCTCCTCGTCGCTCTTCGGACGCTGCGCAAGGAGCGCGGGTACGCGGCACTCAACGTCGTCGGGCTCGCCATCGGGCTGGCGTGCTGCGTGCTGATCGGCCTCTACATCGAGGACGAGCGCAGCTACGACCGCCACCACGAGCGCGCCGACCGCATCGCGCGGGTCACGCTCCAGATGACCGAAAACGGACGGCAGTGGGCCCCCATCGGTCCCCCGGTCGGGGTCGCGCTGGAGGAGGCCATCCCCGAGGTCGAGACCGTGACGCGGTTCTATCCGGTGAATGCGTCGCAGACGCTCATCGTGGACGGCGACCGCTTCCAGGCGGGCGGCGGCGTGTATGCCGACTCGACGCTGTTCCGGGTCTTCTCGCACCCGCTCCTCCAGGGCGACCCGACGCAAGCCCTCGCGCAGCCGCAGACGGTGGTGCTCACCGCGTCGTTCGCCCAGAAGCTCTTCGGCGACGCCGACCCGATGGGCCAGACCATCGGCTGGCCGGGCGGGGACGACCTCACCGTGACCGGCGTCATCGCCGACCTCCCCGCGACCACGCACCTTGCGTTCGACTACGTCATCTCGATGGCGACGTTCTACCGCAGCAGCGGATTCGATCCCGACCAGGCGATTGGGTGGTCGGCGTTCTACACCTACCTCCTCCTCCGGCCGGGCGTGGAGACGGAGGCCGTCGCGGCCAAGCTGCCCGGCTTCGTCGACACCTTCTACGGAGCCATGTCCGACGAACCCGCGAGCGCCCTCATCACCTTACCGCTCCAGCCGCTCGCCGACATCCACCTGCACTCAGCGCTGGAGAAGGAGTACGCCCCCAACGGCGACGCGCTTTACGTGACGGTCTTCCTGCTCGTGGCGCTCTTCGTGCTGGTGCTCGCCATCGTCAACTTCGTGAACCTGACGACGGCGCGGAGTGCGTCGCGGATGCGCGAGGTCGGCGTCCGCAAGTCGCTCGGCTCGACGCGTGTGCAATTGGCTGCGCAGTTTCTCGGCGAGGCCGTGCTCATCAGCGTCGTGGCACTCGTGCTCGCATTTGGACTGATCGCCCTCGCGCTGCCCGTGCTCAACGGGCTGACGGGCAAGGCCTTCACGCTGGCGATCGTCGTCACGCCCGCCGTGATCGGGGGGCTGAGCGCGCTCGCGCTCGCGACAGGGCTGCTCGCGGGGTGGTACCCGGCGTGGCACCTCTCCGGCTTCCGTCCGACGAAGGCGCTCTGGGGCAAGGCATCGGGCCGTGAGGCCAACCGGCTGCGCCGCAGCCTCGTGGTGGTGCAGTTCGCGCTGTCGATCTTTATGCTCGTGGGCACAGTGACGGTGTTTCAACAGCTCCAGCACGTCCGCACGAAGGCGCTCGGGTTCGACAAGGAGCGCGTGGCCGAGGTCACCCTCAGCGGGTCCGCCGCCTACTTCGCCGGGCGCGACCTCGACGGCTTCATGCAGCGCATCGAGCAGCACGCCAGCATCGAGCACGCGTCGATGGCGGTGGTCGCCCCCGGCTCGCGCTACCCGATGGACAACATCCGCCGCGACGCCGACACCCCCGACAATGCCACGGGGGTTCGCCTTGCGTGGGGCGTCGACGCGGGCTACGCGGAGACGCTCGGCCTCACCCTCGTGGCCGGGCGCGACTTCTCCACGGGCAGCGCTGATGGTAGTAGGATGGGCGGCACTGCGCCTGCCGACACCGCGGCGTGGCTCGCCAACGAAGCCGCTGTGCGCGAACTCGGGCTCGACGATCCCCTCGGTGAGGTGCTGGTGTGGGACAGCCATCAGTACAGCGCGCCCATCGTGGGCGTGGTGCAGGATTTCCACTTTGCCTCGCTGCACGGCGAGATCGAGCCGCTGCTGATCCCGCTGCGCCCCGGCATGGGCAGCGCCCTCCTCGTGCGCGTCCGCGACGACATCCCCGCAGCCCTCGACCACGTCCGCGCTCAACTCGACGGGCTCGTCGCTGGCACGCCGTTCACCTACCGCTTCCTCGACGACACCTTCGACCAGCTCTACCGCCAGGAGGAGCAGCTGAGCCAGGTCTTTGCGCTGTTTGCAGGCCTCGCCATCGCGATCGCGTGCCTGGGCCTGTTCGGGCTCGCGGCCTACACCGCCGAGCGCCGCCGCAGAGAGATCGGCGTGCGCAAGGTGCTTGGGGCGTCTGTCACGAGCGTCGTCGCGCTGCTCTCCAGCGAGTTCACGCGGCTCGTCGCCGTCGCGTTCGTGGCCGCCACGCCCCTAGCCTGGTGGGCGATGCAGCGCTGGCTCGACCACTTCGCCTACCGCATCGACCTCGGCCTGAGCCCCTTCCTCGTTGCAGGTGGGCTGGCCGCGACGGTCGCGCTCCTGACGGTGAGCATCCACGCCGTTCGCGCGGCGACGGCGGATCCGGTAGCATCGCTGCGGCACGAGTAGGCCGCGGCGCGGGGTCGCAAGTCCGGGGTCGCAAGTCGGATGAGCGCTGAGGTGATGCAGCTCCCCCCGTTTCCCTCCCCATAAAGGGTCGGGAAACTGTCCCCCTCATGCGTGAGGGGGACAATTTGCTGCGTGAACCTGCGGTTTGAGCGGAGCGAGAACAGGGAGAGCCGAGTCAGGCACCACGTCTAGTCGCCAGGCGGCACCCGCCTCGCAGGGCGCACCTAGTGTGCGATTTCGCACAGTCGAACGACGAGGAGTGGCCTCGAAACGGCGCTATGGGCCTTGGTTCGGCCCTTGCTGAACTGGATGAGCGCAGGACAGCCTATGTGCTGACCTGCGACCTACGACCCCACTCTCGCCTCGGCCCCATGCTCAAGAACTATATCCTCGTCGCCTTCCGGACGCTGCGCAAGCAGCCTGGCTACTCGTTTATCAACGTCGGAGGCCTCGCGCTCGGGCTCGCGGCGGCGCTGCTGATCGGGCTCTACGTGCAGGACGAGCTCAGCTACGAGCAGCACTTCCCCGACGCCGACCGCATCTACCAGGTCGGCCTCGACGCGCGGATGGGCGCGCAGGACTTCGAGATCGGTAGTTCGGCCGTGCCGATGGGGCCGACGCTCGTGGCAGACGTGCCGGAAGTCGAGATCGCCACCCGCGTGCTCGGACCGCAGCGACAGCTCATGGAGCACCCAGGCGGCAATGGCCCGCTCTTCGAGGACGGCCTCATCTGGGCCGACTCGACCTTCTTCGAGGTGTTTCCGCACCCGACGCTCGCGGGCGACCCGACGGCGGCCCTCGCGCAACCCAACAGCGTCGTCCTCACCCGCGCGGCCGCCGCGCGCCATTTCAGCACGCGCGACGGCCTCGGCGGAATCGTCGGCCGGACGCTGCGACTTGACCAGGAAACCGACTACACGGTGGGCGCAATCGTCGAGGACTTTCCATCGAGCAGCATCCTCCAGGCCGACATGGTCCTGTCGCTCGTCACCATCCTCGACGACATGCAGTCGATCTGGCTGTCGCACTTCATGTACACCTACATCCGACTCCGCGAGGACGCTGACGTGGCGAGCGTCGAGGCCGCCTTCCCGCGCCTGATCGAGCAGTACGTCGCTCCCGAGGTCGAGCTCTTTTTGGGCACCACGCTCGACGAGGCGGACGCCGCAGGTACCCGGTGGAGCTACTTCCTCCAGCCGCTCCCCGACCTCTATCTCCAGCCGCGTGGCACCGGCCAGATCGGCCCGACGAGCGACGCGCGCTACGTCTACGCGCTCGCCGCTGTCGCGCTGTTCATCCTCCTGCTCGCGGGGATCAACTTCACCAACCTCTCGACGGCGCGCTCGGCCAACCGCGCCCGCGAAGTCGGCTTGCGCAAGGTCCTGGGCTCCGACCGACGCCGCCTCATCGGGCAGTTCCTCGGCGAGTCCATCCTTATGGCGCTTGCGGCGGCAGGCGTGGCCGCGCTGCTCGTCGTGCTGCTGCTGCCGCTGTTCGAGACACTCTCGGGCAAGACGCTCGCCTTCACGACCAGCGGCACCATCGGGCTGGGCGGGGCACTTCTCGGTGTTGCGGTGGTGTGCGGCGTGCTCGCGGGGCTCTACCCAGCGTTTGTGCTCTCGGCCTACGAGCCTGTCACTGTAATGAAGGGCACGCTGAGTCGCGGCGCGAAGAGCGGGCGGCTGCGCAGCGTGCTCGTGGTGGCTCAGTTCGCCGTGTCGGTGACGCTCCTGATCGGGACGGCCGTGGTCTACCAGCAGTTGCAGCACATGCAGACGGCGCGGCTCGGCTTCGAGGGCGAGCAGGTCGTGACGCTTCCCGTGATCTCGCCGGAGGGGCGCGGCGACGTGGAGCGGTTCCGCCAGACGCTCGAAGCCCACCCCGGCGTGGCGAGCGTCGCCGCCACCGACTTCCTGCCGGGGCGCACCGCCAACACGACCTCGTTCCGCCCGAGCGACGCGCCGCCGGAAGACGTCTACGTCCTGGCCGCGGGCCGCGTCAGCCACGACTATCTCGAAACGCTCGGCGTGGCGCTCGTGGCCGGGCGGACGTTCGACCCCGCGCAGCCGACCGATTCGTCGTCGGCGATGCTACTCAACGAGGCTGCCGTGCGCGAATTCGGCTGGACCGTCGAGGAGGCCATCGGGCGACAGGTCACCCAGATCACGACGGACGACCCCATCGTCAAGACCGTGATCGGTGTGGTGGAAGATTTCCACTACGAGTCGCTGCACACCCGCATTCGCCCGCTCGCGCTCGACCTCAACGCGTACGCCGCGCGACACGTGGCCGTGCAGGTCCGCCCAGACGACCTCCCAGCGACGCTCGCCCACCTCGAAACGGCGTGGACGGCCTTCGAGCCCGGTTATCCCTACAGCTCCGTCTTCCTCGACGAGGACTTCCAGCGGTTCTACGTACAGGAGCGGCGGCTCGGGCAGGTGTTCCTCGCCTTTACGCTGCTGGCCGTCTTCGTGGCGTGCCTCGGGCTCTTCGGGCTGGCGAGCTTCCTCGCGCAGCAGCGGACGAAGGAGATCGGCGTGCGCAAGGTGCTCGGCGCGTCGGTGCCGAGCCTCGTGCAGCTGCTCGCGGGCGAGTTCACGCGCCTCGTCGTGATCGCGGCGCTGCTGGCGATGCCGGTTGCCTACCTGCTCATGCGGCAATGGCTGCAGAGCTTCGCCTACGCCACCCCGATGCCGTGGTGGGCCTTCGTCGGCGCAGGCCTCGCGGCGCTCCTCGTGGCAGCGCTCACGGTGAGCTACCAGTCGATCCGCACGGCGACGACCGACCCGGTGAAAGCGCTGCGGTACGAGTAGGCCGCCGCATGGCGTCATACCGGTCGCAAGAATCAGGAGGGATGGATTCTGGCTTCCTCTGGTCATCCTCGTAACTGTGGGGACCCACCGGATCACTCAACCGACAGCCTCGCCTCCGTTTTGCGCGGACGTCGGCATGCCTGGAGCTACCTCCTCGCTCTTCCGTCGGATCTAGGTGTTACGGGTAGTCCCCAGGCCTGCGTGTGGTCCCCGCGTACGCGGGGATGACTACAAGGGGAGTAAGTGCCTGGGATTTACGTAGGCGGTATTGGAGGTCGCTGGTTGCGGGTCGGGCGCTATCATGGGGCATCGTGCCTCCTGCTCCACCGTGCTATGCGTCTCGGCTGCCTCGCCTTCCTCATCGCCATGCCCCTCGCTGCCCTCGCCCAGTCGCCCGCGCCTTCGTTTGAGGCGAGCACGTTTGAGGCGACGATGCCGGTCGCGCTCAGCTACGCGCTCGTGCTGCCGGACGGCTACGACGAGGGCGACGACGCATGGCCGCTCGTGCTATTCCTCCACGGCTCCGGCGAGCGCGGGGACGATCTGTCCCGCGTGGCGATTCACGGACCGCTGAAGGAAGTCCGCAAGGGCCGTGCGTTCCCGTTCGTGCTCGTCGCGCCGCAACTGCCCGCCGACCGCCCGCGCTGGGAAGCCCGCGAGCTCGGCGCGCTGCTCGACCACATCGAGGCGACGCACCGCATCGACCCGGCGCGGGTCTACGTGACGGGCCTCTCGATGGGCGGCTACGCAACGTGGGACCTCGTCATGCACTTCCCGGATCGCTTCGCCGCGGCGGCCCCGGTGTGCGGCGGCGGTCTCCCCTTCCGCGCCCCGGCCTTCGCCCAAACGCCGATCTGGGCCTTCCACGGCGCCCTCGACCCCATCGTGCCGCTGGAGCGCTCGGCCGAGATGGCCCGCGCCATCAACGCCATGGGCGGCGAGGTGAAGCTGACCGTCTACCCCGAGGCCACCCACGACGCCTGGACGGCGACGTACGCCGACCCCGCGTTCTACGCATGGATGCTGGACCACCGCCGCGAGGCTGGGGCCTCTGAGGGCGAGTAGCCGTCTCTCGCTAGCCCGCGCGCAACAGGTCGAGTGTGCAGGCGGCCGTCCACGAGAAGTCGCCACCGCCGTAGCCCGTGCTCAGCGTCGCGGCGACCGACTTCTGCGGCTCGAAGTATTCGTAGAACCCCAGTGTGCTCACCAGGTCGATCAGGTCGTCCCGGACGAGTTGGGCCGTGTCGAGGAAGCCGTAGCGCTTCAGGCCGGCATGCACGAGCCAGTTCATCTGCGCCCAGATCGGCCCGCGCCAGTAGCGCTTCGAGTCGAACAGTGGGCTGTCCACGTCGAAGCTCGGGCAGAGATAGTGGCCCCGGTCGTGCAAGTCTTCCAGGTATGCGTTGAGGTGCCGCGCCTGCTCTGCTGAAGGAATGCCCGCATACAGCGCCGTCAAGCCACCGATCTCGTTGTAGGCGATGGGCTGGTCGCCGCGCACGTCGTAGGAGGTGAACGTCTGCAGGTCCGGATTCCAGAGCTTCTCTCGGAAGCGCGGTAGGGCCTGCTGCTGCCACTCCTCTACCTCGCCCACGTCCAGCCCCAGCCGCTTCCCGAGGGCGATGAGGCTCTGGTTCGACCGGATGAGCACCGCGTTCATCAGCGTGTCCTGCACCAGGAACGGACTCTCCTCGAAGATGCCCGCCTCGTCGTAGCGGTGCCGCTTGCCGAGCAGCAAGAGGTAGACGAACCGGTCGTACTGGGCCGACGTGGGGCGCTCTTCGGAGGCAGCGTGGCTCGTGTCCCGCCGCTCGTACGTCGGCAGCGTGCCAGGCTCGATGGTGATGCGGTCGAGAGAGGCGTCCCACAGGGGCGAGTTGTCACGGCCCGACTCCCACGGGTGGAAGATGAAGGCGAGCCCCTCGCGCTCCGGGTCGCGGTGCGTGTAGAAGAAGCGATGGCTGCGGACGATCTTCGGGACGAGCGCCTTCGCGAACGCGACCAGGTCTTCGTCGTCCGGGTGCTTCTCTAGCAGGTGCTCCAGGACGAAGCCGTGCACGGCGGGCTGCGTGATCCCCGACGTCTTCGGCCGCTGCGGCGCGCCTGCGTTCACGTGCGCGTCCCAGAAGTCGTGGTTGGGGAAGTAGGTGTCCTCGGTTTCGCTGTGGAAGAGGATGTGCGGCACCATCCCGTTCGCCCACTGACCGGAGAACAGCGACGCCAGCTCACGGATCGCGTAGTCGAGCCGGACATGGCTGTGGCCGAGGCTCGTGAACCCGGAGTCCCAGTTCCACTGGAAGGGATAGAGCCGGGCTGTGGGGATAGTGAACCCGTCTTTCCAGTTCCCCTGGAGGACGCGCTCGGCGTCGTTGGCGAGACGTTCGACTTCGGCGGGCGACATGGCACGGGTGGTGAAGGACGAGGCACAGCGATACGGCTCCGGTTCGGCGTCCTCTGAGGTATGGACACAACCTCAGATGTGTGGACACAGCGAGGCCGTGGGCTCTTGCTGGGGCACGCAGCCAGAGCGGAGCTACTTCCAAGCTACTCGCGCCCTCGAAAACGATGGGGACGATACGGTGGAGCACGCGCGGACGCGGGCGTGGGTCGAAACGATGCCCCCAGAAGCGCGCAGGCGGTGTGCGCTGGCGCACAGTCGCATGAGACGCTTCGGGCGAAACGGGGGGATTTGGCACCCGCCGGGGGCTTGGTGTGCCGGTTGCGAAGCGGGACGTGAGTCCCAGCAACCCATTGCAGCCCCAACCATGATCCAGCTTCGCGGCATCGAGCGCTACTACTCCTCCGGCTTCGTCAAGACCTACGTCCTCCGCCACGTCGACCTCGACATCGCCGAGGGCGAGTTTGTCACCATCATGGGGCCGTCCGGCTCCGGCAAGTCGACGCTCCTCTACATCCTCGGCATGCTCGACGGCGCCACCGACGGGACCTACGAGTTCATGGGCGAGCGCGTCGACAAGATGAACGAGCGCAAGCGCACCGACCTTCACAAGCGCCACATCGGCTTCGTCTTCCAGAACTACCAGCTCATCGACGAGCTCACGGTCTACGAAAACATCGAGACGCCGCTGCTCTACCAAGGCGTCAAGGGCGGCGAGCGCAAGGCGCGCGTGGCGGCCATGCTCGACAAGTTCGGCATCGTCGCCAAGCAGAAGCTCTTCCCGCACCAGCTCTCGGGCGGCCAGCAGCAGCTCGTCGGCATCGCGCGGGCCGTGGTGGCCCGCCCGTCGCTCATCCTCGCCGACGAGCCGACGGGCAACCTCAACTCGGCGCAGGGCGAACAGATCATGGAGACCTTTGCGCAGCTCAACGCCGAGGGCACGACGATCATCCAGGTGACCCACTCCGAGCGCAACGCGGAGTACGGCAACCGCACCATCCACCTGCTCGACGGCAAGGTGGTCCCCGAGACGCAAGCGCAGCTGTAACGGTCGTAGGTCGCAGGTCGAGGGTTGCAGGTCTTTGCCCAGCACCCGACCTGGGACCTACGACCTTCGACGTACGCCCCCATGATCCAGAACTACCTCCTTATCGCGCTGCGGACGTTGCGACGACGGCGCGGGTATGCCTTCATCAACATCGCCGGGCTGGCGGTGGGGATGGCGTGCTGCGTGCTCATCCTGCTCTTCGTCCGCGATGAGTTGGGCTACGACCGCCACCTCCCCGACGCCGAGCGGCTGGTCCGTCTCCAGACGGCGTGGGGCGGCTTCTCGCTCCCGTCGACCAACCTGCCGATGCTGCGCGCCGTCGAGGACGCCTACCCGGACCTCCTCGTGGCGCCGCTTCTCAACTGGGGCGGACGCGTAGGCTATGAGCCCGCCGACGGCACGCCCGTGCAGTTCCAGGAGGACGACCTCTTCATGGCCGAGCCCTCGTTCTTCGAGTTGTTCGGCTTTGAGATGATCGAGGGCACTGCCGACGTGCTCGCCGAGCCCTACCAGGTCATTATGAGCGAGAGCGCCGCGCGGCGCTACTTCGGCGACGCCGACCCGCTGGGCCAAACCATCCGGCTCTACAACCAGATCGACGCGACTGTGGCGGGTATCGCCGCCGACACGCCTGCCCAGACGCACTTCAACGCCGAGGTCATCGCATCGTGGTCGACGCTCCAGGCGGCAACGCAGTGGGAGGACACGCCCACGACCAACAACAACGGTGTCTACGTGTACCTCCGCCTCCCTGAGGGCACTGCGCCGGCCGACTTCGACGCGCAACTCGCCACACTGATCGACGAGCGCTTTCCCGGCGACGAGTGGAACGGGTCGACGCTGACGGCGCAGCCGGTCGTGGACATCCACCTCCACTCGACGCACAACATGGAGCTGGCGGCCAACAGCGACGCCGCCTACGTGACGCTCTTCCTCGTGATCGCGGGCTTCATCCTGCTCGTGGCGTGCGTCAACTTCATGAACCTGGCGACGGCGCGCAGCGCCGACCGGGCGCGGGAGGTCGGCGTGCGCAAGGCTATCGGCGCACGCCGCGGTCAGTTGGTCGGGCAGTTCCTCGCCGAGTCGGTGGTGCTCACCGTGGTGGCGCTCGTGATCGCAGTGGCGCTCGTGGCGGCGGTGCTGCCCACGTTCGAAGTCTTCGCCGGGCGACCGCTCGACGTGAGCTTGCTCGACCTCCCCGTGATCGGCGGCATCCTCGGCATCGCGCTCGTGACGGGCGTGCTGGCAGGGAGCTATCCAGCCGTGTTCCTGGCTGGTTTCCGCCCCGCCCAGGTCCTGCGCGGGGCGTTCCGGTCGAGTCGCCAGGGAGCGACCCTGCGCAAGGGCCTCGTCGTCTTCCAGTTCGTCGTGTCGGCGGGGCTCATCCTCGCCACGCTCGTCGTCTACAACCAGCTTCAGTTCCTCCAGTCGACGAGCCTCGGCTTCGACCAGGAGCGCGTGGTGGTGGTGCCCGCGGGCACCCCGGGCGAGCTGTCGCTGACCTCGTTCATCGACGCGCTGGAGAGCCAACCTGGCGTAGCGCACGCTGCGGCGTCCTCGGAGCCCTTCCCGAGCGAGCTGCTGGACGGCACCGGCACCTTCTTCGAGGTGGCCGACCCCGACGCCGTGGACCGCTGGGTCCCTACGCGCACGATCTCCGTCGGACACGGCTTTTTCGAGACGGTCGGTGTCGAGATGCTGCATGGGCGCGCGTTCGACCGGGCGCGTCCGGCGGACTCGTCGGGCTTCGTGCTCAACGAGACCGCAGCGCAGCAGCTCGTCGAGCTCTCGGAAGGACGCGCCTCCACGATGGCCGACCTCATCGGCATGCGCATCGGGAGCAACGGTGTCGGGCCCCTGCTCGGCATCGTCAAGGACTTCAACATGTCGACGCTGCACGAGGCGATCGAGCCGATGGTGTTCTCCATCGACCCGAGCGACTACAACCACGTGGTCGTGCGCCTGGACGCGGGCGACCCGGCCACGGCGCTGGCGTCGCTCCGGGAGACGTGGCCGCAGTTCTTCCCCAACCACCTTCTGGAGGTGACGTTTGCCGACCAGGGCTTCGCGGCGCAATACGCTGCCGAGGCGCGGCTGGGGCGGCTCTTCCTTGCCTTCTCGCTGCTGGCTGTGGTCGTGGCGTGCCTGGGCCTCTTCGGGCTCGCGAGCTTCACGGCGGAGCAGCGGCGCAAGGAGATCGGCGTACGCAAGGTGCTCGGCGCGCGCGTGCCCGGCCTGGTGGCGCTGCTCTCGCGCGAGACGGCGCTGCTCGTCGCCGTCGGCTTCGCATTGGCCGTGCCGCTGGCCTGGCTCGGGATGAGCCGCTGGCTCGACGGCTTCGCCTACCGCACCGAGATCGGCGTGAGCACGGTCGCGCTGGCGGGCCTTGTTGCCGTCACCGTTGCCCTCTCCACGGTGAGCATCCAAGCCCTCCGTGCCGCCACCGCCAACCCGGTCGATTCGCTGCGCTCCGAGTAGACCACGGGCGCGGCGTCGCGGGTCGTAGGTCCTGAGCCACAGGACTAAGGCGACGAGGACCTGCGACCTGAGACCTACGACACCATGCTCAAGAACTATCTCACCATCGCCCTGCGGACGCTCTGGAAGCAGCGCGGCTTCAGCGCGATCAACGTCGTCGGTCTGGCGCTCGGGCTGGCGGGGGTGCTCGTGATCGGGCGCTATGTGCAGCACGAGCTAAGCTACGACCGCCACTTCGCGCAGGCCGACCGGACCTACCGCATCGCGTGGCATTCGGACAACCCGCAGACGCGGACGCCGCACCCGATGGCGCTCGCGCTGGCAGAGGCGTTCCCGGAGGTCGAGACGGCGACGACGCTCTCGCCGATCTGGGGGCCGGGCCTCTCGCGGCCGACGTTTGAGGTGCACCGCGGCGACACCCGCTTCGAAGAAGGCGGCTTCTTCTCCGCCGACTCGACGTTCTTCGAGGTGTTCGACCTGCCCCTCGTCGCCGGAGATGTCCACGCCGCCTTGCGCGTGCCGGGCGGGGTCGTCATCACGGAAACCGTCGCCCGGCGCTACTTCGGCGACGAAGACCCCGTCGGGGAGACGATCACGGTGACCTTCCGCGACGACGTCGACCTCACGGTGACGGGCGTGGTGGCCGACGTGCCGGAGGCGACCCACTTCGACTTCCAGTTCCTGCTCTCCTACGTCTCGCTCAAGCCGTTCGACGACGGGGCGTACTACACCTGGGCCGACTTCGGGCACTACAACTACCTCGTGCTCGACTCCGATGCCGACGCCGACGCCCTCGAAGCGCGCCTGGGCGATTGGAGCCGCACCTACATCGACTACAGCGACGCGACGTGGGCCGCGATGGAAGCCGGCCAGATGGGCTTCCGCCTCCAGCCGATCACCGACATCCACCTCCACTCGGACCTCCGCTGGGAGTTGGAGCCCGGCGGCAGCCCCGCGCAGGTCGCACTCTTCGTCACGGTCGCCGTTTTCCTGCTGCTGCTCGCGGGCGTCAACTTCGTGAACCTGTCCACGGCGCAGGCGCTCCAGCGGGTCCGCGAGGTCGGCGTCCGCAAAGCACTCGGCGCACGGCGGGAGCAACTGGTGGGCCAGTACCTCGGCGAATCGGTGCTGCTGAGCTCGCTCGGGCTGGTCGGCGCGCTCGGCCTCGTGGCGACGGCGCGGCCCTATCTCGAAGGCTTCACGGGCGTTGGCCTGGGCTGGGCCGACCTCGGCGTGTTGCTCCCCGCCGCCCTGGTGCTGACGGTGGCCGTTGGCGTGCTCGCTGGGGCCTATCCCGCGCTCTACCTCACCGCGTTCGACCCGGCACGCGTGCTCAAGCGAGGCGGCAGCGACGGGCGCCAGAGCGCGCGCATCCGGCGGGCGCTGGTCGCGATGCAGTTCGGCCTCGCCATCGCGCTGCTGATCGGGACGGCGGTGGTATCGGACCAGCTCTCGTTCCTGCGGGACCGCGACCTCGGCCTCGATGCCGAGCAGGTCGTGGTGGTGCACGTGCCGCCTACCCTCCGCGACGACTACGACGCCCTCGCCGACGTGTTCGCGCGGCAGCCCGGCGTGCTCTCCGTGACCGGCACCTCCAACGCGCCCGGTGGGACGTTCAACCAAAACCCCATCCAACGCCCCGGCAGCGACCAAATGCACGACATCGCCGAGGTCTACGTTGGCCACGGCTTCGCGGAGGCCCTCGGCATTGAGGTCGAGGCGGGGCGGGCGTTCCAGCGCGGCTTCGGGGCCGACTCGGCGCAGGCCGTCCTGCTCAACGCGGCGGCGGCTCGCATGCTGGGCGAGGGCGACGCCGCGAGCGTCGTCGGTGCGGAGATGCTCTGGCACACCGAGGACGACGCGCCACCCGAGGCCGTGCGTGTCGTCGGGGTCGTCGAGGACTTCCACTTCCAGTCGCTCCACCGGACGGTGGATCCGCTGCTGCTGCGGCTCGCGCCCGGCTGGGCCGCCTACGCGCTCGTCCGCGTCGCCCCGGAAGGCCTCCCCACAACAATGGCCAGGCTGGAGGCGTCCTGGGCCCAGTTCGCAGGCGACGCCCCGTTCCAAGCCTCCTTCCTCAACGCCGACTTCGACGCGCTCTACGGCGCGGAGGTGCGGATGCGCGAGACGTTCGCGCTCTTCACCACGCTCGCGCTCGTGGTCGCGGCGCTCGGCCTCTTCGGGCTGGCTGCCTTCACGACGCGGCAGCGTACGAAGGAACTCGGCGTCCGGCGCGTGCTCGGCGCTAGCGTGCCGAGCCTGGTCAGCCTCGTGCTCCGCGACGTGCTGGTGCTCGTCGGCGTGGCCTTCGTGGTGGCAGCCCCCGTGGGCACCCTCGCCATGCAGCGCTGGCTCGACGCCTTCCCCTACCGCACCGACATCGGCGCAGGGCCTTTCCTCCTCGCGCTCGGGCTCGCCTTTGGGCTCGCCATTGTCACCGTCGGTAGCCATGCGCTTCGCGCCGCTACGACCAACACCGTCACCGCACTGCGAGACGAATAGCCGCGAGCGCGGCGTCCAAGGTCTCACGTCCTAGGTCGCAGGACGGAGACGACAAAGACCTGCGACCCGGGACCTCTGACTTGTGACCCTATGACCAAGAATCACCTCCTCGTCGCTTTCCGCCGCCTGCGCCGCCGGCCCGGCACGACGGCGCTGCACGTCGGCGGCCTTGCGGTGGGCCTGCTCTGCTGCCTGCTCGCGCTGCTCTACGTCCAGGACGAGCGCGCTTTCGACCGCCACCACGAGCACGCCGAGCGCATTGTGCAACTCGCGCAGGCGCGGCAATTGGGCGACATGACCATCAACCTGATGAGCATGGACGAGGATCTCGTGGCAGCGCTCCGCTCCGACGTGCCGACCGCCGAGGCTGTGACCGTGCTCGACGACGAGGCCGGCATTGCGCGCCGCCCCGGCGGCGAAGGCGTGACGGTGGAAGACCTCGCCTTCGCCGATAGCGCCTTCTTCGACGTGTTCACGCTCCCGCTCGTGCGTGGCGACGCAACTTCAGCGTTTCGTGGGCCCAACGAAGTCATCCTCACGGCATCGATGGCGGCACGGCTCTTCGGCGATCCCAACGCTGAGGGGACAGATCCGATGGGCCAGCCGCTGGAGGTCCAGCGCACGGGCTTCCGCATCGAGGACGACACCCCGCTGGCGCTCACGGTGGTCGGCGTCGCAGCAGACCCGCCCGCGACTTCCACGTTTGCGTACGACTTGCTCATTTCGGGCCTCACGCCGGTGACCTACCGCAGCGGCGGAAGCGGGGCGCGGCTGGCTGGCGGCGGTCCGACCTTCGTGCGGATGCGCGCCGCGGCCGACTCGGCCGCGCTCCAAGCCAGTGTGGCGGCCCTGCTCGACACCGATAAGGGCGGTTTCGGCACCTTCGCAGGGGCGCGGGCGATTCCGCTTCTCGATCTCCACCGCGAGGGGCGCGCGGGCGGCGTGCGCTTCGTCGTCCTCTTCGCCACCATCGCAGCGCTGGTGCTGCTGCTGGCGTGCATCAACTACGCCAACCTCGCGACGGCGCTCTCGCTGCGCCGCGCCACCGAGGTGGGCGTGCGTAAGGTGCTTGGCGCAGGGCGCCGCCAACTCGCAGGGCAGTTCTTCGCTGAGGCGCTGCTGCTGGCTGGCGGCGCGGCCCTCGTCGCGCTCGCCGCGCTCTCGGTGGTGCTGCCTGGCTTCAACGCGTTCCTCGGCAAGGCCATCGGCCTAAGCGCCTTCGAGCCGTGGCTGCTGGCGACCTTCGCGGCGGCCGTGCTCGGCGCGGGGCTGCTCGCCGGAGCCTACCCGGCGCTCACGCTCGCGCGTTTCCGCCCGTCCTCGGTGCTCAAGGGCGACACGGTCCGGGGTCGCGGCGGCCAGCGCATTCGCCAGGGCCTCGTGATTGTGCAGTTTGCTACGACGGCGGTGCTCCTCGGCGGAACGGCCATTGTCGCGGAGCAACTCCGGTATGCGCAAACGCGCGACCTCGGCTTCGCGGGCGACCAGACGGTCCTCTTCGACCTCAACGCGCTCGGCCTCGCCGCCGAACGGGAGGCGCTGCGCACCCAACTCGACGCCCTCACCGCCACGAGTGCGACGAGTCTCACCTCGGGCGTGCCGGGCCTCGTCAACACGATGACCACCTTCGCGCCAACCGGCCAGGACTACGGCTCCCCCGACGACATCCAGACATGGATGATCGAGGCCGACGAAGGGCTCGCCGACGCGCTTGGGCTGCACCTCGTTGCCGGGCGCTGGCTACAGCCTGACGAGGCGGAGGACTCCGTGGTGCTCAACGAGACGGCCGCGCGCGACCTCGGGCTGATGACCGACGACCCCGAGGCTGCCCTCGGACAGGCGCTGGATGGCCGCGAGTCCCACACCGTCGTGGGTGTGCTCTCGGACTTTCACTTTGCTGACCTGCGCGACGACATCGAGCCGCTGGCTATCTTCGCCGGGGACGAGGTCGGCTACCACAGCCTGCTCGCCGTGCGGCTGGCCTCTGACGACCTGCGGAGCCACCTGGACGCGCTCGAAGCTGCATGGGCCGAGATCGCCCCTGGCACCCCGTTCGCGCCGCAGTTCCTCGACGACCGCTTCGCCGAGCAGCTCGCCGACGACCGTACGCTAGCCGGGCTCGTCGGGGGCGTGGCGAGCGTGGCCGTGCTGCTCGCGCTCTTCGGGCTGCTAGGCCTCTCCGCCTACGCCGCCGAGCAGCGCACCAAAGAGATCGGCGTGCGCAAGGTGCTTGGCGCACGCGTGGGCCACCTCGTCGGACTGCTCGCGCGCGACTTCGTGGCGCTCGTCGGCATTGCGCTCGTGGTGGCCGTGCCCGTCGTGGTGCTGCTCGCCCGCCGCTGGCTCGACGACTTCGCCTACCCGGCCCCTGTGCGCGCGGAGGTCTTCGTAGCCCTTGCCATCGCCATGCTCCTCATCGCTGCGGCGACGGTGAGCGTCCACGCGCTCCGCGCCGCCACCGCCGACCCGGTCCGTACGCTCCGTCACGAGTAACCACTTCGATTTCCGAAGGCCCATGCTCCAGAACTACTTCCTCGTAGCGCTCCGCCGTCTTCGCCGGCGCCCGGGCACGACGGCGCTCCACGTCGGCGGCTTGGCCATCGGGCTGCTCTGCTGCTTCCTGGCGCTGCTCTACGTACTCGACGAGCGGGCCTATGACCGCCACCACGAGCACGCCGAGCAGGTGGTCCGCCTAGGCGAGCAGGTTCGCGTCGGCGACATGACGATCAACGCGACCAACACCGACACGGCAACCTTGGACGCGATCCGCCTGGGTCTTCCCGGTGTCGAGGCCGCGACCGTGTGGGAATGGGACGGGACTGCCCTCGCCAGGCACACCGGCGCAGAGGCTGTCAAGATCGAGCACCTCGTCTTCGCGGACGCGTCGCTCTTCGACGTCCTGACCGTCCCGGTGGCCCGAGGGGTTCCTGCCCTGGCTGAGCCAGGAGCGGCGCTCATCACCGAGTCGCTCGCGGCAACGCTTTTCGGCACGGCAGAGCCGATCGGGCAAACGATCGACGTGACGCGGACAGGGTACATGACCCGACAACTCGACGAGGTGACGCCCCTCTCCATCACCATCTCGGGCCTCCTCGCCGATCCGCCTGCAACCTCGTCCCTCGACTACGAGCTCATCGTAGCGGGGACAACGCCCATCGAGACGCACGACGGCGTGGTGGCAGCCCTCGGTGAGGGTGGCGAAACCTACCTGCGCCTGTCTGCCATGGCTGACACGACGGCCCTAGTCGCCCTCTTGGAGCAGCGCGCCGAGACGGAGCCGCGCCAGTTTGGGGAGTTCGTGGGCGTGTTTCTGACCCCGCTCCTTCAGATGCACTATGGCGACCAGCTCGGCGGCGTCGAGGCGCTTCGCCTCTTTGCGACGCTGGCGGCCCTTGTGGTCCTGCTGGCGTGCATCAACTACGCCAATCTCGCCACGGCCTTGGCTGTCCGACGAGCCACCGAGGTTGGCGTCCGCAAGGTGCTCGGCGCCGGACGACGGCAGCTTGCCGGGCACTTCTATGCCGAGTCGCTCCTCCTCGCTGCGACGGCCGGGGTAGTCGCGCTCGCCCTGGCAGCGGCGGTTCTTCCCCTCTTCAATGCCTTCACAGGCAAAGCCATCACTCTGGGCAGCCTCGGGCTGACGGGTGCTGGCATACTGGGCGGCGTCGTAGTCGGGACGGGCCTGATCGCGGGGGCCTACCCGGCGGTCACGCTGGCTCGCTTCCGCGCGGCGGTTGTGCTCAAGGGCGAACGTCTGCACGGCCGCGGAGGGCGCCGCATCCGCCAAGCGCTCGTCGTGGTGCAGTTCGCCACGACGTCCGTGCTCCTCGCAGGGGCCGTGCTGGTCGTCGAGCAACTCCGCTACGCGCAGACGCGCGACCTCGGCTTCCGCGGCGACCAGACCGTCGTGTTTGACTTAGACGCGCTCGGGATGGCGAGGCAGCGCAACGTGCTGCGCGACGCGATGACCCCGTTGACCTCCGTCCAGGCCGTGAGCGTGGCCTCTGGCCTCCCCGGCGACGTGGCCGCGCTGGCACTCTACTCGCCCCTCGACACCGTTGGGGATCGCTCGGACGACGCGCAAGCCTGGACCATCTCGACGGACGCGGCCTACCTCGAAGCCATAGGCTTGAGCTTGAGCGCGGGCCGCTGGCTGCGCCCTGGCGAGGAGGGCAACGTGACCATCCTCAACGAGCGGGCCGCGCGCGACCTCGGGCTGATGACCGACGACCCCGCCACCGCAATCGGCCAGCAGATCAGCCGCTCCCACGCCAAGGACACCGGCATCGAGGTGATCGGCGTAGTAGCGGACTTCCACTTCGCGAGCCTACGCCGCGAGATCTCAGCGCTCAGCTTCGTGCCGCTCGCCGACGGTATTCCTTTCAAGTCGCTCCTCGCTGTGCGCCTCGCCGCTGACGACCTTCAGGGCGGCCTCGCTGCCGTGGAGGCTGTCTGGGACGAAGCCTCGGGCGGAGTCCCCTTCGTGCCGCAGTTTCTCGACGCCGCGTTTGCCGAGGAGTATGCCGAGGACCGCACGCTCGCTGGGCTCGTCGGGGGCATTGCTCTCGTGACGGTGCTGCTCGCGCTCTTCGGGCTGCTGGGGCTGAGCGCGTATGCCGCCGAGCAACGGCGCAAAGAGGTCGGGGTGCGCAAGGTGCTCGGCGCGCGCGTGAGCCACCTCGTCGGGCTGCTCGCGCGCGACTTCGTGGCGCTCGTTGGGCTTGCGCTCGTCGTGGCCGTGCCCATTGTGGTCATGCTCGCGCAGCGCTGGCTCGACGACTTCGCCTATCCTGCCCCCATCCGCCCTGAGGTCTTCGCCAGCCTAGCCCTCGGGATGCTGGTGTTCACGGCGGCGCTGGTCAGTCTGCACGCGCTGCGCACGGCCGCCGCCGACCCCGTCCATGCGCTGCGCCACGAGTAGGCAATCCGCGACACCCAGCGAACCCATGCTCCAGAACTACTTCCTCGTCACGCTCTGTGTCCCACTCCATAGCCACCGCCGCCAGCCTGGCTACGCGGCCACCTACATACTGGGATTGGCGGTCGGTCTCGGGCGCCGACGACCCCGTCTAGATCCATTCGCTACGCTATGATTCCTCCCGTGCCCTCCGTTTTTCTCCACTGCCCTTGATTTCTGCCATGCGCCTTCTCCTCCTGCTCTCGCTGCTCCTCGCTCCGCTGGTGTTCGCTCCGCCGTCGTCCGCTCAGGACATGGTCGCCCAGGCCGACTTCGACGGGGTGCGCGCCGCGCTCGACCTCTACCTCCAGGGCCATGCCACGGGCAACGGCGACTTCATGCGCGAGGCGTTCCACGAAGACGCCAAGCTGTTCTGGATCGTCGATGGCGAGGTGCGCCAGCGTACCGCGACCGAGTTCGCCGCCGCCTTCCGGGGGGAGCCCGCCCCCGACGAGGCCGAGCGCGAGCGTCGCATCGTGAGCATCGAGGTCACCGGCAACGCGGCCATCGGCGTGATCGAGCTCGACTACCCGACCGTCAAGTTCGTCGACTACATGTCGCTGCTGCGCGTCGGCGACCGCTGGCTGATCGTGAACAAGTCGTTTCAGCGGATTCCGAAGTGAGGTCGCACGTCAGAGGCGTTGCCTCCGCTGACCTTCCACCTCCGACCTAAAACTCGTGACCCATGCTTAAGAACCTCCTGACCATCGCCCTGCGCGCCTTCGCCAAGGAGCGTACGACGTCGCTGCTCAACGCCGGAGGGCTTGCCCTCGGGCTGGGGTGCGTGTTCCTGATCGCGCTCTTCGTGCGGCACGAGCAGAGCTACGACCGCTTTCACGAGCAGGCCGATCAGATCTACCGCGTGACGGAGTTCTACGAGGAGAACGGGGTGATGCAGGAGCAGTCGGCTGCCGTGCCGTGGCCGGTCGGCCCGACCATGCAGGCCGACATCGCGGGTGTGACGGCGGTGCGGTTCTACCAGACGTGGCAGAAGACGCCGCTGCTGGCCTACGAGCCGGATGCACCCGGCCAGGCTCCGCGCCGGTTCTACGAGGAGCGCCTCTTCTTCACCGACCCGACGGTCTTCGAGGTCTTCGACGGCTTCACCCTCCTTCGCGGCGATCCCGACCGAGCGCTCGCCGAGCCCCAGACCATCGTGCTCTCGGAGGCGACCGCGCGGAAATACTTCGACGAAGCGGACCCTCTCGGACGCACCCTCGTCTTCGAGGACACGCTCGCCTTTACCGTCACCGGCATTCTCGCTGACACGCCTGCGAACGCCCACTTCCAGATCGACGCGCTCGCCTCGGTCCTGCAGACCGGGGCCATCTTTGCTGCGACCGGCAACCAACTGGGCTTCGAGGGCTGGTACTGGAACCCCGTTCACACCTACGTCCGCCTCGACGCGGGCGTGGACGCCGCGGCGATCGAGCGCGATGTGCTTCCTGGCTTCGTGGACCAGTACTTCCCCGAGGTGCTGCTGGGGGGCCTCACGTTGAGCCTGCAGCCGCTCACCGACCTCCGGCTCCGCCGCGACCCACGCTTCCGCGAACTCTACCAGGAGATCGGCCCCGTCGGCAGTTCGGAGACCGTGCGGCTCTTCGGTTGGATTGCCGTGTTTGTGCTGCTGCTCGCGGTGGTGAACTATACCAACCTCGCTACCGCCCGCTCAATGCTGCGGGCCAAGGAGGTGGGCGTGCGCCGCACGCTTGGGGCGGGCCGGAAGGCGCTCACGGGGCAGTTTCTCGCGGAGGCCCTCCTGGCAAGCGCGGTGGCCGGCGGCCTTGGCCTCGTGCTTGCGACCATCGCGCGGCCCGGCTTCGAGCGAATCGTTGGCGCGCCCGTACCGCAGGTCGGCTTGCTTGATCCGGTGTTCCTGGCGTTCGCCGCCGCGCTGGTCGTCGGGACCGGGTTGCTGGCGGGGCTCTACCCCGCGTTCGTGCTGAGCAGCTTCCGCCCTGCCGACGTGCTGCTCGGCAAGGGCAGCCGAGGCGCGGGGGGCGCGGCGTGGCTGCGGCGCGGGCTCGTCGTCGGGCAGTTTGCCGTCACCATCGCGCTCCTCGCCGGGGCCGCCGTGGTCGTGCAGCAGCTTCGGTTCCTGCAGACTAAAGACCTCGGCTTCGAGCAGGAGCAGATCGTGATGATTCCGATCCGCGGCACCACGGTCAAGGACGACTGGGGGCAGTTCAAGGACGCCCTCCGTGAGGTCCCGGGCGTGGTAAACGCCTCCGCGGTCTCCGATATGGTTGGCGCCGACGCGCCGATCCGCGGCTTCGGCACGCCCAACGGCTCCACGGACGACGCCGACGTCGTGCAGGTGCCCGGCCTCTTCGTCGATCCCGACTTCGCGGAGACGTTCGATGTCACCATCGTCGAGGGGCGCGACCTTGCCTCGGACGACGAGGGGCGCCCCGACACCAACCGGCTGCTCATCAACGAGACGCTCGCCCGCGACCTAGGCTTCCTCGGCAACGTGGCGGCCGGCCACACCCTGGCCGACGACGAGATCGTGGGTGTGGTCGCCGACTTCCAAATGGAGGGGCTCCGGCGGGCACAGCGGCCCCTCGTCGTGAAGGTGGAGCCATGGTGGTATGCGTTCGCCGCCGTGCGCCTCGCGCCGGGCGACGCCCGGGCCACGATGGCCTCCGTCGAGGAGCTGTGGCGGCGCTACGAGCCCGTCCGTCCGATGAGCTACACCTTCCTCGACGAGAACCTCGACGCGCTCTACCAGACCGAGGCGCGGCTGGCGACGGCCGTGGGGGCGTTCGCGGCGCTTGCGCTCGTGGTAGCCTGCCTCGGGCTCTTCGGCCTCGCGACGTTCACGATCCAGCGCCGGACGAGGGAGATCGGCGTGCGCAAGGTGCTCGGCGCGTCCGTACCGGGGCTCGTGCGGCTGCTCGCGCGGGACTTCGTGGTGCTCGTAGCCGTGGCGTTTGTGGTCGCGGCGCCGGTGGCCTGGTTCGGGCTCCATGCCTGGCTCGACAGCTTCGCCTACCGCGTGCCGCTCTCGGCAGCACCACTCCTTGCGGCGGGGGTGCTCGCGCTCACGATTGCGCTGGGAACGGTCGGCGTGCAGGCGTGGCGGGCAGCCGCGTCAGACCCGGTGAAGGCGCTGCGGACGGAGTAGGACGTGGCGTCCGAGCATACGCGACCGTGTGCCCCAACGCGACGCGTATGTTGGCAGCGTCCTCACCTCATGCTGCCCGTCGCCCCATGCTCCCTCGTCTGCTACTCGCCGTCCTCCTGCTCACATTCACGTCGGACAGCGCAGTTGCACAGGTGTCGGCCACGCCGCCTCCGGTGCGGGCCGACAGCGGGATGGTCGTTGCGGCAGAGCGGCACGCCGCGGAGGCGGGGCTGGAGGTGTTGCAAGGGGGCGGCAACGCCGTCGATGCGGCGGTCGCGACGGGCTTTGCGCTCGCGGTGACGTTCCCGGTCGCGGGCAACATCGGTGGCGGCGGCTTCATGGTCATCCGACAGCCCGACGGCACAGCGACGACGTTCGACTATCGCGAGACGGCGCCCGCTGCTGCGACGCGCGACATGTTCCTCGACTCGACGGGCGTGTTTGTGCCGGAGCGCTCGCAGCGCGGCTACCTCGCCTCCGGCGTGCCGGGGAGCGTGGCAGGCCTGATCCAGGCACACGAGACCTACGGTCGGCTCCCGCTCGCCGACGTGCTTGCGCCTGCGATCCGGCTCGCTGCCGAGGGCTTCCCGCTGAGCCGCCGCCAAGCAGGGCGCTTCACGTTCTACCGCCCCCGCTTTTCCGCCTTTGAGGGCACCGCGCGCTACTTCGTCAACACGAGCGCGCCCGACAGCAGCTACGCCGAGGATCACCTCTTCGTGCAGGCCGACCTCGCCGACGTGCTCCGCCGGATCTGCGACGACGGCCGCGACGGGTTCTATCGCGGCGAGACAGCGGACCTGATCGTTGAGGAGATGCAGCGGGGCGGCGGGCTCATCACCCATGAGGACCTCGCGAGCTACCGCGCCGTCGAGCGTGCGCCGGTCGTGGGGACCTACCGCGGCCACCGTGTGATCTCGATGCCTCCGCCGTCGTCGGGCGGCGTGGCGCTGGTTCAGCTGCTCCGCACCGTCGAGCCGTTTGACGTGGGCGCGATGGGCTTCAACTCCAGTGCCACGATCCACCTCCAGGCCGAGGCCATGCGCCGGGTCTACGCCGACCGCGCCGAGTGGCTCGGCGACCCCGACTTCACGCCCGTACCCGTCACCGACCTGACCAGCGTCGACTACGTCCGTGCACGCATGGCCGACTTCAACCCCCACCGCGCCGACACGAGCGAGACGGTGACCTACGGCGATCCCCTCGCGGGCGAGTCGAGCGAGACGACGCACTACTCTGTCGTGGACGCCGACGGCATGGCGGTAAGCACGACGACAACGCTCAACGGCGGATACGGCTCACTGGTCGTAGTGGATGGTGCCGGGTTCTTCCTCAACAACGAGATGGACGACTTCGCTGCCGCGCCAGGCGTGCCGAACATGTTCGGGCTCGTCGGCTCCGAGGCAAACGCGGTAGCCCCCGGCAAGCGGATGCTCTCGTCGATGACGCCGACCATCGTGGAGGACCCCGACGGACGGCTGCAGATGGTAATCGGCTCGCCCGGCGGCGCACGCATCATCACGACGGTCTTCCAGGTCATTCTCAACACCATCGACCACGGCATGGACATCCAGGCAGCCGTCGCGGCGCCGCGCATCCACCACCAGTGGCTCCCCGACATACTCTTCGCCGAGGACCGCGCCCTCGCGGCTGACGTGGCGACGGCGCTCCAGCAGCGCGGCTGGACGCTCGACGAGGGCCGCCGCTGGAGCCGCGCCGACGGGATCGTGGTCGCCTACGAAGAGACGGAAGCGGTCGTAGATCCGTCCGGGCTCACCAACGGCGAGGCACAGCAGTCGCGCCGCGTGCTCCTGGGCGGAGCCGACCCGCGCGGCGAGGACGTGGCGGTCGGCTACTGAGTACCGGGGTACGGAGCGCCGTAACTCTGCCGGAAGCGGGGGCGTAGGGCACCGAGGCCCTTCTCTCCATGCCCCGCTTTTCTCCTCAGGACACCGATCTCCGCCGCTTCATCGAAGCCTACTGGGTGCTCGACGCACGGCATGGGCTTGTGCTCAGTCCGGAACCCGTGCACACGTTCCCCTCGCTGGCTGCGGAATTTGTGCTGGGGCTACGCGGCACGCTGGTGCTGCACTACCACGGGCGCCGGATCAAGGTCAACGAGAGCGTAGCGTTCGGCTATATCGATGGAGGCCTCACGGTGGACGCGCGCGGCGTCAAGCGGGCCGTCGTGGTGACGCTCCAGGCACGGGGGTTGGCCGCACTCGCGCCCTTCGCGGCCGTGCCGCTGCCAGCGTTCGCGGACAAAACCATCGTCGCGGCCCGCGATCTCTTCGGGGAGACTCTCGCTCCGCTTGAACGCCACCTCGCCGCGTGTCCGCCCGACCGGATCGCGCCCGTCCTGGACGCTTGGCTCCGGTCTCGCCTCGACGCACGGCGAGCAGGTGTAGTCGCGGAGGTCGCGCCGCTGCTGCGCCCAAACACGACGGTCGCCGACCTGAGCCGGCTCACGAGGCTATCGTACAGCACCCTCGCGCGGCATTTCAGGGCCGCGTGCGGGCTGACGCCCAAACGCTACCTCCGCCGCCACCGCTTCCGCCACGTCCTCGACGCGCTGCCGTCCCGCGCCGACCTCCCACCCGACTGGCTCGACTTCGTCGCCCGCTTCGGCTACCACGACCAGTCGCACCTCATCCGCGACGTGCGGCACTTCACGGGCCTCACGCCGACCGCGCTGCACGCCCTCGCCACCGCACCCGTCGTAGGCGAAGCAACCCACGGCGAGCACGCGCCCGTGACGAAAATCTACAAGGCATAGCGCCCCCTGTCACCCGATGTTGCCGCGGGCGCCATGTCGCGCCTGAGCCCCTCACCCTTGTCTCTCATGCTCCACCTGAAAGGCCTCACCAAGGTCTACCCTGGCCCCGTCCATGCGCTCAGCGAGGTCACCCTCACGATCCCGCGCGGGATGTTTGGGCTGCTCGGCCCCAACGGCGCGGGCAAGTCGACGCTGATGAAGATCCTCGCCGGACTGCTGGAGCCGACGGCGGGCCGCGTGACGTTCGACGGCATCGACGTGACGGCGCACCCGGAGCAGCTGTGGCCACGCCTCGGCTACCTCCCGCAGGCGTTCGGCTTCTACCCGAACCTCACCGGCGAGGCGATGCTGCGGCACGTGCTCCGCCTCAAAGGCGTCGAGTCGCCGATGGGCGAGAAGAAGCTCGCGGCGGCCCTTCTGGAGCGCGTCAACCTCACCGGGGCCGCGAAGCGCAAGGTGAAGACCTACTCGGGCGGCATGCGGCAGCGCCTCGGCATCGCACAGGCGCTCGCGGGCGACCCTGATCTGCTCATCGTCGACGAGCCCACGGCGGGCCTCGACCCGGAGGAGCGGCTGCGGCTCTACCGCCTCCTCGCCGACCTCGCCGCCGACCGCGTGGTGCTCCTTTCAACGCACCTCGTAGACGACGTGGCGATGCTGTGCCCGCGCTTCGCCGTGATGCGCCAGGGCCGCCTCATCGCCGAGACGACGCCCGCCGACGCCCTCGCCCGCCTCGACGGCGCGCTCTTCGAAGGCACCGCCCGGCCCGATGACCTTCCTCGCTACGCTGGGCAGATCGCCCGCGCCTACCTCGTCGCCGGAGAGCACCGGCTTCGCCTCCACCTCCCCGACGGCCACGCGCCCGAGGGCTTCCGCCCCGTCGCGCCGACGCTGGAGGATGCCTACCTCGTGCTGATGAACGAAGCAGCCCAAAACGAGGACGCGCACCGCGGGGTCGCCGCGTGAGGACGAGGATGAAACTGGACCCTCATCCATGTCATCCTGAGCTCGATTCACGATCTCTGACGACCGAGGTGTATCGCGATGCTGCTGAGATGCTGAAACAAGTTCAGCATGATAAGCTGGTGGCCCGGAGACCGATTGAGCGTTTGTGCTTCTCGGTTCCGTTGACCAATCCCTGCTCCCACGTGCGCACCTTCACACGATCATCCGTCCACACCCAGGACCGGCTTTCGGTCTCTGAGCCGAGCACCGTCCTCTCGCCGGTCCTGTCATGACGCCCTTCGCCCGCGCGCTCGCCGTCGCGCGCCTTGACCTGCGCGCGCACCTCGCCAACCCGCTGCTGTGGGTGATGGTCGCGCTCGCCGTGCTCGCCACGATGAGCCTCAACGGTACGACCGCGCTCGGCGGCGACGCGGACGAGATCGGTCCCGACGGGCTGCGGCCGTTCGTGAACTCGCCCTACGCGATTGCCTGGCTGTTCAGCCTGGGCGGCTTCCTCGCCTATCCCTTCTTCGCGGGCCTCCTCGGCGGCCTCACCGTCCTCCGCGACGACGAGGCGCGCGTGGGGCCGCTGCTCTTCAGCACGCCGCTCGCGCCGGGCGAATACCTCGCGGGCAAGCTCGCAGGCGTCGTGGCGGCGCTCGGGGTCGGGCTGCTGGTCCACCTCGTCGCGCTGATGGTGCACCTCCAGTTTCTCGTCGAGCCGGGCGCGACGGACATTCGCGGGCCGTTCCGGCTGGGCAGCTACCTCGTCCCGTTCCTCGTCTTCGCCGTGCCGACGATGTGGACGAGCGCGGTGCTGGCGTTCGTCGTCGGCACCGCGTCGCGGCGTCCGCTCGCCGTCTATGCCGTCCCGATCACGATGGTGTTGGGCGTGCTGTTCTTCCTCTGGACGTGGCGGCCACCCGGTCTTGACCCTGGGGTCGACCAACTGCTGATGGTGCTCGACCCGTCGGGGCTGCGCTGGGTCTACCAGATCCTCGTTGCGGGCGATCCCGGCGTGACGTACTACAACACCGCGCCGCTCGCCTTCGACGGAACGTTCTGGCTCAACCGGCTCGTGTGGGTCGTCGGGCCGCTGCTCGGGCTCGTGTTCGCGCTCCGTCAACAGCGCGCCATCGCCACGGGCGCGCGGGCGGCAGCCAAGTCGAGGCGACGGTGGCTAAGACGGGCTTCGGCTGACGATACGGCGGAGCCGGGCGAGGTCGGGCTGTTTGCGCCACTGCGGGACCTCGGCATGACGCAGCGGCGGCCAGGCTTCTGGGCGAGCGTCGGGCACGTGCTCCGCGCGGAGCTACGCGAGATGGCGAACCAGCCGCTCGTCTACGTCGCGCTCCTGTTCGTGGTGCTCCTCGTCGGCGAGTTCGCGACCGAGCAAGACGCGCTGGGGGCTCCGGCGCTGCTCACGGCGGGCACGATGGCGGTCGGCTCCATCGAGGTGCTCACCGTGCTCGGGAGCCTGCTGCTGCTGTTCACGCTGGTGGAGTCGGTACGGCGCGAGGCGCGGACGCGCTTCGACGGCATCCTCTACGCGATGCCGGTTCGGACGAGCGCGCTGCTGCTCGCGAAGGGCCTCGCAAACGGCCTTCTGATCGCGCTGCTCATCGGAGTGTGCGGCGTGGCGAGCCTGATGTTCCTCGCAGGCCAGGGCATCGCCCCGCTCGACCTTGGCCCGTTCGTGAGCGTATGGGGCCTCGTCCTCACGCCGACGTTCCTCGTCTGGGGCGCGTTCGTGGCAGCGGTGCTCTCGCTGACCGGCAACCGCTTTGCGACGTACGGTATCGGGCTGGTCGTACTCGCGCTCACGGCGTACGCGTTCGCGTCGGGACGGATGACGTGGGTGGCGAACTGGCCGCTGTGGGCGACGCTACGCTGGAGCGACCTCGGCTGGATGCCGCTCAACGACGGCGCGCTGCTCCTCAACCGCGCGCTGATGCTGGCGCTCACCGTCGCATTCGCCGCTGCCGCGTGGCGCTGGTTTCCGCGCCGCGACTACGACGGCGCGTGGTGGCCGCATTCCACCGGGATTCTGAAGCGCCACGCTCTCGGCGCGCTCGGGCTTCTTGCGCTGCCGCTCGCGCTGGGCGGAACGCTCGCCTACCAGGTCCACACCGGCTTCCAGGGCGAGGCTGCGGAAGACTGGGCGACCGCGTACTGGGAGGCGAACCACGATGTGTGGAGCGACATCCCGCCGCCGACTGTCGCACATGTGGACCTGCACATCGACCTCCAGCCCGCCGACCGCCGCCTCGACGCGACGGGCACCTACACCGTCGTCAATGGCTCCGAAGCGCCGATGACGCAGGTACCGTTCACCAACGGCTACGGCTTCAGCGAGGTCGCATGGACGCTGGACGCAGGTTCGCCTCCGCCTGTGGAGCGTCGTCCTGGCCTCGACGTCGTCACGCTCCGCGCTCCGCTCGCACCCGGCGACAGCGTCGAGGTCAGCTTCGCCTACGCGCTCACCTACCCGCGCGGGATCACCCGTAACGGCGGCGGCACCGCGCACTTCCTGCTGCCCGAAGGCGTGCTGCTCTCGACCTACCGCGGCGAGTTCGTCCCGGTGCCAGGCCTCATCCAAGGGCTTGGCGCTCCAGAACCCGCAGAGCCACGTGTCTATCCCGACGGCTGGTGGCAAGACTCCCTCGCCACGCTCGACGCGCTCGCGCCGCCCTTCACGGCCCGCCTCGAAGTCCGCGCCCCGCGCGCCTACACCGTCACGTCGGCGGGCGTCCGCACCGACTCGACCACCGACGCCACGCACGCAACGGTCGTGTGGGAGACAGACCACCCCGTCCGCGCCCTCAACCTGATGGCAGGGAAATGGAACGAGGCCGCGCGGCCCTACGACGGCGGTACGCATGCGGTCTACCACCACCCGAACCATAGGTACAACATCGAGGCGATGCTGGACGCGATGGCGCTCGCGCGGACGCACTACAGCGCCTGGTTCGGCCCCTACCCGTGGCGTGACCTGCGTATCAACGAGTTCCCCGACCTGCAGACCAACGCGACGGCGTTCCCGGTCAACATCAGCATGAGCGAGAGCGCGGGCTTCCTCACGCGCCCGCCGGGAAACGCGGACCAGGCCGCTGCGAACCTCGCGTTCATCGTCACCGCGCACGAGATCGCGCACATGTGGTGGGGGCATATCGTTGCCGCGGCGGAGGGGCCGGGGACGGGTGTGATCGTCGAAGGCATTGCGGACTATGCGACGCTGCTGCTGATCGAGGAAGCCTTTGGCGAGGAGGCACGGATCGCATTCGCCGAGCGGCTGGAGGCGCGCTTCCTTCGCGGGCGTCGCGCTGCCACCGCCGTCCCGCTCGTGGAGACGCGCGAGGGGCGTGACGAGGTCGCGATCTACAACCAGGGCGCGTGGGCACTCTGGATGCTCCACAACCACCTCGGTCGCGACGCGATGTTCGACGGGCTCCGTGCGTTCGTCGCCGAGCGCCGCGACAGCCGGGATGCGCCCGCGCTTCAAGACCTCCTCGCCGACCTGCGCCCGTATGCGGCGGACTCGACGGCCTACGATGAGGGGGTAGCAGCCTGGTTTGAGAGCACGGCGCTCCCCGCGTTTGCCTGGAGCGAGGTCGAGATCGAACAGACGTTCCGAGGCCGCTACCAGCTGACGGCTACGCTTGAGAACACCGGCGACGGGCCTGGCACGGTCGTAGTCGCCGCCACCTCCGGCGACCGCTTTGCCGACGACGGCGACTACGCCGAGGCTCGCCGGACGGTCACGCTCGCTCCGGGAGCCTCGCAGCGATTATCGTGGACGCTACGCACGCTACCGGAGCACCTCGTCGTGGACCCGGACGTCCAGGTGCTGATGCGCGACCGTGACCAGGCAAAAACCGACGTGTGAACCCCAGCCACCATGGACTAAGGAAGGAGCTCGTACGGGACGGCCAGCGTGTCGCCCGGCACGGAAATCACGCCCATCGCGATCAGGAAGAACGTGGCGATGAAGAGCAGCACACCGACCGTGATGGCAATCATGAACACGGTATAGGACGTGCGGAGCAGGGCGTACTTCTCGTTCAGCACGCTTCCGAGCCCATGCAGGTCCCGGATCATGTTCCGGTAGATGTCCTCGTTGCTCGACATCAACTGCGCCATGCCCTCCTCGTAGTCGTCGCGCCTCATGTTGGCGAAGTGACCGAAGAACAGGATGTTGTAGCCCTTCTGGTTAATCTGATCGAGCGACACGGGCTCCCTGCTCACGCGCGGCCGCGCCGACCGGATTGCGAAGATCATCGAGATCAGGCACCCCACCATGAGGACGGAGGTGGGAATCAGCAGCCACGGGTTGGAGTCGATCTTGGGCGAGATGGCACCCAGCAGGATGGGCAGGATGAGGCCGTTGATCGAGATCATGATGTTGGCCTTGGTGTCGGCGATCGCCGAGAGGTCCATGTGGACGCGGTAGTTGCTGCGGAACATCGTCTCGATGCCACGGCTCGTACCGAATTTGGCCGCGGGGTCCTTCTTGGCGACCGCTTTAGCCTTGTCGAGAGCGGTGTCCTTGCTGCCCTTCGCTTTCGCCTTCTTCTTTTTCTTGGCCTTCTTCTTCGCCACGGGTATGTCTGCGTCCGGCGAACCCACCTGCTCGGGCGACGCCGCGGCTACGGCTTCCACGTTGTCCGAGCCCGCAGCTTTGCCGGTCTGAGCGTCCGATTCCGGCATCACGTCTCCCCCTTGCTCCTCCAACGAGCGGGGAGCCGCTTTGTCTACGCCCGACCCATCTGGACCGTGCACGCTGCCACTGCTCGACGCCGCGGGGAAGCGCGCGCCTTTGCCTTGGGTGGCGTCTGGTTTAGCAGGGGTATGGTCGGCTGCGGGTTCCATGCGTGGGTACAGCAGTGCAGGGGTGGTGGTGCACGGTGCAGGCTACGAGGACATCACGGCTCTCAACGCAGCCGTTCGGCGATGCCTTCGAGCGTGTCCGAGAGCGACGCCAGCCGGCTCGCCGTCGCGGCATCGCTGGCCGCACCGTTGAGGCGACGGGCGAGGCTGGTCAGCGCGTCCGACGTGTCGGCATCGCGCCCGTCGTTGTCGAGCGCCGAGGCGGCGGCACCGAGCGCCGCCTCGAGCTCGCCTGCGACCTCCGCGTCGAGGGCTTCGTCGCGGTTCAGCTGGTCGAGGTAGGCCCGCGCGACGACGGGGTCAGCAGGCCACGTCACCGGGAACTGCTGCTGCGGGTTGAACACGCCGCCCTGGTCGGCCAGCGCCGCTGCCGCGATCTCGTTCTCGCTGAGGAATTCGCTCGGCTCCAGCGCGAACACGTCGAGGCCGCGCACGATCTCGGTGCCGTAGATGCGGCCTTCGTAGAAGTACGTCGACCAGTAGCCGCCCAGCACGAGGATCTCCTCGTGGATCGGGCCACGGTCGAAGTAGGCGATCTCGAAGGGGTTCGTGGAGTCGGTGAAGTCGAGGACGGAGACGCCGCCCTGGTACCACGCCTGCACGAAGATGTCGCGGCCCGGCACGGGGACGACGGAACCGTTGTGCGCCACGCAGTTCTCCTGATCGAGTTGCGGGGCGGGGATCTTGTAGTAGCCGCTGAACTCCATCTGGCCGTCGACGATGTCGTAGATCGCGTTGGCGCCCCAGTCGAGCGGGTCGTAGGTGCGGCAGCGCGGGCGGCTGCCGCCGCCCCACTCGTCGGTGAAGAGCACCTTCGTGCCGTCGTTGTTGAACGTCGCCGAGTGCCAATAGGCGAAGCCCGTGTCCGTGACCTCGTCGATGCGGACGGGGTTCATCGGGTCGCTGATGTCGAGGAGGATACCGTTGCCCGAGCACGCGCCCGCGGCGATGCCCGCCGAGGGGAAGACCGTGATGTCGTGGCACTCGTCCGTCGGCCGCGTGCGTTGCGTGCCGTCGCCGTGGTCGCCGCCTTGCCAGAGGCCCGCGATCTGTCCGGACTCTGGGTCGGCAAACACGGTCGGACTGTGGACGATGCGCGCGCTGCCAGGGTTGGCGACCGGGATCTCGATGACGTCGATGCGGAAGAGCGCCGTGCGGTCGTCGCCGGGCGACTCGTCGAAGCAGCCGTCGAGCTCATCGGTGTCCCGCACGGACGAGGTGCCGGAGTTGTAGACGACAACGCGCTCGTCGTCGGCGTCGACGATGGAGTGGGTGTGCGAGCCGCGGCACGTCTGCACTTGGCCGACCTGCACGGGTCGCGCGAGGTCGCTGATGTCGAAGATGCGCAGGCCGCGGAAGCGCTCGGCGCTGATGTCCTCCGCAATGCCCTGCCGCCCGCAGTCGACGCGCCCGCGCGTCTGCTCGACGGACATGATCAGCAGGTCGCCCACGATCGACACGTCGCCCTGGCCGCCGGGGCAGACGATGGAGCTGAACAGTTCGGGCGCGCCGTCCTCGACGAGCTTGTAGACGTTGAAGCCGTGGTAGTTGCCCACGACCAGGACGTCGTCGGAGAACGCCATATCCGTGTTCGAGAAGCTCAGCAGCGGCGAGCGCTCGCCCCACTCGGTGCCCTCGTTGTCCTGCTCGTCACCGCTGCGCCCCTCACTATCGTCGTCGCTCATCACCATGGGCGGCAGGTTCGCCGGATTCGCGGGGTCGAAGAAGCCGGGCGGCTTGGGCAGCGTGGCAACGTGGCGCAGGTTGCTGATCGCCTCCTCGGCGTCGTCGAAGCCTGCTGCGAGGCCCGAGCGCGGGTCGGCGGAGAGATCGACGAGCATCGCGTTCATCCGCTCGATCTCCGCGGTCTGGTCGTTGACGATGTCGGTCGTGAAGTCGAGCAGGATCGGGTCGTAGGCCGAGCCGGGCTGAGCCAACAGGTCCTCGACCATCGTCAGCGCGCCCTCATGGTGGGTGATCATGAGCGTGAGGAACAGCCGGTCGAACGCGGCCCCGTCGAGCGTGGCGAGCTCGGCCATCTGCTCCGGCGTGGCCATCCCCGCCATCTGGTGCCCCATGTGCATGTGGTGGTGCGCCATCGGGTCGGGCACGTCCTCACCGCGCTCGGCCAGCCAGCCCTGCATGAACGCGATCTCGTCCGCCTGCGTCGCGTCGATCTTGGCCGCGATGGCGGTGACTGCGGGGTTGTTCGTGCGCGCGCCGACCAGCGCCACCATCTGGACGGCCTGGTTGTGGTGCGGGATCATGTCCTGCATGAAGCGCACGTCGTCCGGCGAGTAGCTGTTCTTCGCGATCGCGATCGCCTCGTCGGCGCTCAGGTCGCGGGCGGTCTCGCCGGGAGCCCCAGGCTGGACGATGGGCACTTGCGCCCATGCAGACGCGGGTACGAGCAGAAGAGTAGCGGCGAGGACGGCACCGAGGCGGACTGGATACATCGTGATCCTGGGCTATGTGATCCTGGGCTATGGGCGGCGGCTAGCGCGATGGCCCATGATAGCACCGACGCCTCCCTCGGCGCGCCGTGCTCCGCCCCATGCCGATGCGCGTCCGCGTCGGACCCGTTCGCCCTACTCGACGCGCTCGAAGCGTATGCCGAAGCTACGCCCGTCGGCGGCGGTGAACCCGACGACCTCGCCGCCTGCGTCGCGCTCGAAGTCGATCTCGCTGAGCGGCCAGTTCCCCGAGAACACGTCGGCGGCGACTGGGCGCAGCGGACGAGTCAGACGACGGTGCTCGATGGTGAGCATGCCCTGCTGCATCACCACATCGTAGAACGTCTCCAACTCCTCGCTGAAGTAGCGCCCCGTGTAGGCCTCCAGGTTCGGGTCGTCGGGGACGGGAGCCGCTGCATCGAGCACGACCGTGCCGCGACCGGCCATCAGCAGCGCGGCGTACGGCTCGGCGGTGTCCGAGCCAGTCCCAGTGCCGGGCCGCAGGCGGAACGAGAAGTCGTCGTTGAGGCGGAAGGTTGAGTCGTTGAGCGCGACGAGCGGGCCCGCGCGGCCGGAGCTCGAGGTCATCGTCAGCGCATCGCCGTCGCGAGCGAACGTGACGAGGCCGATGCCCGGCGCGAGGTAGGTGCCCGCCACGCCGTCCAGGATGGCCGCATCGACCGTCACCGACTCCGCTACCTCGTCGAGCGCCGCGGCCGCGGAGGCTGCGGGCAGGTCGTCAGCGAAAAACGCTGGGGGGGCTTCGTTGGCAATAGGGCCGAGCGGTACCGCCCCGATGTTGCCCATCATGACGAGCCCAGCGTCGATCTCGGGGTAGTAGGCGAGGAAGGCGCGGTAGCCCCCCGTCGCGCCGCCGTGGGAGTAGCGCGTCAGGCCGAGGTGCTCGCTCACGGTGAGGCCGAGCGTGTAGTCAAGCGTGTCCCCGTTGGTGAGCAGGCTCTTTTCCGTCATGCGCGCGATCACGCCAGGGCCGCCGCGTCCAGTACCCAGGTCGCCCGTTTTGAGAAACTGCATCCACGTGGCGAGGTCGTCCACGGTCGTGTAGACGTCGGTGGCGCCGTAGTAGGCATACGCCTCGAAGTCCTCGCGGAAGGTGCCGCGCTCAGTCGTGGTGTAACTCCGCGCCATGTTCGGGATCACGTCGCCCGGCTCGCGCTCGATGGTCGTCTGCGTCATGCCGAGCGGCCCGAAGACGTGCTCGTCCATCCAGTCGGGATACGGCTGCTCGACGATGCGCTCGGCGATGGTGGTGAGGAGCACGTAGGCGGTGCTGTTGTAGAGGTGCCGCGAACCAGGCGCGAACTGGAGGTCGGGCTGGCGCATCACCACGTCGATGGCGTCTTGGCGGTCGAGGATGTCGCCGCCGACGGTGCGGCCGGTCATGGCGAGCGGGCCGTAGACCTCGCGGTAGCCGCTGGTGTGGTTGAGCAGGTGACGCAGCGTAACTGTCGGGCCGAAGTCAGGAAGCTCGGGGAGATAGGTCCGCACGTCGTCGTCGAGCGAGAGGCGGCCCTCCTCGGCCATGAGGGCGAAGAAGACGCCTGCGAACTGCTTCGAGACCGAGCCGATGTTGAAGCGCGTGGTGCGCGTGATCGGCAGGCCGTGCGCGAGGTTCGCCGCCCCGTAGGTGCGCACCACGTCGACCTCACCCTCGCGTATCACCGCGACGATCGCCCCGGGCCGGTCGTCGGTGTCGAACGCCGCCATGCTTTGGTCGAGGCGCCCCTCGGGCGTGGTAGCCTCGGGCTCAGCGCGTAGGATGGCGAGTCCGAAGTCGCCGCTCTCGCGCTCGTAGGGCGTCACGGTGAGCGTGTACGTCCCGGCGTCGCTTGTCGTGAAGGTGAACGGCTCCGGCCCGCGCCCGCTCTGGTCGATCCGGACAACGTCCACGCCGTCCGGCCCAGCCACGTTGATCACCACATCCACGGTGCGCTGGTCGGCCTCGCCGTAGACAAACTGCCCCGCCTCTAGCTCAATGGTGAACGGGACCGCCCCGTCCGAGGTGAGCGCGCCCTCGGCCTCGGTACCGATGGTCAGCGGTGTCTGGGCGAAAGCGGGCGCAGCGAGGACGGCGAGAGCAAGCAGGACGAGGCGCATGGGACGAGGTGCGGGGTGGAGAAAGCGATCTGCGTCGCTACGGGCCGCTCCCTCGAAAGGTGCGCGAGGGTTTGACATCAGCTCTGACGCCTTGTCGTGTAAACTCGGTGTTTCACTCGACTCCTCCGTTCTCATCGTCTCCGCGTCTGATGACGATTCGGTCTTCAAACCGGTAGGTTCACGTAGTACTACCTGTTTTCTGAGTGAATACCTCACCCCACCCACAGAGTCATCCCCGCGAAAGCGCTGACAAGGGTAGGTATCCATAGAAACAGCACTCCCTGTCATCCCGAGCGGAATTCGCCTAGCGAATGAAGTCGAGGGATCTTGGTCGCATCTCTCTGTCAAGATGAGGCTTGGATGCTGACCCGAAGATTCTTCGACTCGCTGTGCTCGCTCAGAATGACATCGGTTTGTGAAAGCCTACCCCTACCAGCGCGAAAGCGGGAGCCGAAGGCCGACGCCAGTCAATCCATGCACTACATCGTATTGATCCCGAAACCAGAGGTTCACGCAGTAATCAAGTCCGGAATGACAAATTTGAAGGCGGGGCACTATCCTGGTGACCTTGCATAAACTGTCCTCCTCATGGGTAAGGAGGGGACAGCTTGACCGCTACCCTGATATCCAGTCAGGAGGCGCGTCCAGCGGGGGGAGCGGACTTGCTGGGATGCACGATCCTTCTTCAGAGCCGGAGTGAGGACATGCAAAGCCCGCACCCTAACTATCTATCGGCGGGCTGTGACTAGCACCCTCTTCCAGCGCGTCCTCGCATCCGTCTCACCGCAGTCCGCGCTGGAGCGTCCGCTCGGAGAATACGCGGTCTGGGATCGTTGCGCCCGCCTCGCGCTCGACGTAGGTGAGCACCGTACGGCGGTCGTCCTGTACGTCTTCCATCGTGAGCGTGCTCGCGCGGAACGTGTCGGGGCCGACTTCCTCGAAGTCCTCCGCGACGAGCACCTTGGCGAGCGTGTCGTCCTCGGTGAAGTACTCCGCGCGCAGGATCACGTAGCGCGTGCGGTCGATGGTAAGGCGCAGCTTCGGGTGCGTCGTGGACGATGGGTCCTTAGCGAGGGCTTCGAGCACGAATGCGGCGTCGGTGGTCTCGGCGAGCGTGGCAGTCCAGTCGTCGGGGTCGCGGGTGCCGAGGTCCTCGTAGGTGAAGTCGGACCCGGCGAAGCGCTCGCCGCGCTCACCACCGGCGACACGCTGCACGCGGCCAAGCGCCGGGAGGTAGAGTCGCTGGTCGTCCCCCCCGTCCGTCTCAACGGTGAGCAGCCCGAGGCCACGGATGTCGGCAGGCTCCGTGAACACCACGATCGACTTCGTCAGGTCGTCGCTGCCGACCTGGGTGCGCAGTTCCATCGTCCGCGTCCGCGTCCGCCCGCGCGGGTCGACGATCTCCATGCGGACCGTTGAGGATTCCGAGTCGAGCAGGCGCTGGCGGCGGTCGACCTCCTCGAAGATGGCGTCGGCGTCGTCCGTGGGCTGGGCGAGCGCTGGAACCGTGAGCGCGAGCAGGAGGAGAGGCGTGAGGAGACTGGCGAGCAGGCGCATGGGAGCGAGGGTCGTGCGTGAGTGTGGGACCACTACAACGGCATGACCGACGCGCTGTTTGTCCGTCCGCTACATCTTCACCGAGGCAAGACGGTACTCACTCACAGCCAGACGACCACCTTCCCCTGGCTCTGGCCGCTGTGCAGGTGATCGACGGCATCTGGTACCGCGTCGAGCCCGTCGAAACGAACAGGGTCGATGGTGACCTGGAGGTCGCCTGCTTGTACGAGCCCGAACAGCCGCTCCATGTGTGACCGGAAGAGGCGCGCGAAGTGCGGGAGGAAAAAGCCACGCACCGACGCCGATTTCGCGAGCAGCCGGTGGTAGATGCGCACGTCGGTCACGCGCTCGGGGCCGTCCACGTACTCCCCGATGAAGCCAATCGAGATCAGGCGTCCGTGCACGGCAAGCGCTCGCAGCGCCGTGTCGAACATGCGCCCGCCGACGCTCTCGTAGACCACGTCGAGGCCCTTGGGAGCCTCCTTCTTGAGCACGGCCTTCAGATTCTCATCCTTGTAGTTGATCGGCCGGTCGCAGCCGAGCATGCGCAGGAGGTCCACTTTGGCGTCGGTGCTGCACGTGCCGAGGACGCGGCAGCCGGCGCGCTTGGCGAGTTGGACGGCGTACTGCCCTGTGCCGCCCGCCGCGGCCGTGACGAGGACCGTCTCGCCCGCCTTCAGGTCACCCTGCGTCTCGAGCGCGATGCTCGCTGTGAGGCCGCTCACCAGGATCGACAGTACCTCCGGCGTCGCTGCAGGCACAGGGATCGCCAGCTTCGCCTTGACGCATTGGTGCGTCCGAAAGCCGCCACCGAGGAGCGAGGTCGCCGCGAAGTCACCGACGGCCAAGTGCTCGACGCCTTCGCCCACCGCGATCACTTCGCCCGCCGCCTCGAAGCCGAGATCGACGGGCGGCACCGCGCCGGGCGTGTAGCGGCCCGCCGCCACGTTGACGTCGCTCGCGTTGACTCCGGCTATGATGTTGCGGATCAGCACCTCACCGGGTCCTGGCTCCCGCAGCGGCTCCTCGACGAGCACGGCGGCCTCGCGAAACTGCGGCGTGAGCGTGGCGGCGACGAGCTTGCGGAGAGCGGGCATCGGGGCAAAGGGGACGGTGTTGAGCGGGGGCTGGTACAAGATCGCGCCGCCATGCCTCAAGCGGAATCGACGTCAGAGCGCGGCGAGCGTGGCCTCAGCCTCGGCAGCGCGGGGGTCTTGGCGGTTGCGGAGGCCCCGCACGAAGCGTTCGAGGTGATCGCGGGCTTGGGCGGTTTGCCCGGCGGCGGCGAGGGCTTCGCCCAGTGCGCCGTGCGCTTCCACGACGGCCGGGTGCGCCTCCTCGCGGAGGGCCTGCTGCGCGGCCAGCCCCTGCTCAGCCAGCGCTATAGCTTCGGCAGGCTCGTCGCGAGCGAGCGCGAGGCGGCTAGCCTCGGTGCGCCGGTTGGCCTCGAACAGGTTGCCCTCGGCATAGGCCTCGGCGTAGACCACCGCCGCGCTGTCGAGAAGCGCGGCGGCCTCGTCCAATCGGTCTTGTTTGCGCAGCACCGCCGCGAGCACCACCTGGCCGCTGGCAACGGGCGAGCCGTCGGAGCCGTAGCGTGCCCGGTAGATCTCGACCGCCATACGATAGGCCTGCTCGGCATCGGCCCAACGCTCGGTGGCCGCATGCGTGTCACCGAACTCGACGTGCGCCCGCGCGAAGGCGGGGTGGCCTTCGGGGTAACGCTGGGTGTAGGCGTCGAGCATCTGCTCGTGGACGGCCAGCGCCTCCTCGTAGCGGCCCTGCCCGCGTAGCGCCGCCCCGAGTGCTCGCAGCGACACCCGCGCCGTGTTGGAGCGCATCGCGTCCATGGCCTGGAGGCGAGCCAGGAGCTCGCGGGCCCCTGCCTCCCCGTCGGCCCACCGCGCGGCTTGGTTGAGGGCGAGCACCTGGATACGCTGGCGGTAGAGCGTGTTGGGATGGTCCGCGCCGTGGACCCGCGCCATCATCGCCACGGCCGAGTCTTGCAACGCCAGGCCCTCCGCGTAGCGGCCTCGCTCCTTGAGCGTCAGCCCGAGGTTCGAGAGCGACGCCGCGAGGTTCGGATGGTCGCCGGGGTAGAGCCGTCGCTCCTGCGCCACCATCGTCCGGAAGAGGTCCTCCGACTCGTCGAGGATCAGCAGGTCTCGGTAGAGGGCTGCCAGGTTGTGCCGCATCGTGGCGACGTAAGGGTGCGCTTCGCCCTCGGCGTTGACCATCATCTCGACAGCCTCGCGGTAGAGCGGGGTCGCATCGAGGCGGCGCCCCTGCTGGTGGTAGGAGAGCGCGAGGTTGTTGTAGTAGATGGCGAGGTCGAGGCTTGGGTCCAGGCCAACGCGCTGCGCCATCGCGATGGCGCGCCGTTCGAGCGAGTCGGCTTCCGTGTAGCGCTCGCGCTCGCGGAGGATGCCCGCGCGGAGGTCGAGCAGTTCCGCGATGCGCTGGTGGTCGCCGCGGTAGGCCTGTTGTGCGGACGCCAGGGCCGCTTGCGCCAACGAGTCCGCTGTCACGAGCGAGCCTGCGTTGAAAAACCAGCGCGCGGTGCGGTCCTGTGCCTCGGCGAGCGCGAGCGCATCGTCGGCGAAGACGGAGTCGGCGAGCGAGAGGCCGCGCTCCAGCAGGTCGCGGGCGCGGTCCATGTCGCCGAGGGAGCGGTAGACCTCGCCGGTGGTGAGATAGAGCCGTGCCTGCACGCCGGGCTGGTCGGCGAGATCGGTGGCGATGCGCTCGACGCCCGCATCGAGCACCTGCCGGACGGTCACCGTGTCGCCCTGTGCTGAGCGTGGATCCTCGGCTTCGAGGAGGCGCACGAAGAAGTCGGTGACCTGCTGCGACGTCTCGGCTTCGAGCTGCGCCCGGTCGCGCTCGGCCGCCGCGATGCGCGCCTGCCACAGCGCCGCGCCCAGGCCGACCAGCAGGGCCAACACCACCGCCGCCAGGGCCCCGACGCCAACCCGGTTGCGGCGAACGAACTTCCGGGCCCGATAGCCGAGGGTATCGGGCTGGGCCGCGACGGGCAGCCCGTCGAGGTGGCGGCGTACGTCCTCGGCGAGGTCGGTCGCCGAGCCGTAGCGGCGGTCGGGCTCCTTGCGGAGCGCCATCAGGCAGATGCGGTCGAGGTCGCCCACGAGGCGGCGGCGCAGTCGGCCCGCCTCGGTCGCGCGCGCCTCGCTGACCGTGGCAGGGCTGCGTGTTTCGGTACCCGCCCGGGTGGGTCGCGTCTCGACCTCCGTGATAGCCGTGCTTGGGCGAACGGGGTCGTCTTCCAGGATGACCCGCTCGATTTCGTGGGGCAGCCGCTCGGCGAGGCGGTACGGGCGGTGCCCGGTGAGCAGTTCGTAGAGCAGCACGCCGAGCGCATAGACATCGGTGGCCGTCGTGATAGCGTCGCCACGCACCTGCTCGGGGGCGGCGTATTCGGGCGTCATCAGCCGCAGGCCCGTCTGCGTCTCCAGCACCGACACGCCAGGGCCGACGTCGAGCAGCTTGGCGATGCCGAAGTCGAGCAGCTTCACGACGGGCTCGCCCGCCTCGGTCTCGGCGACGAGGATGTTGGACGGCTTGAGGTCGCGGTGGACGATGAGGCGGCGGTGCGCGTGCTGGACGGCGTCGCAGACGGTGCGGAAGAGCCGCAGCCGCGCATCGATGCCGAGGCGGTGGCGGTCGCAGTAGGTCGTGATCGGGAGGCCGCGCACGAACTCCATCGCGAAGTAGGGCCGTCCTTCGCCGGAGAGCCCACCGTCGAGGAGCCGTGCGATGTGCGGGTGGTCGAGGCCCGCGAGGATCTGGCGTTCGGCCTCGAAGCGGCGCAGCACCGCGGCGCTGCCCGAGCGCGGGACGAGCTTCAGCGCGACGGTCTGCTCGTAGGTGCCGTCGCCACGGCGCGCCTCGTAGACCTCGCCCATGCCGCCACGCCCGACGAGCTGCACGATCTCGTAGGGCCCGACGAACGTGCCCACGGGCAGCCCGCCAGCCTCCTGGAAGGCCGGCTGCACCACCTCGTCGGCGAGCCGGCCGAAGTAGCCGGTGGCCTTGTCGTGCGCGGCGAGCAAGCTCTCGACCTCCTGCCGTAGCGCTGCGTCTTCCTCGCACGCGGTGTCGAGGTAGGCCTCGCGTTCGTCTGAGGGGCGCTCCAGCGCCTGCTCGAAGACCGCCTCGATCTGGTGCCAGCGCTGGTCTGCGGCGGCCCCGTCGGACGCGGGGTCTTCGTGGCGGGGATCGTCAGGCATGAGCGGTCTGGGTTGGTCGGGTCTGTGGTGTTATTCATGCTCACGCAATCGCCAGGGGGAAGTGGATCAGTCCGACCCCGCAGCCTCGTCGCTTTGCCTAGCCCCCCACCTCGTCCGTCCCGTTGCCGGTCACCCCTGCATTTCGCGGTAGAGCCAGGCCTGCGCCATGCGCCAGCTTCGCTTCACCGTCGGCGTCGAGACCCCGACCGCGGCTGCCGTCTCCTCGATGGTCATGTCGGCGAAGAAGCGGCACTCCACGATCTGTGCGGCTCGGGCGTCGTTCTCGGCGAGCTTGTCGAGGGCCGTGTCGAGCGCCAGCAGATCGGTGAGTGCGGGACCGCCCGGGTTGGCGATGGAGAGGCCCGGCGCGTCGAGGTCCACGCGGTGCTGATCGCCGCCCCGCTTCTGCGCGCCTTGGCGGCGGGCATAGTCTACGAGGATATGCCGCATCGCCTTGGCGGCCACGCCGAGGAAGTGCGCGCGGCTCTCGAAGCCCGTCTCTCCGTCTTGGAGGCGGAGGTAGGCCTCGTGGACGAGCGCCGTCGTGTTCAGCGTGCGCTGGCCGCTCCAGCCGCCTCGCTGCCGGTGGGCAAGGGCGCGGAGTTCGTCATAGACGAGCGGGAAGAGGCGGTCGAGGGCCTGCGGGTCGCCGGCCTGCGCAGCGTGCAGCAGGCGCGTGACTTCAGCCGCCGACATCGGATCCGACATGGCGGGTCCTCACGAATCGTGGTGGGGCGTGCGCGCGAAAATAGCATGTCGCGCGCCCGGTTTCCACCTTCCGCCCTCTGGCCAAGACACCAACACCGGCGCGATGATCCGTTTCCTCGGCAGACAGCGTATTAGAGCACGGAGGCAGCACCGTCTCCACCCCGTTTTCCTATCCGCGCAATCTAGCGATCCATGCCACGCCCTCCAGCCCTCTGGCACCGCCGAAGCCTGTTCTCAACGCTCACGCTGCTCGCCGCCCTCGTCCTCGTCGGCTGCGACTCGTCCGACCCCGCCGAGGGGCCTGACACGGTGACGTTCACCGGCACCATCGGCAACGCCGCAGCCCTCGGCAGCCGCCCCATCGCCAACGCCCAGGTCACGTTTACTCCAACCAGCGGCGCCGCCCCGGCCGGCGCTGCTCAGGCCAGCGCCGTCTTCACTGCTACCACGGACGCCGAGGGCGCCTACTCGATCGACCTCGAACCTGGCTCCTACACCGTCACGATCGAGCGGACCGGCTACGCTCCGACCACCCGCACCGTGACGGTCGGCTCCACGACGTCGCTCTCGGAAACCTTGACAGGCTCGGTCACCATCACCGGCTCGCTTGCCAACTCGCAGGACGGGCAGGCCACGGACCTCGGTGGCGCTCGCATTGTGTTCCTCTTCGAGGACACGCTCACCGACGACCCCATCGGCACCGACGCCGACCTGGAAACGACGGCCGCGCCCGACGGCACGTTTACGTTCCCGAACGCGCCCTACGGTACGTTCACCTGCGTGGTCTACGCGACGGGCTTCGTCCCGGCCGTGATTCGCAACGTGGACGTACCGGAAGACGGCGGCGAGGTCGATCTCAACCCCGCCGTGGTCACCGAGCGCCCCCCCGAAGGCGCCTACCGCATCGTGCTCTCGTGGGGGCAGAACCCGAGCGACCTCGACAGCCACCTCACGGGCCCCAACGGACAAGGCAGCCGTTTCCACATCTACTACGTCAGCACCAGCTTCGGCGACTCCAACCTAGACGTGGACGACACCTCCAGCTTCGGCCCGGAAACGATCACGCTCTTCCCCACCGTTGACGGCGTCTACCGCTACAGCGTCCACAACTACTCGGACCGCTTCAATCCCACCGGCGCACTCGGCATCGCGGGCGATCTCGACAACGGGCAGCCCGCCCGCGTGGAGGTCTACGCCGGTGACCGCCTGCTGCGCAGCTACCGTGCCCCGAACGCCACCGACGGCGACACCTGGCAGGTCTTCGAGATGACCGTCAACGGCGACAACGTGTCGTTCTCCGGCAATGAGCCCGGCGGCCTAGGCTATGTCTTGGTCACCGACGAAGACGACGCGGGGCAGTTCATCACGAGCCCGTTCCCGGACAAAGCTGGCGCCCGATAGCGCCTCGCTCTGGTTCGTCCGTCAGCGCCGTCGCACGTCCCTCGTGCGGCGGCGTTTGTGTAGGTGCGGGCTAGGCAGGCAGCGCGTATGCCTGCAGCGTGTCGAGGTCCACGACCGAGAGCGTCCGGGCATGGGTGGCGTCCAGGACGACGGGCGGCGCCACGCCCGCGTCCAACGCCTCCTTCCAGCGAAGCACGCAGAGGCACCACCGATCGCCCGGCTTCAAGCCGGGAAAACCATAGGCCGGGATCGGCGTCGAGAGGTCATTGCCCCGGCTCCGGGTGAAGCGCAGGAACGCCTCCGTCATCTCCGCGCAGACGACGTGCGTGCCCCGGTCCTGCGGCCCCGTGCGGCAGTCGCCCGTCCGGAAGAACCCGGTCAGCGGGTCCACGCTGCACGGCTGGAGGGGCGTGCCGAGCACGTTCCGGGGCGCATCCACATCGAGGGGTGCGTCGTGGTCGTTGTTGGCGCGAGCAGTCATGGGGTAGAGAGCAAACAGCGAAGGACCGCTGTTCGACGCACCGAGGGCGATTGCGTTCGCGCCACCGTCCGCAGAAGCTCCCGACGGGCTAGCGCGTCACTACGAAGCGTTGCGTGGCCTGCTGCGCCCCGTGCCGCAACCGAACCACGTAGGTGCCCGCGGCAAGCCCGTGCGTGTCGAGCACGACCGAGTGCGTGCCTGGACGGAGCGGGCTGTCCACGAGCGTCCGGACGCGACGGCCGAGCACATCGTAAACCTCGACTTGAGCGATAGTCTCGCGGGCGTCCTCCAAGTAAAAGTCGAAGCGTGTCTGCCCGCTGGCCGGGTTCGGGTAAGGCGCTGCGAGGGCGAAGCGAGGCTGCGTCGCCTCGTCCTCCGCGTCAACCGGGTTGAGGAAGCGCAGCACCCGCGCCTCGTGCCCAGCGAGGTCGAGGTCGGCGAGGTCGTTGTCGGCCGTCACGGTCACGAACGGCTGCTCCGCGTCAGGCGCCAGCAGATCCGTCACGACCCACTCGCCTGGGGCGAAGGTGCCGGGCGGGAGCGAGACGGTCACGTTGGACTGCGCCGACTCGCTCGCGTTGATAAGCACGAGCACGGCGTCATCGTCGGTCTCACGCACGAACGCCATCACGCTGCCCGAGGAAGCGGGTGCGGCGAAGTAGGCTCCGCGGCGGAGCGCTGGGCTGGCGTTGCGCGCGTGCACGAGCCGGCGGTAGTGGCTCAGCAGCGAGCCCTCGTCATCGGTCTGGCCGTCGACGTTCCATGTGCGGTAGTTGCTGTTGAGCGGGTGCCACGGCGTCCGCGTCGAGAAGCCCGCGTGCGCATCGGCGCTCCACTGCATCGGGCGGCGGATGTCGGGGTCGGGCTTGTGGCCGAGCATGCCGATCTCCTCGCCGTAGTAGACGAACGGTACGCCCGGCAAGGTGAGGTAGAACGAGGCCGCCACACGCGCCTTCGAGGGGTCGCGGCTGACCTGCTCCATGACGCGCTCCTGGTCGTGGTTGGTCAAGAACGTGGCGACCTGGAGGTGCGGATACGCATCATAGACCGTCTGCATTTGGCGGATCGCCCCGGTAGCGTCGCCGGTGCGGGCGGCGTGCAGGATCTGCCCGGCGAGGTCGAAGTCGAAGCACGTCGAGAGGCGTCCTTCGGTGAGGTAGGGCACGACGTAGGGCGTGCCGGACCAGGCCTCGCAGACGGTAAACGCCTCCGGATTTGTCTCGGCGATGTGCGTGCTGAACTCGTTCCAGACAGCAAACGTCGCGGGCGCGTCTTCGGCGATGCCGTCCTCCTCGACGAGGTACTTCACGGCGTCGAGCCGGAAGCCGTCCACGCCGATGTCGTCCAGCCAGAAGTCGGCGGCGGCGTAGATGCTGTCGCGCACGGCCTGCGACTCGTAGTTGAGGTCGGGCATGCCGCTCCAGAAGACGCCGTAGTAGAAGCCGCGCGCGGCGCGGTGCCAGGGGTCGCCGAGGGGGCCGTTCGAGCCGGGGTCGGTGGCGGACCAGCGGTAGAAGTCGGCGTAGGTCGGATCGTTTTGCGCGGAGGCGCGGAACCACGGATGCTGCGTCGAGGAGTGGTTCATCACGTAGTCGATCACGACGCGGATGCCGCGCGCGTGGGCAGCGTCGAGGAAGGCACGGAAGTCCTCCATCGTGCCGTAGTCGGGGTGGACGGAGCGGTAGTCGACGACGTCGTAGCCGTGGTAGCTCGGCGAGTCGTGGATAGGCATGAGCCAGAGGCCCGTAACGCCGAGGTCGTCGGTGGTCGTCGGGTCGCCGTCATTCAGATAGTCGAGCTTCTCCGTGAGCCCGCGGAAGTCGCCGATGCCGTCGCCGTCGCTGTCGTAGAAGGAGCGGACGAACACCTCATAGAAGACCGTGTCGTTCCACCAGCGGAGTTGGCTCACGTCGCGGGCGCGCACCTCGACGTAGTCCTCGATCACGAGCGTGTCCTCACCCTCGGGGCCAGTGACCGTGAGCGCGACGTCGTAGAGGCCCGGCTCCGTGTAGCGGACGACGGGCTCGGCGTCGGTCGAGGTGGCAGGGGTCCCGCCTTCGAACGTCCAGGACCGTCCGCTGACCGCGCCGGACGAGCGGTCACGGAAGGCTGCCAGCCCCCCCTCGGAGAGCACGCGCGGGCCCGTGAACGCGGCCGTCGGCGGCCCGGTGGCAGGCACCTCATCGTTGTACCACACCGTGATCACGTTGTCGGCCGGCAGCACCGTGTAGCGCCGGTTGTTGCCGGGCCCGGGGAATTCCTCGGTGCCGTCCCACGTGCCGTTGTAGCGGAATTTGTACTCGATGCTTTGGCCGGGCGTAAAGCCGATGAGGGTGACCTCGTAGGTGAGGTCGCCGTCGGGATCGGCGAGCGGCGTGACCGGGCTGCCCCAGTCGTTGAAGCTCCCGGCGAGGTCCACGCTATCAGACGCCGGGTCGAAGACCCCGCGATCCACCTGTACGTCCATCTGCACGCGGAAGGTGATCGGCACCTGCGCGGCAGCATCGAAGGGAGCGGCAACGGACAGGACGAGCAGGGCAAACAGCAGACGCATGGCAGCGGCGCAAGTTGGAGGGGATTGCGGCCCGCAACATACTCGCCGACGCGTTGAACCGTGAGGGTGGGCCGTCCTCTTCCCGCCTTTGTCACCGGACGGGCAACTAGGCCGCAAGCGCCTCTTCCTCCAACACTTCGTCGAAGCGCACACCGACGAGCTTGCTCACGCCCGCCTCCTGCATCGTGATGCCGTACATCCGGTCGGCGGCCTCCATCGTCAGCTTGTTGTGCGTGACGAGGATGAACTGCGTCGACTCGGCGAACGACCGGAGCAGGTTCATGAACCGCCCGATGTTGGCGTCGTCGAGCGGGGCATCGACCTCGTCGAGGATGCAGAACGGCGACGGCTTGACGAGGTAGATCGCGAACAGGAGCGCGATGGCGGTGAGGGTCTTCTCGCCGCCGGAGAGTTGGGTGAGCACGCTCGGCTTCTTGCCGCGCGGGCGCGCCGTGATCTCGATGGCCGCTTCGAGCGGGTCGTCGCCGACGAGCGAGAGCGCGGCGTTGGCGTCGCCGCCGAAGAGGTCGTTGAAGAGGCGCTGGAACTGTGCCTGCACGGCGTCGAACGTCTCGGCGAAGCGCGCCGACGCCGTGGCGTTGATCTCCTCAATGGTCGAGAGCAGCGTGGCTTCTGCGGCTTCGAGGTCGTCGCGCTGCTGCACCATGCGTTCGAGACGCGTCTCTTCCTCCTCGTACTCTTCCAGCGCGAGCGCGTTGACAGCGCCGAGCCCGCGGATCTTCTCGCGCAGCGTGGGCACCTCGGTGCGGGCCGCGTCAGCGTCGAAGCCCGCTGGCTGTCCGTCGGCGTCCGTCAACAAGTCAGCGGGAATTGGGCGATCTACGAGGTCGGCGGCGTCGAGGCCATAGTCGGCCGTGGCGCGCTCGGCGAGGGTCGCCTGCCGCGTCTGGATCTCGGCGAGGCGGAGGTCCCGCTGGTTGAGCGCGTGGAGCGCCTCCTCACGGGCGCGGCGGATCGACCGTAGCGCGTCCTCGCGTTCGTTGGCGTCGCTGCGTGCGCGAAGCACCGTGAGGTCGGCTTCGGCGACGGCCTGCGTCAACCCGCTGCTGTCCCCCCGGAGCGCCTCGATCTGCTGGGCGAGGTTTCCGTACCGGTGCTGGGCCTCGGCCCTCCGCGAGGCGGCGTCGCGTTCCTGGCTGGTGCGGCGCTCGGCACGGGCCGCGAGGTCGGTGAGCGCCTGAAACGCCCGCTGCGCCTCCCGGCGGAGCGTGGCGACGGCGTTCTGTGCTTGAGCGGCGGTGAGCCGCGCATCGGACAGGGTTTGCTGAGCCTCGCGCTGGTGGTCGTCGGCCTCCTGCGCAGTCATTTCGGCCGTCGCGAGCGTGGCGCGTGCCGCCTCGGCGAGGGCCTCGGCCTGGGCGCGGGTCGCGGCAAGGCTTGCTTCATCGTCCTCGGCGTCCAGCTCGCTGGCGAGCGCGTCGCGGCGGGCCGTGAGCCGCTGCAGCCGCTGGTCGAGGCTCTGCTGCGCAGCCTCGTGGCGGGCGTGCTGCTGCTCGGCCCGAGCGAGCGTCTGGCGGGCCTCGCGCTGGGCCGCCTGGCGCTCGGCCAGCGACAGCGCCGCTCGCTCGCCCTCCACGCGCGCTACGGCCGCGACGAGCTTCTCGATCCGCGCCTCGGCCTCGGCGAGCGTGTCGGTGATCTGATCGAGCCGTTCGCGGCGTCCGAGCCGGAGCGCAGCGGCTCGCGGCTTCTCCTCTCCCCCGGCATACGTGCCGCGTACACTCGTCCAGGCCCCGTCGCGCGTCACGAGCGTGGCAACGGGATACGTCTCGCGCAGATCCTCGGCCACGTCAAGGCTGTCGGCGATAAACACGTTGTCGAGAAGCAGCCGCACGAGCGCGCGCAGCGATTCGTCGGGGACACGGACCGCATCGCGGGCGGGCGTGGTGCCGGGCGGCGTGGGCGAGCGGTCGCGGCTGCCGCGCGAGGGCAAGCGGTCGAGTACGACGAAGGTGGCGCGGCCACGGTCGGCTTCGCTCAGGCGGGTGATGGCGGCGGCGGCCTGCGCCTCGGTCTGCACGACGAGCGCGTCGGCCCACGCGCCGAGCGCGGCGTCGAGGGCCCGGCGGTCGCCCTCGTCGCAGGCGAGCAGGTCGGCGACCGTCTGCGGCGCGAACGTGCTCTCGCCACTCCACGCCGTGTCGTCGAGCAGAAAGGCGGCTGGGGCGTCGAGGTCCTCGCGCGTGTCCAGCAGGCTCTGGAGCAGGTCGGCTTCGGTGTGTAGCGCGGCGACGTCCTGCCGAGCCTCCCGCAGCGTGTCTTTGGCCTGCCCGATGTTCGCGTCGAGGCGCTCACGCTCGGCCTCAGCGCCGTCGAGGGCCGCCTGGGCCGTGTTGAACGTCGCCCAAGCCTCGGCAACGCGGTCGTTCGCCGCGTCCAGGTCAGCCGCGAGGGTCTGGCGTTGCTGCGCGGCGTCGGTGAGTTCGCTGTCTAGGCGGTCGGCCTCGGCTTGGCGGAGGGTACGCCGGTCTTGGAGGCGCGCGAGCGCGGCGGCGGCGGCCTGGGCCTGACTCGCGGCGTCGTTGGCGGTGCGGCGGGCCTCGTTCAGCGCTGTCCGCTGCTCGATGGCGGTGCGGCGGGCCGTCTCTGCTGCCGACTTCGCAGCCTGTAGTGCCGCTTGGCTCTCTGCGTGGCGTGCCTCGGCGGCCTCCTGCTGTGCGGTCAGCGTGGTCTGCTCCTGCTCAAGGCTGGCCTGCCGCGTGGCGTCCCGCTCAGCCTCGCTAGCGAGTTGGGCGAGGGTCGCGCTGGCGTTCTGGGCGCGCTCGGTTGCAAGGCGCTGCTCGGCCTCTGCGGCACGGAGCCGCTCGGCGTGGGCGTACTGCGCCTGTTGTTGCTCCGACAGCGCCTGCTCAGCCGTGATGAGGGCCGCGCGGGCCTGCTCCACAGCGGCCTCGCCCTTCGCCAGCGCAGCGTTCTGCTGGCCGACCTCAGCGCGGAGCTGCATCGCCTGCTTCGTGACGACGGCCCGCTCCTCCGCGAGGCGGGCATAGTCGTGGGCGATGAGCGCCGTCTCCAGCGCTTCGAGGCGCGTGGCGAGCCGCTGGTAGCGCTCGGCTTTCTTGGCCTGCCGCGCGAGCCGACGGACCGTCTTCTCGATCTCGTCCGTGAGGTCGCGCAGGCGCGTGAGGTCGGCCTGGGTGCCGTCGAGCTTGCGGAGAGCCTGGGCGCGGCGGCGCTTGTACTTCGTCACGCCGGCCGCTTCCTCGAACAGGCGGCGGCGGTCGGCCGCGTTCTCGCTCAGGATATCCTCGATCATCTTCAGCTCGATCACGGAATAGGCCCCCGCGCCGAGGCCCGTGTCCATGAACAGGTCTAGGATGTCCTTGAGGCGGCAGACGGTCCCGTTGAGGAGGTATTCCGAGTCGCCCGAGCGGTAGAGGCGCCGCGCGACGGTCACCTCGCTGTAGGCCGTCGGCAGCACGCCGCGGTTGTTCTCGATGGTGAGGCTCACCTCGGCGAGCCCGAGCGCTCGGCGGCTCGACGTGCCGTTGAAGATGACGCTCTCCATCTTGTCCGAGCGCAGCAGCCGCGCCCGCTGCTCGCCAAGCACCCACCGCACCGCGTCGATCACGTTCGACTTGCCGCAGCCGTTGGGCCCGACGATGGCCGTGACGCCCGGATCGAACTGAAGCGTGGTCTTCTCGGCAAACGACTTAAAGCCGTGAAGCTGGAGGGTGCGTAGATACATAGACGCAGGCCTGGCGGGTGGCGGGCCGAGGCGATGGAGTCCAGGCGAGAGGCCGGGCGGGAAGCCGCGAGCGGCGATAGGTGGGAATCCGGCGAAGATACACGCGTCGTCGGCGTCGATGGGGCCACGGGTGCCAGTTCCGCCACACAGCAGCGCCCCACCGTCGTTAAGACAGCGGGGCGCGTCGGTGTTGGGAGGTGACGGGCGGATTCGAACCGCCGTACTGGGTTTTGCAGACCCATGCCTAACCCCTCGGCCACGTCACCAGGGAAGGGTTCAATATACGCTGCTCTTGCTACGGGTTCTCCCGCGCGCTGCGAAGCCTCGGTGGATCCACGCGACTCGGCAGCCGCGACGGAACGCCCCGCGTGCTCGTCGGGCGCACGCGTTTTGGGGGTGCGGGCTATACTGTCGCACGTCTCGCACGTGGCCTCATGCAATCTCCCCCACTCCAGGACCTCGGCACTCTCGCTCCGGAAGAGACCGGACACGTGCCGGGCGCGCGCAAGTTTGGCACCTTCGCCGGAGTGTTCACGCCCACGCTGCTGACGATCCTGGGCGTGATCATGTACCTCCGCACCGGCTGGGTGGTCGGCAACGCGGGCGTGCTAGGGACCGTGGGCATCCTCCTGCTCTCGTTCGGCATCACCATCGCGACGGGGCTCTCGATGTCGTCGATCACGACGAACATCCGCATTGGCGCGGGCGGGGCGTACTCGATCATCTCGCAGTCGCTGGGGCTGGAGGTCGGCGGCAGCGTGGGCATCCCGCTCTACCTGTCGCAAGCGCTCGCGGTGGCGATGTACGTCTTCGGCTTCCGCGAGGGCTGGGCCTACGTCTTCCCCGACCACCCGGCGATCCTCGTCGACCTCGGCACCTTTGCGGTGCTCTTCGGCATCGCGGTCGTGAGCGCGTCGTTCGCTTTCCGGGTGCAGTACGTCATCATGGCCGTGATCGCGGGCTCGCTCGTGTCCGTCGCGCTGGCGGCGATGAACGGCTCGATGCAGTACGACCTCGCCAACGTCGGACTCACCGGGCCGTACGCTGGGGCACCCGAGGACGGCTTCAGCGGAACGACGTTCTGGATCGTCTTTGCGGTGTTCTTCCCCGCGGCGACGGGCATCATGGCGGGGGCGAACATGTCGGGCGACCTCCGCGACCCGCGCCGGAGCATCCCGCGCGGAACGATGGCGGCGATCGCCGTCTCGCTGGCGATCTACGCGCTGCTCGCCTACTGGCTGGCGCGCTCGGCGACGCCCGAGGAACTGCTGAGCAACTACACGATCATGATCGACCGCGCCTACTGGGGGCCGGCCGTGCTAGCTGGTCTGCTCGGTGCGACGTTCTCCTCGGCGCTGGCCTCGCTCGTGGGCGCTCCGCGCATCCTCCAGGCGCTCGGCGACCATGCGGTACTCCCGCGCGGGGACTGGCTAGCGACGCGCACCGCGGGCGGCGAGCCCCGCAACGCGCTCGTCATCACCGCCGCGATCGTGCTGGTGGCGCTGCTGCTGCGCGACCTCAACGTGATCGCACCGCTCATCACGATGTTCTTCCTCATCACCTACGGGATGATCAACTTCGTGGTGTTCGTGGAAGGGCAACTCGGCCTGGTGAGCTTCCGACCGCAGCTCCGCGTCCCGCAGTCGGTACCGCTACTCGGGCTGGCAGGCTGCCTCCTGGCGATGTTCGTGGTCAACCCCACGTTTGCGCTCGCGGCGGTGGTGGTGGTGGTCGGCGTCTACGCGTTTCTGCTGCGCCGCCACCTGGAGGCGCCCTACGGCGACGTGCGCAGCGGCCTCTTCGTGGCCCTCGCCGAGTGGGCGGCGAAGCGAGTCGGTGATCTCCCCACGCGGCAGGAGCGCGCGTGGAAGCCCAATGTGCTCGTGCCCGTGCAGGACCTCAGCGCGCTGCGCGGCTCGTTCGAGCTGCTCCGCTCGCTCGTCTTCCCGAAAGGCTCCGTCAAGCTGCTCGGGCTCAGCACTGGCACGGCCGACACCACCGACGCCGCCATCGCGGAGCCTGACTTGGAGCGGCTCCCGACGCTCAGCGCAGCCTTTCGCCGCCAGGGCGTCTACGCAACATGGACCACGCTGGAGACGGACGACTTCGCGGCGGGCGTCTCGGCGAGCCTGCAGGCGCTGCGCGGCACGTTCTTCCGCCCCAACATCCTGTTCCTGCGCCTCCCCGATCTCGCCCTCCCCGACCATGCCGCCCGTGAGCAGGCCTACGCCCGCCTCACCGTCGAGGCGCGTCGGCAGCGCGTCGGGACGGTGCTCTACGCGCCCCACCTGCGCGCGGGCCTCGGGCAGCGGCAGTATGTGAATGTCTGGATCCACGACCGCTCGCCCGACTGGCGCCTCTCGATGGACATCGGCAACCTCGACCTCTCGCTGCTGCTGGCCTACAAGCTCAAGCGCAACTGGGACGGCCTCATCCGGCTCATCACCGTCGTGGACGAGGCGGAGGCCGAGCGCGCGCGCCACTTCCTCGACCGACTCATCGACCTCGCGCGCCTGCCCGACGCCACGCCCGTCGTAGGCACGGGCACCTTCCGCGACTTCGTCCCGACCGCGCCCCATGCGGATCTCAACCTGCTCGGCCTCATGCCGGACCCGGACTTCGATGTGATGCGCGGCATGGTCACCACCCTCGGCGCCTCCTGCCTGTTCGTGCGCGACTCCGGCGACGAGAATGCGCTGGCCTAGCGCGTGGTGCACACACTGCGCGAAAGCGGCCAGACGGGGAAAAGTACGCGGGCGTACCCCGCTGATTCTCAAGAGGCTGAACCACACCTCTCAACAATTACCTCTACTTAGGGCTTAAGGCATTTGGATACGGATCGATACCGGGCCTAACCGTTCGCTCTGCGTACTCCCAACCCCCTGTATCGTGAAAAAACTCCTCTCCATCGTCCTGGTCATCGCGTTTGTGCTTGGGATGAAGTTCTTCAAACAGCACGAAGCCGATGGCGACATCCACGATGAAGCCTATTCGTTCGTGGAGGCGCTGCCTGACTTCGACCAACACCAAGCGTTCTACGCCGCCGCCTTCGAGGTTGCTCACGACAAGGCCTTTCAAGAGGCCTACCACCCGGGCCGCCGCCGCCGGGCCGCCACGTTCGATGAGGATCGCTATTTCGAGGTGCTCTTCGACTCCATGGCCTCGCAGGCGCAAGCCGGTGGCGACGATGACCATGCTGACATGATTCGGACCTACGCGACCCTACTGCTGACGTCGAGCGGTTGATCTGCTCCAGTAGACCGAGTTTGACGACGGCAGCCTGTTCCAGCGGGCTGCCGTCGCTGTTCTTACCCCGCCCCTTCGGCCTCGCGGATGAGGCGGTCGGCCACGTCGTCCCCGAGGTAGCGGTCCATGCCCCAGTGCGCGGCGTAGATCAGCGGCGTGATGCCGATGGCGATGAGCACCTTGTAGGCGTAGTTGAAGAGCGTCACCGCGAGCACGGTCTGGATGGTCATCATGCCGGGCACGTAGAACGCGACAAAGAGCACCAGGAACGTGTCGAGGAACTGCGAGCCGAGCGTGGAGCCCGTGGCGCGGAGCCAGAGGTGCCGCCCGTTCGTGAGGCCGCGCAGCCAGTGAAAGAGCGTGAGGTCCGCGAACTGCCCGACGAGGTAGGCCACTAGGCTGCCCACGATGACCCAGGTCGTTGTCCCGAACACCGCATCGAAGGCCTCGCCAGGGACGGCGGAGGCGGGGTCGGTCGGCACCGCAAGCGCAATCTTCAGCAAGACGAACTCGAAGCATACCATCGCCACGCCGAGCCACGTCAGGAAGCGGATGCCGGGCTTGCCAAAGTACTCGTTGACGAGGTCGGTGACGATGAACGTGATCGGGAAGGCGATCACCCCCGCCGTCATCACGACGCGGTCGAAGGGCGTGCCGAAGAGCGTGATGGTGCCCGGCAAGTGAAGCGCCGTAAACAGCTTACCCGCCGTCGCCTCGGCGATCACGAGCGCGGTCAGGAAGACGGCCGCGCAGATGACGTAGAGCTTCTGCGGGCGGGTGAGCGACTGGACAGGGGAAGGCGACACAGAGGCGGGGGCGACACGGAGGCACCGGCGAGGACGAGGACACGCGATGGGCGCAGTCTACGAAGACCGCGCCCGCTGCTTGGCCGCTGCTCGCGCTGCCTACTTGAGCAGTACTACCTTCTCACGCACGGAGTAGCCCGTCGCCTCGTGCAGCACGCGCACGATGTAGGTGCCGCTCGCGTGACCGCTCAGATCGACGCGCACCTCGCGGGTGGTCGAGGACTCCTCGCGGAAGCGGTCGCTGTAGACCCGCTGGCCGAGCAGGTTGAACACCTCGACGGCGTAGAAGCCAGACTCGTCGACCTGGAAGGCGACGGTCGTGGTTGGGTTAAACGGGTTCGGGTAGACGCCGCGCAGTTGGAACGGAGCGGGCGTGTCGAAGGCGGCGATGGGAGGCGGCTGCCGGCCGCCCGTGATCGGCTCCACGGTCACGTCGGCGAAGGTGCCGATGCTCACCACGCCTGCGCCATCCAGGTCGGTCGCGGTCGAGGCGAGGCCGACGAGCACGCCGGGGCCCATTGAAACGGGGAAGCTGCCGTGTGGCGTCCAGGTCTGGCCGTCGTCGGAGACGTAGGCGGTGAACACGTGCCCGATGCGGTCGAGGCGGAGCCAGACGGCGGGGTCGTCGTCGGTGAGCGCGTGCGAGGCCATCATGGCCTGCGTCGAGTCGCGGGTCTGGAGATGGGTGCCGCGCGTCGGCGTGGCGACGAGGAAGGCGTGCGCGGAGCCGCGGGCGAGGGATTCGCGGACCATCAGCCCAGCCTTCGACCAGTCGTAGGGCGCTGCGATGCGCGTCAGGCGCGCGCGAATGGAGACGTTGCCCTCGATGGCTTGGTAGGCCCAGTGGAAGTCGTCGGCGTCGCCCCACACGTCGCCCGCGCCAGTGATCGAGAAGGCCGAGCCGTTAAAGATGGCTTCCTCGCCGCCCTGCCCCGGCCCGACCTGCGCCGACCGCCACGGCACCGGAAGCCCGTCCGGATCCACGCCGCCCTCGACGCCAAGGTTCGAGAAGACCGCCTGGGCGAGGCTCCCCGCGGGATCGTCGGCGGTGACCACAAAGCCTGCGAGCACACGGCGGCTCATCGGCACGGCCTGTGTCCCGCGCTCGGTCCAGGTCGCGCCGTCGC
>JBCBEX010000018.1:0-57359 GCA_038528235.1 Bacteroidota bacterium
GCTGGCCTTGACATAGTCGTCTGACGTCTGCCCGTGCTGGAGGATCTTGCCGAGCGCGCCGTCGACCTCGACCCATCGCACGGCACGGCGCGCTGGCTCACCGCCGCCGCCACGGACCGCTACCTCTGGAGCATCGACGAGCCGCAGATCTACGGCACGCAGTCGACCATCGGCGACGACGGCCTGCTGACCATGGAGCCCATTGATGAAGACGCCGTCACCGATGCCGAGCGCGCGGCCAAGGGAGTCCCGACACTCGAACAGGCCTACGCCCGGCTCGCCCAGCAAAACGCGGAGCGGGAAGCCCAGATGGAGGCGACCGAGAGCGACGACCGTACTGGAAACACGGGCGACGCGCGCTAAGCGCTGGCCACGCCCTCAGCGGCGTCTTCGTCGAGCAACGTCTGCACGCGGGCTACCATCATGTCGATGGCAACCTGGTTGCGGCCGCCGCGCGGGATGATCACGTCGGCGTGCCGCTTCGAGGGCTCCACGAACTCGCGGTGCATCGGACGGACGTAGTGGGTGTACTGCGCAAGCACGCTCTCGACGGAGCGCCCGCGCTCGGCCATGTCGCGGCGCAGACGGCGGATGAGCCGCACGTCGGCCTCGGCGTCCACGAAGATCTTGATATCCATGCGGGCACGCAGGTCGGGCTCGGCGAGCACGAGGATGCCCTCGACGATGATGACCGGCAGCGGCTCCACGCACACGGTCTCGGCACGGCGCGTGTGTGCGGTGAAGTCGTAGGTCGGCTTGGCGATGGTCTCGCCCCCGCGCAGCCCGTCGAGGTGCTGCACCATGAGGTCGGTTTCGAGCGCGTCGGGGTGGTCGAAGTTGAACGCAGCACGCTCGTCGGGCGGGAGGTGGCTAAGGTCGCGGTAGTAGGCGTCGTGGTCGAGCAGGGCGATGCGGCGCGGCCCGAAGGCCTCCACGATGCGGCGCTGCACCGTCGTCTTGCCCGACCCCGAGCCCCCCGCGATGCCGATGACGACAGACATAGACGAGGCTAGAGGCAGAGGTGGGGCCGGAAGGTAGCCCGGACGAGGAGGCACGCGCGCGCGAATCTTCGCTTGGACAGCCAGGTCGGCGCCCCTTATCCTCGGCATCGTTATCGCTAACGACTAGGGGATTCCACCACACGGACGCCTCAGTCGGCTTGTTCGAGCGGTTCCCTTCACCCTCCTCGCCCCCTCGTATGCCTGCGCGCCTTGTCGGCTTCGGCTGCACCCTTGCCCTTGTGTTCTCCCTCGGCTGCGGGGGCTCTGAACGCCTCACCGAACCCACGGAGATCGCCGTCCCGCCCGGCCTGACCGAGTCCGAGGCCAAGCTCTGGCGCATGAGCGGCCACGAGACGCAGGCCATCCAGCGCACCGGCTTGCTCTACCAGGACCCCGAGGTCACGGCCTACGTGCAGGCCCTCGGCGAGCGGATGGTCCCCGCCCAGCCCGGCCCGGCCACGTACGAGTTTCACGTGCTGCTCGACCCGGAGGCCAACGCCTTCGCCTTCCCGGACGGGACGATCTACGTGCACCTCGGGCTGCTGTCGCTGCTGGAGAGCGAAGCGCAACTCGCGCACGTCCTCGCCCACGAGGTTGTCCACGTGGAAGCACGGCACTCCGTCAAGCAGTACGACAACCAGCAGAGTGTTGTCGGGACCACGCAGGTGCTCAGCCTGGCCGCGGCCATCGGATTCGGCTCCATGGGCACTGCAGCGGCGGGGCTGTTCAACGTGGCCTCGCAGTTGAGTCTTGGACTGACCGCCAGCATCGCCGTGAGTGGGTACAGCCGCGAGGCTGAGCGCGAGGCTGACGTACGCGCCATTGGTCGCATCGCTGCGGAGGGGTACGATCCGTGTGCCAGCGCCGAGACGTTTACGCTGCTCCTGCGCGAGTACGACGACCCGGACGCCGTGGCTTCCTTTGTCTACGCGAGCCACCCCCGCCTCAAGGAACGCCAAGCCTACAGCATCGAGGAAGCGGAGGCTCGTGGCACGACCTGCGCAGCCCCGGGTGACTCGACGGCAACGGCCGCCCCCGACACCGCCTATGCCCGCCTCATGCGCGGCGTGCGCGCCGACCAGGTCGAACTGTGGATTCGATCGGAGCAGTACGACCGGGCCATCGACCAAGTAGACCGCCTCCTCGACCTTGACGATGCCAACGCGCCGCTCTGGTACTGGCGCGCCGAGGCCATCCGCCAGCCCTACGGCGACGCTGCCCCTAGCGACTCCGTGACGACCGAGCTAGAGGAGCACTACCGCTACGCACTCGACCTCGACCCCTCGTTGGCGATCGCGCACCGGAGCCTGGGCGCGCTCTACGAGGCACGCGGCGACACCGACGCCGCAGCGGACGCCTACGAGCAGTACCTCGCCACAGCCTCGCGGCCCCGCGACCGGCGCTTCATCCAGCACCGCATCGACACGCTGCGCCCGGCTGCGCCCGCCGAAGCCACAGACGCGGCCACTGACGACGCGCCCTCGTCCTCCGGCGACGAACAAGACTGACCGCCTTCCCCTCCTCCCGATTCACCCACCACACGCCATGCGTTTCCTCACCCTCCTCGCCGCGCTGAGTCTCGTCCTTGTCTCGACCGGCTGCGGCACCACGGTTCGCACCAGCGACCGCTACGAGAGCGTGCGCGAAGATATCCGCCTCGTCGCCCCAATGCCCGTCGAGGCGACCTATTTCCTACGCACCGCCACCGTCACAGAGCCCGCTCCTGAACTCGACGCCGAGTTTGCGGCGGTCGTCCTCGAAGCGCTGAACGGCGCTCTCGAAGAGACGCGCTTCTTCGGCATCCCGGTCGTGCTGACGGACAGCATGCTCGTCGCCGACCAGGAGTTGGCCCTCGACCTGACGCGCGCCCGCGAGGCCTTTGGGGTCGCCGCCGACAGCCTCCGCGACACGAAGGAGAAGGTGCTCACCCTGCAGCTCAACCCCGAGGTCGGCATGTTCGCCGACATGGCGGAGAACGAGACAGACTACCTGCTCTTCGCCCGAGCCACGGGCTACGGGTCGTCCGGCGGGGCCGTGGCGCGTGACGTGGCCGTCGCGGCCGTGACGGGGATCCTGTTCGGGGCCGTCGGTACCTCGCAGACTAAGGGCGTCCTGCTGGAGCTCGCCATCGTCGACGCCAACACGACGGAGGTGCTCTTCTACAACCGCAATAAGGAGAGCGAGAGTGGCTACAACCCGCTCGACGTGGAATCGGTCGAGCGGCTGTGCATGCGGCTGCTCGAACCTGTCCACGGGCGCGTGCGCCATCGTACGAGCCGCCGCTAGGGCGCTCACGACTCGGCAGAGCGGGGACCCTGCAGGACGAGGAGGCCGTCGCGTAGCTTCGGCGGCCTTCCCCACCCCGCCTGCCGCCCCATGCCCCTCGCCCGCCTCGTCCTTCTGCTTGCCCTGCTCGGGGCGCCCTCCGTCGTCGCCCAACCGCTGCCCCAGGCTGCCCTCCCCGACTCGGTCGTGGTGACGGCCACGCGCGGACCGATCTCAGCACAGCAAACCGGCCGCGTGGTGCAGGTCGTGACGGCGGCCGAGATCGCGGCGCTGCCCGTGCGCTCGGTGGACGAGTTGGTGCGCTTCGTGGGCGGCGCGGAGACGCAGACGCGCGGCGGCTTCGGCGCCCAGAGCGACTTTACACTGCGCGGGGCCACGTTCGGCGGCACACTGCTCTTGATCGACGGCGTCCGCTTCAACGACCCAATGACGGGGCACTTCCTGAGCGACCTCCCGCTGCCGCTCGCCGAGATCGCCCGCGTCGAGGTGCTGCGCGGCCCGGCGGCGGCGGTCTACGGTCCCGATGCGCTCGGCGGCGTGATCCACCTGCTCACGCACACGGGCCTCGGCGACCGCACCGACGCGCAGTCCGCGTCCGGCACCTTCAGCGACGACGCTACGCGCTTCCTCGAACTCGGCGCACGCACCGCGACGGAGCGCAGCACGTTCAGCCTCGCCGTGGACGACGCCCGCACCGACGGCGACGCGGTACTGGCCGCGGACGGCACCGCGATCGTGGGCTCCGACGGCCCCGTGCGCACCGACCTCGACCGCCGCGCTGTTTCGGCCGCGATGCACCTCGACCTCGGCGAGGCGACCACGCTCTACGCCCGCCTCGGCGGCGACCGCCGCGACTTCGGAGCCACCCAGTTCTACACGCCCTTCGCCAGCGACACCGCCCGCGAGGCGACGAGCACGACGTGGGCGCACGTGCGCCTCCAACGCACCGGCCGCACGAGTTGGACTGCGCACCTCGCCGGTCGGCTGCACAGCGACACCTACGCGTTCTTCCCTGGCCTCTCGCCGAACGAGCACGACACGTACCGCAGCCTCGTCTCGGTCTATGCTTCCCGCGACCTGATGCCAGCGCTGCGGCTCACGGCAGGGGCCAACGCCGACCTGCGCGGCATCGAGAGCAACAACCAGGGCGACCACCGGGACGGGGCAGCAGGCGTCTTCGCGCAGGCGCTCTGGCTCGCTGCCCCGACCATCACCCTCACTGCTGCGGCGCGCCTGGACTATGACGCGGGCTTCGGGTGGGAGCCGACGCCGTCGCTGAGCGCCGCCTGGACGCCGACCCCGCTCGTGACCGTGCGTGGGGCCGTGGCCCGCGCCGTCCGCGCGCCGAGCTACGTTGAGCGCTACTTCAACACGCTCAGCCCGCGTCCCGACGGCAACCTAGGCAACCCCGACCTCCGTGCCGAGCGCGCCTGGAATGCCGAGGCAGGCGTCGATGTGACGCCGGTACCTGGGCTAGCGCTCCGCGCAACCGGCTTCTGGCGGCGCACGGACGACCTGATCGACTTCGCCAAGCTCACGCCGGACGCGACGTTTTTCCTCGCGCAGAACGTGCTCGCCGTCACCACGCTCGGCCTCGACCTCGACGCGGAGGTGCGCCGCCCGCTCCGCTCCGACCTAGGCGCCGGCTTCGTGACGGGTGCGGTTGGCTACACGCTCCTCGACGCGGCGCTCGACGGCGAGGTCGAGGGCGCGACGTACAAATACGCACTCACGAACGCGCGGCACCACGTGCGCGGCCAGCTCGCGCTGCGGCTCGGCGGGGCGTCGCTCGGTGTGCAGGCACTCTGGAAGGAGCGGCTCGATGGGGAGACGTACGCGGTGGCCCACCTGAAGGGCGGCTACGACTGGCGGCTCCCGCTCGCAGTGGAGGGGCTGCGCCTCGGCGTCTTCGCGGAGGTGCACAACGTGTTCGACGAGCGCTACGCCGAAGTCTTCGGCGCACCGATGCCACGCCGCCGCCTGCTCGGCGGCCTACGCCTCGGGCTCGGGGTGTGACGCTAGCGCAGCACCGTCAGCGGCTGCGTCACGGCCATGCCCGTCGTCTCTGCGCGAACGACGTAGACCCCAGCGCTGAGCCCGTCGGCTTGCAACGCAAGCCGGTGCGTACCCGCCACGAGCGGCCCGGCGTGCAACACCGCAGCGCGGCGACCGAGCAGGTCGAAGACCGTCACCTGCACCGGGCCAGCCTCGGGCAACGTGAGCGCGAGCGTCGTCGTGTGACGGAACGGGTTGGGGCCCGCGAGATCGAGCCCGAGTGCTGTCGGCACCGTTGTGTCGTCCTCATTCGCGACGCTACCTGCGACCGCAATTGATGGCGCGAACTCGCTCGTATTGCCGTCGGCATCAGTCGCCGTGGCGACGAGGCGAGAGCCGGTAGGCACGACCTGCGCCGGGTTGAACGAGACGTCGCGCTCGGCCTGGGCGTCGGCCACGGCGTAGGTGTCGGTGCCGAGGAAGACCTGGCCCTCCTCGCCATCGGCGTCTGCGAGGTAGAAGGCCACGGTGAGCGGATAGGCCGCGTTGGACGGGTCGGTGTCGACGGTGTAGCGGACGGTGAGGGTGGACACGCCGTTGCCCATGGCCATCGCAAGGTCGGGGAAGTTCTGGCGGTTGTTCGCGCCCGCGTCGCCGTCGCCTGCGTCGTTGGGCGTCACCCCATCGCCATCGATGTCGATGCCGAGCTCTCCATTCGCGAACGTGCTGTTGCGTGCGATCTGGACGCCCTGGCTCCGCTTGACCGCGATGCCTACCTCAACATTGTACGCGACCACATTGTCTTCGATGCGGTTAGCTCCCGCATCGTTCATATCGATGCCGTCCTCTTCGTTGGGGATAGGCGTGGTGCCATCCGCACCGACCCCAATCAGATTGTAGCGGATGAGGTTGGCGGAGCTTCCGCTATCAAACACATCGATGCCGTCGTCCCCATTGCCCGAGATGACGTTGCCGGCCGCAGGACTATCGCCGCCGATGGTGTTCCCCGCCGCGTTTTCCAAGAGGATGCCGTCGTCGAAATTGCGGAGGGCCGTCAGACCCGTCGCATCCACACCGATGTAGTTGCCTGCGATCACGTTGCCCGTAGCAACGCCGTCAGTCCCGTCGATCTCGATCCCGATCCCTTCATTGCCCGCGATCACGTTGCGGGCTTCAGGGGTGGAGCCGCCCACCGTGTTGCCGGAGGCCCGCGCGATGAAGATTCCGCCTCGCAGATTGGAGCGCTCGACCGTTCCCGACAGATCCGTCCCGATGAAATTGCCGAGGACGCGTGTGTCAGCAGCACCCTCCCCGAGGGCTAGGCCTACCCCGTCGTTGCCTGAGATCACGTTGCGCTCGCCCGGCGACACGCCTCCGATGATCGTCTCGCTAGCCACTCCAATTTCGATGCCATCCGAGTTGTTCGGGAACACGAAGCTCCCATCGGGAGGCAGTCCGATCACGTTGCCTGCGACTACGGTTCTCTCCGCCCCTCCTTCGATGCGGATCCCATCGCTGCTATTTCCGCTGATGAGGTTGCCCGCCCCAGGCTCCCCGCCCCCGATGGTGGTGTCGACCGACCCGTTCTCGACCAGAACGCCGTTGCGGCGGTTGAAGCCGAAGGTGGCCGACGCCCAGGGCCCGAGGTAACTCCCCTGGATCTGCGTAGACGACGCGCCGCTCACACGGATACCCACGAGGTTGCCCGTGGCCAGTACGCGGTCGGAGATCTGCCGCCCACCGATGCGGACGCGGGCCGCGCCTTCGATGCGGATCCCATCGCCTCCATTGCGAGCGAAGCCCTCGCCAGTTGCAGCGGCACCCACAAAGCTGCACGTTACTGCCGCGTCGTTGCCTGTGATGACGACGCCGTTGCCGCCCGCAGGCACGGCGGGGTTGTCCGCTGCGAAACCGCCGACGACAAGACCGCGAAGCTGGACCTCGTCTCCGGCGAGCACGAAGCCGTTGGCATCGGCTGGTGCAGCAGATCCATCGATCTCGACGACTAGCGTCGCGGGCCACGCGCTGCAATCGGCCCCCGGCTGCGTGAGCCCGTCGATAGTGGCGGCGTCGGCGATCGCTGGCAATGCGGTCTGCACTTGGATGGTGTGCGGTCCCGCGCCGGGGATAGCAAACGCGATCACGTCGGCTCCGGCGTTTGCGTTCGCGTCGAGGATCGCCTGCCGCAGCGAGCCCGGCCCGTCGTTGGCCGTAGTGGTTACGGTGAAGGTGGTCTGCGCCGAGAGCGCTACGCTGGTGGCGAGCAGGAGGGCGGCGGCGACGAGGAAGCGAGCGAGCATGATCCGTCCAGGTGGGAGGCGAAGCAGATGTAGAGGGAGCTACGCGGTTTTCCGCACGATCTCATCACTGCCTCTGGCTTTTTCCATCGCCGCCGCCCTGCTTGAATCGCTGCCTTTTCCCCGAAACTTCGCCCCGGCTTCGGCGAGCGCGCACGCCTACGATTTCAGGTGCGGCTATTTTGCGAAGCATTGACTGTATGGGCGTTTTCCAGCGTACTGGCCTGCGAAAAGCGCCGCGCGTTTCCCCCTCGATTGCCTCTATCCCGCAGCCTCATGAGCACGACCGGCAAAGTTCTCCAGGTCATCGGTCCCGTCGTGGACGTGGACTTCCAGGACAGCACCGTCCCCGAGATTCTCGACGCCCTCACTGTGGACCGCGGCGACGCGGGCCTGCTCGTCCTCGAAGTGCAGCAGCACCTCGGCGAGAGCCGCGTGCGCGCCATCTCGATGGACTCCACCGACGGCCTCACCCGCGGCACGCCCGTCGTGAACACCGGCCAGGCCATCGCCATGCCCATCGGCGATGAGATCCGCGGCCGCCTCTTCAACGTCGTCGGCGACGCCATCGACGGCCTCCGCCAGCCCAACGCGGAGGGCCGCCGCCCCATCCACGCCGAGCCGCCCGCCTACGACGAGCTCTCCACCAGCGTCACGATGCTGGAGACCGGCATCAAGGTCGTCGACCTCGTGCAGCCGATCGCCCGCGGTGGTAAGGTTGGCCTCTTCGGCGGTGCCGGTGTGGGCAAGACGGTCCTCATCCAGGAGCTGATCAACAACATCGCTAAGGCCCACGACGGCCTCTCGGTGTTCGCCGGCGTCGGCGAGCGCACGCGCGAGGGCAACGACCTCCTCCGCGAGATGCTCGAGTCGGGCGTCATCAAGTACGGCGACGACTTCATGCACGCCATGGAGGAGGGCGACTGGGACCTCGACAAGGTGGACATGGAGAAGCTCAAGGAGAGCCAGGTGACCCTGGTCTTCGGGCAGATGAACGAGCCGCCGGGTGCCCGCGCCCGCGTGGCCCTCTCCGGCCTCACCGTCGCGGAGTACTTCCGCGACCTCGGCGGCCGCGACGTGCTCATGTTCATCGACAACATCTTCCGCTTCACGCAGGCGGGTTCGGAGGTGTCGGCCCTCCTCGGCCGCATGCCGTCGGCCGTGGGCTACCAGCCGACGCTCGCCACGGAGATGGGCCAGATGCAGGAGCGCATCACCTCGACCAAGAAGGGCTCGATCACGTCGTTCCAGGCGGTCTACGTCCCGGCGGACGACCTCACCGACCCGGCCCCGGCGACCACCTTCGCCCACCTCGACGCCACGACGGTGCTCTCCCGCCAGATCTCGTCGCTCGGCATCTACCCGGCCATCGACCCGCTCGACTCGACGTCGCGCATCCTCGACCCCAACATCCTCGGCGACGAGCACTACAACACCGCCCAGGAGGTGAAGGAGTTGCTCCAGCGCTACAAGGAGCTCCAGGACATCATCGCCATCCTCGGCATGGACGAGCTCTCGGACGAGGACAAGCAGGTCGTGAACCGCGCCCGCAAGGCGCAGCGCTACATGAGCCAGCCGTTCTTCGTCGCCGAGCAGTTCACCGGCACGCCGGGCATCTACGTCAAGATCGAGGACACCATCCGCGGCTTCCGCATGATCCTCGACGGCGAGCTCGACAAGTACCCCGAGGGCGCGTTCATGTACAAGGGCGCGATCGAGGAGGTCATCGAGGCCGGCGAGAAGATGCTCGCGGAAGCCTAGGGATTGACGATTTGAGAGTGGGGATTTTCGATTGGGTAGCCATCCGATCGACCTCCCCGCTCGAAAATCAAACATCGAAAATCAAACATCGCCAATCCCATGAGTTTGCTCGTAGAGATCGTGTCCCCGGACGGCGCGGCGTTTCGCGGCGAAGCCGACCGCTTCCGCGCGCCGGGCGTCGAGGGCGCGTTCGAGATCTTGACCGGCCACGCGCCGATGCTGGCCGCCACGGGCGTCGGCCCCGTCTACATCACCCTCGCGGGCGGTGAGAAGGTGGTCTACGCCACCAGCGGCGGCTTCGTGGAGGTCCTCGACAACCACGTGATCATGCTCGCTGAGACGGCCGAGCCCGCCTCCGACATCGACGTGGACCGCGCCCGCTCCGCCGAGCAGGCCGCGCAGGAGCGCCTCGCCGCCAGTACGTCCGCCGAGGAGCGCGAGGCTGCCCAGGCCGAGTTAGAAAAGGCCCGCAACGCCCTCCGCGTGGGCATGGGCCAAGTCTAGCGACATCGCCGTCGTCTGAATCGAACGCCGAGGTGCCGTGGGTGCCTCGGCGTTTTTTGATCGCGCTTTGCCCGGCTCCCCCCGTTCTCATCGCCTCCGCGTCTGCCGACGCTCTGCTCTTCGAACTGTCCCCCTCAAGTTTGAGGGGGACAGCTTGTGCGCCGTCGCAGGCGTACAAGCGGGGGGAGCGTAGACAAGCACAGTGACCTCCATCCCGCAGAAAGGGAACTCACGCCACCAAGTCCGCCACCACGCGCTGGAGCGTGGCGTCGAGTTGCTCGAAGGGGACGTAGCCCGGCGCGACGCGGAAGAGTTGGCCGCCCATCGTAACAAACACCGTCGGGAAGCCCTGCACGCCGAGGCGGCTGGCGAGCGCGAACTCGGCCTCGGTCTGCGCGACCACCTCGGGATCGTCGAGTTGGGCGGCGAAGGCGTTGCTGTCGAGGGCGAAGTCAGTAGCGATGCGGGCGTAGGTGGACGGCTCGGCGGGCGGGAGGCCGTCGTAGTAGACCGCACGCTGGAGCGCGTGGGCGAAAGCGATCTGCTCGGTGCCGTCCGAATCGGCGGGCTGCGTGGCCTTGAACGCCGTCAGCGCGCGGCTCGGCAGGACCGAGGTGAAGATCGCCGTACCCTCCGCCATCGTCCCGTTCAGGAACGCCTCGCCGAAGGTGACGCCCGCGCGCTCCTCGACCTGCTTGTAGGCGTGCGAGATATACCCCGCGACCTCGCCGATGGGCGCGATCCGCTCGCCGCGCACCATCCCGCCCGAAAGCACCTCGAAGTCGAACGTGTCGGCGTAGGTCTTCGCGATGCGCTGCATGACGGGGCTGAAGCCGTAGCACCACCCGCAGAGGGCATCGTAGACGTAGAGCAACGTGGGACGGGACATGAGGGCGAGCCGGAGAATCGGTGAGACGAGGAGCCAAAGAGAGCTACGCCTGCCTCTTCGTCCCCGTTTCTCGACGCGCCCTTCTCACTTCTCACCTCCTGCTTCCTACTTTCCCATCGCACCTCCCACCCCGCTAGTCGTTTGCGATGCTCGACGTCCTCCTGACGAACCTCCTCTCGCCCATCGTTCTCGCGTTCGCGCTGGGCATTCTCGCCTCGCTAGCACGGAGCGACCTGGAGATCCCGGCGCCGCTCTACCAGGCGCTCTCGATCTACCTCCTGCTTGCCATCGGCCTCAAGGGCGGCGCGGCGCTCCGGGCGACGCCCCTCGGCGAGGTCATCGGCCCGATGCTGCTGACCTTTGCGCTGGGCGTAATCACGCCGATTACGTCCTACAACGTGCTGCGCAAGCTCGGCAAGATGGACCGGGTGAACGCGGCGGCGCTCGCGGCGCACTTCGGCTCGGTGTCGGCGGTGACGTTCATCGCCGCCCAAGCGTTCGGGACACTGACGGGCTTTGAGTCGGAGGGCTACATGCCCGCGCTCGTCGCGATCCTGGAGATCCCGGCCATCGTGGTGGCGCTGATGATCGCCAACGTGCGCGGCGCGATGGGCGAAGAGGCCACGTGGCAGTCGGCGCTGCACGAGGTGCTCACCGGGCGCAGCATCGTGCTCTTGGGCGGCGGCCTCGCGATGGGACTGCTCACCGGGCCGGAGGGCCTAGAGCCCGTGGCCCCGTTCTTCGTCGCTGGCTTCAAGGGGGCGCTCGTGCTCTTCCTGCTCGAACTCGGCCTCGTGACGGCGCGGCGGCTGCGCGACCTCAAGCAGGCCGGGTGGTTCCTCGTCGCCTTTAGCATCGTCATGCCGATCATCCACGGCGTGGGGACCGTGTGGCTGGCAGGCTTCGTCGGGATGAGCATCGGGGGCGCAGCCGTCCTCGGCGCGATGGTGTCGAGCGCGTCGTACATCGCCGCCCCGGCGGCCGTCCGCATCGCGCTCCCGCAGGCCAGCCCGACGATCTACCTCACGGCGGCCCTCGGCATCACCTTCCCGTTCAACCTCGCGCTCGGCATTCCGCTCTACTTCGCCGCCGCCGAGTACTTCCTCGGGTGATTTTTTGATTTCAGATTTTAGAGATACGATTTGAGATTTGACCCCAATCGTAACAGGGCAACCATCAGCCTCACCTACTCTAAAATCACAAACCGAAAATCATCAATCAATAGTCCCATGCCCAAGACTGTCTCGCTCAAGCTCGTCACCGTGGTCGCGGAGTATCTGCTACGCGACAAGCTCGTCAAAGAGATCGGCAAGCTCGGCGTGACGGGCTTCACCGTCACCGATGCGGAAGGCCAGGGACCGCGCGGCAACCGGGCGGGCGTCTACGAGGGCCGCAACGTGCGCATCGAGGCCGTGTGCAGCGCGGAGGTTGCCGACCGCGTGTTTCAGCATCTCGTGACCTACTACTTCGAGCACTACGCCGTCATCGCGTGGGTGCAGACCGTAGAGGTCGTGCGCGGCGACAAGTACGTATGACCCTGTAGGCAATACGTGTGACCCTCTAGGCACCCACAAAACGAGGCCGAGAGCACGTCGCCCTCGGCCTCGTTGGATGCAGTCTCGTCGTGTTCGGTGTCGCTGGGGGGCGACGCCGCAGATGAGAGCCGGGTAGCTTATTCCACCACAGCGGCCATGTCCTCAGCATCGATCATCTTCGCGTCGTGGAAGGTGACCATGCCGTTCGAGATGTCGTACATCGCGCCGATCACGAGAACCTTGCCTTCCTCAACGAGGCCTTCGATGACCTCGCTGCGCTGGACGATATTCTCGACGTTGAGGTCGACGTTGTGGTCGGCGACCTTCTGGACGAACTCCGGGTTGCTGGAGGCGCGCTCGCCCTCGACATCGGTCGTCATGTAGACGGCGGGCATGATGTGGCTGAGCGTGGTGGTGAGGTTGCCGAGTTCGACGTTGTCGCAGGCCCCCTTGACGGCCCCGCACTCGGTGTGGCCCATGACCACGATCACCTTCGCGCCCGCAGCCGCGGTGGCGAATTCTAGGCTGCCGAGCATCTCGGTATCGACAAAGTTGCCAGCCACACGGCCGACGAAGATGTCGCCGATGCCCTGGTCAAAGACGACTTCAACGGGAATGCGCGAGTCGAGGCAGGTGATGACTGCGGCGTAGGGATACTGGCCGCCCGAGGTGATGGCTTTCTGCGCAGAGTAGTCGCGCTCGAAGGCGTTGCCCGTGCGGAAGCGCTCGTTGCCGTCTTTGAGCATCTGCAGCGCCTCGGCGGGCGTAAGCGCCGCCTGGGTTTCTGCGGTCTGCGTGATCGGGGCGTCCTGCGCAAGAGAGACGGGAGCGAGGAGCAGGGCGCAGACCAGGATGGCGCCGCTGCGCGTGAATAGCGTCGTCATGATGGTAAGGGGGTATAGAAGTACGAATGCACAGCCGTACTTCGGCTGCGCTTCGTTTACAATCATCCGAAACAGCCACAAGTTGCCTGCAGATATACAATTTTTACTATCATGAAGATGATTTCATTTTACGTATTGTTTTACGTACGACCTAGACTGACAGTATCGTCCAGGCATCCTACATGACGTCGGGTACCTCGCCTAGGATGTTGTCAGCCAAATACCTACTCAACGTGCGGGCCAAAGCCCTCGCCAGTGCGGTGTAGTCCCCTGTCTTACATACCTCACCTAGGAGTCTTACACCACGCTAAGACCCTGTCTGATATGAGGATTATGTACCCCACATCAAGATGCGAAGACACCATGAACCCGGTGCAGCCGCCCATCATTTTCAGGAACGCCCACATCGTTCCGTGAGTGGAAATCTCTGTGACGCCAGCGCCCCTTGCTGGTCACAGTTCCATCATATCGACCCTGCCCTGCCCCGGACTTTACGACGTGTAGAGTCTCGCAAATCCATCTTAACTTGCCAGGGCTACAACTCATTTTTCTATGCATACTTCTATGCGTATTTACCACACCCTACTCCTCCCTCTCCTTTTCCTCGCTCTCGTCGTCAGCAGCGAGGCCAACGCCACCTCGAACCCAGACGAGCCAATCACCGCCACTGAAGTCGAGGCTGCCCAGCAGGCCTGGGGTGAGGGCATCGTCTCCATCGGACAGGTCTACACCAACGGCGGGGACTACACGGCCCGTGCCATGGATCACATCCTGCAGCACTACGCCTACGGTGCCAACCAGACCATTCTCTTCAAGCCGACCCTTGCCGCCGAGGACCAGTTTCGCGGTGACTTTGCTGGAGCGCTGAGCTACTTCGTCGGGACGGAGGGCACCGAGGACGGCGGCTTTGCCATCGCTCCCTACACCAACGTGCGCTGGGAGAATGAAGGCACGGTCATCTCCGAGGACGGCGAGATGGCCGTCGCGATGGGCAACTACTTCTTCACGACCACGGAAGGCAACGAAGTCAAGGTCGAGTACACGTTTGCTTACGCGAAGGACCGGAATGGCGATCTGGAGATCGTCCTTCACCACAGCTCGCTCCCGTACTCCCCGTGAGGACTCGGGCGATGCTAATCTGCCTCTGAAGCAAACCAGCATCGCCTCGCACTGAGCACGAGGGCCGCTGTCTCGACCGGGACGGCGGCCCTTTCTTGTGCCCCCTCACTGAATGGCTATGCATACGAGCCCGGTACCTATGCTTGTCAGCATGCAAGCGCGATATAACCACATCATTCGGCGGGCAGTGAGGATCTTGAGCGTACCGATCCAGAACCCTTCAAGCACTCGTAGTCCATGACTATGGCTGAACGGCGGTGGCAGCAGGGAAGCCGTTTGCTCCTCCGCGTGTAGCGCCGCAACAAATAGGGACACGCATGCCCCCACGAAGCTGGTGATCGCGAGCGCGACGAGCAGGATTTCGAGGACAGACATCACCTACTCAGTCAAGCGCTAGCCGCCCCCACAAGCGCGCGACGACGGCCCACGACACTACCGCGAGGCTCGCGCAGACAGCACCCTTGCCCGCATCGCCGTAGAGGAAAAACCCCGTCGCGAATAGGAGCGTGTAGACGCCGATGACGCTCGCCAGGAAGCACGCCAGCGCGGCCGACGCATCCGACTTCGGCGGCGGTGGGAGCGCGGTCCCGTCGGCCTCGGCTTGGCGACGGACGGCTTGCCAGCCGGGCCCGATAGGCCGCACCTTGGCGTAGAACGAGCGCAGCACGCCTGCGTCCGTCGGCTTCGTAAGGAGCATGACGAGCACCCACGCTGTCGTCGTCACGGCGACGATGAGCAGGAACTGCTGCCAGCCGGGCAGGCCGAAGCCGTCGTTGACGAACAGCAGCGACGCGATGCCGAACGACGCCACCATACCCGTAATCTCGGCGGCGGCGTTGACGCGCCACCAGTACCACCGCAGGAGCAGCAGCAGGCCCGTCCCCGCGCCGATCTGCAGCAGCAGGTTGAAGCCCTGGAGCGCGCTCTCCAGCGCCAGCGCCAACACGCACGCCAGCGCCATCAGCACGACGGTGAACATGCGCCCGAGCCACACCTGACGCCGGTCCGAAGCCTCCGCGTCGACGAAGCGCAGAACGACGTCGTTGACGAGCACCGACGCGCCCCAGTTGACCTGCGACGACATCGTGGACATGTAGGCCGCCGCTAGCGAGGTCACCACTACGCCGAGCAGGCCCGCCGGGAGGAACGTCAGCATCGCCGGATAGGCGAGGTCGTTGGCGACCTTCTCGACGTCTGGGAACTGCGCCTGGATTGAGGCGAGGTCGGGGAAGACGACGAGCGAGGCGAGCGCGACGAGGATCCACGGCCACGGGCGGAACGCGATGAACAGCGTGTTGAAGAGCAGCACCGCGCCCGTCGCGTGGCGCTCGTCTTTGGCCGCGAGCATGCGCTGGGCGACGTAGCCGCCTCCACCAGGCTCTGCACCGGGGTAGTACGACGCCCACCACTGCACGGCCAGCGGCACCACGAAGATGGGCACGAGCACGTCCCAGCCCATCGTGCTGAAGTCGGGCAGGAAGGCCATCGCCGGGGTGACGTTGGGGTGGCTCGTGAGCGCCGCGAGGCCGCCGACCTCGGGGAGGTTGACCACATACCACGCCGCGCCGATCGCTCCGAGGAGCGCGAGTGCGAACTGGATAAAATCAGTCAGCAGCACGCCCGTGAGGCCGCCGAGGGCACTGTAGACCATCGTCACGCCAGCGGCCAGCAGCACCGTCTCCAGCGGCGACCAGCCCAGCATCACGCCCCCGATCTTGATCGCGGCCAGCGTCACGTTCGCCATCACGATCACGTTGAACACGACGCCGAGGTAGACCGCCCGAAAGCCGCGCAGGAAGGCCGCGGGCTTGCCTGAGTAGCGCAACTCGTAGAATTCGATGTCGGTGAGCACCTCCGAGCGCCGCCAGAGGCGGGCGTAGAAGAACACAGTCAGCATGCCCGTCAGCAGGAACGCCCACCAGACCCAGTTACCGACGACCCCGTCCGAGCGCACGATGTCGGCGACGAGGTTGGGCGTATCCGTGGCGAAGGTCGTGGCGACCATTGAGACGCCGAGGAGCCACCACGGCATCGCGCGCCCGCCGAGGAAGAACGCCGCGAAGCCCTGGCTCGCCCGCCGCGAGGCGTAGGCGCCGATGCCCAGCGAGACGGCGAAGAAAGCGACGAGGATGGTCCAGTCGAGCGGAGCAAACTGCATGAGGCGGAGCGTGGAGCCGGAGGGACGGAGACCCAGAGGACGAGGGAACCGAGGAAGGTAGGGCGCACCACATCGCCGCGCTGCTCTGACGCCAGCCCCGCACGCAACACCGGCGTTCTATTCGCGCCCGACCGACGCCGTAGCTTGCAGGGTTGGTTTTCCTTCCATCGTCTTATGAATCGCCTCGCGTTTCGGATCGCGCTTATCGCTGCCGGGATCGGCGGGCTAGCCGGGCTGCTGGTCGCCCCGCTCGCAGTGCCGCGCGGCGTGCTCGTTTTGGCGCTCGTGCTCGCGAGCGGCGTCGCGGCATACCTGAGCGCCTACCTTCTCGTTGCCAAGCGGATGGAGTTGGCTCGCAAGACACTACGCGCCGCCCGCAAGCGCCGCTTCGAGGCCCTCGCCCAGTTGCAGCACGGCGACGAGCGCGACGAACTCGACGCGCTCATCGAGCAAGTCTACCGCGCCGGGCGCGCGCTCCAGCAAGAGATCGAGCGGCTGACCAAGCTGGAGAACTACCGCCGCGAGTTCCTCGGCGACGTGTCGCACGAGCTCAAGACGCCCATCTTCGCCATCTCGGGCTTCGCCGAGTCGCTGCTCGACGGCGCGCTGGACGACGAGCGCGTCAACCGCACGTTCATCGAGAAAATCCACCGCAACGCTGACCGGCTGGCCGCGCTTACCCGAGACCTCACGGAGATCAGCCGCCTCGAAACGGGCGAGCTGACGATGACCCTAGAGCCAATAGCACTTCCGGATCTAGTCGCAGAGATTCTGGAACGCCTCGAAGTGGCCGCCGTGGACGCCCAGGTAACGCTGTACGCGGAGTGCACGCCGGGCCTCCCGCGCGTGCTCGGCGACCACGAGCGGCTCAGCCAGGTGCTCGAAAACCTGGTCGAGAACGCGATCAAGTACAACCAGCCGGGCGGCAATGTGGAGGTGATGGCGCGCGCGCTCCCGTCGGGCCGCGTCCGCGTGGCCGTGGTGGACGACGGCATCGGCATCCCGCAGGACGAGATCCCGCGCCTGACGGAGCGCTTCTACCGCGTGGACCGTAGCCGCTCGCGGGCGCAGGGCGGCACGGGCCTGGGCCTCGCCATCGTGAAGCACATCCTGGAGGCCCACCAGACGCAGCTGTCCGTGGAGAGCGCGCCGGGCTATGGGTCGTCGTTCTCCTTCCGGCTGCGCGCCGAGACCGTGGAGGCCCTGCCCGACACCGTATCCGTCACCGAGGCTGCCGCCTGACGCAGGCGTCATTGCTCCCAAAAGCGGCGCTGGTGCAGAGGAACGGGGCAGAGCAAGGTTCGTCAGAGAAAAGCCCTTCCCGCCTCAAAATCCGAGGAGGTTTGCCCACGTGGGTGGCGGAGACGGTCCTGTTTTTGGTATCGTCGGCGCTATTCTCATTGTTCGTGCCCCCTGGCGGGATCGTTGCTTCCCAGCCCGCCCTCCCACCCCACCCGCTTCTTTTCATGGTCCGTCCCCTCATCGGCGTCCCTGCGCAGACGCTCCAGGCCATCGACGGCATCCCCGAGGCGCTCCCGCACTCGTGGGTGATGAACCACCGCTACTTCGTCGCCCTCGCCTCGACCGGCGCAGCCCCAGTGATGATCCCCCTCCTCGACCAGGACGAGGCCACGCTGCGCTCGATCTACGACCGCCTCGACGGCCTCTTCATTGCGGGCGGCGTGGACGTCCACCCGTTCAGCTACGGCGCCGCGCTAGATCCGCTCACCGGGCGCACCGACCTCGCACGCGACGCCGTCGAGCTACTCATGACGCGCTGGGCGCTCGCCGACGGCAAGCCGTTCTTCGGCATCTGCCGCGGCATGCAGATCCTCAACGTGGCCTGCGGCGGCACGCTCCACCAGGACACGACCGCGTTCTTCCCGGACGCCATCAAGCACGACTACTTCCCCACGCAGGGCTATGCGCGCGACCTCCTCGCCCACGACCTGCGCGTCGCGCCGGGCAGCCACCTCCATGCGGCCTTCGGCGCGGAGACCGCCGCCATCAACAGCATGCACCACCAGGGCGTCGACTGCCTGGGGCACGACCTCGTGGCGACGGCGTGGGCGCCGGATGGCCTGATCGAAGGCATCGAGCGCCCGCACGGGTTTGCGGTTGGTGCGCAGTGGCACCCCGAGATGCTCGTCGACACCGACGCTGGGACGCGGCGCCTCTTCGAGAGCTTCGTGGCCGAGTCGCGTGCCTGGGCGCAGCGGCCCCGACTCACCTCGGTAGCCGCCTGAGGTCCAGGGGCGTAGGCGAGGTGTTCGGCGCTTGGCGCTAGGGATGTGCAAACAGTATGTTAGCGCCCGGACGTGACGCCGCCCGTCCCCACGGCGGCCTTTCCGGATGACGCTAGCCACCACGCGATGTCCGACCTCTCCCCCCCTGAGCGCCTCAGCCCCGAGCAGTGGGCGCGCCTCGACACCCTCCTCGACGTGGCCTTTGACCTCGACGGCGAGGCCCGCGCGGCGTACCTGGACGGGGCCTGTGGCGGTGATCCGGCGCTGCGCGCGGAAGCCGAGGCACTCCTGGCTGCCGACGATGCCGCGGAGACGTTTCTGGCCCGGCGCGCGATCGACGAGGTGGACGACGGACTGCTCGACACGACCATGGGCGGCGACAGGGCCGATGCGCTTGCGGCGCTCGTCGGGCGGCGCGTGGGGCCGTATCGGCTCGTGCGCGAGCTCGGCCGAGGCGGCATGGGCGCGGTCTACCTCGCCGAGCGCATCGTGGAGGACGGACGCGGTTTCGAGCAGTCGGTGGCGCTCAAGCTCATCGCGGCGCCCCATCCGACGCTGCGGCAGCGGTTCCTCGCCGAGCGGCAGACGCTAGCGCGCCTCCAGCACCCCGGCATCGCGCGGCTGCTCGACGGCGGCGTGGCTGGGCCCGAGAGCGGCGACCTCGTCGGGACGCCCTTCTTCGCGCTCGAAGTCGTGGACGGGGAGCCAATCACGGAGCACGTCGCCACGGCCCAGCTCGGCGTGCGCGACCGCCTCGACCTCTTTCTCCAAGTCTGCGACGCCGTCGCCTACGCCCACCAGAACCTCGTCGTCCACCGCGACCTCAAGCCGTCGAACATTCTCGTCGCGCCTACCGCTGGAGCGAGCACCGCGAGGGCGAGGCGCGGACGAGCGAAGCTGCTCGACTTCGGCATCGCCAAGCTCCTCACGCCCGACGGCCCCAGCGACCTGAACGACGACGCGCCACTGACCGCGACGGGGAGCCGCGTCTACACGCCGCAGTACGCCGCCCCTGAGCAGGTGCGCGGCGAGGCCGTCACGACGGCCACCGACGTCTACGCCCTCGGCCTGATCCTCTACGAGTTGCTCACGGGCCGCCGCGCCTACCACTTTGCAACGGCGTCGGCGGGCGAGATCGAGCGGGTGATCTGCGAGACGGAGCCGCTCCGCCCCTCTACCGCCGTCGTACGTCTGGACGACGACTCGCCGCCCCTCCCCCTTGACGTCCCGCGCCTCCGCCGACGCCTCCGCGGCGACCTCGACACGATCGTCCTGAAGGCGCTCGCCAAGGACCCGGCGCGGCGCTACGCCTCGGCCGAGGCGCTCGCGACCGACCTCCGGCGGCACCTCGTCGGGCAACCCATCGCGGCACGGCCGGCTACCAAGCGCTACCGCCTCGCCAAGTGGGTGCGGCGCAACCCGGCGTGGGCTGTCGCGGCAGTGCTCGTAGCCGGGCTTGCCCTCGTAGCGACGGTGTTCGCGGGCGTGGTGGTGCGGCAGAACCAGTTGCTCGCCGCCGAGCGGGACCGCGTGGAGCGCGAGGCGAGCCGGACCGAGGCGGTGACCGAGTTCCTCGTCGGCGTCTTCCAGGTGGCCGACCCCTCGGAGTCGCGCGGCGCGAGCGTGACGGCGCAGGAGCTCCTCGATCAGGGCGCACAGCGGCTCCGCACCGAGTTGGCCGATGCGCCGCTCGTCCAGGCCGAGGTGCAGGGTGTCGTTGGGCGCGTCTACACCAACCTCGGGCTCTACGACCAGGCGGATTCGCTGCTGACCGCGGCGGTCGACCAACACGAGACGCTCGTGGCCAACGGCGATCCGCTCGCTGGGGACGCGCTCGCTGAGAACCTCGAACGCCTCGGCCTACTACGCTACGAGCAAGGCGGCTTTGGCGAAGCCATGGCCTTACTAGAGCGCGCGCTCACCCTGCGGCTCGCTGAGACCTCGCCGGACGCGCTCGCCCTCGCCCGCACGAGACACCTCCTAGGCATGCTCGTCCACGAGTCAGGCGACCTCGTCCGCGCCGACTCGCTGTTCCAAGCGTCGCTAGCCGTGCGCGAAGAACAGGCACCGCCGCAGGACTTCGCCGCGACGCTGAGCAGCCTCGGCCTGCTGCGCTCTGACGCTGGAGCCTACGACGAGGCCGAGCCGATCCTCCAGCGTGCGCTCGCGCTACAGCGCGAGCACCTCGGCACCGACCACCCCGAAACCGCGACGACGCTCTACCACCTCGCCCAGTTCTACTGGACGACGGGCCGGCTCGACGAGGCCGAGCCGCTCTTCCGCGAGTCGCTCGCGCTCAGCATCCAGCTCTATGGCCCCGAGAGCGCCTCCGCCGCGCTCGACTACAACCAACTCGGTCTCGTTCTCGTCGATCAAGGCCGCTACGACGAGTCCGAAGCCGCCTACGAGGAAGCCCTGCGGATCCAGCGCGCGCTCTTCGGCGACGGCCACCCGGACCTCTCCTCGACCGTGCTCAACCTTGGCGCGCTGCACTTCGCGCAGGAGCGCTATGCCGAGGCCGAGGCCGCCTACCGCGAGGCGCTCCGCCTCGACCTCGCCGCGTTCGGCAACGACCACCCGTATGTGGCAGGCGACCGCGTGCGCCTGGCCACCTTGCTCATCGCGCAGCAACAGCCCGACGAGGCCGAGGCGCTGCTCGATGCCGTCGAGCCGGTGTTCGAGGCGACCTACACCCCAGGCCACCCTCGTCACGCGGACCTGCTCATGAAGCGGGCATCGGTGGCACACCTGCGCGGCGAACACGCCGAGGCCGAAGCCCTCTGCCGCGCCGCTCTCGACGGCATGACCCGCTCCCTCGAACCCGACCACCAGGCCGTCATCGACGCGCACACGACGCTCGGGCTGCTGCTCGTGGCGCAGGACGACGCAGCCAAGCAGCGTGAGGGACAGGCGATTCTGGTCGAGTATCTGCCGCCGCTCCGTGCGCTGCTCGGATCGCAGCACTCCTTCGTCCAGCGTGCCGAGGCCGCGCTGGCGGTCGCGGTGCCCAAACGGTAGCCCTCGCTCTTCGACGCGCGCCTAGCGAATCGGGATCGTGACGCTGGCCCCGACGTGGTCCGCGCTCACGAGGGGCTGCACCTGGAAGGCGGCGCGGGCTTCGGCCTCGCGGAGGTGGCGGCGGGCCAGGAAGACGCCCGTGAACGCCCCGATGGCCGCGCCCGCGAGCACGTCCGTCGCCCAGTGCTCGTCCTTGGAGATGCGCGCGACGGCGGTGCCCGCGCTGACAGCGAGCAGGCTGTAGGTGACGGGACCGGGGTAGTACATCACCCACGGCGTCACCACGGCGAACGACAGCGTGGTGTGCCCCGACGGGAACGAGTAGTAGTCGCGCGAGGGCGAGAGCGGGGCAAAGTTGAACGAACCGTCGTCGGTGTAGGGCCGCGCGCGCCCGACGAGCGACTTCAGCCCCATCGTCACGCCAGAAGCATAGAGCGCCGACTGCATCGAGGTGAACGCGGCGTCCTGGAAGCGCTCGTTGTCCGTGAAGAGCGACACCCCGAAGAGGGCGACGACGGGCACGGCCATCTTGCGCTCGCCCAGCCGATCGCCGACTTCCAGAAACACGCCGAGCGCCCCTTCCGGCTCGCCGCGGAGCCCGTCGCCGATCGGCGCGTCGAGGTTGGTCGCCGTCGGGACGAGCGCGCTGCCTGCCAGAGCGATCACGGGCAGCGTGGCGCCGGTTGCGCGGACAAAGGCAAGCGCGTCCTGCCCTGCCCACCGAAGAAAGCGTTCGGCACCGGGACCGTCCTGTGCCGTGATCGCCAGGCTGGGAGCGGCCTCGAACTCGTCGGCGACGAATGCTTGCTGAGCCATGCCGGCGTCAGCAATCGCAAAGAGCAGCAGCAGCGCGCAGCCGCGCGTCAGAACGGGTGAGGGCATGCCTGTGGGTGACGAGTGGTCGAAGGAGGCTGAGGCGACCGTAAACAGTCAAACCTTACACACTCCAGTGACTTGCAACAACCAGTCCAGAACGATTTCCCCCACGGCGCACGCGGCGGGGCCGCTAGTCTAGACGGAACACGAACGTGACGACGCCGCTCTGAAGCTCCTGCGGCACGTCAGGTGGGAGTGCATCGAAGCGCCAGGAGCGGAGCGCATCGAGGGCAGCGCGGTCGAGGCGAGGGTCACCGCCGCGTCGGGCGGGGAGCGCCTGCACCACACGGCCGCTCGGATCGACCGTCACGCGGATCGCCACGGTGCCCCGCGCGCCGGGGTTGGGTGGCAGCGGCGTCGCGACAGGCGAGCGATCGAGGCCCTCGAGCGAAAACGGCGACGTCGTGCGGTCGGTGCTGCCGGTACCGTCCTGGTCGCTCGTCTGGCCAGCATCGGCGTCGGGGTTGCCACCGGTCGTCTCCGGCGCGTCGGGCGTTTCGGGACGGGGCTCGCGCTCGTCGGCGGCGGCCTCGCCCTGCGGCTCCGGGTCGCGCTGCTCCGTCTCCGGCGTCGCGATCACGTCGGGGTCCGGCTCCGGCGGCGTCTCGGGGAGGTCGACGGGCTGCGTGGCCGTGGCGGGCGTCGTCTCCGCCTGGGGCTCAGGCTGCGGCGGCTCCGGCGTCGGCACCGACGCCTGCTGGGCAGGCCGCGCCTCCTGGATCGGCCCGAAGTCGACCTCCACGAAGCCGAGTTGCGGGATCCTCACGGTGTACGTCGAGACGAACAGTACCGCGAGCAGCACCACGTGGAACGCGACGGTGGCGAGCAGGCCCTTCCGGTCTTCGGGACGCATGAGTCTGGTGTGGACGTGGGGACGTGTGAAGGTATGAACGTGCACAAGCCGCGGAGGCGTGCGTGCCCCTTCACCTATCCCTACCTCTTACATCGCGCTAGCGATCCGCGCGGGCGAAGCGGGGCTGCTCCAGCGTCAGCATCACCGAGATGCGGTGCGTTGAGCCGAGTTCGGACTGCAGGCCGCCGAAGTCGCCGAAGCCGTAGTCGACGTTGATCTGGTCGAGGGCGAGGCCCGCGCCGAGCGTCGGCGTGAGCTGCGTGCCGTAGCGCTCGGAGGTCGTCACGTCTGCGATACCGGCGCGGAGGGCGACGAGGCCACGGTAGGTCACCTCGGTGCCGAAGCGCGGGCGGAAGCTGAGGTCGCCGGCGTTGAGCACGTAGGTCTGTTGCCCGTCGAAGGCGAGGTCGAGGTCGAAGCCCAGGTTGAGGCCGATGTCCTCGGTGAGCGGCAGCGCGTAGGCCGAGCCCAGACGGGCCACCGGCAGCACGAGTTCGGTCAGCCCGACGGGCGCGTCCTGGCCAAACACGTCGGCGAAACCGAGAAACTCGCCGGTATCGGGGTCCTGGTAGAGGTCCTCGAAGGCCGTGTCGTTGACCGTCCATGCCTGGAGCATACCCGTCACGTCCTGGATGTTGAGGCCGAGCGCGAAGCGGCCGATCTGGTACTGCGCCGCGATGTCGGCGGAGTAGCCCCAGGCGTTTGCGAAGTCGCCGATGGAGCGGCGGATAACCTTGCCGGTGACGCCGAGCCGGAGGTTGTCCGAGAGGCGACGGGCGTAGGAGACGAAGAAGGCGTAGTCGACAGCCGAGAAGTAGGTGACGTTGTTCTCCGCGTTCGGCAGGGGCAGGCCGGTGTCGGGGTTGAACGCCTCCAGCGTGTTGGCGATGTCGTCGACGCCGCTGCGGAAGAAGGAGACACCTAGCGTGGAACGGTTGGTGACGGGCCACGCCACCGCGCCGTAGTCGAACGAGACGATGCCGCTGAACCGCTCGGCGTGCATGTAGGCCCCCTGCGGATAGGCGAGGGCATCCAGACCGGCGGGGTTCCAGTAGCCGGCCGTCACGTCGTCGGCCAGCCCGACGTAAGCGCCGCCCATGCCGAGCGCCCGAGCGCCGACGCCGCCCGCGAGGAACTCGGCCCCGTACTTCACGACGGTTTGGGCCAGCGCGGTGTTGGGCGATAGGCCAGCGAGGCCGAGCGCGAGCGTGAGGCAGACGATGGACAGGTGGCGACGCATGGCGGTGCGAGCTAGGTTCGAGGCACCCGAGGCGCGCTCACACGAGCGGCGGCGGTGCAGGGAACGAAAACGGGGCGTACCAGAGGTCCGATCGGCGTCAAGAAGTAGGCCAAACTCAGCAGGCTAGGCGGGCGGCTAAACTCGCACAATCCGCCGCCGAGGACAAGGGCAGTTCGGTGGGGTCGAAGGTCGAAGGTCGAAAAGCTGTCGCGTTCGATTTCCAGGCATCAAGTCAGATCGCAACGCCGCCTCACAGTATCAGGACGCCTACCCATGACCCAGCTCTGTAACCTAGGCCGCCCGGCCCACAGGCAGCGTGTAGGTGTCCAGCACCGCGTTGTAGTCCTTCACGATCCGCTGGAGAAACACGGCGGGCGGCTCCTGCACCGGCGCGAGCCCTAGCTTGCGCTCAATGGCCGTCTTAGCCCGCCTGGCCAGTTGCTCCGCATGCGGCGTCCGTCCTTCGGTACGGAGCCGCTTGAGCACATCGCGCACCGTCTGGACATCAGTGTCGGTGAGAAATTCTACGTCCGGGTAGGTTGGAACGTGTTGCTCGCCGAGGCGGCTGTAGATCGTGTCGGTCAGGTGCGTCTGCTGGCGCGTCTGGACGACGGTCGTGCCCGCGGCGAGGTCGCCGAGGCGCTGGCCGCGCTTTGTGACTGCGATCGACACGATGGCAGGGATGCCTGAGAGGAACAGGATCTCGACGATGCGGAGGAGCCAGCGCAGGAGGTAGTCCCCCAACCCAGGCGCGGTGCCATCGACGCGGACGACGCGAAGGCCGAGGGCCTTCTTCCCGATGCTCTGCCCGCTGAGCACGATCTCGCAGACGAGGTGGTAGAGCACGACGGGGAGATAGACGACCACCAAAAAGACCGCCGTACCCCGGCCGAAAACCGACCACAAAGACACGGCATCTAGTGCACGCGTGACCAGCATGACGTACCCAAACGCGATGACCGAGTCGAGGAGCCACGCGAGCAGACGCGGGCCGAGGCCTGCCGCCGGGTAGCTCAGCGGCACATTGAGCGCAGTCGGGATCGGGATAGCGGGCACGAAGCGATCAGCGTAGGGGGGCACGGGCTCCAGGCCCTTGGCGACCTGGACGCGGCGGCGCAAGGTAGTCACGACCGCCCCTCCCCGGGCACGACGCCTCCGGGACCCACCGAGGTCACGGGGCACGGGGCCGCTCCGGTGCCTTCTGCGAGGGTTGAGTGACTGACTACGACCGTCAGCGTATTCCTACCCGCCCGATCGAACGAGGAGACTTGCCCCGCTCCGGGTGTGAGGCCGTTCTTTCGGGCTCACCCAACGTTCGCCCCCGCCTTGCCGTTGCCCTCGCCGTCACGCACGGGGCCGACATGGCTGTGCGACCGCACCCCGAATCCTGGCCCTCCATGTCCATCACCGAGCGCATCGAAGCGCTGCTCGCTGCCACCGAGCCCTTCAACCTGCTCACCGAGGAGCAGCGGGCCGCAACGGTGCCGTTCGTCTCCACGCGCATCTACGCAGAGGGCGCGGTCATCCTGGAGCAAGGCGTCGACACGCACAAGGCGCTCTACATCGTCGAGTCCGGCCTTGTCCGGCTCCTGGACGCGCAGCAGCAACGGCTCATCGAGATGTGCGGCGAGAACACGCACTTCGGCGCCTATGGGCTTACGGCGGGCGGCATCCTCCCGTACGAGGCGCGCGCCGTCGAGGCGACGGTGTGCGCCCTCGTCGACGCGGAGCGGTTCTGGGCGCTGCTCAAGCAAAACGCAGACTTCAAGGCGTTCTTCGACGAGAACCTGAAGCGCTTCGTCCGCACGCGCGAGACGGACCGCGACGCGGCCGGGGCCTACCTCCTCTTCGACACCACGTTGGGCGAGCTGCTCCACCAGCCCCCCGTGACCTGCCCGCCGAACGCGTCGATCCGCACGGTCGCGCGCGCCATGCGGGACTACGAGACGGAGACCGTCGTGATCATGAAGGAGGGCCTGCCGATGGGCCTCGTCACCGAGGGCGACATCGCCACGCGCGTTGTGGCCGCAGGTCGCTCGGCCGAGGACCCCGTAACCGACCTCATCACCCGCCCCCCCGTCGCGCTGAACACGGAGGCGCGTCTCTTCGAGGGCATCCAGGTCATGATGCAGCACCGCATCCGCCGGGTGATGGTGATGAGCCAGGAGAACCGCGACGGCGAACGGGCACTCGCGGGCGTCATCACGGCCCAGGACGTGAGCCACTTCCGCGGCCTCGACCCCGTCGCCACGGTCGAGCGCACCGAGAAAGCCCAATCCGTCGAGGAGTTAGCCGCCATCCGCAGCGAGTCCACGCGGCGGCTGCTACGGCTCTACCAGCAGGGCGTCCACGCGCAGGACCTGCTCGACGTCATCACCGAACTGGACGACCAGCTCAAAGCGCGGCTCTTTTTCCTCGTGGAGCGCGACCTCCACCAGGCCGAGCCCGACGCGGCCTCGGCGCTGCCGTGGGTGTGGCTCGCCTTCGGGACGCCGGGCCGCCGCGAGTGCGCCCTCACGACCTGGCAGTCCAACGGCCTCGTCTACGACAATCCCTCGGACGCCGCCGAGGCCGAGCGCGCCGCGGCGTGGTTCGCGCTCCTCGCCCAGAAGATCGAAGACGCTTTCGAGGCCTGCGGCTTCGTCAGCAGCGAGGAGGGCATCGTCGCGTTCGCCGAGCCGTTCCGGCAGCCGCTCTCGGCCTGGCAGGCCGCCTACCGGCAGTGGGCCAGCGGCACGGAGGCCACGGCCACACGGCGCGCCGCGCCCTGCTTCGACTTCCGCGCGCTCTACGGCCACACGGCGCTGGCCGACACGCTCCGCGACACGATCCGTCAGGCACTCGCCGGGACCGACGCCGCGCCCCGGCCGGGCATCGTCCGGCTCCTCCTGGACGAGGCGACCAGCCTGAAGCCGCCGTTCACCATGTTCGGCCGCCGCCTCGTTCGCGAGAAAGCAGAGAACGGCGAGGAAGGCCTCAACCTCCGCGAGCGCGGCCTGCGCCCCATCGTGGGCATGGCCCGCGCGCTGGCGCTCGACCTCCAGCAGTCGCGCCGCACGAGCACCTTCGGGCGCCTGCGCTTCGTCGCCGACGAGGTGTCGGACATCGCTGCGGAGGCGCGCAGCCTCACGCATGCGTTCACGACCCTCGTGGACCTGCACGTGAGCACCCAGATGCGCGCCGTCGAGGTCGGCGAGAAGGCCACCGACTGGGTCGACCCCGAGGCACTCTCGCGCTCGCAGCAGAACCTGCTCAAGGAGGCCTTCCGCACGATGGGCGAGGTCCAGGAGTCGCTCCGGCAGCGGTACAACCTTCGGTGAGCCGGTATGTCAGTGGCACGATGCCCGGCACGATGCACGCCACGATGCCCGGCACGATGATGCGCGAGGCAGATCGCTGGTGCACGCCCCGTAGCTGAAACGGGCCCCGACGCACCGTCCACCGGATCGCCGAACTGCCTGGGGAGCCGGTCGTAGGAGGTCCCTGCACCTCGCCTCTATGCCGCCCATCCTTCCGCTGCCCATCACCGATCCGGTCCTGATCGTCGCGCTGGCGATGGGGTTGATCCTGCTCGCGCCGATGCTGTTTCGGCGGCTGCGGCTGCCCGGCATCGTGGGGTTGATCGTGGCGGGGGCGCTGGTGGGGCCGAGCGTGCTGGGGCTGCTGGAGCGCGACGCCACCTTCGAGCTGCTCGGGACGGTCGGGCTGCTCTATCTGATGTTTGTGGCGGGCGTGACGCTCGACCTGAATCAGTTCGCCCGGCAGCGGACGCGGAGCCTCGTCTTCGGGCTCGTGTCGTTCGGGACGCCCATGGGACTGTCGCTGCTCGTCGGCCCGGCGCTTTTGGGGCTGGACCTGCCGACCTCGTTCTTGCTTGGCTCCATCGTGGGGTCGCACACGCTGCTGGCGCTCCCTGTGGCACAGCGGCTCGGCATCGCCAAGAACCCGGCGGTCATCATGGCGACGGGCGGGACGATGGTGACGGACGTGCTCTCGCTCGTCGTGCTGGCGGTCGTGGTGGCACTGCAAACGGGCGACGCCAATATGCTCTTCTGGGGCGGCTTCGCGGCTCGCGTGGCGCTGTGGCTGGCAGCGGTGCTGGTGGTGCTCCCCCGCCTCGGGCGGTGGTTCTTCCGCACCGTGCGCAAGCAGCCCGATGTCGAGTTCGTCTTCCTGATGTTCGCCTTCTTCGCGACGGCGTGGCTGGCCGACCTCGCCGGGCTCGCGGCCATCATCGGCGCATTCGCGGCGGGCCTCGTGCTCAACCGGCTCGTGCCGCCGCAGAGCCCCCTCATGACGCGCATCCGCTTCGTCGGCGATGCCGTGTTCATCCCGTTCTTCCTGCTGTCGGTGGGGCTGCTGGTCGATGTGAGCGTGCTCACGCAGCTGGAGGTGTGGGCGAAGGCCCTCGTGGTGGCGAGCCTCGTGTTCGTCGGTAAGACGATTGCAGCGGGCGGCATCGGGCTGGGCTTTCGGCTGCGGCGCGAGGAAATCGCGACGATCGCGGGGCTGACATTCCCGCAGGCAGCGGCCACGCTCGCGGTGACGCTTATCGGCTTCGACCTGGGCTTCTTCGAGGCAGCGATGGTCAACGCGGTCGTGGTGGTGATCATGCTGACGTGCCTCGCAGGGCCGTGGCTCGTGGAGCGCTTCGGGCGCGCCGTAGCCCTCGCCGACGCCGAGGCAGCCTCGCCGACGGAGCGTCCGCAGCGCATCCTTGTCCCGCTCGCCAACCCCGACACCGCCGAGGAGTTGGTCGACCTCGCGCTCCTACTCCACAGCCCGACGAGCCGCCAGCCGATCTACCCGCTCACCATCGCCCGCCGCGAGGACGACGTCCCGGCGAGCGAGAAGCTGCTCGAAACGGCCGTCGTCCATGCCGCTGCAGCCGACGTGCCCTGCACGCCGCTGACGCGCATCGACCTCAACCCGGCCTCGGGCATCATCCGCGCCGTCCGCGAGGAGCGCATCTCGACGGTCGTCGTCGGGTGGAACGGGCGCAGCACGGCGACGGCGTTCGTCTTCGGGAGCATCCTCGACCAGGTGCTCGAAGAGACGCGCACGATGACCGTCGTGAGCAAGCTGGAGGCGCCGGTCAACACGACGGCGCGGCTGCTCGTGGCGGTGCCGCCGCTGGCCGAGCGCGAGGCGGGTTTCCCGGCGGCCCTCCGCGCACTGAAGGTGCTCGCCGACCAGAAGGGCGCCTCGTTGCTGTTCCTGACGACGTCCGAGTCGGTGGCACCGCTGCGGTCGCTGGCCGAGCGCACGAAGCCCGCCGCCCCGTTCGAGGTCGCCACGCTCGACACCTGGGCCGACCTCCCGGCCTCGCTCGACCGCGTGGTGGTGGCCAACGACATGGTCGTGCTGGTGAGCGTGCGGCAGGGCACGCTCGCATGGCGGCCCGCGCTCGACCGGCTTCCCCGCGTACTCGCGGCGCGCTTCGACACCGTCTCGTTTCTCACGATCTATCTCGCCGAGCCCGACCGCACCGCGCTCACCACCGACGCGCGCGACCCCGAGGGCGTGACCGCCGTGCTGGATGCGCTCCCGCCGCAGCACATCCTCACGACGTTGCGACCCGGGAGCGCCGAGTATGCGCTCCAGCAGTTGCTCTGCCAGGCATTCGCGGACCGCCCCGAACTCCCCTTCCGGCTTGCACGGATCCTCGCGCAAGGCACCGCCGATGGCATGCTGCCGAGCGAGGCCGACCCCATGGCCGACGGCACCTACGCGCCCGAACTGCTCCCCGGCGTGGTGTTCTACCACCTCCACACGCCCGAGGTGCGGCAGATGCAGCTCTTCCTCGGGCTCAACAACAATGGCCTCCTATTCGAGCACACTGGCAGCCCCGTCCACGCCGTCCTCGTCCTCCTCGTCCCGATGGATGTCGATTCGACGACTTACCTACGGCGGCTCTCCGTCGTGGCGCACCTCATCCACACGCCCGAGCACGTCGAGGCCCTCCGTGACGTAAACACGCCCGACGAGGCCCGCGCCCTACTTCGGCAGCACCTTGCCGAAGCGGCGGTCGGGTAGGGAAAGTGCAGCGGTTGAGCAGTGCAGCGGTGTGGCGGTGAAGACCTCCCTACCGCGACGCGGCAACACCGCAACACCATCCCACTCCCTCACTGCACGCGGTCCGGGTAGTCGGTGATCAGTCCGGCCACGCCGAGGTCGCGGAGGCGCTGCGCCTCATCAGGGTCGTTGACGGTCCATGGGATCACGTCCATGCCGACGGACGCCGCAGCCATCATCAAATCGGCGTCCACGAGCCGGTAGTCGGGGCTGTAGATGTGCGGGACAAAGCCGAGGCGGGCGACATGGTTGGTGACGCTGTGCTCGCTCTCGTACGCCACGAGGAGCGCGAGCCGGATCGGCAGGGCAAGCCGGTGTGCTTCCTGTAGCGTCCGCACGTCGAACGACTGTAGCGTGGCGCGCGGGGCGATGCCGGTCTCATCGAGGACGTCCCAAAGGAGTGCCGTGAATCGCTCGGGGCTGGGGTGGAAGAGGCCGTCTGTGGCGTCGGTGCACTTCGTCTCGATGTTGTAGAACGGGGCGGGGCGTCCGTCCCGCGCCGCCTTCGCCTCAGCGCGTTCGATCACGTCGCGCAGGCGTGGTTTCGCGACCGCCATCGTCACCTGCTCAGGAAAGCGCGGGTTGCCACGTTGTCCGACATCATAGCGTGCGATCTCGGTATAGGGCATCTGGAACAGGTTCAGGCTCCGCGCTTCGTCCTCTGAGACGGGAGTGCCGTCGGGGTGCGAAGCGATGTCGGCGTTCATCCACGGCTCGTGGCTCACCACGAACTCCTCGTCCTGCGAGATGACGGTGTCGAGTTCAAGCGTAGTGACGTCGAGGTCGAGCGCGAGGTCGAATGCCGGGAGCGTGTTTTCGGGGCGGAGGCCGCGCGCGCCGCGGTGGCCCTGAAGGTCAAAGCCCGACGGGCGGAGTGGCGAGGGGGCAGACACAGTCACGAGATCATCGGGCAGGTGGGAGAGCACAACGCTATGCGGACGTGGTGTATATGGACCCAAGATCACGCCAGCGCAATCTCCATGTTGCCGAAGGGTTGTATCCAAAGAGGTAACCTCGCTGCCGCGTCAGTGTGGGTCACGACCCGGGCTGGCTGTTGCCACGTGGCCAAGCAAGTCCAACCCAAAGTCGGTTGCGTCTTGCTGGATGTTCGTGAAAACGACCACGCCAACGCCTCCCCCGGTGTTTCCCGAGACGTAGCCTGCGAAGCTGCGGGTTCCTCCCGTGCTTCCGTTGTGCCAAAGTGCCAGGCTCGCTCCGTCGGTGCCGATGGGCGAGCGGTGCCACCCAAGCGCCACGCTGAACGAGTGTGCAGGTATGGACACCCTCGGTCTTTTGACCATCGCGATGGCCTCGGCAAGCGAAGGGGGGAGGTCGGCGGGCGGGTCGAGGTGAACCGCCAGCAGCGCGAGCATGTCTGCGGTAGAGGCACGGAGCGCTCCGGCACCAGCAAAAGCGTCGGTGAACGTCCAGGGCGGTGTTGTCTGGCCAGGCTGGGCGTGTGGCTGCGCAAGCCGGGCCGTGTCGGGCACCAAGACGCTCGTCTCTTCCAGTCCAAGCGGACGGAGCACGTGCGTTTGGATGAGATCGGCATACGTCACCCCCTCAGCACGAGCGAGCGCGTGGCCGAGAAGACCAACGCCGAGGTTGGAGTAGAGGTAGTCGCCAGGCGCGCCGATGTGGATCCCGCCGAGTGCGCTGAAGAGGTCGCGGACGGTGTAGGTCGCGTACGGGTCGAGCGTCAGTGGGAGACCGGGGGGGAGAAAGGGAAGGCCGGCCGTATGGGATGCGAGGCGTTCGAGGGTGACGTGCTCGGGCACGGCAAGGGAGTCAGGGAGGTAAGCGGAGACCGGGTCGTCTAGGGCAACGGTGCCGCGCGCAGCCAGGTCGGCAAGCGCGAGTGCAGTAAAGACCTTCGTGATGGAGGCAATCTCGTAGCGCGTATGTATGTCCGGCGCACCGAGGCTGTCAGCATCGCCGTAGACCCAGACCTGGCGTCCCGTGCTGTCTACAAGGCCCACGACCAGACTCGGCAGGGTGTGCGCCTCGAAGAACGCCCGCGCCAATGAGTCAACGAGAGCCGTGTCGGCATGGACGGCGTGGGGCGCATCCACGGTAGGTGCCGGAGGTGCGTCGCGTGCAGGCAAACAGCCTGCAGCGAGGGCGCCTAGAACGAGAGCGGCGAGCCCTACCTCAGCCAGAAGAGCGGCCCGGTAGAAAGGAATCGACATGGCTAGGCTGGATCACGTGATAGGAGAAGGGTTATCTCCCGACCGGGGGGCGCGTCGTCACGCAGGCCGTCGCCCGCGGTCAGGTCGCATGAGCGAGATCGCTTGCCTGCTCTAAAACGCTTCGTCATAGACGACGGCCCCGTCGGCATCGTATAGCGTCACATAGTCGATGGCGCCCGCGCCGCCGAAGCGGAATCGCAGCCCGACCACCTGACCCATGTCTTCCTCCATGCGGGCAGTGAATGGGGCGTTCGTGCCTACCTGAATCCGCACATCATCGCCACGTACGCCGAGGCGCACGCGTTGCCACGAGGAGAGATCGACCCCGAAAGCCGACAGGTCGTTGGTTTTGCCTCCCAGGTGGTGCATGCCGAGCAGGAGGTTCATGTCTCCTACGCAGCCCGCCTGGCCCAGTGGGATCTGAAAAGCCCCACGCTCGCCGAGGACGGACACCTCGGCGGGTCCGCACGGATAACGCCCGTCGGCGACGGTTCTGCGCAGCGCGGTTTCCAGTGAGAAGCCGTCCGCGCGCACGCCAAACGTGCGCACGTTGTAGTACTCAAGGACCCGGTACTCCTCCTCGGGGTCGTGCCCACGGTCCGACAGCAGCGCGGGTTCAACGGACAACGCCCCCTCCGACGAGGAGAGGATGTCGGTGAGATAGCTCGGTGTTGGCTCGGCCTCGATAAGCGCGATCCAGCCGTCCGTCGTGATGTGGACCGGGTGCTCTGCGAGGACACGGTCGTCCGCGAGTAGCTTGGCGTTGAAGAAGCCAGGACGGTAGTAGGTCGACGTGTAGGTCTGGTGCTCCGGGGCAACTAGGGCGCGGCGTCGCTGGTCCCACGACTGCTGAATGAAAAAGCTATCGGCGTCTGCTTGGCCGACGTCGTAGTCGAAGATCACGGTGTTCGGTACGCCGCTGGTCACGGGGCGGCTCAGAAAGGTGACGGCGGTGGGCACCGAGGCATCGGCGTGTAGGTCGCTCGGCGTCTCTTTAAGCCCGGCCCACAGGGCCATGCCGAAGCATAGCGAGAGTGCCACGACCGCCATGTACCGCACGCGACGTGTGGTAGACGGCGCAGCACGCATCGGCGGTATGACCTCGGTCGCCACGTCTGCAGGAGTGCCACCTGGAGTGGCAGCTCCGGAAGGCGTCGTGCCGTCAGCGCTGCGTAGGTAGTCTCTCCACGATGCATGACCGACAAAGAGGGCGAGCGTGTCGAGAGAGTGGCGGCTCGGTGAACTGTGATAGGCGACGCGCCCCCACAGGCGCTTCAGGGTCGTTGCGCTGATAGCGCGGCCGGTTTCTTCCTGGATGCGGAGACTGAGATCCTCGAAGTCCTGCGTCGTCCAGTCGCTCGCATCACCCCAACGGAGGCGCTGTTCGATGTACGATTTGCAGCGATCTAGATCCGGATTCTGCATAGTCTGCTGGATGGTCTGCTCGTCGCGGGGCACACCACCCATCTCAGGGCCCCTGTGAATTGAGTTGAACCGACTTGAACGCGGCCTGAATGGGAATGGCGCTACGCAAGGCCGTTCCTGAGTGTTGCTGCCCGCGCGGTCGTGGCAGCCCTGTACGATTCGCCTCGTACGTGCTCGCACCCCCGATCATCCAACCGAACAGGCCGTGAGAAAAGCGCTCACTCTGCTCGTTGCTCTCCGCTACGTGCTCCCCCTTTACGCGCAAGACCAAAACATACCGATGACCTCGTCCTACTGGGAGGCCGACCCCGAGCGCGTCGAGTTCATCACGCACCGCTCCGTATCGGCGGCACGCACGTTGGACGGCGGGGCGCGGTTGTACCTGAAAGACGTGACCTTCGCCGATGGGACCATCGAGTTCGATGTGGAGATGAACGACCCGAGCTTCGTAGGAATCAACTTCAGAGAAGCCGAGGGCCGAAACGCGAGCGAGAATTTCTACCTCCGCGCCTTTTGGCCTGTAAGCCCGCACTCGCGCACGACCCTGCAATATGCCGCGGTCGTGGACAGCATGAGCCTGTGGGACGTGACGGACGACTACCAGGCCGCAGCCTCACTCTATCGCGAGGGATGGAATCACGTCAAGCTCGTCATATCTGGTCGCCAGATGCGGGCCTACGTGAACGACATGGACCGTCCCGCTCTGCACGTGCCCATCCTAGAGAGCGCCGCCGAGGAAGGAGGCATCTCGCTGGTCGGCAACGCCATATTTGCCAACGTTGTCCTCCGTCCCGGCGTCACCGAAGAGGTGCCTGCCACTGCCGGGTACGATCCGACAAGCAACGATTCGAGGTATCTACGCAACTGGTTGGCCACGTTGCCTATGGCGTTTCCTATCGGCCGCGACGTGGTTCACGATCTCCCCACCATGTTCGGAGGCGAGGTTGACTCGGACCTCCCCGATAGCACAGCCGCATGGGCTCCCATCGCCGCCGAACACCGCGCTCTCGTCAACCTGAGCCGTCTCCATGGGATGACCCCAGCGGGAACGCGCCGTCTGGTGTGGCTGAAGACGACCCTCACTTCCTCAACGGTGCAGAGACGTAGGCTTGATCTGGGCTTTAGCGACGAAGTCTGGGTCTTCGTCAACGGTCGGTTTCTGCACGCCGAGACCAATTACTTCGGTACACCGGGCATGAAAGAACCCCGGGGCCGCGCCACGATCGAGAACACCTCCCTGGAACTGCCGCTGATAGAAGGGGAGAATGAACTGCTGATCGCGGTCGCCAACTCGTTCTTCGGATGGGGCCTGATTGCACGGCTCGACGACACGGAAGGCCTGGCGGTGAAGTGAGACGCCGTACGCGGCTACCAGGCCGTCGCGGGGCGCAGGCCTCGTTGCGGGGCAGCGCAGCATGTTTGGTTCGGTGACGAGCCGCGTTGTCTGCGACGCCCCTCGTGCGGTCCCTCCCGCCAGTCTTAGCGACAAGGCTCATGCAACGCTTGTATAGAACTACAACGCTCGCACAGCGGTAGATCACACCGCTGCCGACGTTCTCGGCGCGACCTGAACGATTACGCGCTGTCTCGACCATGTCCACGCCGCATCCCATACGCCTCGCTGCCGACCACACCGCGCAAGACCTCACCATCGAGTGGAGCGACGGGCACACCTCGGTGCTCTCGTTCGACGGGCTGCGGCGGGCGTGCCCGTGCGTGTCGTGCCGCGGCGGCCATGGCAAGATGCACGAGCCCATCGACCCGATGCTCTTCGTGCTGCCGTCGCTGCAGACGCACACCATCGAGGAACTGCGCCCGGCGGGCAACTACGGCCTCCAAATCCGCTGGGGCGACGGCCACAGCACGGGCATCTATCAGTGGAGCTTCCTTCGCGAGGTCGACCCCGCGCTGCGGGACGCCTGAAACACAGAACGAACTACGTTGCGACGATCAGAACAGCCCGATCGGCCTCGGCTACGCTACCTGCTCGATGTCGAACTTCTTCATCAGCCGGTAGATCGTCGAGCGCGTGACGCCGAGCTTCTGCGCGGTCCGCTCGATGTTGCCGCCGCACACCTGGAGCGCGTGCTCCACGGCGAGGCGCTTCAGCTCTTCGATGGGGAGGATCTCGTCGGGGTTCTCGGCGGCGAAGAGTTTACCGCGCGGCGTCTCGGGCTCGGCGGTGAGCACCTCGGTGTCGCCCGAGAGCGGCTGCTGGGCGAGCATCAGGTCTTCGGTCGTGATGCCGTTCTCGTCGGAGACAAGGGCTGCGCGCTCGATGGCGTTCTTTAGTTCGCGCACATTGCCCGGCCAGGCATAGCGCAGGATGGCGCGTTGGACCGTCGAGGTGAGGTACTTCTCGTCGAAGGCTTCGTGGCGCTCTTGGAAGCGGGCGAGGAAGTGGTTGGCGAGCAGGAGCGCGTCCTGGTCGCGGTCGCGCAGCGGCGGGAGGTGGATGGGGAACGAGAAGAGGCGGTAATAGAGGTCCTCGCGGAACGTACCCTCGCGCACCATCTCCAGAATGTCGCGGTTGGTCGCCGAGATGACGCGGACATCCACCTCGATCGTCTCGTTGCCGCCCACGCGGGTGAGGCGGCCGTTCTGGAGCACGCGCAGCAGCTTCGCCTGCAGGTCGAGGTCGAGCTCGCCGATCTCGTCGAGGAAGAGCGTGCCGCCGTCGGCGCGCTCGAACGTACCAATCTTGCGCTCGAACGCGCCCGTGAAGGAGCCTTTTTCGTGGCCAAAGAACTCCGACTCCATCAACTCGCGGGGGATCGCGGCGCAGTTGACGATCACGAACGGCTCGTCAGCACGGGCGGAGTTGTGGTGGATCGCCTCGGCGACGAGTTCCTTGCCGGTGCCGCTCTCACCCTGGATCGCTACGTTGATGTCGCCGCGCGTCGCCTTCTTGACCATGCGGTAGACGTGCGACATCGCGCCACTCTCGCCGAGCAGTTCGGGAAAGCCCGCCGGGGTGCTGACGCGCTGGCGGAGCGTCTCGACCTCGCGGTGGAGGGCGACGCGCTCAGCCACGCGCTCCGCGATGCCCGTGATGCGCACGAGATCGTCCTGCCCCTTCGTGAGGTAATCGTAGGCACCGAGCCGCACCGCTTCGACGGCAGTCCGGACCTCGGACTGCGCCGACACCATGACCACGGGGAGGTCCGGCGCGAGCGCGTTCACCTTCTGCAGCGTCTCCAGCCCGTTCTGGTCGGGCATGACGAGGTCGAGGAAGACGAGGTCGGCAAAGGCAGCACCCCGTTCGCGAAGCGCGGCGACGGCCGTCACGCCCGACGCGTAGTGTTGAGTCTGGACGCCCGCTACGCTGCTGAGCCGGTGCGCGAGCAGCCGGGCGTAGTCGGGGTCGTCATCGATGAGGGCGATACGAAGAGGCATAGCAGGAGTGAACCATGAATAAGCACCGACGATGAGAGCAAGGGCTGTGCCACGAAATCAAGTCTCATGATAAATGACGTGTTATCGTACACATATGCAGGAATGAAACACCTTTCAGCAGCTCAACCTGTCGCACAATTGACCGACCTAGCCGTTTCATGTTTGATTTTGAAAAGTACGGAGCGCTGTAGGGCGGTAGCCCAACGAAACGCGCCACAGGGCGGCTCAGCCTGCGAGAACGCGTAGTCCTGCTCCCGTGCGTGCTACTTTCGACGAGGTCGCGGCGGCTTCCTGGGCGGCCCTACCGCTGCGACTCGTGACACGCTACGCTAACCCTCTGCGCGTGTAACCTTCAGCGCAGCCCCTCGTCTGTGCGGCCGAGCGGCGCTCATGGCGACAGACCCGCCCGCTCGCTTCCCCATTTTTGTGCAGCCTCGCTTCCCCCTCATCCCATGCGTGCTACCCTTCTTCTCCTCACCCTCATCGCGTTCGGTTTGTCCGCTCCGACCGCCGCCACCGCCCAAGGGCTCGTCGGGGGCGGGCTCATCCTCGGCATCCCGCAGGGCGAGTTTGGCGATGCCACGGACAACGTAGGCTTCGGCGCCTCGGGCATGGCGCTCTATCAGTTTCCGCTCACGCCCATCGCGCTCGGCGTGGAGGGCACGTTTATGATCTACGGCCGCGAGCGCTTCAACGTCCCGCTCGGCTCCGGACCGCTCGGCAACGTGCGTGTGGACGTGGTCACCGACAACAACATCGCCCAGGGCCACCTCGTGCTCCGGCTCCTCCCGCCGCTTCCCGGCCCGATTACACCCTACGCGGATGCGCTCCTCGGCTTCAGCTATTTCTGGACCCAGAGCCGCGTCGAGGACGACGACTTCGGCGACGACGAGCCCGTCTTCGACTCGGTGAACTTCGACGACTTCGCCTTCAGCTACGGCTTCTCGGGCGGCGTCGGCATCCGGCTCCACCAGTCCTTTTCGGGCTCGCTGCTCCTCGACCTGCGCGTGCGCTACCTCCTCGGCGGCGAGGCCGAGTACCTCCAGGACGACGACTTCAACCCGGACGGCTCCATCGACTTCAGCGAAGTCGACCGTTCGCGGACCGACCTCTTGATCCCGCAGATCGGCGTCATCTTCCGATTCTAGCACACACGTCAGCGCGACGACTCAGCGGCGGCGACGTCAGGGACCGGGGCATCCAGCCCGTCGCCTGCCGGGCCGCCGCGTTCGTCGAGGTGCGCGGCCTCTTCGATGGCGGGGGCGACCGTCTTGCGCGTGAGCGCCGGGTAGACCGCCGGAATCACGAACAGCGTCAGCGCGGTGCCAATGAGCAGCCCGCCGATGATCGCGATGCCCATCGGCATGCGGCTCTCGGCCCCGGCCCCGAGCGCCAGCGCGATCGGCAACACGCCGAGGACCGTCGAGGCGGCGGTCATCAGGATCGGGCGGAACCGCGCGGCGGCGGCATCCAGGGCGGCCTCGTGGATCGTGCGCCCAGCGGCGCGGCGCTGGTTGGCAAATTCGACGATCAGGATCGCATTCTTCGTCACGAGCCCAATCAGCATCACAAGCCCGATCTGACTGAACAGGTTGAGCGACTGGTTGAAGTACCACAGCGCCAGGAGCGCGCCCGCGAGTGCGAGCGGGACCGTCAGCAGGATCGTAAACGGGTCGCGGAAGCTCTCGAACTGCGCGGCGAGCACGAGGTAGATCAGCAGCAGCGCCAGCACGAACACGAACACGATGCCGCCCGAACTCTCGGCGAGGTCGCGGCTCTGCCCCGAGAGCGTCGTCGAGAACGAGGCGTCGAGCACGTCGGCGGCGATGGCGTCCATCGCGGCGAGGCCGTCGGCCAGCGGGACGCCGTCGGCGAGAGACGCGCTGACGGTCGCCGAGAGGAAGCGGTCGGTGCGGAAGAGCTGCGGCGGCGTGCTCGCCTCGCTCACGGTCACCAAGCCATCGAGGGGGATCGGGTCGCCATTCGACGCGCGGACCGACAGACTCGTGAGGTCCACCGTCTCGTCGCGGTCGGCGCGGTCCACCTGCGCGATGACCTGGTACTGCTGCCCGTTCGCCACGAAGTACCCCAGCCGCGACTCGCTCAGCGCGTACTGCAGCGTCTGCGCCACGTCGAGCACCGACACGCCGACCTTCTCCGCCCGCGCCCGGTCGATCTCGACGCGCAACTCAGGCTTGGTGAACTTAAGGTTCACGTCCACGAACGCGAACGCCGGGTCCTGCTGTGCGCGCTCCATGAACGCCGGGAGCACGGCTTCGAGCTTGGCGAGGTTGGGAGCTTGGAGGACGTACTGCACCGGCTGCCCGCCGCCACGCCCGACGGAGATGGTCTGCTCCTGCGAGATGAACGTCCGTGCCGCCGGGAGGCTGCGCACTGCACTCGACAGCGCCGAGGCGATGTCTTGCTGGCTGCGCTCTCGCTCGCTGGGCGGGACGAGCCGGATGCGCGCGAACGCCGAGTTGACCGACGACCCGCCGCCGAAGCCCGGCGACGTGACCGTGATGAGCGCGTCGACTTCGGGGACTTCCTGCTCCACCACGTCGATGAGGTCGCTGACGTAGCGCTCCATGTACTCGAACGTCGCGCCCTCCGGGGCCGTCGCAAAGGCGCGGAGGTTGCTGCGGTCTTCGAGCGGGGCGAGTTCGGACGGCAGCGTCTGGAAGAACAGCACCGTCAGCCCGAGCGCGAGCGTCATCGTGACCGGCGCGGCCCAGCGGCGGGCGACGAAGCCGTCGAGGAGGCGGCGGTAGCCCTCGGTCAGCCGCTCGAAGAACGGCTCCGTCTTGCGGTAGAACCACGGCTGCACGTCGCGCTTCTTGAGCAGCTTTGTCGCCAGCATCGGCGTGAGCGTGAGCGCCACAAAGCTCGAAATCATAACCGCGCCCATCAGCACGAGGCCGAACTCGCGGAAGAGGCGGCCCGTCAGCCCCGGTAAAAACACAATCGGCAAGAGCACCGACACCAGCGCGAGCGTCGTCGCGACGACGGCGAAGAAGATCTCCTTCGTGCCGAGGATGCCAGCCTGGATCGGGTCGTAGCCCTCCTCGATCTTCGCGTATATGTTCTCCAGCACCACGATGGCATCGTCCACGACGAGCCCGATGGCGAGGACCAGCGCCAGCAGCGTGAGCACGTTGATCGAGAAGCCGAAGAGCGCCATCACGCCGAACGCCCCGATGAGCGCAATCGGGATCACGACGATGGGGACGACCGTGCTCCGCCAGTCGCGGAGGAAGAGGAAGATGACGAGCAGGACGAGCGCGAGCGCGAGGAAGATGGTCTGCTGCACCTCGGCGACCGAGTCGCGGATCTGCGTCGTCTGGTCGAAGCCGATGCCGAGGCGCAGGTCGGGCGGGAGGTCGGGGCGGATGGTCTCCACGCGGGCGTAGAACTCGTCCACGATAGCAATGTAGTTCGCGCCGGGCAGCGGGCGCAGCACCACGCCGACCATCGGCGTGCCGTCGCGCATGAGCACCGTCCGCTCGTTCTCGGCACCCAGTTCCGCGCGCCCGACGTCGCCGAGGCGCACGAGTTGGTCGCCGGTGCGCTTGACGATGAGGTCCTCGAATGCCTCGGGCGTCTGCACCTGCCCCATCATCCGCACGGTCAGCTCGACGTTGTCGCCCTCGATGCGGCCCGTCGGCAGTTCCACGTTTTGCGTGGTGAGCGCGCGCTGCACGTCGAGCGGCGTAAGCTGGTAGGCGGCCAGCTTGGCGGGGTCGAGCCAGAGGCGCATCGCGTAGCGCTTGTCGCCCCAGATATCCACGCGTGCCACGCCTGCGATCGTCTGCAGGCGCTCCTTGAACAGGTCTTCGGCGATCGCGGACAGTTCGAGCAACTCGCGCTCGTCGCTGGCGATGTTCAGAAAGACGATGGGGTCGCCGTCGGCATCAGCTTTGGAGACGCGCGGCGGGTCGGCGTCCGGCGGCAGCGCTCCGACCGCCTGGCTGACGCGGTCGCGCACGTCGTTGGCGGCGCGTTCGAGGTCAGCTCCGAGTGCGAACTCGACGGTGATGGTGGAGCGCCCGTCGCGCGAGATCGAGGTGAGTGTGCGGATGCCCTCGACGCCGTTGATGCGCTCCTCCAGCGGCTCGGTAATCTGCGCGGCGATGACTTCGGCATTGGCACCCCGATAGCTCGTCGACACCGAGATGATCGGCGGATCGACGGCGGGGTACTCGCGCACGCCGAGGTTGAAATACGCAAGCGTCCCGAAGAGGACGATGACGAGCGAGAAGACCGTCGCGAGGACCGGCCGCCGGATCGAGAGGGTGTAGAGCGTCATGGCATCGCGGTCGGCAGAGCGGCAGCGCGGCTCCCCCTGCTCCGCTCCCCCTGAAGGGTCGCGAAGCTATCCCCCTCAGAGATGAGGGGGACAGTCCGAGGGGCGGAGCGCGTGAGCGCGGAGACGACGCAGGGCGGGGGGAGCCAAGCCATCACTCCACCTCTCCACTTTCGCCGAGCGAAGCGTCCAGGTCGGCAACGCGGACGGGCTGCCCGGCGCGGAGCGACTGCAGGCCGCTCGTGATCACCGTGTCGCCCGGCGCGAGGCCGTCGGTGATCTGCACGGCGTTCTCGGTGCGGATGCCCGTTTCCACACGGCGTTGCTGTGCTTGCCCGTCTTGCACCGTCCACACGCGCCGGCCGCCCAACTCCGACACCACCGCGATGGCAGGCACGGGCAGCGCGTCGGCGATTTCGTCGACGAGCACCTCGATGTCAGCGAACGCGCCCGGCAGGAGCGCGCCGTCGGGGTTGGGGACGCGGGCGCGCACGAGCAGGGTCCGGGTGTCGCGCTCCACGCGCGGCTCGATGGCGTAGACGGTGCCCGTGGCGGCGTCGGCGGCTCCCGCTACGGAAAAGCGGACCGCGTCGCCGAGGGTGACCTGCGTGGTGTAGCGCTCCGGCAGCGCGAACTCCAGCTTCATCGGGCTGAGGCGCTGCAGTGTCGCGATGCGTGTCTGCGGCGTCACGATAGCGCCCTCGCTGATGTAGCGCAGCCCGATCACGCCGCTGAACGGCGCGCGCACCTGCGTCTGGTCGAGCCGCGCCTCCACGAGGTCGAGTTCGGCCTGGAGCACGTTCAGTTCGGCGAGCGCCCCGTCGTAGGTGTCCTGGCTGACCGCGCCCGATTCGAGGAGCTGACGTTGGCGGGCCTCCCGTGTCTCAGCGAGGTCGATACGCGTGCGCAGTTGCTCGCGCTCGGCTTGGAGGACGGCGTCGTTGACCTGGATGAGGACCTGACCAGCACGGACGGCGCGGCCTTCCTGGAAGCGGATCGCCGTCACGCGGCCCGACACCTCGGCAGCGACGTCCACGGCTTCGTCGGCGATGAGGCTGCCGGTGGCGCGGATGCGCTCGCGCACAAGGCGCGGCTCGGCGACATAGCCAACGACGTTGGCGGGCGCACCGCCGCTGCGAGGCGGTCCGGCACCAGCGTTGGAACCGTCATCGGCGAGGAGCGGCTGCACCTTCGGCCACGCGAGCAGACCGAGGACGACGAGCGCGATTGCGCCAACGAGGAGGCGTTTTTGCCAGGGAGGCATGGCCCAGAGAAGAAAAGCGGGGGACGAGAAGGGAGCGGTAAAACGAGGCCGTCGCCACAAAGCTCCCGAGGTGGCGGTCATGCTGAGAGGTGGGCGTGCGGCATCGTAGCACGTGGTACGTATCGTGGAAGTGCTTGTCGCCTTCACCCAACTGACGTGCTCATGACCACGCCTGATGCCCACACGCTGAATCTCGATGGCAAGGTGGCTGTTGTCACTGGAGCGAGTCGGGGGATCGGGCGAGCCATCGCCGAGGGGTTCGCGGCGGCGGGAGGCTCGGTCGTGCTCGCGAGCCGCACGCAGGAGAAGCTCGACGAGGTCGCGCAGGCGATTACCGAGGCCGGCGGCACGGCCCTCGCCATCGCCACGCACACGGGCAGCGACGAGGCCGTGGTAGCGCTCGTCGAGCAGGCGACCGACGCCTTCGGCGGCATCGACATCCTCGTCAACAACGCGGCGACGAACCCGCACTTCGGTCCGCTTCTCACAAGCGAGATGTCGCAGTGGGATAAGACGTACGACGTGAACGTGAAGGGCTACTTCAGGCTCATCCAGGCCTGCGCGCCGTCGATGAAGGCGCGCGGCGGCGGGAGCATCCTCAACGTCGCGTCGGTGGCGGGCGAGCGTCCGCAGCCAGGCATGGGCGTCTACTGCGTCTCAAAGGCCGCCGTCCTCATGCTCACGGACGTCCTCGCGGCCGAACTGGCGTCGAGCGGCATCCGCGTCAACGCGCTCGTGCCGGGCTTTATCAAGACGGACTTCTCGCGCGTGCTCTGGGAGAACGAGGCGATGCACCAGCAGATTCTCCAACTCATCCCCCAGCGGCGCATGGCGGAGCCCGAGGAGCTCGTCCCGCTAGCCATCTACCTCGCGTCCGATGCGTCGCGGTTCATGACCGGCGCGCACCTCCGTATCGACGGCGGGCAACTCGTCGGCACGCCGGGGCTGTAGAGAGGAGTGTGGCCGTGTTGCAGTGCGCGCGGTGTCAGAAGACGAGGCGGTAGAGCGCGCGGTCGAACGCGGTGGCGTCATTTCCTGCCGACGAGCCCGACTGGCACGTGACCCGCGTACCGTCGGGGTTGTGGCGCGCATCAGAGGTTACCGTCGCAACGCCCCCTTCGTCGCTGCACACGGCCTTGCCATGTAGATGAATCTTGACGGCCCCCCTGCGAGACGACGATTGCGGCGGCGGCTAGTAGCGCGAAGACGAAGAAGGTGCGCGTGAGAACCTGCACGAAACCTGATCAGATAATTACGTTAGGATTAGGTAAAGGATCGACTGCCTGGGTCCACACTTAAGTCAGACGCGTCTACGCCGTGCCCTGCAACTTCCCACCGGCGAGGTTCAGGCTACGGCGCGGCGTCGTATCTTTTCGACGCTCGTCTTAACCACCCAGCGCTCCCCCGATGGCTACGCTCTCGCTCCACTCGCCCCGCACCTCGGCCCTCGACCGGCTTCGTAGCGACCAGGCCTCTGCGGCCATGCAGGTCGCGGGCATCGTGACGTTCGCGCTGCTGGCGGCAGCGGGCGCGCAGATGCGGATCTACCTCTGGGAGGTGCCGATCACGCTCCAGACGCTCGCCGTCTACGGCAGCGGCCTCGTGCTCGGCAGCCGCAACGGCACCCTCGCGATGCTGCTCTACCTCGCGCTCGGCCTCATGCTCCCGGTCTTCGCGGGCGACGCCTACGGCCCGGCCTACTTCGCCGGCGCGACAGGCGGCTACCTCCTCGGCTACCCGCTCGCAGCGGCCACCATCGGTGCCCTCTCGCGGCGCTGGAACAGCCTCTCGGGCAGCGCCCTCGCCGTGTTCGCGGGGTCGGCGGTGCTCTTCACCTGCGGTGTCACCTGGCTGCACTTTGCCGCCGGGCACGCCACCTGGGCCGAGTCGATCCAGAAGGGCTGGCTCAGCTTCATCGTCTGGGACCTGACGAAGATCGCGCTCGTGGCGCTGCTCTACTCCGGCACCCGTCGGGTGCTGCGCAAGTAGGGCGACTCCCGTAGCCTTTCAGGGATCGGACTACAGAGGACGCGGGGCGACGAGGCTAGGTTGAGGCTCCTCCTCCCTGCTGCCCCATGCTCGCGCCCTCGCCATCGGCTCGCCGCCTCGTGGACCGTCTCGAAGCCGACGGTACGCCGTTTCTCGCGGCTCTCGTCCGGGCGATGATCGACGGGCGGCTGCCCAACACGACGCTGCTGGCGGTCTGCCCCAACTCAGAGGCCGTGACGCGCGCCACGCTGCGCGTCGCCGAGCGCGCTGGGATGCCGGCACTGTTTGCGGCAACGCTCAACCAAGTCGACGCTATCGCGGGCGGCGGCTACACGGGCTGGACGCCTGCGTCGTTTGCCCGATTCGTGACCGACGAAGCCGAGTGGCTGGGCATCACGGTGCCCATTGGTCTCGGCCTCGACCACGGCGGCCCCTGGCGCACCGCCGCCCACCACGGCCTCGACGAAACGGAGGCGATGGCCGCTGCCAAGCGCTCGCTCAGCGCCTGCCTCGACGCAGGCTATGCGCTCCTCCACCTCGACGCGACGACCGGACCCGGTGGATCGCCTGCCTTGCCCGATACCGTCGTCGCGCGGACGCTCGACCTGCTCGCGCACGCGGAGGCCCACCGTACCACGCAGCGCCTGCCGCCGGTGGCGTACGAGGTCGGCACCGAAGAGATTGCAGGCGGCCTCGCCGACGAAGCGGCGTTCATGCAGTTCCTCGATGGCCTCCACGCCGGACTGCAGGAGCGTGACCTGATGCACGCATCGCCGTGCTTTGTCGTCGGCCAAGTCGGGACGCTGCTCACCACTGACCGCTTCGACGCGGAGAAAGCTCAGGCACTGACCCACCAGGCGCGGCGTTTCGGAGCGCTCGTGAAGGGGCACGACACCGACTTCGTAGCGCAGCCGAACGCCTACCCCGCGAGTGGCATGGGCGGCGCCAACATCGGCCCGGAGTGCACCGCCGCCGAGTACGCCGCGCTGTGCGACCTCGCCGTTCAGGCGCATGCACGTGGGCACCGCCCCGAGATCGAGCGCGCCCTCCGCGAGGCCGTGGTTACCGATGGGCACTGGCGCACCTGGCTCGGCCCCCGACAGCGGGACGTTGCGTTCGCCGACCTCGCCCCTGAGCAGCAAACGTGGCTCGTTGCGACCGGTGCGCGCTACGTCTGGACGCAGCCCGAGGTCGCCGACGCGCGTAGTGCCCTCTACGACTCCGTCGCCGATCTCGACCCGGAAGCCTTCGTCGGCGCGCGTATCGAGGCGGTCATCGAGCGCTATGCCGACGCCTTCAACCTTCGCGGCGTGTGCGAGCGCATCGAGCAGATCACGTAGCCCTCAGCAAACCCGGACGTCTACACGCCGAAGCTGTATGTCGTCGTCGTATAGGCGCGGACGCGCGAGCCGTCGTGGCGGGCCGGGCGGAAACGCTCGCGGCGGGCCGCATCCAGCGCGGCAGCCTCGACGCCGTAGCCGATGGCGTCTACCATGCGCTCCTCGCTGCCCCGCAGTAGCAGGCGCTCCACGACTTCCGCCTCGGCGACCTGTCCGCTCTCGTTCACGAGCACCTTCACGCGCACGCGGGCGCGAATGCCGGCCCGTCGGGCTTCCTCGGGATAAGTCGGCGTGCTCAGCGTGAGGTGGACGGGGCTGCGCTGCGGGCGCTCGACGAACGCCGGGGCGGCGGGGGCCGGAGCAGGCGTCGCCTCGCGAACCGGCGCGTCGGGGATGGCGATCTCTGTGGGCAAGTCAAGCGTCGGCTCCTCGAAGTCGAGCTCCTCGTCTGGGATCTCGATCTCGTCGGGCACCTCTACCGGCGGGAGCAGCGTCGGCGGCGGGGGCGGCGGCGGCGGGGCCTGCACTGTCTGCGCGATCTCCTCCAGGACGATCACCTCCGGTGCCGCAGCGTCGTACACCGCAGCCTCGGCGGGGGCGAGCAGGCCGTGCGGCCAGAACGTGAACACCGCGCACACCAGCGCCAGGCTCGCCGCGAGCGCCGCGAGGCCCCGGGTGCGGTAGGCGACAGGATCGTGGTTGATGGACACGGACGCGCAGGACAGAGGTAGATACGAGAACGTAGGAAGGCACCCCCGTGGTTTCTCGCGCCGACGCCTTGAACCGCGCCACCGTCGGCGTCAGCGGTTCGGAGCCTGCTGCGAGCGGGTATCCGCAGGTGTGGATAAGTCAGCGGGCGTGAACCCGAGCCGCGGCGGTAGGTTGCGACGGTTCGCGGGCAGCGGGAAGATCCCGCAAAGGCTCCAGGCGGATGCGGAACAGCCGCCACCTCCTCCCGTAGCTTGCCGAACCGCCATCCCACCGCTCCTCGCTGGCCATGCCCGGCCTTCCCTTCGACCACGGACCTGCTGCGCTGTTCGAGCCGTCGCTCGACGCCGTCCGCTGTTGACCTTCCCGTTGACCGGGGAGGTTTTTTTTTGCCCGCGCCGACCGCTACTGCGCTCCCACTCCCACCTGCGATGATCCAGACGCGCCCCGATTTGCCCGCGCCCGTCGTTCCGGCCAAGCTCGCGCTCGCCGACGGCACCGTCGTCACCGGCACCGCCTTCGGGCATCCGGGCGAGACGGCGGGTGAACTGTGCTTCAACACGTCGATGAGCGGCTACCAGGAGATCCTGACCGACCCCAGCTACGTCGGCCAGCTCATGATGATGACGTATCCGCACATCGGCAACTACGGCGCGATGCGCGCGGCGATGGAGGCTGACCGCCCGATGGTGGCGGGCTTCGTGGTGCGTGAACACAACGCGCGGCCGTCGAACTCGGCGAGCGAGGAGACGCTCGACGCCTTCATGAAGCGGCACGAGCTCGTCGGCATCACGGGCGTCGACACGCGGCGGCTCGTGCGACACATCCGCGCGCAGGGCGTGATGAACGCCGTGATCTCCGCCGTGGACCTCAACGACGCGAGCCTCATCGCGAAGGCGCAAGCCCACCCGTCGATGGCGGGGCTCGAACTCGCGAGCCGCGTCGGCACACAAGCCGCCTACGACTACTGCGACGCGCGCCCCTCAAGCGACACGGCGAACGGCGGCGCGGGCAAGCGCATCGCGGTCTACGACTTCGGCGTCAAGCGCAACATCCTGCGCAGCTTCATGGCGCGCGGCTGCGCCGTCCGCGTCTTCCCCGGCCACACGCCGCTCGCTGACGTACTCGCCTGGCAGCCCGACGGCCTCTTCCTCTCGAATGGCCCCGGCGATCCCCGCGCGATGCCCGATGCCATCGCGATGACCCAGGCGGCCATCGCCTCCGGCACGCCGCTCTTCGGTATCTGCCTCGGACACCAACTCCTCGCGCTTGCCGAGGGCCTGGAGGTCTACAAGATGAAAGTCGGCCACCGCGGCGCGAACCACCCCGTGCAGCACCTCGGCACGCGCCGCGTCGAGATCACGACGCAGAACCACGGCTTCGCGGTCGATCCCGACTCGATCACCGACGAGGTCGCGCACCTCACGCACCGCAACCTCAACGACCAGACCGTCGAGGGCGTCCGCTTCGCGCGCTTCGCCGGGATGAGCGTGCAGTACCACCCCGAGGCCAGCCCCGGCCCGCACGACAGCCAGTACCTCTTCGATGACTTTCTTCAGCTCATTGAGGAGGGGCGGAAAGTCGAAGCCTAGAACGTGTTGCGTGGTGCGTATTGCGTGTTGAAGGCACGCGCGCAGCACCTCACGAAACACACAATACGCAACACGCGCTGACATCGAAGCGCTCTCGTTTTCGCTACGGATCCCATTACACCCAACGCTCCCATGTCGAAGGAAAGAAAGGCCCTCATCGTCCGCTTCGACCCGCACTCGGGCGACGGCGCGAGCCTCGACACCCTCAACCAGCACCTCGCCGACGGCTGGCTACCGCTCGCCACGACCGCCATGGGCGGCGGCGGCGACGATCAGATCGGCGACGGCCCCCACTTCGCCGCGCTCGTCATCCTGGAGCGCGAGACAGACTTCAACGTGAGCGGGTTCGGCGGGTAGCCGGTGCGGCTCCCCCCGCTTTGCTCCCCCTGAAGGGTCGCAAAGCTGTCCCCCTCACGTGTGAGGGGGACAGTTCGAAGAGCGACCGTAGGGAGACGATGAGAACGGGGGGAGCCAACCCGAACTACCCACTTCGCCCTTCGAACTTCCCACTTCAACCTTCCGCCGATGCCCAAGCGCACCGACATCCACAAGATCCTGCTCATCGGCTCCGGGCCGATCGTCATCGGGCAGGCGTGCGAGTTCGACTACTCCGGTTCCCAAGCCTGCCGCGCGCTCCGCGCCGAGGGCTACTCCGTCGCCCTGGTCAACCCCAACCCGGCGACGATCATGACCGACCCCACGATGGCGGACGCGGTCTACCTCCAGGAGCTCACGCCCGCTTCCATCCGCGAGATCGTCGCGAAGGAACAGCCCGACGCTGTGCTCCCAACGATGGGTGGGCAGACGGCGCTCAACCTCGCGCAGAAGCTCCACGAGCAGGGCTACTGGGAGGAGCAGGGCATCCACGTCATCGGCGTCGACATTGACGCGATCAAGATCACGGAGGACCGCCAGCAGTTCCGCGACCTCATGGAGCGGATCGGGCTGGACCAGGCACGCAGCCGCGTGGCGAAGTCGCTCCTGGAAGCGAAGGAGATCGCGCAGGAGCTCGGCGGCACGCCGATCGTGATCCGGCCGAGCTACACGATGGGCGGCGCGGGCGGCGGCATCGTCTGGACGCCTGATGAGTTCGACCGCAAGGTGGCGCGCGGCCTCGAACTCTCGCCCATCCACGAGGTGCTCATCGAGGAGTGCCTCTTCGGGTGGAAGGAGTACGAGCTCGAACTGCTCCGCGACGCCAACGACAACGTCGTCATCATCTGCTCGATCGAGAACGTGGACCCGATGGGCGTCCACACCGGCGACAGCGTGACGGTCGCGCCGCAGCAGACGCTGACCGACAAGCAGTTCCAGGCCATGCGCGACGCGGCGCTCCGCGCGATGCGCTCCATCGGCACGTTCGCGGGCGGCTGCAACATCCAGTTCGCGGTCAACCCCGCCGACGGGCGCATGATCGTGATCGAGATCAACCCGCGCGTCAGCCGCTCGTCGGCGCTCGCCTCGAAGGCGACGGGCTACCCCATCGCGAAGGTCGCCGCGCGCCTCGCGGTCGGCTATACGCTCGACGAACTCCCCAACGAGATCACGGGCACTACGTCGGCGTGCTTCGAACCTGCGCTCGACTACGTCGTGACGAAGGTGCCGCGCTTCAACTTCGACAAGTTCGACGGCGCGGAGGAAGAGCTGACGACGCAGATGAAGGCCGTCGGCGAGGTGATGGCCATCGGCCGCACGTTCCAGGAGTCGCTGCAGAAAGCCTGGCAGTCGCTGGAGATCGGCTACGCGGGCCTCGGGGCCGACCGTGACGAGCCCGACCGCGCGACCGTCCGCGAGCGGCTGCGGCGGCCCTACTGGGACCGGCTGCTCCACGTCCGCAGCGCGTTCCGCCTGGGTGCGTCCGTCGCCGAGATCGCCGACATCACGAAGATGGACCCGTGGTTCCTCTACCAGGTCCAGGACCTCGTCGCCCTCGAAGACGCCCTCGGCGACGTGTCGCTCGCTGGCCTTGAGCGTGATCTGCTCCTCCGCGTCAAGCAAGCGGGCTTCTCGGACCAGCAGATTGCGTACCTGCTCCAAGACGAGGTGACCGACAGCGACGTGCGCGAGTACCGGCTGGGCCTCGGCCTGAAGCCGACGTACCGCGTGGTCGACACCTGCGCGGGCGAGTTCGAGGCAGAGACGCCCTACTTCTACTCGACGTACGACCAGGGCGACAACGAGTCGATCCGGTCGGACCGCAAGAAGGTGGTCATCCTCGGCAGCGGCCCCAACCGCATCGGGCAGGGCATCGAGTTCGACTACTCGTGCGTCCACGGCGTCCTCGGCGCGCGCGAGATGGGCTACGAGGCGCTGATGATCAACTGCAACCCGGAGACGGTCTCCACCGACTTCGACATCGCCGACAAGCTCTACTTCGAGCCGGTCTTCTGGGAGCGCGTCAAGGACGTCCTCGACCACGAGCAGCCCGAGGGCGTGATGGTGCAGCTCGGCGGGCAGACCGCGCTCAAGCTCGCACGGCGGCTCAAAGAGGCGGGCGTCAAGCTGTTCGGCACGCCGTTCGAGTTGATGGACCTCGCGGAGAATCGGGGCCGCTTCTCGGGCGTGCTCAAGGAACTCGAAATCCCGTTCCCGCCCTACGGCATGGCGCGCTCGGTCCGCGAGGCCGTCACCGTCGCCGAGGAAATCGGCTACCCGATCCTCATCCGCCCGAGCTACGTCCTCGGCGGTCAGGGCATGCGAATCGCGATCAACAAGGAGGAGGTCGCCGAGTACGTCGAGGCCGTCCTCCGCATGTTCCCGGACAACGACATCCTGCTCGACCGCTTCCTCGAAAACGCCACCGAGATCGACTGCGACGCGATTGCGGATGGGGATGAGGTGCACGTCACGGGCATCATGCAGCACATCGAGCCAGCGGGCGTCCACTCGGGCGACTCGACAGCCGTGCTGCCGCCCTACTCGCTCTCCGAGGAGACGCAGGCGACGATCCGGCAGTACGTCACCGAGATCGCGCGGCGGCTCGACGTCGTCGGCCTCATCAACGTGCAGTTGGCCGTGCAGTCGGATGGTGAGCGCGAAGTCGTCTACGTGATCGAGGCGAACCCGCGCGCGAGCCGAACCGTCCCGTTCGTGGCCAAGGCGACGGGCGTGCCCATCGCAGGCATCGCGGCGAAGGTGATGCTCGGGGCCAAGCTGAAGGACTTCCGCGAGCGCGGCGAGTTGGAGAGCCAACTCACGAGCGGGTATGCGCTCAAGGAGCCGGTCTTCTCGTGGGAGAAATTCCCCGAGGTGTCGAAGGAACTGGGGCCCGAGATGAAGTCGACGGGCGAGGCCATTGCCTTCGTGGACGCGCTTACCGACGAGCACTTCACGCGGCCCTATGAGATGCGAAATCTCTACCTCAAGCGATAGTGCGCGAAGGTTCAGCGGAGGCGGCGGCAGGCGGCAACAGCGGAGTGGCACGGCGGTAGCAGCCGCGTCTACTTCTCTGATCCTGACCTGCGTGCTATGCTCTCCTCGTCCATCGGCCGGCTGCGGCTGGCTGGCCTCGTCGAAGGCACCTCGTTCCTCGTGCTCCTCTTCATCGCGATGCCGCTGAAGTACCTCGCGGACCAGCCCGAGGCCGTCTCGATCGTTGGGTGGGTGCACGGGGTGCTGTTCGTGCTCTTCGGCGTGGCGCTGCTCATCGCCATGCAGGACGAGGGCTGGTCGCTGAAGAAGGCCACCGTGATCTTCATCGCGGCCGTGGTGCCGTTCGGCCCGTTCGTGATCGACCGGCAGCTCAAGCGCGAGCAGGAGGCCGCCGCGTAGCCGCGTGTGTGGACGCGTGGAGGTAGGCACGTATGAACGTGGCCCGCTTCCACACCTTCACACGTCCATACGTTCACACCATGGTCGCAGCCGTCTCCCGGTCGAGCAGCGCCACCGTCTCGTCGTAGAGTGCCTGGGCGCGCTCGGGCGTCGCGCCGATGCAGAGCACGCCGAGCTTGCCGAACTCGGAGAGCGCGCCGATGAGGTGGAACACGACGCCCTCCTGCGTAGCCCCGTGGAAGTGGAGGCCGTGGTAGACGGCGAGGTCGACGAGGTCGTAGGGCGTGAGGCCGCGGTAGCGCTCGCTGGTGAGGTTGTCCGAGGCGTAGTAGTAGCGCGGCTGGCCCGACGGGGTGCAGTAGAGCCCCGTCTCCGGGTCGTAGGCCCCGTCCGTGAGGAAGTCGAGCATCAGATACGGATGCGTCGTCCCGCCCTTGCGCAGATTGATCTCGATGGCGACGTACCGCCACCCGTTCTCCGTCGCTGGGTCTTCGACGCACAGGAAGTCGACGCCGAAGCGGCCCAGCGCCCCGCGCTCGGCGAGGACGGCTCCGATGCGTTCGCCCGCGTCTTGGAGAGCAAGCCGGTAAGGCGCGGCGGCGGGGAACGTGCAGCCGAGGAAGACCTGGCCGCTCGGTCCGCCAAGCACCTGCTCGTGCGTCGAGATCACGGAGGCGCGGCCCGTTGGGTCGACGCGGCACTGTACTGATGGGGACGTCTTGCGTGCGCCGTCGACGAACGCCTCGACAATGCCGCCCATCGCGGCGAACGAGGCGGCGTAGTGGTCCCACGTCTCCGTCTTCGCCTCGAACTGGAGACGCTCGGGCAGTACGTCCGCGATCCAGCGTTCGAGCGTGTCGCCTGAACAGAGCGAGGCCGGTGCGCCCGCGTAGGAGAAGATCGCGTTGCCCTCGCCGCTGAACCCCTCGTCGAGCTTGACGACCGCCTTGCGCAGCGCTGGATTACGCTGCTTGAGCACGGCCAGGGCATGCGCGATCTCGGCGGGCGTGTGCAGGTGCTCGAAGCCGTCGGGTAGCGGGACGCCCGCCTCGCGGAAGATCTCACGGCTACCGCTCTTGGTGCCGAGGTGGCGCAGCGCCGGGTCGCAGGCGTAGAGCGGGATACCGAGGCGCACGGCGAGCGTCCGCTCTAGCTCCGTCGCGTTGAAGACGGTCAGGTGCGCCGCCGTCGGGTCGGCGATCTGGCGGCGGATGCGGTCGAGCAGGCGCGGGCGGTCGAGGAGCTTCTGCGTGAGCGGCCGGTCCGAATGATCGTGGCAGGCGAGGAGGGTGAGGCGCTCGCGGGCGTGCACGCTCGGGACGCCCGCAAGCAGGTTGAGCACATAGTCCACGATGCCCGGTGGCAGCGGCTGGCTGGTCACGTAGACCACACGCGTGCGCGGCATGCGCAGCAGCATCAGCGCGAAGAGCATGCGCTCCTCGTAGTGCGTCGCGCCGTCGATCTTGCGTAGCTCGTCCTGCGGCAACGTCAGGCTCGGCACGACAACGACGGTGCGCGGCGCCTTCGGGTCGGGAAAGACGTGCTCGAACTGGTCCAGGAAAGCCGTCTGGAGCGCATCGAAGCGGGCAGCCTCTTCGGAGGATCCAGGCGCGAGCCCGGCCCCGTTGCGCGGGAGGTCGAGGGGAGCAACGCGCGGGGGATCGAGGTCGAGTAGCATGGCCGGGAGAGGCAGACGGGACGGGACGCTCCCCATGGTAGTGGGAGGCACGCCCTGCCCTTGCGCTGTCGCTTCCGTACGCGTCTGTGAGCGATTCCCCCACAGACGCGCACAGCAGGGTCGGCTAAACATGCAGGGCTTGAGCGGCGATACTCCGAGGGTCCGTCCTCTCTCGCCATGCGTGCCAGTCTAGCCCGTCTCCAGCGCCCCGTCCACGCGGCGTCGCTCGTGGCCTTCCGGGTTGCCTTCGGCGCGGTGATGGTGTGGGAAGCGTGGCGCTATGCGTCGAAAGGCTGGATCGAGCGCTACTACGTCGACCCGGTGTTTCACTTCTCGTATCCGGGCTTCGGCTGGATCGCGCCGCTGCCCCTGGGCGACATGTACGCCGTGTTCGCGGTGCTCGCGATCGGCGGCGTGGGCGTCGCGCTGGGCTGGGAATACCGCATCACGGCCTCGACGCTCTCCGCGACGACGGCCTACGTGTTCCTCCTCGCGCCGGGGCACTACCTCAACCACGTCTACCTCCTCGTCCTGCTCGCAGGACACGGCGCCGCTGGCCGCCGACTGGTGGCCCGGCCCACCTGTGCAGACCACCTCGGCCGAGTGAACGGGGCTACGCGTGAGCGCCGCTGACAGTGACCGTAGCTACGAGTGCGCGTCGATTATGCGCGCTCGACCGTGACGGCGGTGCCATCTTCGAGGTCGAGCAGGATCGTCCGCTGGTCGTCCGAGAGGCGGTACGCCTTGATGTCGTCGGGGAAGACCTCGGCGGGCGTGTCCATGTAGAACATCGCGTCGGCGACGACCTGCCAGTCCTCGGGCGTGAGCGCCACGAGCGCCGCGCCGTCCTCCTCGACGTAGGGCGCGTAGTTGATGACCTTGGTGAGGTGGTTGATCGCCTGCTTGACGTGAAGGCCGGGGTCCATCGAAGTGCGGGTGTGGAGACGTGGATAGGGCGTGGAAAACCTACGCGCAGGTTGGGCCCAGGCTCCGTGTAAGTTTCGAGACTGTCGCCTCTGCCCCACTGCCATGCAACTCGCCGCCCCTCCTCGTCTCGGCCATATCTACGAGCACGCCGACGACGCCTACCTCGACCTCGTCCGGCATGTCCTCGCCACGGGCGTGCGCAAGACCAACCGCACCGGCACGGACACGCTCTCCAGCTTCGCGGCCTTCTACAGCGTGGACCTCCAGGCAGGCTACCCGCTCCTGACGACGAAGAAGGTCTACTTCAACTCGATGTGGCGCGAGGTGCTGTGGTACCTCTCCGGCGCCGACCACATCCGCGAGCTGCGCCAGCACACGAAGATCTGGGACGCCTGGGCCGACGCCGACGGCAACCTGGAGACGGCCTACGGGCGCTTCTGGCGGCGCTTCCCGATCCCCGCCGAGGGCGGCTGGCTCGGCAGCGAGGTCTTCGCCGGACCCGATCACCCGAACGTCCAGCAGGAGGCCGACGGCTCGTTGTCGTTCGACCAGATCGGCTACGTCCGCGACGAGCTGCGCCGCAACCCGATGAGCCGACGCCTGGTGGTGAGCGCGTGGCACCCGGCCAACGCGGCCGTGAGCAAGCTGCCGCCGTGCCACTACACGTTCTGCTTCAACGTGGAGCCGCGCAGCCAGGGGCCGGACCTGCTGCACTGCCACCTCACGCAGCGCTCGGCCGACATCGCCGTGGGCGTGCCGTTCAACCTCGCCTGCTACGCGCTCCTGACGCAGGCGCTCGCGCAGGAAGTCGGCATGGCGCCGGGCCGCTTCGCGCACACGCTCATCGACGCGCACATCTACATGGACCACCTCGACGGGCTGAACGAGCAACTGGCCCGCTCGCCGCGCGCGCTGCCGACGCTGGCCATCGCCGCAAAGCCGCTGGACGACCTGACGTTCGAGGACGCGACGCTCTCCGGCTACGACCCGCACCCCGCGATCCGCTTCCCGGTAGCCGTGTAGCTAGACTCCCGTTCGTCTACCACGTATGCTCAGATAGGCAGATTCTTGTCATCCCGGACTTGATCCGGGATCTCTGACGACTCGAGCGTTTCGTGGCATCGCTGAGATGCTGAAACCGCAGGTTCACGCCAGTAATCGAGTTCAGCATGACAATCCTGGGTGGGTGTTACCAAGGATCAACGTCACCGCACAACGGTCAGGCGGCGCGTGAGCACGGTGTCATCGGTTTCGGCGCGCACCACGTAGACGCCCGCAGGCAGCGCCGCCGTGTCGAGCGCGAGCCTGAGCCGGTCGGAGGCCGCGCCGTCGTGCACCAGGGCGACCGCGCGGCCGAGGACATCGTAGACCACCACGCGTGCCTCGGTCGCTGGGCCGACGCTTAGCGCAATCGTGGCCGTCCTGCTCGTCGGGTTCGGATACACCGACAGCATCGCCTCGGTGGGTGCAGGCGCGTCGTCCTCCGCATCGGTGCTGCGCGTGACCGTCAGCACCAGCGGCACCTCCACCACGGCCTCCGTGGCCGCGTCGAAGACCTGGAGCGCGGCGCGGTAGGTGCCCACAGCGCGGCGGCCCGGGCGGAACCACAGCGCGATCTCGGTGGCGTCGCCCGGCGTGCCTGCTGCGCTGAGCGTGCCCTGCCAGCGCTCGACGGTGAGCCAGCCGGGCGGCACCGGGTGCGGGCGCAGCATGGCGATACCGTCGTCGTCAAAGGACCCCCAGGCGTAGTAAACGGCCCCATTGGGGTCAGTGGCGCTGCGTTCCAAGCCGCCACCTACGATACCAGGGCGGCCGTTGGGGTCGGGGGGCGGCAGCAGGGTTAGGAGTGGCTCGGGCGTCCGGCCGTCTGCCTCAGGTGTGAGATCCTCGCCGCGTGGGCCCACGACGACGTGTCGGTCGTAGGCACCTCCCCCGAAGGTGCCCGGAACCTCTAGACGGGGGCCTTCAGGGTCGTGCGAGAGCGTGTCGGGACCAGCGCCTGGGGTGTAGGTGGCAAGGTCGGGGAGGGCGCTGACGCCG
>JBCBEX010000019.1:0-55496 GCA_038528235.1 Bacteroidota bacterium
GGTGAGGCGGTGAGGCGGTGAGGCGGTGAGGCGGTGAGCAAACCTGCCACGATAGGGCACGGCGAGGGTGGGCTCCGTGCGCAGCGGCGAATCCAGGTAAAGTTCGCTCCAGCAGCTCTGCTCAGTCGTTGCCCGCCAACGTAACCTCGCCCGCATGCACCACGACCTCGTCCGTGCCTGTGTCGAGCCGGAGGCCGCCGTCGGGGGCGAGACCGAGAAGGTGCCCCGCGTGCAGCGTCGTGCCGTCGGGCGCGCGGACGGTTGCCGCTTGGCCGCGTCCGGTGAGCCGATGCTCGGCGGCGGCCAGTACCGCGTCGCTGTGGGTATCGAGTGCGTCGAGGCGGGCTTCGAGGTGCTGTAGGAGCGTGGCGAGGAGCGCGCTCCGGTCGATCTCGCCGCCATTGGCACCGCCAGCGAGGCGCAGCGAGGTCGCGCGCGCGGCGAGTGCGTCAGGAAACGCCGCTTCGTTGACGTTGACGCCGATGCCGAGGAGCGCAGCGGTGCCCCGTGCCTCAACGAGCACCCCAGCGAGCTTCAGACCGTCGAGGAGCACGTCGTTGGGCCACTTCAGCGCGAGGCGGCCTGAGGTTTCCGGGAGATGCGCGGCAACGCCGTCGAGCACGCCTAGGCCCGCCGCGATGGCGATCAGGCCCCACCGTCGCCGGGGGAGCGTTGGCCGCAGCACGAGCGTGAGGTGGAGGTTCGCCCCCGGCGTGCCGTGCCACCCGCGCCCGTGCCGTCCGCGCCCAGCCGTCTGCGCTTCGGCGGTCACGAGTGCGCCGTGCGGGGCGCCCTCTGCCGCCCACGCCGCTGCCTCGTCCATCGTCGAGCCGAGCGTCGCGAACCCCTGCGCGACGTGCCCCAGTCGCCGCGTCCGCAGGTGATCGCCGAGGGTGTCGAGAAGCATTGCTGATTTGTGATTTAGGATTTGGAAGGCCAATCGTAAATCACAAATCAAACATCCTAAAACTTAAACCCGACGCCAACTTCGACGAGGGTTTCCTCCTCCGAGGCGCCGACGGAGCCGGAGACCACGAACTGGTCGTAGAAGCTCGCCCAGAGGCCGCCGCCGTAGCCTTGGTGGTAGCCCTCAAAGAACGACTGCGAGATGCGATTCCCATCCGGGTCGGTCTGGGTGTCGTCGGCCTCGGTCCAGACGCGGCCGTTGTCCACGAAGCCGAGCACGCCGAGGTCGATGGCCGTCAGGTAGGTCTGGATGCGGAAGACACGGGCGCGCAGCTCGGCGTTCTGGTAGAACGAGGTGCGTCCGGCGAAGCGCGTCCGGCGGTAGCCGCGCAGCGTCTCGCGGCTGCCGAGCGTGTTGGCGGCGAAGAACGGGAAATCGCCGATGTTGTGCGCGCCGCCGACCCGCAGGGCCAGCACCACCCGCTGCGGCGCGAGGGGGAGGTAGAGCGCCAGCGCCGATTCGAGCTGGGCGTAGCTCTCCGTGTCGCCGTTGAGGCCGCGGTTCCACGTGCCGTCGAGCGTCCACCGGAAGCCGCGCTGCGGGTTGGCGATGTTGTCGCGTGCGTCAAGGTCGGCGCGGGCGGCGAGGCCGCCGAACCACTGTGCCTCGAACGTAGACGGCGCGATTCCAGCTTGGGTGACGAAGCGGTCGTCGTCCTCGCGCACATCGACGAAGGCAACGCGGGGCCCGAGCGAGAGCGACGCCCGCGAGGCGAGGCGCCACAGGAGCCGCGCCTCCACGTCGGCCTCGGTGAGCTGTGCCTGGTAGAACTCGCGCTGCTGGTCCGTGTTGGCGGTCTCGTTGCCGAGTCCGAAGAACGTGCGGACGTTGTTGGGCGTGGCAGCCTCGGCGTCGAGCATGAGGTCGAGCGCGCCAAATGTGTCGGTGAAGTGGCCGCGGTAGCTCGCGAAGAACGCGCCGGTGGCCGCGGCCACGGAGGCCGAGAGCCGGTGCTGGCTGGCGAAGGGTGCCCGCCTGAAGCCGTAGCGCGTGTGCGTCACGCCGCCGCCCACGAAGAGGCCATCCTCCTCGTTGGCGCGGAACTCCAGGAGCGGCATGCTGCTGTTGAAGGTGTAGCGGCTCTGGTCGTAGTCGAGCACGCGCGGGTCGGCGGAGAGCCGCAGCCCGGTGTCGCGTCCGCGCTCGACGGTGGTGCCCTCGATGCTGTCGTAGACGAGCGTGCGGGCGCCCCAGCCGCCGGCCGTGGAGCCGTTGTCGACGTGATCCTCGCCAGGGCCGCCGATGAGGCGCACCTTCATCGAGCCGCCGTCGCCGGAGAGGACGAAGCGGTCCTGCCCGCCGAGGCCGTAGAGCCGCAGTTCGGTCGTCTCACGGTCGAAGAACGTGCGGCGGTAGATCTCCTCGACGACCTCGCCGTCCTTTTTCGTCTTGAAGACCGCGACCTCCACATCACCGTTCTCCTGGCGCGTGACCTCGAAGCGCTCGTGCTTGTCCGAGCCGACCACGTCCACGACGGCGGCCATGTCGGCATACACGTCGGCGGCGACCTCGGTCAGCAGGTCGCGGCGGGCCCGGAGGCGGCTGCCGATCTCCTCGCCGTGCAGCGCCACGATCTCCGGCGGCCACGACGCCACGATGGCGGCCTCGATGAGCGAGTCCGGGACAGCGGCCTGCATTTCGCGGGCGGCGGCGAGCCAGTCCTCGCGGGTGAGGTGGTTGGTGTAGCGCCGGATCAGGCCGAGGCCGTTGCGGAGGCTGCCACGGACGTAGCCGTAGCCATAGCCGAAGCCCTGGTACTGCCGCGCGAAGAACTGCTTGGTGAACCACGGCCCGATGCCGTCCATGCGCATGAAGACGTAGTCGCGGTCACGGGGGATCGGTTGGTAGACCTTGCCCTCGGTGCGGGCGTCGCCGGTGAGCGTGGAGTCGAGTTCGAACGGCTCGCGCTCGGCCCAGCGCCACTGGTCGTCGTGGCGGTCGTGGTCGCCGAGCCACAGGTCGAGCAGCCGCGCGCGGACGAACATCTGCTGGTCGACCACGTGGTCCACGTCGCCCATGACTTCCTCCCACATGTTCGGCGTGGAAGTGACCTCCTCGGCGAAGCCCATCGTGGCGACGTCGCTCATGTCCTCGTCCGGGCGCACTTCGAGGAGCGCGGGCCGGTTGGCCATGTACGACCGGAAGCGGCCGAGGCGCGGGTCGTCGGGGATGTAGACGAGGCGCGGCTCGGTGTGGTAGATGCCGACGGCCTTGGCAAGCGGCGGCACGAGCAACGCCGCGAACGGGTGGAACGACGAGGTCTGGTCTTGGATGGCTGCCTCCGCGAAGCCGCCGCGCAGCTCGACAGGCCACCGCCGGGCTGCCTCCTTGTCGATGGAGCGGAGCGCGTAGGTGCGGTCGTCGTCTTGCACCTCCACGAGCCGGAGGCCGAACGTCTGGCCGCTTCCGCTGCGTTTCACGGGGGCCACGGCCGTCCCGTCGCGGCCCGCCGTGCCGAGGTCGAGGACGGGCAGCGTGACAGTGGTCGCCCAGGCGTCGCGCCAGTGGGCGCCCGCGAAGGCGCGTCCGAGGCCGCCGAGGTTGTCGTAGTCGGCATTGATGGCGACGCGCACCGTGGTGCCGGGCTCCGGCTCGGCGTCGTCGGGCATCACGTCGAGAGGTACCTCCGGCTCGTCCTCGCCGCCGGGCACGTAGTCGATGTCGGCGACGCGGATCTGGTAGCGCGCGAGCGGCTCGGCGGCGGCGCCCTGGGCGCGCAGCCACACGGCGCGGTCCTCGTAGAAGTCGAGCACTAGGTAGCCAGGCTGGGCAGTCGTGAATGCGGAGCCGCCCCCGCCCGCAACGCGCTCGCCGCGCACCGCCGCGCCGCTCACGAGGGCGTGGCGGTTGAACTCGCCCGCGCTCAGCGGGAAGTGCTGGAGGCTGAAGTCGTGCGCCCCCGCGACGAGCACGTTCTCGTGCCCGCGGTAGAGGCGTTCGAGGGCATCGTTGAGCGCGGCATAGCGGGCTTCCGCGAGGTCTTGGTCGGTGCCGATGTAGGCGTGGTAGAGCGGATAGGCTGAGCCTACGATGGGAAGCGGGAGGAGGTAACCGAGTGGCCCGACGGCGTTGCGCAGCGGGAAGACGTGGTCGGCGAGCGGGTAGGCCCCGCCGTAGCGCCCGTTCGAGCGCAGTGGGTGGTGGCCGACGACCAGGATGTCGTCGTCGTCGCGGTCTTCGAGGCGGTCTTCGAGCTCGGCGAGCATGTCGACCGGCTCCACGAGGTCATAGTCGCCCGTGTCGCCGAGGGGCCGCTCTTCGTTGGTGAGCCACCAGCCGGTGTTGAGCGGGAAGAGGCGGAGGCCATCGGCGAGCTTGATGTCGTCGGGGCCGGGGTAGCCGCCGTCGGGTCGGAACGTGTTGTCCACGTCGGGGTCGTCGGCCTCGTCCTCCAGGATCTCGTGCAGGTGCTGCTCCACGAACGCCTCGGTGCGGCGCAGCGCCGAGAGGCCGCCCGTCCAGTCGCGGTCACCGGCGAGGACCACCACGCGCCCCCGGAAGCCTGCGAGCGGAGCTAGCTGCCGTCGCAGGTGCGCCTCCGCCTGCGCGCGTTCCGTGGACGACGAGTCCGGCAGTCCGCCCGGCATCACGTCGCCGAGGTAGACGACCGTGGTGGCCTCCTGGGCGTCCGCCGAAAGCGCCGCGAGTTCGTCGCCGAGTTGATCCAGGACCGCGTCCGTCTCGGCCGTCGCGCCCGTGTTGCCGATCAGCACGACCCGGTGCGTGTGCGGGGCCGTCGGAGCAGGGGCGTCCGGCTGCGCGCCGGGCTGCGGGTCGAGTTGCGGGCGCGTGTGGGTGCAGGCACTCAGCGCGAGCCCGGCGCACAGGACGAGGCAGACCGTGATGGAGGACGAGGAGGCGAGAAGGCGACGCATCGGAGGCAGCAGGTCATTGGGCGGGGTGCCCCACGATACGAAGCCCGCGCCGATGGCGGAGCAGGAGCGGACGCGTGGTATTTTCTGAAAAGCCCGATGCCCCCCCTGATCTCGCGTTGCTCGATCTGTCCCCCTGGTGCACGAGGGGGACAGCTTTTCGATCCGGCCTGACGCTTGCGGCAGGCGAGGGAGAGAAGCAGGGGGTGTTCTGCCGACTCGAATCCTACGACTGCTGCCTCGAACCCATGCGCCTTCTTCTCTCGCTCCTCGCCCTCCTCCTCATGCTGCCCGGCTGCCAGCCGGCTGACGACTCGGCCTCCGACAGCGAGGACACCGTCCCCGTGGAAGCCGCTACGTTCTCGCACGAGGAGACGGTGCTCTACGAGGTCTTCGTCCGCAACTTCTCTGAGGAGGGCACCTTCACCGCCGTCACGGCGCGCCTCGACTCACTGCAGGCGCTCGGCGTGAACACGCTCTGGCTCATGCCCATCCACCCGATCAGCGAGGCCAACCGCAAGGGCACGCTCGGCTCGCCCTACGCCATCCAGGACTACAAGGCCGTCAATCCGCTCCTCGGCACCGAAGATGAGTTCCGCGCGCTCGTCGACGGTGCGCACGCTCGCGACATGAAGCTCATCATCGACTGGGTGGCCAACCACACCGGCTGGGACAACGCCTGGATCGAGACGAACCCGGACTACTACACCCAGAACGAGAACGGCGAGATCATCGTCCCGCGCGACAACGCGGGCAACCTCACCGACTGGACCGACACCGCCGACCTCAACTACGACAACCCCGCCACCCGCGCCGCCATGATCGACGCGCTCACCTACTGGGTGCGCGAGTTCGACATCGACGGCTACCGCTGCGACGTGGCCGGGATGGTCCCGAACGACTTCTGGGTCGCCGCCATCGACTCGCTGCGCGCGATCAAGCCGGTGTTCATGCTCGCCGAGTGGAGCACAGGCGAGGTCCACGCTGCCGGGTTCGATGCGAGCTACGGCTGGCCGCGCTACGCCCGCGTCAAGGAAGTCTGGAACGGCGACGCCACCGCGCAGAGCCTCGTGGACCTCGTCGCAGAAGAGGAGGCGACCTACCCCGAGGGCGCGCTGCGGATGAACTTCACCTCCAACCACGACGAGACCGCCTGGGACGCTACCCCGCTCGAACTCTTCGGCGGTGGCGAGGGCGCCCGCGCTGCGGCCACGGCGATGCTGCTGATGCCGGGCTTCCCGCTTGTCTACAACGGCCAGGAGTACGCCGACCCGCAGCGCATCCCACTCTTCGAGAAGACGTCCGTCAGCCGGAACGAGGACGGAGCCGGTGCCATGCGGCAGTTCTACACCGACCTGCTCGCGTTCCGCGCGTCGAGCGACGCCTTCACGCACGGCACCGTCGGGACGGTCGCGCACGACCAGCCAGAGACGGTGATCGCCTACACCATGACGCACGACGGCGCGACGATGCTTGTCGCCGTGAACACGCGCGCCGAGGCCGTCACGGTAGCGCTCGACGCCCCGCCCGCCGGCGCTGAGGTCGTCTTCGGCGAGGCCACGATGGAGGCTGGGACGCTCGCCTTGCCGGGCTATGGCTACGTCGTGCTGCGCGCCGACGCCGCCGAGGCCTAGGCGCGCCGTCTAGGTGTGAACGTCAGCGCGTAGCCGCAACGGAGCGCCAGGAAGATCCCCGGGCTTTCGTACGTTGTGGAACCGCTTTCGCATGGCCGTCCCTGCGTCGTCTCTTCCTCGTCACCGCTTCCCGTCATGGACCGTCGCTCCTTCCTCTCGTCGTCGGCCGCTGCGCTCGGCGGCCTCGCGCTCCTCGGGCCTGCCGCCGCCGCCCGAGCACGCCTCGGCATTCCCCCCGACGTGCCCGCCCAGATCGGCGTGCAGCTCTACACCGTCCGCAGCGTCTTCGAGGGCGACTTCGTGGGCGTGCTCGAAGCGATTCGAGACCTTGGCTACGAGCAGGTGGAGTTCGCCGACTACGCGACCGACCACGGCGGCTACGGCGGCTTCTACGACCGCGAGCCCAGCGTCGTCCGCGCTGTCCTCGACGACATCGGCCTGACGACGCCCTCCACGCACGTGGCCATCCAGCGGCTGCGCCAGGACGGCGGCCTCGACACCATCCTGGAGATGGCGCAGCTCGTCGGCTTCGAGTACGTCATCGTGCCGTGGCTCGACCCGCCGGACCGCCCCACGAGCGTCGACGGCTGGCGCGCGCTCGGCGAGGAGCTCAACGGCTATGGCGCGCGCGCAGCGCAGGCAGGCGTCCGCCTCGGCTACCACAACCACGCGTTCGAGTTCGACACCTTCGGCGGCGACACGCCAGGCTACGACGGCCTCGTGGAAGGCACCGACCCCGCGGTCGTCGACCTGGAGATGGACCTCTACTGGGTCGTTCACGCTGGCTACGACCCGCTCGACTACTTCGCGCGCTACCCGGGTCGCTTCCCGCTCTTCCATGTCAAGGACCGCTCCGCCGACGGCGCGATGCAGCCGGTCGGCGAGGGCATCATCGACTTCGCGGCCATCTTCGCGCAGGCCGAGCAGGCGGGGCTGCGCTATGCCTTCGTGGAGCACGACAACCCGACGGACGCGCTCGCCAGCATCGAGACGAGCATCGCTCACGTCGAGCGCTTGCGCGGCTAAGGTCGCAGGCCCTGGGTCAAAAGTCTCAGGTCTTTGCAGCCTCCGATCTCACCCCCCCACGTCCACCTTCTCACTTCAACCCTCTCCCTTCTTGATGTTTAAGCCGCTTCGTTATGGCATGGTCGGGGGTGGCCCTGGTGCCTTCATCGGCGAGGTCCACCGCCGCGCCGCCCAGCTGGACGGTCTCGCAGTGCTCACCGCCGGGGCGTTTTCCTCGAACGCCGAGAAGTCGAAGGACTTTGGTGGCACGCTCGGCCTCGACCCGGATCGCGTTTATGGCTCCTACGCTGAGATGGCCGAGCGCGAGGCTGCCCTGCCCGCGAACGAGCGCATCGACTTCGTGAGCGTGGTCACGCCCAACCACCTCCACCACCCCGTCGCGAAGGCGTTCATCGAGCGCGGCTTCCACGTCGTCTGCGACAAGCCGATGACGACGACGCTCGAAGACGCCGAGGACCTGTGCCGCCTCGTCGCGGAGCACGATGTCATCTTCGCGCTCACGCACAACTACGCGGGCTACCCACTCGTGAAGCACGCCCGCGCGCTCGTGGCGGACGGCACGCTCGGGACCGTCCGCAAGGTCGTCGCAGAGTATGCGCAGGGCTGGCTCGCCACGCCGCTGGAGCAGGGCGACGAGGGTGGCAGCAAGCAGGCGTCGTGGCGCACGAACCCAGCGCTCGCGGGCGCGGGGGCCCTCGGCGACATCGGCTCGCACGCCGAGCATCTCGCGCGCTACGTCACCGGCTTGGAGATCGAAGCGCTCTGCGCCGACGTGACCTCGTTCGTGGAGGGCCGCCGCGTGGACGACGACGCAACCCTCCTCCTACGTTTCGAGGGCGGGGCCAAAGGCCTCCTCCACGCCACGCAGATCGCCGTCGGCGAGGAGAACCGGCTTACGCTGCGCATCTACGGCTCCGAGGCCTCCATCGAGTGGCACCAGGAAACCCCGACGCGCCTCCTCTTTCGCACCGTCGGCGGCGACGAGCGCGTCTACCGCCAGAGCGGCGGCGACCTCGGGCCCGCCGCACAGCACGCCACCCGTCTCCCGCCCGGGCACCCCGAGGCTTTCTTCGAGGCGTTTGGCAACATCTACGCCAACGCGTGCCGCCTCATGCTGGCCCGCCGCGACGGCACCAACCCGGACCCGCTCGACCTCGACATCACGACCGTCCAGGACGGTGCGCGCGGCGTCCACTTCATCGAGACGGCGCTGGCGAGTGGCCGCGCCGAAGGCTGGGTCGACGCGACCTACGACCCGCCCGGCGCGTGAGTGCGCTATGTGCTAGACGAAGCACACCCCCTGCCTGACGCGCCTGAACGGCCGTCAAGCTGTCCCCCTCGATCGCGAGGGGGGACAGTTCGAGAAGCGCAGCGACGAGAACAGGGGGACTGCCCCAGCACAAGGCCGCGCTCGACCTCCACTTCGACCCTCTCACTTCACACCTCCCCCTTCTCATGCCGCGCCCTGTCACGCTCTTCACCGGCCAGTGGGCCGACATGCCCCTCGCCGAACTCGCGCCCAAGGCGGCCTCGTGGGGCTACGACGGCCTCGAACTGGCCACCTGGGGCGACCACTGCGACATCCACCAAGTGCTGGAGTCGGACGCCTACCTCAGCGAGCACACGGCGCTCCGTGAGGAGCACGGCCTGAGCCTCTTCGCTATCTCGTGCCACCTCGTCGGCCAGGCCGTCGCGGACAAGATCATCGACGGGCGGCACCAGGCCATCGTCCCGCCTCACGTCTGGGGCGACGGCGACCCTGAGGGCGTCCGGCAGCGCGCGGCCGCCGAGGTCGTCAAGACCGCTGAGGCTGCGAAGGCCCTCGGGCTAGAGGTCGTGACGGGCTTCACCGGCTCGCCGATCTGGCACCTCTTTTACTCGTGGCCGCCCAACCTTCCCGAAGACATCGAGGCGGGCTTCCAGGAGGTCGCCGAGCGGTGGACGCCCATCCTCGACCGCTTCCAGGAACTCGGCGTCCGCTTCGCGCTGGAGGTACATCCGAGCGAGATCGCCTTCGACGGCCCGAGCTGGGAGCGGGCGCTCGCGGCGCTGGGCAATCATCCGGCCTTCGGTATCAACTTCGACCCGAGCCACTTCGGCTACCAGAACGCCGACTACGTCCGCTTCATCCGCGACCACGGCGACCGCATCTTCCACGTCCACATGAAGGACGTCTGGTGGAGCGACGTGCGCACCGAGGCGGGCACGCTCGGCGGCCACACCGAGTTTGGCGACCCGCGCCGCTCGTGGGACTTCCGCAGCCTCGGACGCGGGCGCATCAACTTCGAGGACATCATCCGCGCGCTCAACGACGTGGGCTACGACGGCCCGCTCTCGGTCGAGTGGGAGGACATGAAGATGGACCGCGAGCACGGCGCCGCCGAGGCGGCTGCGTTCGTCAAGCGCATGGACTTCCCACCGTCGGACATCATCTTCGACCAGCAGTTTTCGAAGGCAAGCGAGGGGTAGTGGCGGCGTCCGTTCGGAGGGCGAGGCGGGCAGCTTGCTGCCTGCCCAGTAGCTTGCTGCCGGTCAAACAGCTGACCGTCGAACAGGCGGCCATCGAGCAACCGACGGCGGTGGGGCCAGCGTGTCCCTCATACCGGCGTAACTCCTTGTCAGCACGAAGGCTCCGGCTAGCAGATTCAGAGCGGTGTCGTGGCCACAGGGGGCGTAGAGCATGCCGAAGGGGGGACGTTACTAGTTAAGTCTTGTGCCGTTTTAAAAGCCGTCACGCTAGGGCACGTCGGGACGGCAGAGATAGGGAGGCACCTGCCGTACGCCAGAGCTGGATGGACACAAGAACGGAGAAAAAGGCGACAGTCAATGAGACTTGGCGATTTAGAAAAGGACGCTTCGAGGCACGTGTGGACAGTAGGTTGTTTGTTTGCACGAGCGTTAGGTTAACATAGTTCTCGCAGATGTCACGTTTTCCTTCTGGGTCTCACCAGTGATATCGATGTGAGACATGTCGGAATGTGGTTGGCAACAGAGGAGAGCCACAACGCCCCCTGTTTCCACGATTGGACTGCAATGCCACAGACGCTTCTCGGACTGCTCGCGCTCGCGCTCGCGGGGTTGCTCACGCTCAACAACCAGCAGCACCAGATGGGGACCTACCAGGACCGCGTCGTGGAAGAGTACCGCCTCGCTGGCTCCGGGCTGGCCACCCATATCATGGAGATCATCGCGGCGCGGTCCTTCGACGAGGCGTCCACGCCGCTCGCGATCGAGGGCCGGGACGGGAGCGGGGGCAACCACATTCCTGACAGCTCCGCCTTCACGAGGCAAAACGGCTTCGGCGAACTCGCCGAGGCGTCGGACCGCGAGGTCAACAGCAACCCCACCGTGCTGGAGCGCATCCTCGCTGGCCGAGGCAGCCACACAGGGTTCTCGCGTCGCTACGAAGGCTACACGGCTCGGTGCGACCTCCTTACGCACAGTCTCGCCTGCGATGACGTGGACGACCTCGCGGGGCTCCGCAACGAGCAGGTGTCGGTCGTCCTCTCCAACGGCGGCACCCTCGACTTCCTCGTGGATGTCGACGTGTTCTACGTTCGCCAGGATGCGCCAGAGACCCCAGTGAATGTCCTGACCAGCCACAAGCGGGTCATCCTCAAGATCACCGCGCCCCGCATGCAGGGCTATGGCACGCTGGTCCAGCTCGAGCGCGTCATCGCCTACGACCCGATCAAAGCCGACCGCGACCACGAGAACTACTGCGGCCCGGTCGACGGGGTGCAGGACGTCACGGCCTGCATGAACGGCTACGCCAGCTAGTCCACCGAGCGACGCACACCCAGCGCTCTAGCCTCGCCCAGGCGAGGCATTTCCACCTAGACGAACCCTCCCATGCAACTCATCCTCGATCACCTCTCGACGGTCATCATCGGGTCGATGGTGGCTCTGTCGCTGACCGCCTCGCAAGTCCGCATGACGCAGGGCCGCGTTGAGCAGGTCAGTGCCTACGTGGTCAAGACGAAGGCCCTGTCGCTCGCCGACTGGCTCGAACGCGACGTAGTCACGCTGGGGAAAAACCTCGGCCAGGACAACTACCGCTTCGAGTACCCGTCCTACAACGCCGAAGGCCAAACCTCCGAGTGGGTGTTCTGGAGCGACTCGACGCTGACCTCGACGGCGACCACGCGCTACTACACCCGCTACGAACTCACCCAGGTCGATTCCCTGGAACTGGAGCCCGACGCCTTCGGCCAGCAGCGCTACCAGCCGCTCTATGAGGCCCGGCGGTACACCGCCGCCATGCCAGTCGTGGGGGGGACCGTGTCCTTCCCGTCGGCGCGCGACTGGGTGGGGGACGGCCTCACCGTCCGAACGCTCTCCTCGTTCACTGTGCAACTGCTCATGAACGACGGCACCGTCGCCGCCTCTTCTGAGCGCGACGAGGCGGACTTCATCCGGCTCCAGTTCGCCATGATCCCCGAGCTCGACCCTGAGCAGGCCTACCTGAGCGAGCTCTTCTGGACGACCACCCTCAAGGTGCGACCCTTCTGGGAGCAGTACAAAACCACCACGATTTAGCGACGGCGAGCAGCCCCGCCCCTCTCCTATAGACAACCCCCAACATGGGACGCCTTTCTATCATTCTCGTCACCGCCATGGGCATTTTCCTAGCCCAAGGCTTCGCCAGCTCGGCAGAGACCTCCTACCAGACTGCCGTGAAGCAGGTGGACCATGAGGAGGGGACCCTCGCCCGCGAGATCGCCCGCACGGGGTTCAACATTGCCATGGGGGTGCTCCGTAGCCACGGAGACGATCTCCAGGCGGGCGTCGAGGCCGTCAATGGCAGCCAGGGGTACATCTCGGGGAGCTACCAGGGGGGCACCTATCGGGCGTACGCGCGCTACACGAGCGGGCACTCCGTCGAGGTCGTCTCCACGGGCTACTACGGAGAGGGCTTCACGCGGACCAACAGCGCTAGCGCCTACAGCACCACCTACCCCTGCGATTACTACGACGGCGCCTGCCATGTGATGGACGATGTCTACGAGTACACGTTGCCCACGCAGCCGCTCCACGTCAAGCAGCGCTCCGTCCTCGACGTCACCTTCCTCGACTCGATGGCGGGCTACTGCTCCGCGATCTACCTCGAGAAGTTCGACCCCGATGGCAACAGCCTGGGCGATCCGCAGATGGTCTTCCCCGCCGGGAAGAACCGCAACGGTGCCTCGCTTACGTTCTCGGACACGCTCGATGCTGGCACGCAGATGAACTTCATGCTGGCCGTGGACAAGAACTGCTCGACTGGCCAGAACTGGTCCAGCTTCACACCACAGCCGTTCAACATCCACGACTATGATCACGTCCACTATGCTTTGGCTGGGACGGTAGGCAACCTCCTCGACATGGAGGAAACGGTGTGGTCGCTCATCGAGCAGCATCCGGACGACAACCAGCGCTGGCGCATCGGCTGGGAAGACCAGCACAAGACCAGTTGGGACAACGCCACCTCGACCAACCCCGCGAACAGCTTCCAGGCCCTGAAGGCGTTCGGCTACGACGGAAACGGGTGGCCTACCGTGGATTCCTGGGGCTATCGCACACTCCGGGACTATGGCAGCCGACCGGACTTCAGTGACCAGGTCATCGAGGTGCGGATGACGCCCGTGCCCACGGCTGCCCCCGCGCCCCCGCCCAGCACGCCGGCGCCCAGCGGTCCGTCCGGGCCAGGTTCGCCTTCACTCCCGAGCTTACCGTCGGCGCCCGGCACGCCAGCGGGCGGCCCGCTTCCGCCAAGCACGTCACCGGCTGCAACGCCCACCACGCCGTCGGATCCGCCTGAGCCGTCGGACCCGCCGGAGTCGCCAGAGCCGTCGGAGCCGGGCACGACGCCCGCGCCTTCGACCATCCCCACGGCGTCGTGCCCGTGCACGGAGGGTCGTAAGACGGTCTACATCCGACACTTCACCAACCGGCAGAACAATCCCTACCGAGACATCTGCATCGGTCCCCGGGCATTGTCGTCGCACCTCAGCAACCACAACGACTTCCTGATCTGCCGGACCGACGGGGGCTGAGCGGTGTGACGCAGGGCCTTGTTGGGTCTGCGGGAGCGTTCGACAGGGGCAGGTCGTAGACTCGACGCCCGTCGAATAGGCAACCGCGCCCACCATGACCCTTCGCTGTCAGGCCATCGTTTTCGACCTCGACGGGGTGCTCTGCGACTCCACCCCCATCGCCGAGCGGCATTGGCGGCGCTGGGCCGAGGCGCGTGGCGTGCCTGTCGAGCCGATCCTCGCAGCGCATCACGGGCGACCGACGGTCGAGACGATCCGGCAATTCGCCCCACACCTCGACGCGGAGGTGGAGGCCCAGGCTAAGGAACGCGACGAGGCCGACGACACAGACGGCCTGCGTGCCTTCGACGGGGCCGCGCGGCTCTTGACGGCGATTCCGCAGGCACGCTGGGCCATCGCGACGAGCGGGCGGCGGCGCACAGCCACGAACCGGCTTCGGCACACCGGTTTGCCCATTCCGCCGGTTCTCGTCACCGCCGATGATGTGCAGCACGGCAAGCCCGCGCCGGATCCGTACCGCCAGGCCATCGACGCCCTTGGCTTTGCTCCCGCCGACTGCCTCGTCTTCGAAGATGCGCCGGCCGGGATCGCGTCGGCGCAGGCGGCGGGGGCGGTTGCCGTCGGCATCGCCTCGGCGGGACATCCCGAGTGGTTGATGGCGGCCGAGACCGTAATCGAGCGCCTCGCCGATGTACAGGTGATCGTCGAGAGCGACGGCCTAGTCGTGACGCTGCAGACGCGCTGAGGGGAGGGCGGCGTGACGGCCACCTCGACGCAAAAAAAAACGCGGGCGACACAGCAACGTGTCGCCCGCGCTTGGCGGTGTGCCCCCACAAGGACTCGAACCTTGGACACCCTGATTAAGAGTCAGGTGCTCTAACCAACTGAGCTATAGGGGCACCGGGTTAAACGCGCTTGCCCAGGCCGGTTCCGAACCCAGAAGGCTTCGTGTGCTCTTCAACGCGCTGTCCGATCTCTGCCGCCGCATGCCCGTGTGTGGCTTGCATTGCCGACCGTCTCTTCCGATCCTTCGGCCCCTCATCATTCCACTGCCTCGCTGCCATGCGTACTGCTCTGCTACGCCGCGTTCAAGCGCACCTCCTCGCCCGCCCCGACCGGCTCGATACCGCGCAGTGGGCGTGGTGCCGCAACCTCCGCGCGGTCCTCGACGAGGGCGCGGCTCCGGAAGGCTTCCGGTGCTGCCTCGCCGGGCACGTGCTGCTGCTCGACGGCGTCTACGACGAGCCGACGATGCTGCGCCTCTCCGTCGAGCGCGACTGCGGCTACCTCGGGCGCCAGGCACGCGAAGCGCTCGACGCCACGGAGGCGGAGCAGCGGTTGCTCTTCTATCCGAGCCAGTGGCCCAAGACCTTCCGCGCCGCCTACTACACCGCGTCCCGCGCCGAGGAGGCCAGCGTCGTGGCGGCCTTCCTCGACCATGTGCTGCCCGCCGAACTGACCCTGGCACCCGACCGCCCCGCCATCGAGGCGGAGCGTGTGGCAAGCCCGGCCTGGCAGGGTGCGCGCGCACGCTAGGCCTTGCCGGTCCGGCCAGTCGGGGCAACGGGGCGCCGCGTATCTTACGCGCCCTTGTCCACACCCGCCCGCTGCCCTTATGCGCCGCCCGAATACCGCCGTCCTCGTCGCCCTTGCGGCACTGCTCGCGTTCGCCCCGTCGCTCTCAGCGCAGCCGGCTGATGTCCCCGACACGCACCGCGCCGGGCCGCTCGACAACGGCAAGATGTGGCTCTTCGAGCAGCCGCCGATCGCCTACCTCGACTCGACCTACGACTTCCGCCCCGACGCGGACTGGTTCGAGCGGGCCCGCCTCGGCGCGCTGCGCATCTCGGGGTGCTCGGCGGCGTTCGTCTCGCCGAACGGCCTCGTGGCGACCAACCACCACTGCGTGCGCAGCCAGATTGTGGAGGTGGCCGAGGAGGGCGAGTCGCTGCTGGACGACGGGTTCGTGGCGATGACGCTGGACGAGGAGCGCCCGGTGCCCGGCTTCTACGCCGACCAACTCATCGCCATCGCCGACGTGACGGCGGAGATCGAGGCCGAACTCGGCGACGGCGCGGAGGCGGTGACGCCTGAGCAGATCGAGGCGGCCACGGACGCCCTCGCCGAGCAGCTTGCGGACGCGCGCGGCGGCGAGGACGCGGGCATCCGCGTGGAGGTGGTCGCGCTCTACGAGGGCGGACGCTTCTCGGCCTACACCTTCCAGCGCTACGAGCACTTCCAACTCGTCATGGCGCCGGAGTACGCCCTCGGCAGCTTCGGCGGCGACGCGGACAACTTCACCTTCCCGCGCTACAGCCTCGACTTCGCCTTCCTCCGCGCCACCGACGCCGACGGCGGGCTCCTCACCGTCGAGCACTACTTCCCCCTCGCCCAGGACGGGGCGAGCGCGGGCGACCTCGTCTTCGTGATCGGCAACCCGGGTTCGACCTCGCGCCAGGCGACCGTCGCCCAACTCCAGTTCCGCCGCGACCTCGCCGTGCCGACCGACCTCGCGTGGGTGACGAGCCGCACCGACGCGCTCGCGGCCTACCTCGCGCAGAACCCGAACGACGACACGCAGCGCGTGACGCTCTCCAGCCTGCTCAACTTCCAGAAGTCGCTGCTCGGCCAGCAGGACGCGCTCCGCAACGAGGTGGTGATGGCCCGCCGCGCCGACTCCGAGCGGCAGTTTCGCGAAGCAGGGGCAGGCGCCCTCATCGACCAGATGGCGGCAGTGCAGTCGGACCGCCGGGCGCTCGGCGACGCCTTCCAGGCGTTCTCGCGCTTCGGCAGCCAGCGCTTCTCGTCAGGCTTGATGCTGCGCGCGCTCATCGGGGCGCAGGGCGACGCGGAACGGCTCGCCACCGTCGAGAACCGGCCCGACCCGCTCGAACGGCTCTACTTCGAGGCGGACATTGCCACGCTGCGGCGCTACTATGCCAAGGCGGGCCTGCCCATGCCTGAGGTGCTGCGCGGCGCGTCCGACGCGGCCGTGGCCGCGAAGCTCCGCAGCAACACCGCGCTCACCGACGCCGCGAGCACGCAGACCGCGCTCGACAACGGCGGCCTCCCCACCGCCGATGTCCTCATCCGGCTCGGCGGCGAGGTGCTCGGCGAACTCCGCCGCTTCTACCAGGCCAACGGCGAACTCACGGAGCGCGAGCAGGCCGTGGCCCGCGCCATCGGCCAGAAGCGCTTCGCTGTCTACGGCACCGCCGTCCCGCCCGACGCGACGTTCTCGCCGCGCATCACCGACGGCCTCGTGCGCGGCTACGAGTACAATGGCACCGTCGCCGCCCCCTTCACGACGTTCTTCGGCCTCTACGACCACTACAACTCCTACTGCGACCAGGACGACCCATCGGACGACGCCGGGGCCGGAGCCGGAGCGTGCATGTGGGCGCTGCCGGAGCGCTGGCTCCCCGTCCCCGACGCGCTCGCGCTCGGCACGCCGGTCAACTTCTCGTCCACGGCCGACACCATCGGTGGCAACTCGGGCTCGCCGGTCGTGAACCGCGACCTCGAACTCGTCGGCATCAACTTCGACCGGACGATCGAAGGGCTGGCGCGCAACTACCTCTACTTCGCCGAGATCGGACGCAACGTGTCCGTGGACGCGCGCGGCATCCTGGAGTCGCTGCGGTCGGTCTACCAGCACGACCGCCTCGTTACTGAACTGACGACGGGTGAACTCTAGGCCCGCACGGACGTGAGGACGCCTGAACGCGTGACCATGAAAGAGCGGCAGGCCCCCGAGCGAAATCACCTCCTTGCGTTCAGACCTGCATACGTTCACACGTTGCTTGGCGCGGTGCTGCTCGTCCTCATGGGGATTGGCTGCACCCGCACGGTCCGCCCGACGGCCTACGAGGGGCCGCTCGTGCGCTGGATGTGGTCGGGCGCGGTGACGCCGACGTCGGCGACGGTGGTGGCGCAGCTGCGGCAGCCGCAGGACTCGGTGCGCGTCGTATTCAGCCGCACGCCCCGCTTCGAGCTGGCCGTCGCCTCAGCGTGGGTGCCGGCGCCACGCGGCACGCTGAGCAACGACGCGACGGTACGGCTACCCGTGCGAGGCCTCGTGCCGGGGATGAGATACTTCTACGCGGTCGAGACGCCGAGCCTCCGCGATACGGCCTTCGGGCGGCTGCGCACGCCACCGCGCGGGCCGCACTCGTTCACGTTCGCGGCCGGGGCGTGTGCCGCGACAGGGTCGCGCAGCAGCGTCTACGACTCGATCCGCACGCTCAACCCCGACTTCTTCTTCCACCTCGGCGACGCGCACTACGAGGACATCGAGGAGAACGACGTGGCCGTGTTCGGCGAGGCCTACGACGACATCCTGACCTCGCCGACGCAGTCGCTCCTCTACCAGAGCACGCCTATCGCCTACACCTGGGACGACCACGACTTCGGCCCCAACGACTCCGACGCGACCTCGCCGAGCCGGTCCGCCTCACGCATCGCCTACCAGCGCTTCGTCCCGCACTACCCGCTCGCCGACCCAGACGCTGCGCCCGAAGACCGCGCGATCTACCAGACGTTCGTACGCGGCCGCGTACGCTTCGTGGTCACCGACCTCCGCTCCGAGCGCGACCCGCACGACGTCCCGCTCCCGGAGCGCTCGATGCTGGGCGCGCAGCAGAAGGCCTGGTTCAAGCAGACGCTCCGCGACGCCACCGAGCCGCTCGTCATCTGGGTCAGCGGCGTGCCGTGGATCGCCGACCTCGACGAGGATGGCGACAACTGGAGCGGCTATGCCGCCGAGCGCGCGGAGTTGGTGGCCTTCTTCGAGGAGATCGACATCACAGGCCGCATGGTCATCCTCTCGGGCGACGCCCACATGCTCGCCGCCGACGACGGGACGCACAGCCCCGGCGGCATCCCCGTCTTGCAGGCGGCCCCGCTCGACCGGCGCGGCTCGGTCAAGGGCGGGCCGTACACGCACGGCCCCTTTGCACCGCCCCTCTTCTCGATGACCAACACCTTCGACGGGCAGTTTGGCATCATCACGGTGGAGGACGAGGGCGGCAGCGAGCTCTGCCTCACGTTCAGCGGCCGCCGCCTCGATCGCAGCGATGACGAGGTGGAGGAACTCTTGCGCCTCACGCGCTGCTTCCAGGTCCCCGACCGCCTCTTCGACGGCCCCATCTTCGAAGGCCCGCCGGTTCCTGACGATGGCGGCCAAGAGGAATAGGCCTACGCTTCTGCCGCGAGCGTCACGCGCACGACGCGCACGGGCTGGCCGGGCGTGCGCACGTGGACGAGGTAGGACCCCGGTGGCACCGCCGCGCCGCGCTCCGAGCGGAGGTCCCAGGTCGGCACGCCGAGGCCGTCGCCGCGCACGGTGCGCAGCGGCACACCGCCAGTCGTGAAGACCGAGAGCGTCGAGCCCGGCGTGGTGCCTGCGATGCCGAGGCGGCCACCTCGGGGCGCGATGCTACGCGCGAGCGGCAGCCCAAACACGGTGGCGTCGGTCCAGCCGGGGCGCAGCGATCCGTTGGGCGCGCGGACTACGAGGTCGGCGAGGAGCGCCGCGTTAGCCGGGTCGAGGCGGACAGCGTCGCGGAAGGCGGAGCGCGCGTCGTCGTCGTTGCCCTGTTCGAGGTGGACGATGCCTTCGACTAGGGCAGCGGCGTGCCAGGACGGCCGCTCGGCGCGGGCGGCGCGGGCTTCGTCTAGCGCCTCGGTGCGGCGGCCCTGGCTGTGGAGAAATGCGGCCCGGCTCGTGCGCACGGTCGCGAGCGCAGGCTGGAGGTCGAGCGCCTGCACGTAGAGCGCGTCGATTTCGCCAGGCGCTCCGGTGCCCTCGGCGAGCACCGCGTCAGTGCGAGCACGGGCGAGCGCTTCGAGGCGCTGCGGCGTGGCCTCGGCATCCACGGCCGCCTCGAAGGCGGGGAGGGCGAACTCCAGCTTGCCGAGCTGGTGCGCGACCACGCCGAGCAGGAACTGCGCCTCCCCACGTTCTGCCCCATCGCCGACCGCGCGGAGGGCGTTCGTGAGCAGCGCCGCGCCCTCGGCCATCGTCTGCGGATCGCCGATCTGCGTGCCGAAGATGGACGTCGCCATGCCCTCGTAGACCGCGCCGGACTCGGTGCCCGCGTCGCGCTCGTAGTAGGGCGCGAGCACGCCCGCCTCACCGAGCGCCAGCGGCTCCGAGGCGACTGGGCGGCCGTCGTCCACGACGCGGATCAGGTGGTCTGTGAACGACGAGTGCGGCGCGTCGTCTGCCTCGACCTTCGGCATGTGGCAGCTGAAGCAGTTCGCCCCATCGGCGTGCTGCGCCTGCAACGCGGGCGTCGGCATCAGCGCTTGCAGCGCGCGCTGTTGGTCAGGGGTGGCCGCGTGGCACGACTGGCACGTCTGGTTGAAGTAGCCCGGCCCGGCCTCGCGGAAGCCCTCGTGCGGGTTGTGGCACGTCGTGCACTCCATCGGGGCCGCCGTGTTGAAGGTCTCCGTGAAGCAGGCGCTCTGCCGCATCCGGTCCGCGTGCGAGACGACGGGGATCTGGTCGCCGGACAGTTCCTCGGGCAGTGCGAAGAACGAGCGGTGCGCCGCGACGAGCCGGCCAGGGATGTAGCTGAACGCGTCCTCGTCCTCGCGCAGCACCGCCGTCGTGGCGTGGAGGTGGCACTGCTGGCACGTGTCGAGCCGCCGCTCCAGGTCGAGGTGCCCCGTGTTCACGATGGTCGGGTCCACCCAATCAGGATCGCCGCCGGAGGGCTCGGGGTCTTCGAGGCGGGCGGCGACGTGCGTAGCGCCGGGGCCGTGGCACGACTCGCAGCCGATGCCCATCGGCATGGCCGGATACTTCCCCTCGACGAATGGTACCGTCTCAGGATGTCCGTTGTGGCACGCCGTGCAGCGGTCGGGGATGAGCCGGTCGAAGCGCCCGTTGGTGACCTCGTAGCCCGGCGAGAAGTCCCAGCGCCCCGCGCCGTCGTCGGCCTGGGTGTACCACGTCAGCGGGAGCTGGTAGAGGCGGTCGTTCTCCTCGAAGAAATACGTCCGCGCCGCCGAGCCGCTGCCCATCACGAAGTCCATCGGCCGCTGCAGCGTGTGGACAACGGCGCCTGACGGGTCGCGCAGCCGCTCCTCCTGGACGAGTCGGCCGTCGACGTTCAGGACGACGTATTCGTAGCCCGCGTTCGGGTCGCGGATGGGCGTCGTCAGGACGCGCTCCACCTGCACGTCGGGTGTCCACGCATAGAACGAGTTCGCCATGCCGTGGCTCTGGTAGCTCGCGTAGAGGTCTTCGTGGCACGTCGCGCAGGCCGCGTCGCCGACATACTCGACCCCATCGGCGGCGGCCAGGAACGGATGCACCGCGCTGTCGGCGGCCTCGTCCGCCGCAGCGCCGCCGCAGCCCACCACGAGCGCGACAGCGAGGAAGAGGCAGCCGACGATGCCGGCCGTGAGGAGGCGGGGTGGAGTCATGAAGGGCGGGGGAGACAGGGCCAAAGTATACCGGGTGCACGCAGCGCGCGCAATGGGTAGGCTGGGCGGTCTGGGTTGCACTGAAACCGCTTTCATCGCGCCGCGCTGCTCGATATATTGCCCGCGATTGTGAAGGCCCCGCAAACTGCCCGTTCCCCCCGTGCATACCCAGCCCGCGCTCTCCTGCGTGCTCGCCCTGGTTGTCAGCCTCGTTGCTAGCGCTTGCGGCGACGTGCCTGACACGGACGCGGACGGCCCTGGCGGCGCCACGGTCGCGGCGGTCTCCGACGCCGGTAGGGCCTGGGTCACGCTCTTCGACGGCACCAGCCTCGACGCCTGGCGCGGCTTCGCCGCCGACGCTATCCCGCCCGGCTGGCAGATCGACGACGATAGCCTCCTCTACTTCGACCCCGCACCTGAGGGGGGCGGCGACCTCGTCACGCGCGAGGCCTACGCCGACTTCGAACTGGAACTCGCCTGGAAGATCTCCGAGTGTGGCAACAGCGGCCTCTTCTACCGCGGCGTGCTCGGCGACACGTACGACTACATCTGGCAGACTGCGCCCGAGATGCAGGTCCTCGACGACGCCTGCCATCCCGACGCGCGCTATCCCTCGCACCGGGCTGGCTCGAACTACGACCTCTACGTGGCGACGCCCGGCGTGGTCAAGCCCGCGGGTGAGTGGAACGACGTCCGCATCGTGGCCCGAGGCGGGGCGGTCGAGCACTGGCTCAACGGCGAGCGCGTCGTGGCCTACGAGCAGGGCAGCGAGGCCTGGGCGGCTCGCGTCGCCGCCAGCAAGTTTCGTCGGATGCCGACCTACGGCGCGTTCATGAGCGGCGTGATCGGCCTGCAAGATCACGGCGACCCCGTGTGGTTCCGCGACATCCGCATCCGCCCCCTCGATGTGTGACTGGGCGACCCCTGTTCTGGCCAGGCGATGCCTGACTTGGTTGCCCCTCGCCTCTTCTGATTCCCACCTACCAACTTCCTCCTCCCATGCAGCGAGGCCTGAGCGCGCGTCTGAGCGCGATGATGTTCCTGGAGTTCTTCGTCTGGGGCGCGTGGTACACCACCGTCGCGGTCTACATGGCCGCCGAGGGCCTGGGCGACCTCACGCACTGGCCCTACACCGTCAACCCCGTCGCGGCCATCGTCGCGCCGTTCTTCCTCGGGCTGATCGCCGACCGCTACTTCGCCGCGCAGAACGTCTTCGGCGTGCTCCACATCCTCGGCGGGGTGTTCATCCTCGCCGCGCCGAGCACCATCCAGAACCCGACGCTCTTCATCCTGCTGCTGCTCGCCTACAACCTGTGCTACATGCCCACGCTCGGGCTCTCGAACACGATCGCGTTTGAGCACCTCGACGACCAGGAGCGGCAGTTCCCGATCATCCGCGTCTTCGGGACGATCGGCTGGATCGTGGCGGGTCTGGCGATCTCGTTCGTGATGAGCCCGATCCTCGGGGTGACCGCCGAGGCGACGGCGTGGCCGCTCTACCTCACGGGCATCTTCTCGATCGTGCTCGGCTTCTTCGCCTTCACGCTGCCCAACACGCCTCCTGCGGCAGCGGGCGAGCCCGTCTCGGTGCGCAGCATCGCGGGCGTCGACGCCTTCAAGCAACTCGGCAGCAAGCCGTTCTACATCTTCCTCGCGGCGAGCTTCCTGCTCTGCATCCCGCTGGCGGCCTACTACAACTTCACCCAGCTCTTCCTCTCGGCGACCGGCTTCGAGAACATCGCCGCGACGCAGTCGCTCGGGCAGGTGTCCGAGATCCTGTTCATGCTGCTCATGCCGATGCTCTTCGTCCGCTGGGGCGTCAAGTGGATGCTGGCCGCGGGCATGGCCGCGTGGGTGCTGCGCTACGCCCTCTTCGCCCTCGCCGCGCCGGACGCCGTGATGTGGATGATCGTTGCAGGCGTGTTCCTGCACGGCATCTGCTACGACTTCTTCTTCGTGACGGGCCAGATCTACGTCGAGAAGAAGTCCACGCCGAAGGTGCGCGGTCAGGCGCAGGGGCTGCTCGTGCTCGTGACCTATGGCGTCGGCATGCTCATCGGCGCGCAGGTGGCGGGGCAGCTCTACAACCGCTTCCTCGGCGACCGCGAGGCGCTGCCGCTCGCCGAGTGGCCCGACTTCTGGTGGCTCCCGGCTGGCCTCGCCGCGGTGATCCTGGTCCTCTTCATCGCGCTCTTCAACGACAAGGTGGACGAGGAACCCGTCCCGTCGGACACCGCGTCTACCCCCGCGCCTGAGGCGGGCGTGCCCGTCGTTTCTTGATTGAGAACGCCTCCTGACCCCAACCTGACCCCATCATGCACGACCTCGTGAATCCCACGATCGACCGGCGCGCGGCGCTGCGGCGGCTCTCGGGCCTCCTCGGCGGTATCGCCACGGCGCCGCTGGTCTCCAGCATGCTCGCTGGGTGCACCGCGCCCTCCGGCGAGGAGGCCGCGCGCTACTCCTACGTCGCCCTCGACGAAGGCCAGCAGCGTACCCTCGCGGCCCTCGTCGACCAGATCATCCCCGCCACCGACACGCCCGGTGCGGCCGAGGCGGGCGTCCCGCAGTTCGTGGACAAGGTCCTCGCTGAGTGGTTCGATCCTGACGAGAAAGCCGACTTCCTCGCCGGGCTCGCCGAGTTTGAGGCCCGCGCGATGACACAGCACAGCGCGGCCTTCGCCGACCTCGACGCCGCCGCGCAGCAGGCGATGGTGGAGGCCCTCGACGCGGCCACCTACCTCCCGCCCGGCGCAACCGCCGAGGCGAGCGCGGCCCCGGACAGCGATGCCACCGCCGACACCGATCCCGACGGCGACACCGCCGAGAACGATGTCGCCGAGATGGGCGGCGGCGGGGGCGGCGACTCCAACGTCCAGACTCCGGGCACCATCCAGGTCAACCCCGACGCTCCGCCGTTCTTCCGCGTCATGAAAGAGCTCACCGTCGTGGGCTACTACACCTCCGAGGTCGGCGCCACGCAGGAACTGCGTTGGAACCCCGCCCCCGGCCTCTGGCTGCCCAACGAACCCGTCACCGAAGACTACCGCGCCTGGGCCTAGCCGAGTAGCAAGTGGCAGGTGCCAAGTGGCAAGGTGGCCACGATGGATGCCTCGGTCCACTTGCTACCTGACACTTGATACCTGACACTCACACTCCAATGCCCCATCCCCGTGACGCCCACAGTGCCTCGCTGATCGAAAAGATCTGCACGGTCAACGTCCAGACCTCCGAGCCCTTCGACGCCATCGTGGTGGGCTCGGGCATGTCGGGCGGCTGGGCTGCCAAAGAACTGTGCGAGAAGGGCCTCAAGACGCTCGTGCTGGAGCGCGGCCGCAGCGTCGAGCACGGCACCGACTACATCACCGAGCACAAGGCGCCCTGGGAGATGCCCTTCCGCGGGCGCGGCGACCGCCAAGCTGTGGAGGCGCGCCAGTTTCGCCAGTCGAAGGCCGGCCCGTTCAACGCCTACACGGCACACTGGTACGTCGACGACGTGGACCACGCCTACGAGACGGCCCCCGACGGCGACCCCAACGAAGTGCTGTGGGTGCGCGGCTACCACCTCGGCGGGCGCTCGATCATGTGGGGCCGCCAGTCCTACCGCCTCGCGCCGATGGACTTCGAGGCCAACGCCCGCGAGGGCATCGGCACGCCCTGGCCCGTCGCCTACGACGAGATCGAGCCGTGGTACTCCTACGTCGAGCGCTTCGTCGGCATCTCGGGTGAGGCGCTCGGGCTGCGCCAGCTCCCCGACAGCGAGTTCCTCCCGGCGATGGCGCTCACCGGGCCGGAGGAGCACTGCCGCGACGTCATCGCCGAGCGGTTCGGCCGCACGCTCACCATCGGGCGCGCCGCCATCCTGACACAGCCGCACCTGGGCCGCGGCCCGTGCCACTACTGCGGCCCGTGCGACCGCGGCTGCACCGCCGGGGCCTACTTCTCCAGCCTCTCGTCCACGCTCCCGGCCGCCCAAGCCACGGGCAACCTCACCGTCCGCTCCGACTCCATCGTCCACAGCCTTATCTACGACGAGGAGCAGGACCGCGTCACCGGCGTGCGCGTCATCGACCGGGTCACGAAGGAGGCGATCGAGTTCTACGCCAACGTCGTCTTCCTCAACGCGAGCGCCCTGGGCTCGACGTCGATCCTGATGAACACCAAGACGCCGCGCTTCCCCGACGGCCTTGGCAACCAGTCCGGGCTGCTCGGCAAGGGCATCATGGACCACCACTTCAAGTGCGGCGCCGTCGGCGACATCCCCGGCTTCGACGACGTTGCCCCCTATGGCAACCGCCCCAACGGGATCTACATCCCGCGCTTCACCAACCTCCCCTGGGACTCGTCCTCGCGGCGCGACTTCGTGCGGGGCTTCGGCTACCAGGGCGGTGCGGGGCGGCGCAACGGCTGGGGGCGCGGCGCAGGCATGCCGGGCGTCGGCGTGGCGCTCAAGGAAAACCTCCAGAAGCCGGGGGCCTGGCAGTTCGTCATGTTCCCCTTCGGCGAGATGCTGGCCTACGACGACAACTACATGGAGCTCACTGACGAGGTCGACCAGTGGGGCATCCCGATCCCGCGCATCGTCGGCGGGCTGAAGGAGAACGAGCTCAAGATGCGCGAGGCGATGATCGCCGACGGCGTCGAGATGCTCGAAGCGGCTGGCGCGGAGAACATCCGCACCTTCGACCAGCCCTACCGCCTCGCTGAGGGCATCCACGAGATGGGCACCGCGCGCATGAGCGACAGCCCCGAGACGGGCTGCGTCGACCGCTGGAACCGCGTCCACGAGATCCCCAACCTCTACGTCACCGACGGGGCCTTCATGACCTCGGCGGGCTGCCAGAACCCGTCGCTCACCTACATGGCCTTCACCGCCCGCGCCGTCGACCACGCCGTCGAGTCCATGAAGCGCGGCGAACTGAGAGTGTAGAAGTGAGAAGTGGGAAGTTAGACGTGTAAAGTGGTTAGATCTGGCTCCCGACTCCAAGCTGTCCTTTACTTCGTACTTCAAACCTTACACTTCTCACTTTCCCATGCGTCGTCGCGACTTCGTCCGCACCTCTGCTGCTGCCGCAACGGGCGCGGCGCTCGGCCCCGTGATCCTGCCGCGCCACGTGCTCGGCGGCCCCGGCGTCCGCGCGCCGAGCGACCGCCTACGCCTCGCCGCCATCGGGGCGGGCGGCATGGGCGCGTCGAACATGAGCCGCCTGACGACGGAGCACATCGTCGCGCTGGCCGACATCGACTTCGGCTACGTGGACGGCGGTATCGAACGGCGGCTCACCAACCGCGACGGCTCGCGCAACGAACGGTGGCACACGCTGCAGGCCGCCTACGCCGAGGCGAACCGCTACGCCGACTTCCGCGAACTGCTCGACGCAGAGTCTGACCTCGACGGCGTTGTCATATCGACGCCTGATCACGTCCACGCGCTCGCCGCGCTCATGGCGATGGAGCGCGGGCTGCACGTCTACGCGCAGAAGCCACTCTGCTACTCGGTCGAGGAGTGCCGCCGCCTCGCGCACGCGGCCGAAGCCACGGGCCTCGTGACGCAGATGGGCAACCAGGGCCACTCCGGCGACGACGGCCGGCGGCTCGTCGAGATCGTCCGCAGCGGCCTCCTCGGCGAGATCCGCGAGATCCAGTGCTGGACCGACCGTCCTGCCGGATGGTGGGGGCAGGGCATCGATCGCCCCGAGCCGCAGGACCCGCCCGACGGCGTGGCCTGGGACCTCTTCCTCGGTCCGGCCCCCGAGCAGCCGTTCTACGAGGGCACGCACCCCTTCGGCTGGCGCGGCTGGGTCGACTTCGGCGTCGGCGCGCTCGGCGACATGGGCGCGCACATCCTCGACTTCCCCGTGTGGGCGCTCGGCCTCGGGCAGCCGCGCCAGATCCAGACGCGGCGCTCCCCGTGGGGCGGCGAGCGCGGCCAGCCGCCCGTGACCTACCCCGTCGCCTCGATGACGACCTACGTCTTCGACCACCCCGATGGTGGCGACCTCACCTTCACGTGGTACGACGGGGGGCTCCGTCCGCCTACCCCTGCCGGGGCGCCCGACGACTTTGCGCTCAACCCCGACGGCGGTGGCATCTTCGTCGGCGAGCGTGGCAAGCTGGTGTACGACACCTACGGGCGCAACCCACGCCTGCTGGCCGCCGACGGCAACCACGGCGCGCTCCAGGCCGAAGCCGAGGCCGTGCCGGTCTCGCTCCCGCGCATCGAGGGCAGCATGGGTGCGCACGAGCAGAACTGGGTGCGCGCGATCCATGGCGAGGAGCCCGTGTCGTGCCCCTTCAGCTATGCTGCGCCGCTCACCGAGACGATGCTGCTCGGCGTCGCCGCGATGTACGAGGAGAAGCCCGTCCTCTACGATGCCGACGCGATGCGCATCACCAACGCACCTGCCGCCGACGCGCAACTCCGCCGCAACTACCGCAGCGGCTGGGACCTGCCTGCCAAGGAGGTTTTCTCGCAAGGCTAGGGACTAGCGACTGGCGAATAGGGAGCGGTGGCCGTCGGCGAATTCGTTTGCGCAGTCGTCCAAGCGCGTTTGCTTCTTCGACCTTCGACCTTCGACCTTCGACCTTCGACGCCCCGCCATGCAACGACGTGACTTCGTCCGCACGGGCCTCGCAGCGGGGGCTGGGCTCGCCCTCAGCCCGAACGTTGAGGCGTCGTCCGCGGAGGCGGCTTCTACGGAGGCGACAGCGCCTCCAGCATCGACGATGCCCTTCGAGCACTCCGTCTGCCGGTGGTGCTACGGCGACCTCTCCGCCGACGAGCTCGCGCGGGCGGCGAAGACAATGGGCATCGCCTCGGTGGAACTGCTCGACCCGGAGGAGTGGCCGACGGTGCAGGCGCACGGGCTGACCTGCGCAATGCCCAACCCGCCACGTCCGCCCGCCGAAGTCACAGGCGGGCCGAGCTACCTCGAATGGGGCTGGAACCGCCGCGCCCACCACGACTGGCTCCTGCCTGCCTACGAGGAGCGCCTCGAAGCCGTCGCGGCGGCGGGACTGCCCAACCTGATCTGCTTCTCCGGCAACCGCGTTGGCCTCTCCGACGAGGAGGGCCTCGCCCACTGCGCCGTCGGGCTGCGGCAACTCATGCCGACAGCCGAGCGCCTCGGCGTGACGGTGTGCATGGAGCTGTTCAACTCGAAAGTCGATCACCCCGATTACCAGGCCGACTCGACGCGGTGGGGCGCGGCGCTCGTGGACCTCGTCGGCAGCGACCGCTTCCGGCTGCTCTACGACGTCTACCACATGCAGATCATGGAGGGCGACGTGATCCGCACGCTCCGCGACTACGCGCCCTACATCGCCCACGTCCACACCGCAGGCGTGCCGGGGCGGAACGAGATCGACGAGACGCAGGAGCTGTTCTACCCGGCCATCGCCCGCACGCTCGCCGAGATCGGCTTCGAGGGCTACCTCGCGCAGGAGTTTATCCCGACTGCGGCGGACCCGCTCGCCTCGCTCCGCGACGCCATCGCACGGTGCACGGTCTGAGGTTGGTGCTTCCGCGATCGGCTCGAAGCGATGGCGCGATGGGCGGGCCGATTGGCGCGAATGGCGAGTGGATATGCAGTCGTGCGTCGTATCGTGCGAAGTGCTCCGCTCCGCCCCTGTCTGCTGCTTCGATGGCTGTCTCCTACCGCCTGCCCACCGCCGTTGGCCTGTTCTTGCGCGAGGTCGGCCTCGTACCGGCGCATGTCCTCCGGCGCGCCGGGCTGGCGGTCGACCTGCTGGGGCGCGAGGCGCCGGCCGTCACCGGCGGGGAATACCATCGCCTGTGGACGGCCATCGGGGAGGAGGGTGGTGAGCGGCTCATCGGTCTCGATCTCGGGCGGCTTGCGGCGCAGGAAGTGCTGAGTCCCCCGCTGATCGCGGCGCTCGCCAGCCCGGACCTCGCGACGGCAGCGCAGCGGCTCGCGCAGTACAAGGCGCTCATCGGGCCGATCCGGTTGACGGCGGACGCCGACGCGGACGGCCTGGCCTTGTGCATGCGCGGCGTCGGCTTCGACTTGCCCCCGGCGCTAGCGCTCTTCGAGGTCGCCTACTGGGTCTACTTCGCGCGCCGCGCCACCCGCGAGCCCGTCGTGCCTCGGCGGATCGAACTGCTGGCTCGTCCTGCTGATGCCGTCGCCGTTGAGGAGGCGCTCGGCTGCCGGGTACGGACGGGGCCGGACGTGCGCGTGACGTTCGCCGAGGTCGATGCGCGGCGGCCGTTCCTCACCGCCGACGCCGAGGCGTGGCGGTTCTACGAGCCGGTCTTGCAGGAGCGCCTCGCCGACCTCGAACAGGGCGCGAGCCTCGCCGAGCGGGTGCACGCGACCCTCGTCGAGATGCTGCCGAGCGGGCGCGGCGCCGTCGACGAGGTGGCCCAGGCGCTGGCGCTCAGCCCGCGGAGCCTCCAGCGCCACCTCCGCCGCGAGGGCACGACGTTCCAGAAGACGCTCGCCCGCACCCGCGAGACGCTCGCGCTGCACTACCTCCGCGCGACCGAGATCACGACCACCGAGGTCGCCTTCCTGCTCGGCTACGACGACCCCAACTCGTTCTTTCGCGCCTTCCGCGCGTGGACCGGCACCACGCCCGAGCGCGCACGCCTCGCCTTCGCCACAGCCTAAAAGCGGCTGCGCAGCTACGTCCAGACTACGCTGCTCGCGTCCAGGCACAACACCCGCTGGAACGTCTGGATCGGTGGCCTGATGCCCGCGCAGTGCCGCGCCTACTTCTGCCTTCATACTTCTGACTTCCCACTTTCTCGCCGCATGACCGTCCTTCTCTTCGGTGCCACCGGCATGATCGGGCACGGCACCCTCAGCGCCGCGCTCGCCGACGACCGCGTGACGCGCGTGCTCTCGGTCGTCCGTCGCCCCTCGGGCCGTCGCCATGCCAAGCTGACGGAACTCGTCCACGCCGACATGATGGACCTCGCGCCCATCGCCGGCACGCTCGCCGACGCCGACGCGTGCCTGTTCTGCCTCGGCATCTCGTCGGCGGGTATGTCCGAGTTGGACTATCGGCAGATCACCTACGAGCTCACGCTCGCCGTCGCTGAGACGCTCGCGGCGCGCAACCCAGCGATGACGTTCGTCTACGTCTCCGGGGCGGGCTCGAACGCGGCGAGCCGGACGATGTGGGCGCGCGTCAAGGGCGAGATCGAGCAGGCGCTGCAGGGCCTACCGTTCGGCGCGGTGTACAACGCCCGCCCCGGCTTCATCCAGCCCGTCGGCGGGGCGACGAGCCGCACCACGCTCTACCGCGTCCTCTACGCAGTCATGACCCCGCTCACGCCTATCCTGCGCCGCCTCGCGCCGAAGTCGCTGCTCGACTCCGCTGAACTCGGCCGCGCGCTCGTGCAGGCCGGGCTCGCCGGGGCCTCCTCGTCGATCCTGGAGGTGCCTGCGCTGCAAGACCTCGCTGCCGAAGCCGAGGCATACGTTCCGGCCAAGCGATAGGTGGTTGCCCTGTCCCTCTGACGGAAGGGCGTTGTCTCCGTCACCTACTGTTTGCTTCAAATCCCCGTGCACGTTGCAGTCACCCGCGCGCGCTGAGGGGGTAGGTATTCACGGAATGTGGTCTTCTTGTCATCCCGAGCGGAATGCGCGCAGCGCATGGAGTCGAGGGATCTACGTCGTATCTCCAGGTCAAGAAGAGGCTTGGGTGCTGGCCCGGAGTTTCTTCGACTCGCTGCGCTCGCTCAGAATGACATGGTCTCGGTGAAAGCCTACCCTCACCAGCGCGCACGCGGGGACCCACATGAATGGCTCATAACCGCCTACAACGTAGAGGTCTGAAGCATCGAGGACGAGGTACTTCTGCACATCCCGCTGCCGGGGAAGAGAGGAGGCATGCCCACGTAAGCGTGCCCTGGTGGATCCCCGCGTTCGCGAGGATGACTCTGGATTGAGTTCTAGGATCACGCTGAACGACCTCCCTCTGGCGGGATATGCGAGCAGGCTGGCGGGATGGGCAAGTGGCGTGAGAAGAAGCCTGGGGCATCTTGGAAGCACGATCGCACAACAGGCGCGAGTCCACTCGCCCGCCCACCAGACTCCAACGATTCATGCCTACCCAACCTCGTACTCAGGTCGTCCTCATCACCGGCGCGTCGTCCGGGATCGGCAAGGCGACGGCCGAGCGGCTGCTCGCCGATGGCCACATCGTCTATGTGGCTGCCCGCCGCGTCGAGAAGATGCAGGGCCTCGCCGACCAGGGCGCGACGGCGCTCGCGATGGATGTCACCAAGACCGAGGACGCCGAGCGCGTCGTCGCGCAGATCATTGCCGAGCGGGGCCGCATCGACGCGCTGTTCAACAACGCGGGGTTCGGCCTCTATGGCGCCGTCGAGGACACCGCCATCGACGACGCGCGCTACCAGTTCGAGGTCAACCTCTTTGGTTTGGCGCGGCTGACGCAGCTCGTGGTGCCGCACATGCGCGCGCAGGGCTTCGGCACGGTCCTCAACACGTCGTCCATCGGCGGCAAGATCTACACGCCGCTCGGCGCGTGGTACCACGCCACCAAGCACGCGCTCGAAGGCTGGAGCGATAGCCTCCGCCTAGAACTGGCGCCGCACGGCATCCGCGTGGTGATCGTAGAGCCCGGCATCATCCTCACCGAGTTCGGCGACGTGATGACGAAGCCGATGATGGAGCGCTCGGGCGACGGCCCCTACCGAGACCTGGCGCACGGCCTGGCGAAGGCAGCCGAGGCGAGCTACGCCAAGGGCGAGGGCTCCCCGCCGTCGGTGATCGCCGACGTGGTCGCCAAGGCCATCGGGGCCGCCACGCCGAAGACCCGCTACGCCGCCGGGCACATGGCGAAGCCGATTCTGGCGCTGCGCCGGTTCTTGCCCGACCGCTGGTTCGACCGCCTCATCCTCAGCCAGTCCACCTAGAGCCTGCGCCGACGATTCGGCGTCGTGAGGAACGTGGACGTGCCATCCGGCCGTAAGTGCGGGGGCTGCGTACTGTGCGCGGCTTCACGCACGTCTCACCCCCGCCTCTCTCATGAACACGCTCCTCAAGTATCTCGTCCGCGGCATCGGGTTGCTCGCCTCGCTGGGCCTACTGCTGCTCGCCATCGTCGTCATGGTCTACGCGGCCGTCGAGGGCGGCTTCGTGGTGGCCGAGACCCTCCAGTTCTCCAACTCGGAGTCGCGCGTGATCTACGACACGATGACCGTCGTGGACCTCTTTCTGCTGGGCTTCAGCGTCGTCATCGCGTCCGTCGGCATCTACGAACTGTTCGTCGGCTCGCTGTCGGGGATGCCCGAGTGGCTGCGGATCAACAACTTCGACACGCTCAAAGGCATCCTCATCAAGACCGCGATCGTGGTGATGGCCATCTCATTTATGGGCCGCGCCGTGACCTGGGACGGCGAGGAGAGCCTGCTCGAATATGGCGTGGCCATCGGCGCGGTGATTGCGGCGCTGGCGTTCTTCCTCAGCGTGAAGGAAGAGCAGAAATCGAAGGTATAGCGCGTCCCGTGGTCGTCGAGGCGTATCGCACGAAGACCGATCCTGCATGCTGTCGCCCCTTCCATGACGACCTCGCCGACCCCGCCCTCGAAGCCGCGCCGTCGCTGGCGGCGTATCGTCGGGGGCCTGAGCCTCGCCGTTGTTCTCCTCCTCACCCTCCTCATGTTCGACGCCTGGAAAGCCCTTGGGACGAAGCCTGCCGGTGAGCGCCTCGTGCGCCTGGAAGCCTCGCCGCAGTACCGCGACGGTCGCTTCGTGAACGTCCTGCCGCAAGGCAACGCCGCCCCGTCGATGGGCACGATGCGGGAGTTCTTTTTCGGCGGCAGCGACCACCGGACGCCCGCCGCGCCGCCGCCGACCGTCGCGCGCACGGCCGCCGACTTCGCCGCGGTGCCGGACGACCTGCGGGTGACCTGGCTCGGCCACTCGACGTTCCTCGTCGAGCTCGACGGGGTGCGGCTGCTCATCGACCCGGTGTGGGGGGAGCGCGTCTCGCCGTCGTCGTTCATTGGCAGCCGCCGGTTCCACGCCCCGCCGCTGCCGCTCGACGCGCTGCCGCCCGTCGACGCGGTGCTGATCTCGCACGACCACTACGACCACCTCGACTTCCCGACCATCCGCACGCTCACAAGTCCGGCGTTCGCCGACCGGGTGCCGCGCTTCCTCGTGCCGCTCGGCATCGGCGCGCACCTGGAGTACTGGGGCGTCGACCCGGCGCGCATCGAGGAGGTGGACTGGTGGGACGAGAAGGAGGTGGGCACCGGGACCAACACGGTGCGGCTCGTGAGCACGCCCGCGCGGCACTTCTCAGGGCGCTTCGTCAACGACCGCGACGCGACGCTCTGGACCGGCTGGGCCTTCCTCGGGGCCGAGCGGCGCGTGTTCTACTCCGGCGACACCGCCCTCACGCCCTCATTCGCGGAGGTCGGCGAGCGGCTCGGGCCGTTCGACCTGACGCTGATCGAGGTCGGGGCCTACAACGAGGCGTGGAGCGACGTGCACCTCGGGCCGGAGCAGGCCGTGGCCGTCCACCGCATGGTGCGCGGCGAGGTCATGATGCCGGTGCACTGGTGCACGTTCGACCTGTCGCTGCACGGCTGGACGGAGCCTGCCGAGCGTGTGCGGACCGCGGCGGACGCGTTGGGCATCCCGGTGGCGTTCCCACGCCCCGGCGAGCACGTCACGCTGGACGCCGTCCCCACGGCGGCCTGGTGGCCTGCGCTCCCGTGGGACACGGCCGCCGAGGCTCCGGCTGTGTCGACTGGGCTGCCGGACGAGGTACGCGCGCTGGTGCCGTAAGGCTACGTTCAGGCGGGGAGGGGTAGACGCAGGCCTGCGCAGACAGAGCGCCGAAGGCTGACACCTGGCGATCCATGCGCTGGACTATCCATGCGCTGGACCTTCCATGTACTGGACCTCGGCGGCCCAGGCACGGTGTCTTGGCACCGATCACGTCGGAGATGGCACAGGGGAGCGCTATGAGAAGATCTGCGCCAAAGTCTCGTAGTTGATAGGTGACCCCCGGTGCATGCCGTCCTCCGTACTCACTGTTGGCGCGTGCCCCGATGCACAGGAACTCAATCCACTTCCCATGACGCGATTTCTCTTCACCGTGCTGGCGGTGGTCCTCGCAGTCCCTGCCCTCGCCACGGATGATCCGCCCGACTCAACCTCGGAGGATCCACGTACAGCCGCGTTTGTTGCGGAGGCCGAGTCGCAAGGCCTCTCTGCTGCCGCTGCGCGCGCCCTCGGCGCACGTGCGGAGAACCAGATCCTTCGTGCCAGCAATATCCGCCAGGGGGCCGAGTTCGGGATCGCCCTGGCACTCGATGGCAACCGGGCGGTCGTGGGGGCCCCCTTCGAAGGCGACGGTGACCTCAAGACATTGTTGAGAGGGGCCGCGTATGTCTTCGAGTTCGTGGGGGGCACCTGGACCGAGACCGCAGTCCTTCGAGGCAGCAACACAGAGGCGTTCGACGAATTCGGGGTGTCCGTCGCGCTCGACGGGGACCGAGCCCTCGTTGGGACCATCCGCGAGTCTGGCCCCGGCAACGCGACTCCCGGCGGGGGAGCCGTGTACGTCTTCGAGCTCTCGGGGGGTGCCTGGGTGGAAACGGCAGTCCTCCGCGCGAGCAATGCCGAATCTTCCGACTCCTTCGGAAGCGCGATCGCGCTGGACGGCAACCGCGCGGTCATCGGCGCGGGCCTTGAAGATGGCCCCAACAATGCAATCCCCGAGTCTGGTGCTGCGTATGTCTTCGACGTATCGGAGGGCCAGTGGGTGGAAACAGCGATTCTTCGGGCGAGCAACGCCGGTGAAGATGACATACTCGGTCAATCCATTGCGCTTGATGGCGACCGCGTTCTCCTCGGTGTGATCAGCGAAGCCGGCCCGTTCGATGCCACGTCTACGTCGGGGGCCGCGTACGTCTTTGAGCGTTCCGGCGAGACCTGGACGGAGACCGCGATTCTTCGCGCCAGCAACGCCCAGGAGCAAGATCGTTTCGGGCAATCCGTCGCGCTCGATGGCGACCGCGCGCTCATCGGCGCCCGCCTCGAAGACGGTCCCGGCAACGCGACCGCTGAGTCGGGCGCGGCCTATGTCTTCGAGTGGTCCGGCGACATGTGGATCGAGACGGCCATCCTCCGAGCCAGAGACGCCGGGGTCGACGACAATCTCGGGATCTCCGTCGCGCTCGACGGCGACCGGGCTCTGATCGGTGCAAGCGGCAAGGCGGGTCCCGTAGCTGGCACGCCGGACGCGGGGGCCGCATACCTCTTCGAGTTGTCCGATGGGACGTGGACCGAGACAGTCTTCCTCCGCGCCAGCGCCCCAGCAACCTTCGATCAATTCGGGGCCCGCGTCGCGCTCGACGGTGACCGGGTGCTTGTCGGCGCGCCGTCACAGGATGGCCCCGGCAACGCCATACCCAATGCGGGAGCCGTCTATGCCTTCTCCGCAACGGCGACCACCATCGCTGCCGAGCCCGACGAGGCTACCCTCGCCCTGGGGTTCCCATGGCCCAATCCTGCCTCAGGTGCGATACGCGTTCCGTATTCCCTCGCCGTCCCAGACGAGGTCCGGCTGACGGCCTACGACCTGCTGGGCCGCGAGGTGGCGCTCCTCGATTCGGGCGTGCGCCGCGCTGGCGAGCACGAAGCCGTATTCAACGCATCGGCACTGTCACCGGGCATGTACGTCGTGCGGTTGGTCGTCGGGACGCAATCCGCAGCGCGGCGCGTGGTTGTGGTGGAGTAGGTCACCAGCCGCCTCGTGCGCATGGCGTGGCGCCCGATGCTCCCACGGGACTCCTCCAGCGAGGCTCTGGCGATATCCTTCGGGCTGCTGGACGAGGTTCTGGAACTGGTACCGTAGCTGGCGGCCGCGTCAGGCGGCGAGCCGGTCGAGCGGGCTGGCCACGCCGAGCGTCCGCGTCGTGGCGACGTGGGTGTAGATCTGCGTGGTGGCGAGCTTCGCGTGGCCGAGCAACTCCTGAAGCGTGCGCAGGTCGAGGCCCTGTTCGAGCAGGTGGGTCGCGAAGGAGTGGCGCAGCGTGTGGCATGTGGCTCTCTTCTCGATGCCCGCCGCCTCGACGGCTCGCTTGAGGGCACGCTGCACGGACGACGGCGAACGATGATGCCGGTGGACCTGGCCTGTGCGGGGGTCCTCGGAACGCCGCGCCGAGGGGAAGGCGAACTGCCAGCCGAACTGGCGCGCGGCACCTGGGTGCTTTGCCGCGTAGGCGTGGGGCAGCTTGGCCTCGCCAAAGCCCTCCGCGAGGTCGCGGCGGTGAAGGGCGCGTACGTGGTCCAGGTGAATCCGCAGAGGGCCTGCTAAGGCGTCGGGGAAGAGCGTCACGCGGTCCTTCCGACCCTTGCCCTGACGCACCACGATCTGCCGCCGCTCGAAGTCGAGGTCTTTGACGCGGAGGCGTAGGCAGCCGCTCAGGCGCAGCCCGGCGCCGTAGAGGAGCCCGCCGATAAGCCGGTGCTCGCCGCGCAGTCGTTCGAGCAGCGCCGCGACCTCAGGCTTGGAGAGCACAACCGGGAGCCGTGCGGGCTTGCGGACGCGCACCAGATCAAGGGTGTCCAGGGGCAGGGCGAGGACGGCGTCGTAGAGGAAGAGCAGCGCGGAGAGGGCCTGAGTTTGGGTGCTCGCGGCCACGTCGCGTTCGTTGGCGAGGTAGTTCAGGAACGCCTCCACCTCTGCCTCGGCCATCGTCTTCGGGTGGCGCGGAACGCCCGCCGCGTCACGGTGGAAGTGGCAGAAGTGGCGGACCCAGCCGACGTAGGTCTGCTCGGTGCGGTAGCTAAGGTGGCGAAGGCGAGCGGCCTCGCGGACGTGCTGGAGGAGTCGGGACATGGAGCGGCGTGCGTCGTGTGCGCCCGATAGACACGCTGTGAACCGAGACGTAACCGACCGAATTGCGGCGTCGGTGGACAAGCCAGGGCCTGTACGTCTATTATCCAGTGCCACGCCGCGATTCGGTCGTCCAGTGCCCAGAAGGCTGCGTGCGTTCAACAGAAGTAATAGTTATGCATCCTCCACCGTGGAGCAATTGATTGAACGGCCATCAGTCGTCCGCTCGGCTGAGTTGGAAGGGCGGGACCTCCGCCTCACGATCCAGCTCTACGACCTCATCGCCCCACCCCCGATGCCGGAGCCGGTCCTCGTGCTCACGCTCCACGACTGCGCATCCGGGACAGAGCGAGCGGCCGAGGCCTTGCGTGAAGCGACCGTTTGGGAGGTCGAGCAGAGCAAATCAGGCGAAGCGCTACGGCTCACGTTCTACCACGACATGGGCGAGATCGCCAGCGTGGAGTGCGGACGCCTATCGTCGGAGCGGAGAGCATTCGATGGGGCCGACTGGCTCGACCTCGTCGAGTCGTACGACCGCTGGATGCGGCGTGAGCAAGCTGAGGGCCGCCGCTTGACCGCTGCCATCCGCGACGTGGAACGCGCCCTCGACCAACGGCTCGACCGCGCTCGCCGGATCTTAGACCAGAGCGGCGGTCACGCAGAACGCGCCGCCCAGGCATCTGGGCGGCTAAAGGCGCTAGAAGAGATCGCCAACGTCCTCCGCACTTCTCTCACCAAGGATGCATAACCCGCCGCTGCAAGCCGACGAAGGGCTCCAGCGCTCTCGGCTCGTCCGAACGTCAGCGCTACTTTCGCTTCGTCCGATCATCGTGCCGTCAGCCCTTCGCGGTTGAGCGGCCATCTGTTATCCAGTCGTGAAGCACCTCGCCCTGCCAGCCTGCCTCGACATGAGGCGTAAGTCCGACGGGAAGGAGGTAGCCTTCGGAGTCGGCTCCGACGGTAGCTTCCACACGGTGGCCGCGCTCGACGAGCTCGATACACGGACCGTCCAGTCGAGCGGTGCGAGCTTCTTCAAGCCAAGACCTTCAACGCCCCAGAGCTACCGCATCCTCTCCTGGCTGGGTCAGAGGGTTCCCACTGAGTTCGTGGTTCCGATGGAGCCCTACAACATCACCCACGTACAACCTCTGGGTGCGGACGTCCTGCTGGTTTGCGCGAGATGCCGACGCCGCTCGGATTCCGACATCGACGAGAACGCTCGCGTGTACGCGAGGGATGGCCGCCTCAAGCGCTCCTTCGTGCTGGGTGACGGTATTCAACACGTGTTGGTGGCAGACGACCAAACCATCTGGGTGAACTACTTCGATGAGGGCATCTTCGGGAACTACGGCTGGAATACCCCGCTCGGCGAGAGCGGGCTCGTACAATGGTCTACTGAGGGCAAGAGGCTCTACGAGTTCACGCCGCCTGACGGGCTGAACTTCATGGCCGACTGCTACGCGCTAAACATCGACTCGAGCGGTTCAGCGTGGTGCTGCTACTACACGGACTTCCCTGTGGTGCGAATCCACGCTGGAGAAGTACGTGGGTGGGAGCCCGTAGTTGAGGGCTCTAGTTGCTTCGCCGCGGACTATCCCTACGTCCTCTTCTTCGGGGAGTACGACAACCGCCAGGAGCTGATCCTCGCGGAGCTTCTCGAGAACGGGAAGAGCAGAAGGGTCGAGAGCTTCATTCCTACTGACGAGGATGGGGTGCCGCTCCGAGTTGAACGGGCAACTGCGCGCGGGAACGCGGTCCATCTGGTTGCGGAAGGTACCGTCCGTACCGTGACGGTCTCTGCGTGTCTGGGCGCTGGATAACATGTCGTTGGAGGCAGACGAGGCCGGCGGTCGGCTCTCCAGTCGCAAGCTCCTTCCGAGCCTCCCTTCGTCCTCGCAGCTCAACTCCCGGTCGTTATGCGGCTCCCCAAACTCGCTGTGCGACTCGCTGCCTCCTTGGCCATCGCCCTGCTCTTCGCCGCTTGCGTCGAGCCGGAGGGCGAACCGCCTGAACTGGCAGCGACACCGTTTGTGTCCGAAGCCGAACGCGAGGTTTACGCCGCTGCCTTGTCCTCCCTCTCCTCAATGATTGGGGAGCAAGTAGGCACTCCGACATTCCAGATGCTCCTCGGCTCCCTCACGGCTACCCGTCTCGTCGAGGTTCAACGAGACGACGCGCTCCCGCCTGACCTCTCGCCTCTCTCGGAGCAGACGTGGTCGGACTTCGTGCGGCGGAATGCCGAGCCTGCCGAGATCGCCACATCTCTCCCAGTCCCGGACGTGCTTGACCTCGTCCGGGAGGATACGATCCGGTCGATCTTCGCGGACGGCGCCTCCGACGGCTGGCGGGCGTTTCGGTCACGGTACCCCGACGCCACCGGCTTCGCCGTCGTGTCGAGGGTGGGATTCAGCCCCGACAGCACGGAGGCGCTCGTGTTCGCCTCATTCAGTTGCGGGCCTACGTGTGGGTCCGGGCAATACGTTCAGCTTCAACGGAGGGGCAACCGTTGGGAGGCTGTTGGGACCTCGGTGGCATGGGTCTCATAGCTCGCGCCGCAGAACCCGCCATCGCAGGCCGACGCCGAGCTACACCGCCTTGCTCGTCTCGCCGCCGGCGTCTACTTTGCTTCCGCTAACGGCTGCGTCTCGGCGCGGCTGAATGGCCAAATGTTACACAGTCTCCCGCCATCTCCTGCCCGATGCGAACTCTCGCTCTTCTTTTCGCGCTCAGCCCTGCCCTCGCGCTGGCGCAGACTTCGTCCGAAGCTGACTCCCTCCTCGCCCGCCAACTCTCGCTCCGTGTTGAGGCAGACCAAGCGGCGCGCGGGCTGATTACGCTCGCGTTGAGTCAAGGCCGTCAGCCCGACGCCGCCGACGGCGCGTTCGCCTTGGCCATCGACTCGCTCAACACGGCTTGGCTCAAAGGTGTCGTCGCCGAGCGAGGGTGGCCGAAAGCGAGCGAGGTCGGGGAAGAAGGGGCTAGCGACGCTTGGCTCCTCGCTCAGCACGCGGATCGGGACCGCGCCTTCCAACGGGAGGTCCTCGGCCTCATGGAGGCGGCCGTCGCTGAGGGGGAGGCGTCGGGGGCCGACTTCGCCTACCTCACCGACCGCGTTCGGCTGGCGGCGGGCGAGCCCCAGGTCTACGGTACGCAGGTGAGGGTCGTGGACGGCCAGCCGGTCCCGCGTGAGATCGAGGACGCCGACGGCGTAGACGCTCGGCGTGCGGCGGTCGGGTTGAACTCGCTCGCGGACTACATCGAGTCCTTCCGACGCAGAGTGCAGGGTGCTCCCGCGAACGAAGAGGCGCCGTAGATAGTAACGGCCATGTAAACCGCGGCTGAGCCGCCATCTGTTCTGCCGCGCTCACCTCACAGCAGTCCGTGAGAGAAGCCGAGCCGAGCTCGCAGAGCTGATAAGGGAAACCAACGCGAAAGCCCCTCTGTCCGCCCCAAGTTGTCCAGGCTCCGACATACAGGCGAAGGCCGCTGGCCCTGAATGACTGGCGGAGCGTCGACGGCGAGGAGTTCAGCGAGTGAACGAGGGCATGCAGCAAGTGATGCGCAGCGACTGTGCCTATAGAACGCTCACGAAAGCGGCCGCCGTGGGAATAGCGGCTACGATGAATAGGATGGTTCGCCGAGGCGTTCCGTCGAGCACGTAGAGCAGGATGTCCAACCCTTGGCGAATGAGCAGGCTGAGCAGCCCCACCTGAAAGAGCACCTGGTCGCCGAGGATGAGCGCTCCCCAGAGACAAACGCCGGTCACGATCTGTCGCGCCCCCCAGCCGCGTACGTTCGGGGCCCGTACGACCTCCTTCGAATTGGTAGAGGTAAAGTCTTCCGTACGCAGCAGCAATGACCAGCCTGTTCTGGTGAAGAGGGCGATCGCGCCGGTGAGTAGGGTCGCGACCGCGAAGAGGCCCGTGATTATCAGCGCGAGGAGTGAGGGAGCAAAGGAATCCATACGGGGGCAACCGAAGGCGTGGGACAAGGAGGTGCCCTATGGTATATTGAGCAGGGAATCATTACAATTCCCTGTAAAGGAATAATGGCTGACCATCCTTTTGGCTCCGCGCTCAAGACTATTCGGCGAGACCTCGGCTTGTCGCAGGAGGCTCTCGCCGACGCCATCGGCACGACCCAACGGCATCTGTCATTCCTGGAGACAGGGCGCTCCGCCCCGACTAGGTCGATGATCGGACGAATCGTCACGGCGGTGCGCCTGTCGAGCGCGCACCGTGCGTCGCTGTTCGAGACCGCGGGCTTTCGAAGCCCCTATCCACAGCGTGAACTCGACAGTCCCGACGTCCAGCACACCCTCGACCTGCTCTCGCGCCAGCTCCTTCGCCATTGGCCCTTCCCCGGATTCGTCGTGGACAACGACTGGAATTTCCTGAGGGCCAATCCTCCTGGGCAGCGCATGATCGAGCTGTTTGACCACGTCGAAAACATGCACGCCCTCTTCCTGTCTCGGAAGTTCCAGCCGCTCGTCACGAACTGGGAGGCCGCAAGCGCTAGCTTCTACACCCGTATCCAGGAAGTCGCCCTGCGCTCCGAGGTGGTTCGGGGTGCCCTAGATGCGGCGGTCGCCGACGGCCGGTTCGAGCACGTGCCCCGGTTCCTGGCAGGTGCCAGCGACGTTCCGATTTATGTACCCATCGTCGTCCAGATGCCAGGGCAGCCTCCGCTGCGATTTACCTCGCTCCACGGCCGGTTGGTTTCGGTACACGATGCCATGGCCGAGAGCTTCGAGGTAGAGCTGATGGTCCCGCTCGACGAGGGCTCAGAGATGCCGATGCACGCATTGTTCGGGGACCACAGGGAGCGTTGACGCGGCCCTCCGGATGCACGCACGTGTGGCAGAACCTATGGCTGCAGGCGAACCTAAAGTGTCAGCCTTCTCGGCGTATTCTCCCCCCACCTCAGCGTATCGCCACGCCGTGGGCGTTGGACGGCATCGCGCTCCCCTGTGTTCGTGAGCCGTTCTGGCCTGCCGCGAAACGACCCACCATGCCCCCCGCATGTCGCTCTACCAGCAAATCGCGAAGATCGGCCCCCGGTTTTTCAGCGACGCCACGCTCTTCAAATACGGGTTCAACCTGTCGCCGATGTACCGGCGCACGACGGCGCGGATCACCGCCGTCTCGGACGACCTGATGCGCGTCGCGATCAGGCTGCCGATCAGCTACAAGAACCGCAACTACGTCGGCAGCATCTTCGGCGGGAGCCTGTTCGCGTCCGTCGATCCGATCCCGATGGTCCAACTCATCAACATCCTCGACAGCGCCTACATCGTGTGGGACAAGGCGGCGGCCGTCCGGTTCAAGGCGCCCGCCCGCGAGGACCTCTACGCGGTGTTCGAGTACACCCCGTCCGAGATCGAGCAACTGATCGCCACCGTCGAGGCGGAGGGGGAGACCGAGATCGTGAAGACGACCCGCCTCACCAACCAGGACGGCTCGCAGGTCTTCTGCGAGGTCGACAAGACGATCTACGTCGCGACGAAGGCGTTCTTTAAGCAGAAGCGGCAGCGCCGGGCGGAGCCGTCGCCGCAGACGTGAAGCAGTGCTGTCTGTTTGGAGAGAACCCGGCGAGGCTTTGCGGCTGCTGAGCGCCGTATCCGCTCGTGCCACCTCCTCCGTGTGCGTTCACTTCCGATGCTTGCCCCCCGATGGATGTACCCGAGGTGGTGGGGCAGTGGATCAGGGCCCCCCTCGCCGCCTACAACTGAGGCAGGCTCACGTGACGAAGCGCTGCGTGAGCCGGAAGGCCTCGGGTGTGATGCCGACAACGCGCTTGAAGAACTTGACGAAGTTGGTGGCTTCCGAGAAGCCAAGCCTGAATCCGATGGCCTCGACCGTGTCAGAGGTAGTGGCGAGGAGCCGCCGGGCCTCCAGCCCCACGCGGACGTCGATGAGGCGCTTGGGAGCCTGGCCCCGTGTGTGGTGGCAGGCGCGGGCTAGCGTGCGAGGCGTCGTGCCGAGTGCGGCGGCGTACCACGCGGGGCTGCGGGATCTCCGTAGGTGCGCGGCGAGGCGCGTCTCGAAGGCGCGGGTCAGCGCCTCGTAGCGCTGCGTGGTCACATCGACGGGCTGCTCCCTCGCAGCGAGGAGGCTGGAAAGCCCCGCGAGCAGCGCTCCGAGCACGTGCGGGGCGACGGCTTCCGGCTGCACCTGCGCAGCCTGGGCGTTGAGGTGGTCGAGGTAATCGAGCAACTGGACCAACAGCAGAAAGTCTTGTGCGCTTGGTGTGACAACACGGCCCCACGGCCGCAGGCGAGAGAGGAAGAGGTCGGTACGCGGGAGCGCATCGGGTAGAAACATCAAGAGCCAAGCCTCGTGCTGCGCGTCGGCGTCGAAGGCGTGCACCTGGTCAGGGTGGACATAGAGCAGGTCACCCTGGCGGAGCGCAACCGGCTCAAAGTCGACCCAGTGCTGGCCTTGGCCTTCGGTGACGAACTGAATGAGATGAAAGTCGAGCCGCGTCGGCGCGTAGGGCGAGTGATCCATCTCGCGAGCGCGGACCTCCGACGCGCGCGCGACATCGACCGCGCTCGCCTGTCCAGCGGAGTGGTGAAACGACACCCGTTGGATCGAGGCTGCTGGGACAGGGAGTGAGGTCGGCACCGATGGGAATGGGAGGTGAACGGGCTCGAAGTCTAGCCGAGCCGGGCGTGCGACGCAAGGGTTACAGCGCCACCCACATGCCCTTGCCCAACAACGGGTGTCCAAAATCAACCATCGTTTGTCGAGCCCTCACCTTTTCCGGAGGGGGGCGCGGTCTCAGCTTTGGTGCGTCGCCGTTCGCGCTGGGGCTTTACCCACGCGGGCGCACACGCCCTAGCGCTAGGTGCTCGTGCTCTACTTCCACGTGCTCTCGTCCCCATGCTTCGACGTACGCTCTCTCTCGTCGCGGTGGCGCTGCTACTCAGCGCCTGTCAGCCTGACACGCCTTCTCCTTCGCCTGACCCTAGACCCGAAACCATGACCAACAAAGCAAAAGCCGTTGCCGTCCTCGAAAGTCTCGAAAATGGCAATCCAGAGTCGATCAGCTACATCAACCCCGAGACCTATATCCAGCATAACCTTGGCGTGGCCGACGGCCTCGAAGGCTTCGGCATGGTGATGCAGAACGCACCCGAGGGCGGGTTCAAGGCCCGCGTCGTGCGCGCGTTCGAAGACGGCGCCTTCGTCGTCACGCACACCGAGTACGACTTCTTCGGCCCCAAGATCGGCTTCGACATCTTCCGCTTCGAGGACGGCTTGATCGTGGAGCACTGGGACAACCTTACAGAGGTGCAGCCGCCCAACCCGAGCGGTCGTACTCAGATCGATGGACCTACCGATGTGACTGACCTCGACCAGACAGATGGGAACAAAGCCCAGGTCCGCTCCTTCGTCGAGACCGTCCTCATGGGCGGTGACACGAGTGGGCTAGCATCGTTCGTCAACCCTACCTACTACCACCAGCACAACCCGGTGGTCGCCGACGGCCTCGACGGTCTGGGCGCAGCGCTGCAGTACTTCGCCGAGAACGGCCTGGTCATGGAGTACGACACGCTGCACACGGTGCTCGGCGAGGGCAACTTCGTGCTCACGGTCAGCGAGGGCCGCTTTGGCACTGGTGAGCCGACCTCGTTCTACGACCTATTTCGTCTCGAAGACGGTCTGATCGTGGAGCACTGGGACGTGATCGAGACCATTGCGCCGGAGTCCGAGTGGAAGAACGACAACGGCAAGTTCGGCTTCTAGCGGAGCGGTGGGGGCGTCGGGCTGCCGCAGTCGGGCATCCTCGCGGGCGGTCCCCGGCGTCTGAGGGCCGGGAGTTCGGTATATCCGCGCCCCCTGGCCCGTGTAAACCGTTGTCGCCTGCGCAAATAGTCGTCGCCTGCACAGGTCGTCTGGAACGCTATGCCGCAGACGCCGTGTGCGGACGAGCCAGCGACGCGGCGCTCCGTGACACGGCACGTAGGACCCTGGCCGTTGTGCGACCCGCAACCCTGTTCCTCTGTGATGCTCCCCGGCACATGACCGACGATGCTGTCCTGGCCTGCGAGGACGCGCTCCTCGCAGCGATGGCCTCCAACGATGTCGACGCGCTCGACGCCCTGCTCGACGACCGCCTCCTGTTCACGGGGCTGGGTGGGGTTGTGCTTCGCAAGGAAGATGACCTGAACGCGCACCGCGCCCGGCGGCTTCGGTTGACGCGGGCCGAGGTGCGTGAGCGGCACGTGGTCCGGTGCGGCGCCACGGCTGTCGTCAACGTCCGCATCGAGATGGCGGGGACGTTCGCTGGCGAGCCGTTCGATGGGACCTTCCGCTACACCCGCGTGTGGTGCAGCCAGGAAGACGGGTGGAGGCTGTTGGCTGGCCATATGAGTCCCGTCGAGAGCGAGCCCTGACGAGACGTGCAAGAACGATCGTCATGCGCTGCTCGGTCCCCCGTCTCCTTCGCGCGGCGATGCTTCCCGGCTCGCAGTCGGAAGTTCCGCGACTACGGCTCGCGCGACGAGCGGCTCGCGTATGCCTCGATAAACCCAGATGCGATGGCCTCGGCATCGATCTCCTTGTGGTCGTACCCATCCGAGTTGGCCAACAGCGCGATCACCACGCCCTCGTCCGGGAACAGCATCAGCATCGACCGCGCGCCGACGGAGGAGCCTCCGTGGTGCACCGTGTAGCGACCGTACGGGGGAGACGCGCCCGGATCGTCGAGCCAGACCCGAAAGCCGAGTGCGTAGAACGCGGGCAGCGACTGGTCTCGGGTCGTCCGCGGCGTGAACAGGGTGCGCACGGTCTCCTCGTCCAGCCACGGCTCGCCCTCGGGGGTGCTCCTGCTGAGAAGCGCCGACCCGAAGCGCACCAGGTCGGTCGGCGTGGAGAGGAGGCCCCCCGACGGGGCCTTGTACGAATCGTCCACATGGGGGGCGGTGCCCAGGCGCAGGAACCCCGGAGAGTAGAAGCTCGACCGTTCTGGAATCTCCACCGTTGGATCGTCGATGCCCGTGGCCTCCATTCCCAGCGGTTCGAGGATCTCCGTGTGGATCGCGTCGCCATAGCTCACGCCGAGCGCCTGAGCCAGCACGGCGCCCGCCAGATTGAAGCTGTAACTGGAGTAGCGGATGTCCGTGTGCGGCTCGAACAAGAGCGGGTCGTCTGCGAAGATCTGCAGTCCATCGCGCACGCTCGCGTAGTGGGTCGTATTCCGCGACTCGTCGGCTCGGTAGTGCCGGATGCCCGCTTGCATGGAGAGGAGATCCCGGAGCGTCAGGGTGTATCGTTTCGCCGGGAACGACGGGAGCGTCTCGCGGATGTCCGCGTCCAGCGACACGAGGCCGCGGTCGAGGAGGCGACCGGCCAAGGCTGCGGTGATCGACTTGGACGTGCTCCCGATCCGAAAGCGTGTGTCGGTCGTGACAGGCGCGCCCGTCGAGCGGTCGGCGACCCCCAAGCCCTCCGCCCACACGACCTCGCCGTCCACGGCGACGGCCACCGAGAATCCGGGCACGCCCTCCTCGATCCGCTGCATGAGCCGCAGCCGCCCTCGGTCGATGGCTTCTTCCCGTGTCTGAGCAGCGGGGCCATCCGCACGAGACGGAAGTTGAGAAGGCCCTCCACAGCCTGAGAGAAGAGCCAGGATGAGGGCCAGTCGAAACACGGGGGAGAAGGGCATGGCGCAAGATCGGGGGTGAAGCCAAAGGCGCGGAGACGCGTGTGCGGCCTCGAAGGTTACAGGCCGAGCGCTCCCCGATGCACGCCGACTGCCTGCGGTGTGGTCGTCCACGGTGTGGTTGTCCACGGGGAGGCGCGGCGCTCCTCGTGTGCGATTCGCTCGCGCGCGAATAAGCGGGGTGCTGTCTCGGGAGGGTAGCTTGGCGAGGTAACACGGGACGTATGCCAGCGCACGCCATCGAAGTTCGGGACGTAGACACCTTGATCGACCTCGTCGAGCAGGGCCGGGTCGATGTGTGCTGGTCCGTGACGTCGGAGGGCGGGCCCGGGTGGATCGGGAGTGCTCGCGTGGTCTCGTTCCTCGTGGACGGCACGCCGGTCGCCGAGACGGCGCTGGTCCAACGCCTGGCCACGGCGCTCGTCGAGGCGCTCTCGATCCCGGCGTCGAGCCAGGACCACGTGATCTCGGGCGAGGGCACGGTGCGAAAGCGAGACCGCCTCATCGAGGTCGAGTACGAGTGGGACAAGGCGAAACCCTACGCCTGGCCCTCCGAGACGGGCGGCGGTACGGTCACGCTGATCGCCCTCGAAAACAGGTAGTATGGCCGTGCATTCCATCCCCTCTCAGACGGCGACTCACCCGAGTCGGCTCACCCGGGTTAGCCCAACTGAGGTCGTCCCGCGTTTCCTTTGATCGTTCACCTTCTACAGCCCCTTCTCCCTATGCGCGTCTGGCTATCCTGCTTCCTCCTCGTCCTTGCCGTTAACGTCCAGGCCCAGCCGGTCCCGGGGGCGAGCGCCACGGTGAAGCGCGTCTACAACCTCGTCACTCCGACCGAGGACGGCGATACGCCCGTTGGGGCGCTGCGGCGCACCGAGTACGAGACCTACGGGCCCGACGGGCGGCGGCTCCGCGTCGAGTGGCGCGCGCCCGATGGCTCGGTTTCGCTCGCCTTCATGGAGCTCTACGACGCCTCCGACCAGCCCTTCGGTGCCGTCTACTTCGAGGGGGCGGACCTCGACCCCACGCTGGAACGCTTCGAGTACCGCCCGGAAGAGGGTGGTCGCGTCGTGAGGACGGTGACGTACCTCAACGGTGCGGGCGAGGTGACGGGTGTCAACGAGTTCGTCTCCGATGCAGACGGGCGCGAGGTCGAGCGGCGCTACGGCGTCTCTGCAGAGGGCGCTCGTGGGACGGACACGGTCACCTACGACGGTGCGAACGCGACGGGGTATGTGTATGAGAGCACGGACGGCTCGCGACGGATCGAGAACGTGTTCCGCATCGAGACGCTCGATGAGCGGGGCAACTGGACGAGCCGGACGGTGGTCCGCAACGGCGCGCCGCAGATCTTCGAGACGCGCGAGATCACGTACCGCGCGCCTTGAGCGCTAGAACCCGATGCCGGCGCCGAACGTGACGAAGGTGGCGCCGAGGTCGTCTGCGCTGTCGTCCGTGCCCAGCGTGTCCGTGACCCGCGCGATCGTGAGCGTTCCGATGCCCATGAAGCGCCCGATCGGGATGTAGGCGTCGGTGCGGAGCTTGGTGACCCGTCCGGTCAGCCCGCCTTCGCCGCTGCCGTAGCTGTAGCCTACCCCGTAGGTCGCAAGCGAGAGGACCGTCACGGGGCCGAACTGCGCTCCGTAGGCGCCCTGCACGCCGGCCAGGCCGTAGGCGAAGGTATCGGTGCCGCCCGCCACGCCCGCCGAGCCGAGAGTGACGCCCCCGCCGAGGCTGCCGACGGGCGTCGGGAAGAGCACCCCGCCCTCGGCAAGCGGGATCAGCAGGCCTTCGAGGTAGACCCAGCCGTCGTTGTCGGACTCGACCCCGTTGATTTCCTCGGTCAGTCCTGAGCAGGAGAGCGCGTAGCAGGCGACAAACGCCGCGCCCCCCGAGATGTCGAAGCGCCGGTAGAGCATGCGCGGACCGCTCCGGTCCAGCCGGTCGACCGAGAAGCCGGGCACGATCGAGGACGCGCCGCTGGCCGTCACGTCGGGGCCGTAGTCCACGGACCCCGTCTGAACGACGAGCGGGATGGCAAGCGTGCGGACCTCGTTGAGTGGGGCGATCTGGGCGGTGGCGGAGCTGGCGACGAGAGCGAGTGCCAGGAGGAGGGGGCGCGGCATCAACAGAAGAGGGGACATATGTGGGGGAACGCGAGCAAGCTAGAGCGACGAGGCGCGTCCCCCCATCCCCGGTTCTGGGGATATCCCGCCGCGCGGGGTGAACGATTTGACACGGCGTCCCGCAACCCAGCAGAGGTCGCGCCGTCAACGCGGTCGCTTCCCTATTCCCCTACTCTCCTACCTATGTGGTACCTCGCCCCGTCCGCGTCTCGTTCAACCAGAGCCGTCCGGTTCCTGCCCTGGTGCATGGCACTCGTGCTGCTATGGGGCATACCCGTTCAGGCGCAGCCGTCGCCCGCCCCGGAGGCCGCTGCTGCCACATCGGGACCGCTCTATGACGAGTTGGCGCGGCTGGATAGCCTCATCTTCGACGCCTCGTTCGTCTCCTGCGACGCTGAGGCGATCATGAGGCTCTTCACGGACGACATCGAGTTCTACCACGACCTGACCGGGGCGTCCTACGGAGACGAGGTGCGAGACGATTTCCGCCGGCTCACGGCGTCGTGCCCCCGCGAGAATGGGGTCACGCGCGAACTCATCGCTGGCAGTCTGGAGGTCTACCCGATGCAGGACTACGGGGCCGTCCAGCGCGGCGTCCACCGCTTCACCGAGCGCGGCGCGGCGACACGCACCGTCGCAAAGTTCGTCCACCTGTGGCAGCGCCAGGCCGATGGCACGTGGAAGATCAGCCGCGTGCTAAGTTTCGACCACCGCCCCGAACCGATCCCCGCACCCGATGGCGATGGGTGAACTAGCATCGCAGCCGTCCTCACGGAGCATCGCCCGGCTGGGGACTGGCGAGGAGAGACCGCAGCGCCGACTGATACGCAAGAGCCTTCCATGATGCCAACCTCCTCTGTCCACGGCGTCGGCGGTGTGCTCAGCGCCGACATCGCGGTGCCCGAGCACGGGCGCGAACAAGCGTTCTACGCCGCCATCCTCACAACGGGAGACGCCCCGTTGTGGCGCGACGACCTCACGAACAACCTCGGCACGCCAATCATTGGCCTCGGCGAGCGTACGCCCGAACTCGACGCCTTGCCGCTACAATGGATGCCGCACATCCAAGTCGCCGACGTAGCCGCTAGCGTCGCCCACGCCATTGCTTTGGATGGCACCGAACTGATGCACGGCAAGACCGAGGAGGGGCAGAGCCAGTGGGCCGTGCTGGTCGATCCCGAAGGGGCCGCCTTCGGTGTGGTCCCCACCGTGCCAGGCGACTCGGATGCTGCCGCGCGGCAAGGACGCCAGGGCTGCATCGCCGGGCTCACCTTGGCCGTGTCCGACGTACAGGCAAGTCGGGACTTCTATCGGCATGTGGTAGGGTGGAGGGCGAACGCCGTGGAGACAGAGAACAGCAGCCCTCCCGGCGCTCGGCTCGAGATGCAGGCTAGCAACGGGGCCACCATCGCGCACATCCAGCCGCGCCACGCTGAAGACGGCAGCGCATCGGCGGCGTGGCTGTTGCATCTCCCCGTCGACGACCTCGCGGAGAGCTTGCGGCGGGTTGTGGTGCACGGTGGCGAGGTCATTCGGGAACCCGCCGGAGTCAGCGTTGCCTTGGTCCGCGACCCGGTCGGCGTCGTGCTGGTGCTCCAGGCTGGCTAGAGGGCGCTGGTTCCAGGGTGTCGTCGGCAGGGTGGATGGTCCGTTCGTTCCATCGTGTGTGGTCGGAACGATCCCAATTCCCAAACGGCGGCCGTGGCAGGCGACAACTTGGAACGCCGAGGACGCCGATGCGTGACCGCAAAACGCCGCCGACACAGTCGTCCCAACGGGGTCAGTCTGGCGTTCCATCCTTCGCATCGGTTACCGAAGTTCCATGAGACGAACGCGCTTTGCTGCCCAGATCCTGTTGTTCGCCGTCGCGCTGGCGGCAGGGTGCGACTCGACCACGCCGACGGTCCTCACGTCGGTGCTGCCCGACCCGGAGCCCGAGCCGGATGTTGCGGCCATGGTCGCGCAGATCGACACGACGGCGGACGACCGCTTCGCCTACGCGTTCGAGCAGACGAAATTCGTCCCGCCGCCGGGTCAGACGCTGCTCATCATGGGGCAAACACTCCAAGCTGCGGACGCGTTCACGGCGAGCTTCCCGGACGCGCCGCCGCCAGCGGGGTGGGCCGCCTACTGGGGCATCCCGAGCGCGGAGGGCCTCGCCACGCAGATGGTCAACGAGCACGGCGACATCCACCACCACCAGGGCCTCGCGGATCGTTTCCCGGACACGGTGCTCCAGAGCGCGCTCTGGATGGTTGGCACGTGGGACGTCGCCTACCGGACTGCGCAGGGCGAGTTCGATCCCGTGATCCGCGCGTTCAGCGCCTGGGCTAAATCGGTCGGGCGGCCCATTTATCTGCGCATCGGCTACGAGTTCGACGGCCTCCACAACGAACTCGACCCCGACGAATACGTCGCCGCCTACCGGCGGTTTGTCGACCTCACGCGCGACGAAGGCGTCGAGAACGTCGCGTTCGTGTGGCACTCCTACGGGTCGCCGACCTACGAAGGGCATCCGCTCTCGGCGTGGTACCCCGGCGACGAGTACGTGGACTGGGTCGGCATCTCGCTGTTCGGCCACCTCTACGCGAGCCGTCTCAACGCCGAGGCGGACGCCGTGTTCGAGTTCGCGCGGACGCACAGGAAGCCTGTTATGATCGCCGAGACGAGCCCCGTGCACGGCATCCGCAGCGTCGACGCCTGGGACGACTGGTTCGTGCGCCTCTTCTCGCTGACCTACCAGAAGAATGTGAAGGCGATCAGCTTCATCAACGCGGATTGGTCGACGTACCCGATCGCGGTGGATCTGGGCTGGAAGGACGCCCGGCTGCAGAACAACCGCTTCGTGTCGGAAGCGTGGTTCACCGAAACGAGCAAAGAGCGCTACCTCAAGGCATCGCCGGAGCTGTTCGAGACGCTGGGCTACACGCCGTAGCGAGAGGACCTCGCTGCCTGGGTCGGGTATGGTTGTTGGGAGGCGTTGCGCAAACCAACGCTACGTGCCGTGCCTGAGCTACCGAACCGAATCCGGAGTCGAACGAAGCGCCTCATCGGCATCATGCTAGGCGTCCTAATTCTGGGTGCATGGCTGGTGTCAGGCGGTGTCGGCCAGTACCAGCAGCGCGGGTATGCGCCCTTCGTCCACGCCCTCGACGGGAGAAGCGAACTGAAGATCTCCACGTATCCGGCCTGGTTTCCCCGCGAGGAGGTCGACATTCCCTTTGTCTACACGCGGCGCGTCTCCGCAGACAGCGTCTTCTTCCAGGTATTCGTCCGCGAAGCCGGGCGCGCGGCGGGGCGCAACCCGCACATCGAGTCCGTTACGATCCACTCGTTCGCGTACCGCTTCGGCAACGGCCCACACACGGAACTCCTCCAGGACTACGAGGACGGCTTCTGGATGCAGGGCGACGATCGGTACAGCGCGACGTCGCCCGACGTGCCTGCCCTGCCCTACTTCGAGGAGACCCCGGTCACGGTTGAGATCAACCTCACACTCAACGGGCAGACCTACACGGTCGAGGGCGAGATGACGTCCTATGAGCGCACGACATGGTACCCGCGCGTCTTCGATCTGCTGCGATGACGGCTACGATGCTGTTGTCTTGCGCGTGAGGAGGTAGAGCAGCGGCCCGAATGAGCCGAGGAAGAGCGTGATCGCGATCCACGGCCACGGGTTGCGGCCGAGCGCCTTGGCGTCGTGCCACAGCCACACCAGAAAGAGCGCGCACGCGATCACGAGGTCGATCAGCACCTGCATCCCGGCCCAGGTCGCCATCTGGTAGGTGAAGATGCCTGCATAGCCGTGGTCGATGACTGCGAGGATCGTGAGCACGGCGAAGGCCGCCGTTACGACGACGAGGAGCGTGCGCTGCCCGGAGGAGATTGGAGCGGGAATTGGCGTAGGCGTCATAGGACCGAAAACGTTCGTGGGTAGAGGTAAGTCGATAGGCCCAGTTTATCCGGGCGCTCGGCGCTAATCAATTACCTCGGAGGTAATAGCTGCCCTTACCGTGCTGCGCTATGTTGTCGCCATGACGCCCTTCGGCTCCTTCCTGCAAACGTGGCGCAAGACGCGCCGGTACAGCCAACTCCACCTTGCGGGTGAGGCCGGGGTGTCCGCGCGCCACCTGTCGTTTCTGGAGACGGGGCGGGCGCAGCCCAGCCGCGAGATGGTCGAGCGCCTCGGCGAGGCCCTCGCGCTGCCGCTCGGCGCGCGCAACCAACTGCTGAGCTATGCCGGGTTCGCGGCACGCTACTCCGGCTACCCGTGGGACGCCGACGAGATGGCGCCCATCCGCGCTGCGGTGGCGTACACGCTCCACCGGCACGCGCCCTATCCGGCGCTGGCGCTCGACCGGCTCTGGACCATCGTGCGCCTGAACGCTCCTGCGCAAGCGCTCTACGCGCACCTCGGCGTCGGGGTGGGCGACAGCCTGCTCGACCTGATGGTGTCGGAGATGATGCCCGAGCGGGTCGAGAACTGGCCGCAGGTCGCCCACCAGGCCGCGCACCAGCTGTGGAACGAGAGTGCGGCGCAGGGCGGCGTCCCCGAGCTTGATCGCGCTGCCGCCCACCTTGCGCAGCAGGCCAGGCGCTCGGTGGAGCTCGGGGAGGCGGGCCTCGGCCCGGTCACGCCGACGATCTACCGCTACGGCGACCTCCGCCTCTCACTCTTCTCCACGCTGTCGCACTTCAGCACCCCGCGCGACGTGATGCTGGAGGACTTCAAGCTGGAACTCTACTTCCCTGCCGATGCGGCCACGAAAGAGGCCCTGCACGCCTTCGCAGCGGCAGGGCCCGAGGTCGAGACAGGGTGAGACTGGAGACGGTTGAGACTGGAGACAGGGACGAGAGGCTTACGCCGCCTTCTCAGCCGTGACCTTTTCCATCACGTCGCCCTGGCGGATCGCGTCGACGACCTCCGCGCCTTCGATCACCTTGCCGAAGACCGTGTGCCGGTTGTCGAGGTGTGGCTGGGGCTTGTGGGTGATGAAGAACTGGCTGCCGTTGGTGCCCGGTCCGGCGTTCGCCATCGAGATCACCTTGGCCTCGTGGCGCAGCGGGTTGCCGTCGAACTCATCCCTGAACCGATAGCCGGGACCGCCGCGTCCTGTGCCGGTCGGGTCGCCGCCCTGCACCATGAAGTTCGAGATCACGCGGTGGAAGACGACGCCGTCGTAGAAGCCCTCGCCTGCGAGAAAGACGAAGTTGTTGACGGTCAGCGGCGCGTACTCGGGGTAGAGGTCGAGGACGATGGTGCCCTTGTTCGTCTCGATGGTCGCCGTGTAGTGGCTGTCCGTGTCGATGGTGAGTGCGGGGGGTGCAGAGTATTGGGCCATGTTTAGATGTGCGATGTAGGATGTTCGATTTAGGGCAGGCCAGGCGCTCGGTGGAGCTCGGGGAGGCGGGCCTCGGCCCGGTCACGCCGACGATCTACCGCTACGGCGACCTCCGCCTCTCACTCTTCTCCACGCTGTCGCACTTCAGCACCCCGCGCGACGTGATGCTGGAGGACTTCAAGCTGGAACTCTACTTCCCTGCCGATGCGGCCACGAAAGAGGCCCTGCACGCCTTCGCAGCGGCAGGGCCCGAGGTCGAGACAGGGTGAGACTGGAGACGGTTGAGACTGGAGACAGGGACGAGAGGCTTACGCCGCCTTCTCAGCCGTGACCTTTTCCATCACGTCGCCCTGGCGGATCGCGTCGACGACCTCCGCGCCTTCGATCACCTTGCCGAAGACCGTGTGCCGGTTGTCGAGGTGTGGCTGGGGCTTGTGGGTGATGAAGAACTGGCTGCCGTTGGTGCCCGGTCCGGCGTTCGCCATCGAGATCACCTTGGCCTCGTGGCGCAGCGGGTTGCCGTCGAACTCATCCCTGAACCGATAGCCGGGACCGCCGCGTCCTGTGCCGGTCGGGTCGCCGCCCTGCACCATGAAGTTCGAGATCACGCGGTGGAAGACGACGCCGTCGTAGAAGCCCTCGCCTGCGAGAAAGACGAAGTTGTTGACGGTCAGCGGCGCGTACTCGGGGTAGAGGTCGAGGACGATGGTGCCCTTGTTCGTCTCGATGGTCGCCGTGTAGTGGCTGTCCGTGTCGATGGTGAGTGCGGGGGGTGCAGAGTATTGGGCCATGTTTAGATGTGCGATGTAGGATGTTCGATTTAGGAGGCATGGGTCTGGTCAAGCTGGAAATGTGCCATCTTCGATCAATCGAACATCGTCAATCGAACATCGCACATCTCCGCTAGCCTTCCCACTCGAACACGGTCACGCCGAGGGGCGGGAGCGTGAGCACGAGCGAGTTCGGCAGGCCGTGCGACGGGATCGGGACGGCCTCGGCGCCGCCAGCGTTGCCGAGGTTGCTGCCGCCATACTGCTCCGAGTCGGAGTTGATGACCTCGCGCCAGCGGCCCGCGAGCGGTATACCGACGCGGTAGTTGTCGCGCGGGACGGGCGTGAAGTTGAACACGAAGAGCAGCCGCTTCGGCTCCTCGTCGTCGTTCTCGACGGCGCTCGTGCGGGTGTAGGCGAGGACGCTGTTGGCGTTGTCGTCCGTGACGATGCCGTAAAAGCCTGAGCCGTCGTCGTTCCAGAGGGCGGGGTGCTCGCGGTAGAGGTGGAAGAGGTCCTCGGTCCAGCGCTGCACGCCCGCGTGGAGGGGCTCGTCGGCCTGCTCCCAGCTGAGTGGGTTGTCGTGGCTCCACTCGCCGCGCTGGCCCCACTCCTGGCCCATGAAGAGCAGCTTCTTGCCGGGGTGGCCGACCATGTGCCCGTAGAGCAGCCGCATGTTGGCCGCCTTCTGCCAGGGGTCGCCGGGCATCTTGCCCCAGATGGAGCCCTTGCCGTGGACTACCTCGTCGTGCGAGAGCGGGAGCGC
>JBCBEX010000020.1:0-54569 GCA_038528235.1 Bacteroidota bacterium
ACGGGCTATGGCGTGATCTTGGTCGGCGACGACCTGTTCGTGGAGCAGGGCTCGGCGATCGAGTCGGCCTCGGACACGCACGCGACCATCGCGGTCTATGCCCACGACGATGTCCGGATCCGCGGCCACTTCGACGCGCACGCCTTTGCGCAGGACGAGCTGTCGGTCGACAACGAGGTGCGCGTCGTCGGCGGGCTGGCCGCGCTCGGCCAAGTCTCGCTGCGCGCCGATGCCTCGATCACGTACGCGCCGCTAGCCCAGGAGCTGCTCCAAGCCCTGCGCCGCGGTCAGTGACAAGCATGCCCCTGCCCTTCGCGCGAAGGGCAGGGCGCGTGACGCTCTTCCCCCTCTGCTATCCCCCGCTCCCATGTCTCTTGCAGAACTCCTTGAACGCGCCCACGCCCTGGGCCACCTGATCAGCTGGCGCGCGTGCAGCCGCAACGTGACCCTGGTCTGCGCCGAGGGCCGCTACGCGATGACGCCACGCCAGGCCAGGACCTACCTCCGCACGGTCGTGCACCTTGAGTCGTCCTCGGTCATGTATTGAGCGCCTCTGCATGGCACCGATAGCCATGCCAGAAGGACCTCAACGAGCCTGGTAGCTCTTCGCGCTCCAGCCTCCCGAAAACTGGGCACTCTGTTTGCGGAGTGCCCAGTTCCATATCCGACCAGGCGGCATAGGCCCCCTTTCCGCCCGGAATGGTATATCATCAGCGAATGTCTTGCCAGGGTGACCCCCGTTTCTACCGATAGCCGTTTCTACCGCCGCCTGGTTGGTGTCTGCTGCCTGGTCTGCGCGTGCCTGCTCTGGAGCACCGATGTGCTCGCGCAGCGCATCACGCCGTCGATCTCGCAGTACATCCAGCAGACGTGGACGCTTGAGGACGGCCTGCCGCAGTCGAGCGTCACCGCGCTGCACCAGACGCGCGACGGCTACCTCTGGATCGGCACCCAGGAGGGTGTCGCCCGGTTCGATGGCATCGACTTCCACACGTACAACGCGGCGAACAGTGCCCTCGCGCTCAACGCGGTCACGTCACTGCAAGAGACGCGTGACGGCTCGCTCTGGATCGGCACGATGGGCGGCGGCCTCACCCGCGTGCAGGCCGACTCCATGGTCACCTACGACCGCAACGACGGCCTGCCTGGAGAACGGATCAGCGCCCTCGTCGAGGACGCCGACGGGCGGCTCGTCGCCGGCACCTACGAGGCCGGGCTGGCGAGCTGGATGGGCGACCGCTTCGAGCCGCTCCTTCCCGACGACCTCCCCCTGAACATCGTCGACCTCGCCCTGGACGGCAACGGCGGCCTGTGGGTCGCGTCGCGGGACGAGGGCCTCTTCCACGTGCGGGGGTCGCTCGCCACCCGCATCAGTTCCATCCCTGAGAGCGTCGCTCTCCGAGACATCGAGGTCGGAGCCAACAACGTCGTGTGGGTCGCCACCGTCGAGAGCGGCCTCTACCAGCTTGCCTATGCCGGCAGCACGGCCCGCCTCCTCGCGCACTTCCCCCCCGGCGCTCCGATGCCCGACGAGGGGATCCGGACTCTCCTCGAAGCACCCTCCGGCGACCTCTGGATGGGAAGCGGCCAGGAAGGCCTCTTCCGGTTCGACGGCCAGCGCAGCGACACCTACTACTCCGCCGACGGCCTCGCCTTCGACAATATCAGCGCGCTCCTCTTCGACCGCGAAGGCACGCTGTGGGTTGGGACCGACGGGGGCGGGCTCGTCCAGTTTCGGGTCGGCAAGTTCATCACGTTCACGGAGCAGGAAGGGCTGGGTGCCAACCCGGTGTGGAGCATCACCGAGGATCGCGAAGGCAGCATCTGGATGGGGACCGAGGGGGGCGGCCTCAACCGCTACACCGACGGCGAGCTGGTCACCTATTCGACGGCGGATGGCCTCACCTCGGACCTGATCATCGCGGTGCTCGGCACGCAGGACGGTAGCGTCTGGGTAGGCACCTACGGCGAGGGCCTCCAGCGCTTCAGCCAGGGCCGGTTCCGCACGTACGGCCCCGGGTCGGGGTTCAACGCCCGGTCTGTGTTTGCGCTCTACGAGGATCGCGAAGGCGTGCTCTGGATCGGGACGCAGGAAGGCGTCTACCGCTTCGTCGACGGCCAGTTTACGCTGATTTCGACGGAGCAGGGCTTGTCCAACAACCTCATCACCGTCGTCTCCGAGGACAAGGCCGGCCGCATCCTCGTAGGCACCTATGAGGGCGGCGTCAACGTGCTGGAGGGCGGCACCGTCGTCGAGCAGATCACCGTCGAGCAGGGGCTCGAGAGCAACACCGTTCTCTCCCTGTATGCCGAGGAGAACGCGCTCTGGATCGGAACGCAGGGCGGCGGCCTGGCCCGCTACGACGGCGAGGTGCGCACGATCACCACCCGGGACGGGCTCTACAGCGACGCCATCTTCGCGCTGCTGCCCGATGCTTCGGGTCAGCTCTGGATGACATCGAACACCGGCCTCGCCCGCGTCGCGCTGGACACCCTCCATGCGGTCGCCGACGGGACGCTCGCGAAGTTCGAGATGTCGACCTACGACAAGACCGACGGGCTCCGCAGCCCCGAGTTCAACGGAGGCGTGCAACCCGCGGGCATCCGCGACGCCCAGGGTCGCCTCTGGCTGCCCTCGATTGCCGGTGCGGTCGTATTCAACCCCGACTCGCTCCGCTACAACGAGCAGGCGCCCCCCGTCCACATCGAGCACTTCCTGGTCGACGACGCCGAGATCAAGCAGACCTCGCTCATCAAGGTCGCCCCCCGCTCGCAGCGCTTCGAGTTCGACTTCGCCGCAGCCACCTTCATCGCACCCGGCGCGGTGCGCTACCGCTATCAGCTCGAAGGCCTCGACGCGAACTGGATCGACGCGGAAGACCGCCGCAGCGCGTTCTACACCAACCTAGAGCCGGGCTCGTACACGTTCCGCGTCATCGCGAGCAACAGCGACGGCGTCTGGAACGAGGAGGGCGACGCGCTCTCGTTCTACCTCGCCCCGCGGTATTTCCAGACGTGGTGGTTCCGGCTGCTCCTCGCGTTCGCGATCGTTGGCCTCATCTTCGGGTCGTCTGCCCTGCGCGTGCGCACCCTCAAAGCTCGCCACGACGCGCTGGAGCGGATGGTGACGTCCCGAACCGCCGAGCTCACCGACGCGAACGAAGCCCTGGCCGAGGCCAGCGAGACCAAGTCGCAGCTCATGCGCCTCGTGGCCCATGACCTCAAGAACCCGCTCGGCGGCGTTCGCGAGTTTGCCAAGGTCCTGCGCTCCGAACTGTCCTCGGGGAGCGCTCCCGACATCACGTCGCACTCCGAGATCCTGGAGATGATCGAGTCGACGGCGGACCATGCCTTGCAGATGGTGACGCAGTTCCTCGACGTGGAGGCGCTGGAGAGCGGCCAACTCGACTTCGCACCGACCTCGGTGGATCTGGTGCGCATCAGTCAGGCTTCCCTCGACCGCTTCCTGTCGCAGGCCACGCGCAAGGGCCAACGCCTGCACGCCCCCGGGGCGAGCGTCCCTCTCTACGTGCGCGCCGATCCAAACTGGCTCCCGGTTGTGCTCGACAACCTGATCAGCAATGCGGTCAAGTACACGCCCCCCGAGCGCGACATCTGGGTAAGCATCTCCAAGTCAGAAGACACGGGCGTTCTGCGGGTGCGGGACGAAGGGCCGGGCCTCTCGGAGAGCGACCAGGCGAAGCTGTTCGGCAAGTTCCAGAAGCTCACGGCTCAGCCCACCGGCGGCGAGAGCTCCACCGGGCTCGGCCTCTCGATCGTGAAGATGGTCGTGGAGGGACACGGAGGCCAGATCCGGGCGGAGAGCGAGCTCGGGCACGGCACCACCTTCATCGTGGAGTTTCCCCTCGCAGACCCGCCGGAGGACGCCGCCTCCACCTACGAACTCCCGGAGGAGGACCTACGCCGGGCCGACTGGGTCGCAGCTATGCCGCAACGCAGCACGCCGCCCGGCGACGTGGGCGAAGCCGTTGCCGTCGCCGATGAACTCGCGGACGAGCCAGACACACGGGCGGGCACGTCCAATGAGACAGCAGAGATGCCGCAGTTTGTGTCGTTCGACTCGCTGATCTAGCGGTCGGCTAGCCTGGCGACCCGCTGACCTGGACTGCCCACAGAGCGCTCGCGCCGTCCCGAGCGAGCTCAGATAATGCCGAGCCCGCGGAGCCGCTAGGCCGCAACCGTTTCGCGCTCCATCGCGGCTAGGTTTTCCTCCGACTGCATCGAGCCGAGTTCGAAGATCGTCGCGCCCCACGTCAGGCCCGAGCCGAACGCGACCAGCGCGAGCGTGTCGCCCGGCCCGGCCAGCCCCTGGTCGAGCGCCTCGTTGAGCGCGAGCGGCACCGACGCGGCCGACGTGTTGCCATAGCGGTCGAGGTTGATGTAGACCTTGTCCATCGGGAAGCCCGCCTGCTGCGCCGCGTACTCGATGATGCGGCGGTTGGCTTGGTGCGGGATGAACAGGTCGATGTCGTCGGCGCTCACACCCGCCTCGCCCATGACCTGCGCGAGCGACTCCACCATCTTGCCGGTGGCGAATTTGAAGACCTCGCGGCCGTTCATGCGCAGGAAGTGCTCGCCGCGCTCGATCATGCCGGTCGTCATCGTGGTGCGCGCGCCGACGCCCGGGGCGATGAGGTGGTCTGCCCCAGCGCCGTCCGAGCCGAGCAGGTGGCTCTGCACGCCGCACGGCGTCTCGGTGGCCTGCAGCACGACCGCGCCCGCCCCGTCGCCGAAGAGCACGCAGGTCGTCCGGTCCGACCAGTCGAGGTTGCGCGAGATCGTCTCCACGCCGACCACGAGCACGTTCTTGGCCGCGCCCGTGGCGATGAACTGGCTTGCCGTCACGAGGCCGTAGAGGAAACCCGTGCAGCCGACGATGAGCGTCATCGCGCCGCACTGCGCGCCTAGCTCGTGCTGGATGCGGCTCGACACCGGCGGGATGAACTCGTCCGGGCTCGACGTGGCGATCAGGATCAGGTCCAGGTCTTGCGCCGTCAGCCCAGCGCGGTCGAGTGCCTTCCGCGACGCATCCACGGACATCGTCTTGGTCGTCTCGCCCTCCTCGACGATGTGCCGCTCGACGATGCCTGAGCGCGAACGGATCCACTCGTCGGACGTGTCCACCATCTGGGCGAGATCATCGTTGGTGAGGACGTTGTCGGGGACACTCATGCCCCAGCCGACGAGGTTAGCGTGGTAGCGCGTCATGAATGGCGGGTGGTTATGGGGTCAGATAGAAGCGCTTGCGGCAAGACGCTCAAAAAAGCGCTTTCTCCCGTACGTTTCGCTGGGAGCGAAGATCCCATCCTTCACTCTCCCTTCACGGCACGTTTTCTCTACGGGGCGGGGGCCGCCCGCGGACGAAACTGCCCCTGCTCTAAGAAGAACAGGACATCGGGCAGCACATCGGGGTGGCGCATGATGAACGTGTGGCTGGCGGCAACCGTCCGGAAGTCGACCATGCCCTCGACCTGCGCCCGCGCGACCGCCACCTTGCCGTCGTGCGGCCCGTCGAAGAGCAGCGCAAACCACGGATCGAGGCTGCGCGTGCCCGCGATCACGCCCGTCTCGAACGGCACCGGCCCGAGCGCGAGCGGCACGCTGTCCGTGGTACCGAGGGCCACGCCCGCGGGGCCGTTTGTGCGCTGAAAGAGCCACCAGTCCTTGAGCGCCTCGGCGACCTCGCTGCCCTGGTTTGGCGGAGCAAGCATCACCACGCGCCCGAGGTTATCAGGCAGACCGTCCTGCGCGGCGAGCGCCCGCATGAGGATGCCGCCCATCGAGTGCGTGACGACGTGGATCTGACGCGCGGGATATGCCGCCGGTCGGCACCCCCCGCGCAGTGCTGGGGCTACGTAGCGCGCTGCGAGCGTGTCGATGGAATGCTCGGTGGACGGGTAGCCCGCGTTGACGACGTGGTAGCCCTCGGCCCGCAGCGCGTCGGCCACCGGTGTCATCGACGCGGCCGTGCGGCCGAGCCCATGCAGCAGCAGCACACAGTCTGCCGTCCCGTCGCTCGACAACACGGGGGGAGCCAGCCGCGCGCACCCAAACGTCAGCGCGACGGCAGCGACGAGCAGTAGGAGCGAGGCGAGGACGCGCATCGAAGGGCGGGAGCGGCAAGATGGAGGAGGTATCATACGACACGATCTGTTGCGTTCCTGTCGCCTTCATCGCCGCGTGTTATGGCCGCCCTACCTGCCTACCGCCTGCCCTTCACCGCTGCCGACTACTTCGCCTGGGAAGTGAGCAGGTCGAGCGCCATGAATACTTCCACGGCGAGGTGTTCGCCATGTCCGGCGGCACAGCACGGCGTGCGCTTCTCGGTGCCCGGGTACTTCGGCAACTCGGCAACGCGCTCGACAGCACACCGTGCGAGGTGTATTCCAGCGACCTTCGCGTCGAAGTCGATGCGGGGGCGCACTATGTCTACCCCGACGCAACCGTCGTGTGCGGGCCGCCCCAATTCGCCACCGATGCCGAGACGACGCTCACGAACCCTACGCTCGTCGTGGAGGTGCTCTCCGCCTCGACGGAGGCCTACGACCGCGGCGGGAAGTTCCGTGCCTACCGCTCCATCGAATCCCTTCGTGCCTACGTGATCGTCGAGCAAGCCTCCGCCGCCGTGGATGTCTTCCAGCGCAGCGATGACGGCACCTGGACGCTCACCGATGCCACACCCGAGCGCCCCATGCTCGGCATCGACACGCTCGGCGTCACCCTCGACGTGAACGCGCTTTACGACGGCGTCGCGTTCCCCGAAAACGACGAAGAGCGTCCTGGAGAAGACGCATCAGAAGCGAGCGAAGCGGCCGGCTAAAAACACCGCTGCACCGCCTCACCTATTTGGCGAGCCCAGGCGAGCGCTGGAGGAACTCGTCGTAGAGCTCGGTCTGGCGGCTCTCCATCGGCACCTGGTAGCCGTCGATGAAGACGTGCGTGATCTGGGTCGCCGTCTCGAACGGGTCGCCGGTTGCCACAAAGAGCGTCCCGCGCTTGCCGACTTCGATGGAGCCGACCTCGTCCGCAATGCCGAAGATTTCGGCAGGCGTCAGCGTGACCGCGCGGAGCGCCTCCGCGGGGCCGAAGCCGATCTCGCGTCCGTAGGCCGCGGCGAAGCCCGCGTTGAACGCCAGGTTGCGCACGTTCTCGACCTCGCCGGTGCGCAGCGCGACCTGCACGCCCGCCTGGTGGAGCAGCGCCGCGTTCTGGTAGGGCTTGTCGTAGCGGTCGCTGTCGCGCGTGGGCAGGCTCAAGACAGGCCCGGCGAGCACCGGCACACCCGCCTCGGCGATCTCGTCGGCCACGCGCCAGCCCTCAGCGACGCCAGAGAGGACAGCGCGCACGCCGCGTTCCTCGACCCAACCGAGCGCATGTTGGATGTCCCGCGCGGCGTTCACGGTGATGAGCAGCGGCACCTCGCCACGCACGACGGGCAGCAGCGCCGCCATCTCAGGCTGGTAGGCCGGTTCACGCTCGGGGTCGGGCGTGGCGGCGTAGGCTGAGTCGATGCGGGCGTAGAGTTCGGCGCTGTCCCACGTCTCGTTGATCGTCTCCAGGGCCTTCTCGAACGCCTTATCGATCTCGGACTGCTCGCGGCGGTCGAAGGAGCCGCGCCGCGCCGACGAGGGGTAGTCGAGCACGACTGCGCGGAAGCCCGCGTCCATCTGCGCGGGGGTGTAGCCGTGGAGGTGGATCAGCGCTGCCGTGCCGGGCATCGTGCCGCCATCGGGGACGGTGAGCACCGTCGTGACGCCGCCGAGGCGCGCCTCGGGGATGAGCACCGAGTTGGGGTTGACGGCCGTGAGTGCCTGCATCTGGGGCGTCACCTCGCCGACCTCGCGGAAGTCGCGCGTCTCGTCCAGCGAGCCGACTTCGAGCAGCCCGAGCCGCGTCCCGCCGTCGATCATCCCCGGGTAGACTGTCCCGCCGTCGCACGGGATTACGGTAGCGTCGCTCGGCGCGGTGGCATCGGCCCCAACCGCCTCGATGCGTCCGTCGCGGAGCAGCACGCCGCCGCTCTCGATGGTCCCTGCGGCAACCGTCTCGATGCGGCAATCGGTGAGGAAGAAGGTGCCCGAGGCCGCGCGCCCGTTCTGGGCGAAGGCGGAGGGAGCAACTAGGAGAGCGCAGAGAACGAGCAGGGCGAAGAGGCGCATCGAAGGGCAGAGCAAGCGGCAGCCAGAGAAGACGGGCCGCAAGGTACGGCGAAGCGCCAGCCCTCCCATCTAGGATCGCCGCAGGAGTGCACATCGTCCTTCTGGAAGCGGTTCGGGAACGGAGCTACGCGGGCACGCATACGGCGCTGCTACGTCCGTATACCTTCCCCCGCGTTCATGCCTGCCTCGCCCGGTGCGTCTTCCAACGCGCCCTCCACCACCTCGGCATCGCCTACCGAAGCACGCGTGCCCCTCGCCGAGCGCGTGGCGGTCCAGCAGGCGGGGCATGCTCGCATGCTCGCCCTCCCGACGCCCATCGACAACGTGGTGTCGTTTCGCGGGTCGCTCTGGACAGCGCCCGACCTCGGCGCAGGTGAAGAGCTGCTCCAGGCGCTCACGGTACTGCTCCTCGACAAAGGGACGCAGACCCGCGACCGCTTTACCGTGGCCGAGGCGCTGGAGAACCGGGGCGCTCAACTGAGCTTCTACTCGGACGATCTCCGCGTCGGCTTCTCGGGCCGTGCGCTGTCCGACGACCTCCCCGACGTACTCGACCTGCTCGCCGAGCAGCTCCGCGCCCCGCTCCTCGAAAGCACGGAGTTCGCCAAGGCCAAGGCGCAGGTGGCCGCCGGCATCCGCCGGTCGATGGACGCGACGGGTTCGCAGGCAGCCGGCCTACTCAGCCGCCGCCTCTACGGCCCGGCGCACCCCAACTTCATGGCCGAGGCTGCCGACGAACTCGACCGCCTCGACGCCTACACCGTGAACGATGTCCGCGCCTACCACGCCGCGCACTTCGGCGGCACGAAGCTGCTCGTCGCATTCGCAGGCGACCTCGAACCCGGACGCACCGCCGCCCGCGTCGAGGGCACGCTCGGCGACTGGATGCCGCACACGTCGGCCGCGAAGTATGCCGAGGCGGCTGCGCCCCAGACCGCCGGTCGTGCCACGCGCTCCATCGCCGACAAGCACAACCTCGACGTGCGCATCGGCCACCCGCTCACGCTGCGCCGCGACCACGACGACTTCCTCGCGCTCTACCTCGCCGTCTACGTGCTCGGCGGCAACTTCTCAGCGCGCCTGATGAGCCACGTCCGCGACGACCTCGGGCTCACCTACGGCATCGGCGCGCAGCTGGCTGGCATCGCCGTCGAGCACACCGGGCACGCGCTCCTCCGCGTCACGCTCAGCGGCCCCAACCTCGACCGCGGCATCGAAGCAACGCTTGCCGAGTTCCGGCGCTTCGTCGAGGACGGCATCACGGCGGACGAACTCGCCGAGAAGCAGACGACCATCGCGGGGACGTTCTCTGTCGGCCTCGCGACCACGCGCGGCCTCGCGACGGCGCTGCTGGTGAATGCCGAGCGCGACTTCGAAGTCGGCTATCTCGACGCGTACCCCGAGAAGATCCACGCGCTCTCGCTCGACGAGGTCAACGCGGCCATCCGCCGCCACCTCGACCCGGACGCGCTGCACGTCGGCATCGCGGGGACGCTGCCGGACGCTGGCTGAGCGAGATGGCGGCGCGGATCTCGGAGGTCGTCACGGAGCTGTTTCCTACGCTTGCGACGCCGTCGCTGCGGGCCGAGGTGGATGCCCGCGCCCAGACGGTGCGCGTCCCTGCGGGCGGCTTCATCTGCATGGAGGGCGAGGCGTGCCAGATGCTCCCGCTCGTGACGGCGGGGACGGTGCGCGTCTTCGTGCAGAGCGACGAAGGCCGCGAGGTCACGCTCTACCGCATCCGGCCGGGCGAAAGCTGCGTCCTCACGGCCTCGTGCCTCCTCGGCGAGGCGGATTTTCCTGCGTTTGCCGTCGCCGAGACGGACGTCCGTGCTATCGTCGTGCGCCTGTCGGACGTCCAGGCCTGGATGGACACGTCGGAGGCCTGGCGCGGCTTCGTGCTGGGGCTGATCGCCCGCCGCTTCGCCGAGGTCATCGGGCGCATGGAGGACCTGATGTTTCGCCGCCTCGACGCGCGCCTGGCTGACTACCTGCTCGATGCCGCCATCGACGGCGAGGTCGCGCGCACACACGAGCAGATTGCCACGGACCTGGGCAGCGCACGAGCCGTCGTGAGCCGTCACCTCAAGACACTGGAGCAGAACGGACTGGTGACGCTCGACCGCAGCCGCGTCACCCTCCGCGACACAACGGGGCTGCGTGCGCTGCTGCAGCGGCCCTAGCCGTGTAGGGGAAGGGACGGCATCGTGGCGCGTGACTTCGTCACAGACATGCTCAAGCGGGTGGGCTAGGTTGCGGTGACGGCGGGCATTGCCCGGCGCATCGTCACCACGCTTACCCAACCCAACCTCCCATGACCAAGAACATGCACACCGTGGACCGCGTCGTCCGCCTCGCCATCGTCGCGCTGATCGCCGTGCTCTATTTCACGGGCCAGATCTCTGGCCTCGCCACGATTCTCCTCGGCATCGTCGCCGCCATCTTCGCCTTGACGAGCTTCGTGGGGATGTGCCCGCTCTACCGCGCACTCGGGATCTCGACGCGCGGCAAGGCCGCAGCCTAGCGCCTCTCCAAAATGCCCGCCTGTCTGTGCCTAGGCCTGACTGTGTCTAGCTGGGTAGACGGCACCACGCCGCCTCACTAGTCCTGCCACATCGCCTGGTTCGCGTGCCTGGGCTGACATCCGCTCGCCACGGCTCCGCTGTTTGGACCAGCCCTCGTCTTTGCCGTGTGGACACTGATCGGGTCAGGTGCTCACGAGACGCCGTTTGCATCGCCGCAAGGCGCGCAAGGAACGCGATCCCGCAGGATCGGGTGACGAGCGGAACGAAGCGGAGGCCGAACATAGGCCGTGCGCGCCGATCAGACCGATTGTCCACACGCCCTAGCGCACGGACAGAGCCAGGTCTTCCACAGCGCGTCCAGCAAGCGCCGTCTTATCTGCGAGGTGCTGCAGGTGATGCCGGAAGCCGCGCATCACGATCACGTGCGCGATGGCCTGCGTGACGTTGTAGATGTACCACGGCAGCCGAGGCGAGAAGTCGTGGATGGCCGCCAAGATGGTCGTCCCGCAGAGCATCTCACGGAACTCCAACCGCCCAGCATACTCCTGCGAATCGAGCGAGAGCAGGCCGCCGGTGACATAGAAGAGTTGCCGGTCGGGCCAACTGCGCTCGGTCGAGAAGTCGAGTTCGAGCAGCGGCTCGGGGATCGGGCGGAGGTAGAAGCGGCACACCCGGTCGGCGTCCATCGTCACGCGGAGGATGGGGCGCACGTAGGTCGGGAGCCAGCGCATGTACTCCTCGGCGACCCAGCGGGCGTTGCGCCCTGGTGGGAGCGGCATGCGCTGCACGGAGCGGACGAGCCGGGCCTCCCGGATGACGCTGTCGTCGCGCTTGCGGAGCGTTTTTCGGGGGTTGTCCCGCATCCGGCCGTCGTCGGTGAGGGCGAGGCCGAGGGCCTCACGGTAGGGCGTCGCGCCGTCCATGAGGTGCTGGAGGAGCGGGTTGTCCTGGGCGACGAGATCGTGGCGGAGACTGTCCACGAGCGGGTCGACCAGTTCGCGCGAGGCGCCGCCGAAGAGCGACACCCACAGCTTCGAGAGCTGCGGCGAGAACACGGGCACGTTGAGCATCGCCGTGGTGGCGCCGGCGACCTCGGAGGCCGTCGCCATCATGTCCTTGTAGGTCATCACCTCCGGCCCGCCGATGTCGTAGGTCTGGCCGAAGGCGTCGGGGTTGCCGAGGCTCCACTGGAAGGCGCGCAGCACGTCCGCGATGGCGATAGGGTGCGTGAGCGAGCGCGTCCACGCGGGCAGGATCATCGCCGGGAGCCGCCGGACGAGGTTGACGAGGATGCGCAGCGACGAGCCCCCAGGGCCGACCACGATGCCTGCCCGGAGCGCCGTCAGCGGCACCGAGCGCGCGCCGAGCGTCTGCTCGACTTCGTAGCGGCTCTGTAGATGGAGCGAGAGCTCGCCCTCGTGGGGCAGCAGCCCGCCGAGGTAGAGGATCTGCTTGACACCCGCCTTCTCCGCCGCCCTCGCGAAGTTGTCAGCCAGGATGAGGTCCATGTCCTCGAACGACCCTTGCGTGAGCCGCGACGACGGCAACATCGAGTGGACGAGGTAGATCGCGTAGTCGACGCCTTCGAGGCCGCGCTCGAGTTGTAGGAGCGAGAAGAGGTCGCACCGGCGCCACTCGGTTGACTCGGCCGGGTCGGCGTTGGCGGCGCGCGTGGCCGAGCGGGTCAGCCCTACGAGGTGGACGTCGTCGCGGAGCGCCTCGCGGAGGCACGTGCCGATGAAGCCCGTGGCTCCAGCGATGGCAACGGTGGGCTTGGTGGTCATGGGATGCAGGGCTGCTAGCGGGGAGGCAACGAGGCGGCGTGAGACGACGAGCGGGCCAACGAGAACGGTGGGCCACGCCGTAGCGCCGCCCACCGAGAGAAACCGTGCCGGTGAAGGAGTGCGTCAGGTACCGCGCAGCCACGCCTTGACGAAGCTCCACGGGTAGACCGCCACCCCATCGGCGACGAGGCGTCCGACGAGGTTGCCCGCGAAGGCTGGCCCGATGCGCGCCACGGGCCGCCCCGCCACGCGGATCTCGGCGTTGATGCCGGTCACGTCGAAGGCAGGCGGGAGCCGCTCGAAGAGCGCGGCGCCGCCGGACCCCTGCAGCGTCCGCGCGATGCGGAGCGCCGCCGGCGCGTCGGCGACGTCCACGAGCACCTTCTCAGGCGTCGAGCGCACCGTGACGGCGTCTCCGGCAAGGTCGAGGTCGAGGTCGGCGTAGACGCTGACGGGACGGCGCTGCCGAGGGCGAGACTTCCGCAGGTCGGGCATGGGATCAACCGTCGGAGGCGGTGTCCTGCGTCCGGATCTTGATGGTGCCGTTCATCTTCCAGTGGGCGTGCGTGACGTTGTCGCCGGTGCCGCTGGGGACGTGGACCTCCATGTTCTCGAACTCGTACGTGATCTCGGCGCCGCGCCCGGTGAGCTTGTCGTAGAGGCCGATGGCCAACTCGGGCCAGGTTTCGGTGTGCTTGTCAACTGCCATGATGGAAAGGGGCTAGGTCGTGAGAAGGGCTGAGGGATGTGGAGGCCCAGTGAAGACCTCGGCCGTGTTGGATGGAGCCGGGCTGCGAGATGTTCCAAGCCCGCCTAGGCTACCGCGCCGGGGAAACCCGCACCGCTTCAGGCGTTTGCAGACGCTGCTCTCCCTCTCGGACCACTGACCTTGCTCTTGATGCGCCCCCTGCTTCCGTTCTTCGCCGCCCTGCTCCTGCTCGCGGCCTGCGCCCCGCCGTCCACGGACGCGCCTGCTTCCACCGCGGCCGACTACGACCCCGCCGCCGACTCGCTCCGCTTCGAGGGCGAGACGCACCTCCGCAACGTCCGCCAGCTCACCTTCGGCGGCAACAACGCCGAGGCCTACTGGAGCTTCGACGGCACGCAGCTCGTCTTCCAGAGCGACTGGGACGCCATCAACCCGCAGGGCTGCGACCAGATCTTCGTCATGAACGCCGACGGGTCAGCTATTGGCGACTCGACGCAGTACGCCGGCGTCTCGACCATGCGCGGGCGGACCACGTGCGCCTACTTCCTCGCCGACGGGCGCGTCGTCTACGCGTCCACCCATGCCGCGAGCCCCGCCTGCCCCGAGGCCATACCATTCGTCGGTGGGCGCTACGTCTGGCCGATCCACGACAGCTACGATATCTACATCACCGATCCGTCCAACCCCGACAGCGACCCGGAGGTGCTCATCGGCGGCGAGGGCTACGACGCCGAGGCCACTGTCAGCCCCGACGGCCGCTACATCGTCTATACCACGGACCGCACCGGCGACCTCGAGCTCTGGCGCTATGACCTGGAAACCGAGGAAGACCTCCAGTTGACCAGCGGCCTCGGCTATGACGGCGGTGCGTTCTTCTCACCCGACGGCACCAAGCTCGTGTGGCGGTCAAGTCGCCCGGCCGAAGGCGAGGAGGCCAACATGTACCGCGAACTGCTGGGCCGCGGCCTCGTCCAGCCCACCAACATGGACATCTACATCGCCAACATGGACGGGTCCGACGCGCGCAAGATCACGTCGCTGCCCGGCGCGCAGTGGGCGCCCTACTTCCACCCGGACAACGAGCGCGTTCTCTTTTCGAGCAACCACCACACACAGGACCAAGGCGGTCGTGGGTTTGCCATCTTCATGGTCGATCCGGACCAGGGCGAGTCCAGCATACAGCAGATCACCCACTCCGGCACGTTCGACGCCTTCCCGATGTTTAGCCCGGACGGCACGCAGCTGGTCTTCTCGTCGAACCGCCGGGTAGACCGCGAACCCAGCCGCGACACCAACGTGTTCGTCGCCGACTGGGTCGAAGACGAGATGTAGGCGACCCTAGCCCTCTCCCGCTTCCAACGGCTCCGGCTGCCGTGTCATCCGAGCGCGGCGTAGCAGCAGCAGCCCACCGATGATGAGCGCGCCGCCGAGGAGTTGATAGACGGTGACGGCTTCGTCGAGCAGCCACGCGCCCGCGCCGATGGCGACGAACGGGACGAGGTTGCCGTAGGCCGTCGCGTAGGCGGCTCCCACCTGGCGCACGGCCACGTTCCACAGCCCGTAGGCCGCGCCGATGGAGAGCGCGCCGGAGAAGACGAGGCTCGCCCACACGTCGGGCCCGAGCGCGGCCCAGTCCGCCGGGCCGGGGCCGAAGCGGTGGAAGGCATACATCCCCGGCAGCGCCACCACGACGGCGTAGAACGCGAGCCCGTTCGGTGACGCCCCGCGCGCCATGAACGGCTTCGAGAGGACCGTGTAGAGCCCCCAGAAAAGCGCCGCCGCGAGCATGAGCAGGTTGCCGAGCAGCGTGTCGGCACCGAGGTCGAGCGTCTTGCCACCCGCGAGGATCACCACCACCGTGCCCGCGAGGCTGACCCCGAGGCCGAGCCACGCACGTCCGCTCAGCCGCTCCTGGCCGCCCACGCGCGCCATCAGCGCCGTCCACACGGGTGTCGAGGCCATGATGAGCGCTGCGCTCCCCGCCGCCGTGAGATTGACGCCAAGGATGAAGCACGTCTGGTAGAAGATGTTGCCCGTGATCCCCAGCGTGACGACAGCTCCCAGGTGGTCACGGAGCGGTGCCGCGAACGCCTCTCGAACCCCTCGGCCGTGACGGTAGCCTTCCCAGGCGAGCATCCCGGCGAGCGTCGCGCCCGCGATTAGAAACCGCGCGATGTTGACCGTGAACGGGTGCAGCGCCGCCAGCGCCACCTTGATGACGGCGAAGTTGAGCCCCCAGATGAGGATGATGACGAGGAGCAGCGCGTCGGTGCGCCAGGAGCGGTCGGCCACGAGACAGGCGGTGTAGAGGTGCAGGCGGTCGAACGTATGCCCGCCACCTCTGCCAAGATGCCGCCCCGCGAAACGTTCACACGGCCATGGTTGGCGAGCCACAAGCCAGACATCCGTCGCACCTGCCAGCGCCCCCTGTGACGGCACCCAAACAGCGCGACCTTCATCTCCCAATCGTGTCATCCCCGACTTGATCGGGGATCCATGCCGTCCGTCAAGTCTGCCGCCAACGCCGCATGGATGCCCAAACCGTAGGTACACGAAGGAATCAAGTCGGTCATGACGGGGGCTACCACCGTAGCTGAGCAAGGTCCTCCACGAGATCGCGCCATGTCGGATTCGACGTGCGGATGAGATCCAGCTTCCAAGCGCGGTTCCAGCGCTTCAGCCGCCGTTCGCGCTCGATGGCGTCCCGAATGTCATCGTACTGCTCGATATGCACGAGACGATGGACGTCATACCGCTTGGTGAATCCTTTCACGGCTCCGTCGCGGTGCTCTTGCATCCGCTGCACCAGGTCGCTCGTTACCCCGATGTAGAGCGTCCCATTCGGCTTGCTAGCCAGGATGTAGACAAAGCCGGGACGAGGCATGAGTAGGAGAGTTGGCTGACTCTCTCCAACGTACGTCATCCCCGACTTGATCGAGGATCTATGCAGTGCATCAAGCCTGCCTCCAACGCTGCATGGATGCCCGATCAGGTCGGGCATGACTCACGGTACAGTGAAGAGATAGACTGGAATACGCTGCCTGCTCGCACGCTCACAAAGGCCGCAGACACCCTCCAAAGCATAGATGATGCGTTGGCACCACCAACTGTGACCTGGATCTTCGGGACGCTCAAGCCAATGCTGTTCGACAGCACGGATCAACAGTTCTGCGCTACTTCGTATAAGAAGCGGATCGCTTGGATAGAGGAGTACAGCATCTTTAGGATCATCCAGATGTCCCCAAGTGCAAACGACGTCACGCTGCATTGAAGAAAGGCGAGCAGCACCCGTTTCGATCAGCATTCGAAGCGTCCGCCGCTGAAAGCGGTCAATGAGAATCGCCGATCGCCGCTTCTTTTTCGAGGTCGAAACGACTAGAGAGTGGCCCATCGCTCACCACCGCAGCAGCGCGAGGTCGGCGGCGAAGGCGGGACCCATGGCAAGGAGGACGCCCGTGTCGCCTGGGGAGTGGTCGCACTGGCGCAGCACGCGGTCGAGGATCAGCAACACCGACACCGACGACACGTTGCCCACGCGGCGGAGCACGTCGCGGCTCATCGCGAGCGCGGTGTCGCCCAGGCCGAGGCCACTCTCGATCGCGCCGATCACCTTCGGGCCACCGGGGTGGCAGAGCCAGCGGTCCACGTCGGCCAGCGTAAGGTCGTGCTCGGCAAGGAGCGACGTCACGTGCGGCGGGACGGCCTCCGCGGCCACGTCGGGCACCTCGGCGGAGAGCACGATCCGCATCCCCATCTCGGTCACGTCCCATCCCATCGTGCGCTCGCTCTCGGGGAAGAAGACCGAGCGCGTATCGAGCACCTGCGGACCCCGTGCGTCAGGCCGCGGCGTCGCTACAGGAGCAGACCCGTCGCCCTCGGGCTGTTCGAGGTCGATCTGCGTCGGCAGGCCCGCAACGGCGTTTTTCCCGGCGAGCGGGTGCTCGTCGCCGACCATCAGCACGGCGGCGGACGCATCGCCGAAGAGGCCGCACGCGATCAGGTTGGCAACCGTCGTGTCCTGCTTCTGGATCGTGAGCGAGCAGAACTCCTGGCAGAGCAGCACAGCGGCCTCCGTCGGGTGGCCCTGCAGATAGTCGGCCACGCGAGCGAGCCCAGCGGCTCCGGCGGCGCAGCCGAGCCCATAGACCGGCACGCGCTTGAGGTCGGAGCGGAACGGGACGCGGTTCATGATCCGCGCGTCGATTGTCGGGACGGCGATGCCCGTCGTGCAGGCCGAGAGCAGCATCGACACCTCGCTGGCGTGGATGCCTGCCTGGTCGAAGAGCCGCGTGAGCACCTGCGCGCCGAGTTCGACGCCCACCTCGGCGTAGGCGGCGTTGGCGTCTTTCCAGCCGCTCATCGTGTGGTAGTCGGCCTTCGGAACAGCGATGTAGCGCCCCTCGACGGTCGTGTTCGCGTGCAGCCGCGCGACGCGGTTGAGGTTGATCCCGGTGCCGGCCCAGATGTCCTGCAGGTCGGCGAGGATCGAGTCCTGCGGGTAGTAGTGCGGCGGAAAGCCCGTGGCGGTGGCGGCGATGTACGGCATAGCGGTGGATCGGTGAAGTGATGGTAGGCAGAATGCCGAAACGCCCGGCGGGGTCCTGGTTTACGCACGCGTTTCTTGCCGGGGGGCTCTTTCCCCCCTCCCATCGATCCACGCGCGGGTCATCCAGCCGTGAGACCACCGTCGAGGACGAGCGCGTGGCCGGTGACGTAGGCCGCCGCGTCCGAGGTGAGGTAGGCGATGGCGGCGGCCACCTCGTCGGGGTGACCGAGGCGGCGCGCGGGGATCCGCTTCGTGAGTTGGTCGAGCGTCTGGCCCATCTTCTGCAGGCCGTCGTCCACCATCGGCGTGTCGGTGAAACCCGGGCAGACCGCATTGACGCGCACGCCCGTCCGGGCCACCTCCAGCGCGGCCGTCCGCGTCAGACCCACGACGGCATGCTTGCTCGCGCTGTAGGGCGCGTGGAACGGAAAACCGCTGAGCCCCGCCGCGCTCGCCACGTTGACGATGCTCCCGCGTCCAGCCTCCACCATCGGCCCGAGTGCAGCCTGCATGCCGTGCACCACACCCAGCACGTTGACCTCGAACACCCGCTGGAAGTCGGCAGGGGCGATGGCGGCGAACGGGAGCACCGGGCCCTCAATCCCCGCGTTGTGGACGGCCACGTCGAGGCGTCCGTGCGTGTCTAGAATCTGCGCGACGAGCGCGCGGCAGGCGTCGGCGTCCGTCACATCTCCAGCCACGAACGTCGCGGTGCCGCCGATAGCTTCAATCCGCGCGACGGTCTCAGCACCCCCTGTCTCGTCGAGGTCGGCCACGAACACCGCGAAGCTATCGGTGGCGAGACGAAGGGCGGTCGCCCGGCCGATGCCGGAGGCCGCGCCGGTGACGTAGGCGGTGCGCATGAGTTCGGGTCGAGGGTCGAGGGTCGAAAAGGTGCGGAAGCAAGCGCCCGGCGTCAAGCCAGATCGCTGTCTTGTCGGCGCTGCGGTTGTCGGCGCTCCAGTTCTTCGACTCTCACCGCACGGCGTATTTGCCGATGGTTGCGAGGATCTTGTACGACGCGCCGAGGGTGCCGCGGACGGTGCCGGTGATCTTCGAGACGCCGATGCGGCGGCGGTAGCTGACGGGCACCTCGGTGCAGCGCAGGCCCTGCCGCAGCGCCTTGATCTGCATCTCGACGGTCCAGCCGTAGGTCGTGTCTTCCATGCCGAGCGCGTCGAGGGCCTCGCGGCGGATCGCGCGGAACGGGCCGAGGTCGGTGAAGCGCCCGCCCCAGATCACGCGCATGAGCCCGCACGCGAGCCGGTTGCCGAACACGGCCTGCGGCAGCATCGCGCCGGGCTCCACCATATCGCGCTTCCGTCCGGCCATCCGTGAGCCGATCACGAGGTCCGCCTCATCCCGCGCGATGGGGGCGAGCAGCTGCGGGAGTTCGTCGGGGTGGTCGGAGTAGTCGCCGTCGAGGAAGACGATCACGTCAGGCTTCAGCACGTCGGGCAGCGCCGCCACGTAGGCGAGGCCGCGGAGGCACGCGGAGCCGTAGCCGCGCCGATCCTCGCGCACGACGGTCGCGCCCGCCGCCTTCGCGTTGGCCTCGGTCTCGTCGGTCGAGGCGTTGTTGATGACCACCACCTCGGCGACGCGGTCGGCAGGGAGGTCGCCGATCACCTTGCCAATAGAGCGGGCCTCGTTGAAGGCGGGGATGAGGACGATGGTTTTCATGTACGATTTATGATGTTTGATTTATGATTTACAAATTGAGCACAATATTCGAGCTGAGATCAAATCGAAAATCATCCATCTACAATCCTAAATCCCTCAGGGCCTCGCCGGTGAGGCGCATCGTGGTCCAGTCGCTCATCCGCTTCGCACCGAGGCGGTCGTAGAAGTTGAGCGCGAGCTGGTTCCAGTCGAGGACGTGCCAGTCCAGACGCTGCGCGCCGCGCGCCACGGCGTCCTGCGCAACGGCCTGCAAGAGGGCATAGCCATGGCCGTGTCCGCGCGCCTCGGGACGGACGTAGAGGTCTTCGAGGTAGAGCCCCCAGTTGCCGCGGAAGGTCGAGTAGACCGAAAAGTAGAGCGCAAAGCCGACGGGCTGCCCCTCGTCGTCCTCGGCGAGCAGGGCATAGAGCGGCGGCGAGGCGTCCGGGGCGAGCTTCGCGCGCAGATCGTCGGCGGTGGCGACGACCTCGTGGCGCAGCTTCTCGTAGTCGGCGAGCGCGCAGACGAGGTCGTGCAGCGTGTCGGCGTCAGCCGCCGTAGCGCGACGGATGGGCATGGGGCGAGGGTGGACGTGTGTGGGTGCGGCAGAGGATATCGAACCTGGACATGACGACGTTGTCAAGCGGAGGCACGCAGCACGAGCTTGCTTACATACACGGCCTCCCTGAAGGACTGAATCCCTGAAAACCTGGACCTCTCGCCCATGCGCGCGCTCCGCTTCCACGCGACCGGCCGTCCCGCCGACGTGCTGCACCTCGACACGCTTCCTGATCCAGAGCCTAGCCCTGGCGAGGTGCGCGTCCGACTCACGCACCGCCCCGTCAACCCCGCCGATCTGCTCGAAGTGCGGGGGCGCTACGGCACCGCGCCCGACCTCCCTGCCGTGGCGGGACACGAGGGATTCGGGGTCGTGGACCGGCTCGGTGCCGGGGTCCCACAGGAGACCCTCGGCCAGCGCGTCGTGCCGCTCGATGCCGGGCCGACGTGGCAAACACACCTCGTCGCGCATCTCAGCGACCTGCTTGCTGTCCCTGACGGCATCCCCGACGAAACGGCCGCGCAACTCTTCGTCAACCCGTTGACGGCGTGGCTGCTGGTCGAACACGTCGGGCAGCAGCAGCACGGTGCACTGGCTGAGGGCGCATGGCTCGTGCAGTCAGCGGGCGCGACGACGGTGGGGCGACTGGTCGTCCAGTTCGCGCGGCATGCCGGAGCGCGGAGCGTCAGCCTCGTCCGCCGCGACTCCGACGTGACGTTGCTCGACGCCCTGGGCGCGGACGCGGTCCTCGTCGTCCCCGACGGCTTCGACGCGCGAGCCGTCCGGGCGGAGATCCGGGCCGTCACGGGCGGGGCACCGATTCGCCTCGGCATCGACGCGGTGGGCGGCGCGACGGGGGCGCTCGTGGCGTCGGCGCTGGGCGAGGGCGGTGTGCTGCTGTCCTACGGCGTCCTGAGCGGGCAGCCGCTCCCGCTCGACATCGGGCGCGTGATCTTTCGGGGGCTCACCGTGCAAGGCGTCTGGCGCACGCGCTGGTTCGAGACGGCTCCGCCTGCCGTCAGCCGCGCTGCCCTCGTTCACCTCGCCGACCTCGTCGCCCGAGGCGTGCTGACGCTCCCCGTGGCGGGGACTTACGACCTCGCCGAGATCGACGCGGCGCTCGCCCATCAAGCTCAGCCGGGACGCCGCGGCAAGGTGCTGCTGACGGGCTGACGTGTCGTCTGCACGCCGTCGTGAGCACGCTATCGCCAGTGTCCTTTGCCGGTCGGCGATGCCGGATACTCGCGCGTGTCGGGCCGCCCGGACTCGCCCGTGCGTTCGCGCTCGGCGTAGTACGCAGCCAGGCGCTCCTCGTAGGTGTCCATCGGCACGCAGACGCCGTTGGGGAGGCGGCACCAGTACTGCCCGCCGTAGGCCGGGTCGAGCCGGTGGTCGTGGAAGTGCCGGAGGGCAGGCGTGACGCCGAGAAACGAGGCGTGGCCGGAGCGCGACATGACGACGGGGCTACTTCGGAAGGCGGATCGTCGGGTGGTCCGGGTCGGCGCGGTAGAGCACGGCCGTGTGGCCGACGACCTGGACGACGTGCACGGCCTCCATCTGCTCGGCGATGGCGTGGGCCGTGCCGCGTGCCGTGTCCGGCGCGGCGTCGAGGACACGCAGCTTGAGCAGTTCGCGCGTGCGGAAGGCGTCGGCGCAGGCGTGGATGGTGGCTGCCGAGACGCCCTCCTTCCCGACGTGCAGGATGGGGCGGAGCGGGTGCGCGAGGCCGCGCAGGTGCGCGCGCTGCTTCGACGTGAGGGACGACATGGCTGTGGAAGGCGTGAACGAGCGAGAGCTGTTTTACAGAGTACGAGCCCTCTGCCACGTCGGTGGCACGCCCCGCGCGAACGCCGTGCGAATACGAGATCGGCGACAGGGTGACGGCAACCTTTTCGGGCTGCTCCGTAGTCCAGGACACTGCTCGTCGCTGCCCTGTCACTGCCAGCCTGTGCCTCCCGATGAACCTCCTCGCCGCCCTCGCCGGGGGCCTCACGCTGCTCGCCTTCGGAGCGCATGCCTTCGTTGGTGCCAACGAGTTTCGCTACTTCGCGCCGACCGTCTCCTCGGGTCCGCCTCGCACGAAGTGGCTCCAAGCGCTCGCGGGCTGGCACTGGGTGTCGGTCGACCTGCTCGCGGCCACGGTGCTCTTCTTCGTCGTGGCGTTCACGGACCTCGTCCCGCATGAGCCGACGGCGCTGCTGCTGCTCGCGGGCTACTTCACCCTGGTCGGCGTGACGTGGCTCGTCACGCTGGTTGTCTCCGGGCGCGGCGTGAAGCGACGCTACCTCGTGCTCGGGCAGTGGCTCTTCTGCTTCGTCGTTGCCGGACTCGCGGTGGCGGCGGCCTGAACATTCACCTCGGCGCTCCAGCCAACAGCCGCCGAACACCGCGCTTGAGCAGGTGCCAGAGCACACCCAGGATGCGGCGGCGCGGGGCATCGCGGCGCGGAGCCGTCCCGCAGGTGTAGACGAGCACCGTGTAGGGGCCGATGCTCACGCGGGCGCGGTGGCCGTGGAGGTCGTAGGCCGGATGCCCGCCGAAGGCGCGGTCGTAGCCACGCCAGTCGCTGTTGAAGCGCAGGTGCCAGTGCGCGGCGTGCGGGAGCCGGAGGGGGTAGGCGTAGTGCGCGCGGTGGCCGAGGTTCACGACCACAAACACGCTGTCGCCCGGCCCGCCCACGTCGCGACGCTGGTAGGCGAGCAGCTTCGCGTGGTGGTCGACGTGGATCAGGTCGAGGTGCTGGCTCTTGAGACCCGTTGAGGTGCCGTCGAAGTCACGGCGGAGCGCGATGAGGTCGCGGTGGAGTTGGACGAGGCCGTCGTGGCGCTTGGCTTTCTTCCAGTCGAGCGGGACGGTGTCTTGGAAGTAGCCGTCGTCGAGAAGCGCCTGGCCCTGGAAGAGCATCGGGATGCCAGGCGCGGTGAGGGCGAGCGCGGCCCCGAGCGTGGCGCGCTTCTTCGACGCCCAGCTGTCGGCGCGGCCGGGGAAGACCTCCTCGGCGATGCGCGCCTTGCCGTTGGCGACCTCGTCGTGCGACTCCGTGTAGACGACCCGCGCGAAGGCGTCGGAGCCGTAGCGGTGCTCCAGCGCCGCCGCGACCTTGCCGAGGTCACGCGCGCCGTCGTCGGGCGTGATGAGCGCGTCGCGGATGGGGTGCACGAACTGCGCGTCCCACTGCGCGCCGAAGCCTGCCCCACCCTGTGCCACGGGCTGCGTGATCGCGTGGTTGGTGTGCAGGTCCTCGGCGATAGCAATACGTCCGGGGAAGCGCTCGCGCACGAGCGTCGTTAGACGCTGCAAGAACCGCCACCCTGCCTCGATGCGCTCGCCGCCGCCGTCGACGGTGTAGATGTACGGCGTCATGTCCACGCGCAGGCCGTCGACGTGGTACTCCTCCAGCCACATCGCCGCGTTGTCGAGGAGGTACTGCTGCACCTCGGGCCGTCCGTAGTCGGGCCGCGTGTCGCCCCAGGGCGTCTTTCGGCGGTGGTCGTTGTAGAAGTAGATCCCGCCCTGGCCGTGCTCGCTCCAGCCGTCGAACTGCCAGAGGCCGAGGTCGGACGGGCCGAAGTGGTTGTAAACCACGTCGAGGATGACCGCGATGCCGTGGCGGTGGGCCTCCTTGACGAACGCCTTGAACGCGTCGGGGCCGCCGTAGCTGCTCTCGACTGCGAACGGCGCAGCGGGGTTGTAGCCCCACGACACATCGCCCCCGAACTCGGCGAGCGGCATCACCTCGACGGCGTTGATACCGAGGTCCCGGAGGTAGCCGAGGCGCCGGGCGGCGGCGTGGAGGTCGCCGGGCCTTCCGTTCTTGAACCCGGCGAAGGTGCCGACGTGGAGTTCGTAGATCACGAGGTCGTTCCACGGCGGGCAGTGGGCGGAGTCGCCCTCCCAGTCGAACGCGGCAGGGTCGTAGACGACGCTGTGGCTCGCCGAGTTGAGCATCTGCCGCGCGTAGGGGTCGGGGCGGCGGAAGACGTCGTCACTGACCGCCGCGTTGCGGAGTGCGAAGAGGTAGCCATCGCCTACCTTCGCGCCGCGTACGGTGCCTGACCACGTGCCATCGTCGTGCCGGTCGAGTAGGTGCGCCTGGTCGTCCCAGTCGTTGAAGCTCCCGACGACGGAGACGGCATCGGCATGCGGTGCCCACACGCGGAAGCCGATGCCGCGGTCGGTGAGGGTCGTGCCAAACGGGAGCATGCCCTCAGCCTGGGACTTCTGTAACGACATCGACGGTGTGCACGTGAGCGAATCGGCGCAGGGGTGGCGTGAACGCTGACCTAAACTTGCCTGTCTTTGTGGGGGCCGCACCTTTGCCCGGCAAGTTCCGTGTAAGCGAGCCACACGTCTACACTCGGCTCTTCCTTCGTTCAGCTTTCTCCGACCATGCGCGTCGTTCTCTGCTCTGCCCTATGCCTCGTTCTCGTGGGCTGTACGTCAACGACTCCCCCAGCAGTCACCCATGTCACGCCCGCGCCCATGCAGGAGGTGTCGACGGCGTTGCAGTTCTCGCAGGCTGTGCGCGTCGGCGACATGGTGTGGGTGTCGGGACAAGTCGGTTTCGGTGCCGACGGCATCCCGGAGAGCGCCGACGACCAAGCGCGGGTTGCGTTCGAGAACCTCGCCTTCGTCCTGGCCGAAGCCGGAGCCTCGCTCGACGACATCGTGGAGTTGACGACCTACCACGTCTCGATGGACGACTTCGGCGCGTTCATGGCCGTCAAGTCCGAGTTCATCGCCGCGCCGTTCCCAGCGTGGACCGCCGTCGAGGTCTCCGGGCTTGCGGAGCCGAGCCTGCTCGTGGAGGTCAAAGCAGTCGCCGTCGTGGGCAGCGGGTCGACGCGCTAGCCGACGAGAAAGGGGTTGGTCCGTCGTTCGCGCCCGATGGTGGTCGCGGGACCGTGGCCGCAGTAGACAACCGTCTCGTCGGGGAGCGGCATCAGCTTCGTCTCGATGGAGCGGAGGAGCGTCGGGAGGTCGCCCTGCCAGAGGTCCGTCCGCCCAATGGAGCCGTTGAAGAGCACATCGCCCGCGATCACGAAGCCGCTCGCCTCGTCGTAGAAGCAGATCGAGCCGGGCGAGTGGCCCGGGGCGAGGAGCACCTGCCACGTCGCGTTGCCGAACGTCACTGTGTCGCCCTCGCGGAGCCAGCCTGTCGGGTCGGGCGGCGGGTCGATGGGGAACTGGAACAGCGCCGCCTGCTGCTCGGCGTGGCGCAACAGCGGCGCGTCGTCGGGGTGCATCTGCCAGCCGAGGCCGTAGTGGTCGGCGAAGAACGCGCAGCTGACGATGTGGTCGAGGTGGGCGTGCGTGAGCAGCAGGTGCCGCACCGTGAGGGTGTGCTCGGCGATGTAGTTCAGCACGAGGTTGCGCTCGCGGGCGTCGGCGCAGCCGGGGTCGATGAGGACGGCTTCGCCCTGGCTGTGGCAGACGTAGCAGTTCTCGGCGAACGGCCCGGCGACGGTGAAGCTCTGGACGACGGTGGACATGGCAGGCGCGGCGAGGGGAAACAGGAGCGGGAAGATCGCGCCCGCGCGTACCCTGCGCTCAGCGTGCCTGGGCTTTCGTTACGCGAACGCTTCCGCCTCCAACACCTCAGCCTGCGCGTCGGCGTCCTCGGCGGCGGTGAGTTGGCTGAACGCGCCCTCCAGCGAGCCTGACGCCGTCTCCGTCATCAGGTCCTGCGGCGAGGCGGTCCGCACGATCTCACCCGCGCGGATCACGATCACCTGATCCACCACGCGCTCGACAGCATCGAGGAGGTGCGACGAGTAGAACACCGTCACGCCAGCCGCAGCCCGCGCCTTTAGGAGCGCACGGAATTGCAGCACCGCGTGCGCGTCGAGGCCGGTGAGCGGCTCGTCGAGGAGGAGCACCGCCGGGTCGTGGAGCAGCGCCGACGAGATGAGCACCTTCTGCTTCATGCCCTTCGAAAAGCCATTCATGCGCTGCTGCGCGGCGCTGTCAAGCTTCCAGAAGCGCAGCAGCGCCTCGGCGCGGCGGGCGAGGACAGCCTCGTCGAGCCCGTGCATCCGCCCGACGAACGTGAGGTACTCGGCGGGCGTAAAGCTCTCGTAGAGGTGGCCGTGCTCCGGGACGTAGCCAAAGCGCCGCTTCGCCGCGAGCGGCTCCGCCGCCACGTCGATGCCGCCAACGGTCACGCGCCCTGCGTCGGGCTTGAGCACGCCCGTGAGCAGCCGCATCGTGGTCGTCTTGCCCGCGCCGTTGGGCCCGACGTAGCCCGCGATCTCGCCCGCGCCCACATGGAACGACACGCCCTTCAGGATGGGGCGCTCGTCGAGGACCACGGAGACGTCAGTGACGGAAAGCATGCGGGGAGAGTGATGCGGTGGGGCGGTGCTGCGGTGCGGCCGTGATGTTGAAGGGGAGACTCCCTCCGTAGACGCATGGCAACACGGCGTCACGGAGAAACGACCGCACTCACCCCGGGGGCCACGTGAACGTGCGGCCGCCGAGAAGGTGGAGGTGGAGGTGGGGGACGGTCTGCCCGCCCTCGTCGCCGACGTTGATGACGAGCCGGTAGCCAGTGCCGAGGCCTTGTTGCTCCGCGATCTGCTTAGCGATGACGAACAGGTGCCCAACGAGGGCCGCGTCGTCCGCGTCTAGATCGGCGATGGAAGGAATCGGCTTGCGGGGCACCACGAGGATGTGCGTCGGCGCGACGGGGGCGATGTCGCGAAAGGCCACGCACCGGTCGTCCTCGTGGACGAAGTCGGCGGGGATCTCGCGAGCGATGAGTTTCTCGAAGAGCGTCATGCGGAGGCCGTGGTACGGCAGGTGGAACGAGGAGCGGCAAGCAAGCAGCGCGCCGAACGAGCCCGTGCGGCGCTCCGGAGAAACTACCCCGGTTCGGACAGCCGGTTCAGCCACGATTCGGAACGGGGCGCTTCAGAATGGGGTTCTCAGCGCTGTCCCGCTGCGATGCTACGAACACCCGCCGCACCGCAACACCGCCGCACTGCAACACTTCTCTCCTCCTCCGTGCCCACCGTCTACGTCACCCGCCGCGCCGTCTTCAGCGCCTCGCACCGCCTCCACAACCCCGCGCACTCCGACGCCTGGAATGCCGAGACCTTCGGCAAGTGCAACAACGCGACGGGCCACGGCCACAACTTCACGCTCGAAGTCGTCGTCGCGGGCGAGCCGGACCCGGCGACGGGCTTCGTGATCGACCTCGCGGTGCTCAAGCGCATCATGAACGAGCGCGTCGTGGACCTCCTCGACCACTCGAACCTGAACACGGACGTGCCCTTCCTGAATGGCATCCTGCCCTCGACGGAAAACCTCGCCGTGGCGATCTGGGACCAACTCAAGGACGCGCTCCCGTCGGGCCGCCTCCACGCGATCCGGCTGCGGGAGACGGAAAACAACAGCGTCGAGTACTACGGCGAGGGGCACGCATGATTGTGGTTGTCACGGGCGCGAGCCAGGGCATCGGCGCTGCCATCGCGGAGACATTCGCGGCAGAGCAGAGGGCACAGATCGCGTTGCTCGCACGCTCCCGCGCCAAGCTCGAAGCCATCGCAACACGATGCCGTGCACGCGGGGCCACCGCCGAGGCGTTCGTGTGTGACGTGACCGACGACGCAGCGGTCGCACAGGCCGCCGAGGCCGTACGTGCGCGCTTTGGTGCGCCGGACGTGCTCGTCAACAATGCGGGGCAGTTCCAGCCGGGCGCGCTGCTCGACACGGACGCGGCGGCGTTCCGCCAGCAGGTCGAGGTCAACCTCACGAGCGCCTTCCTCGTCACGCACGCCTTTCTCCCAGCGATGGTCGAGCGCGGACGCGGGCACGTTTTCTTCATGGCGTCGGTAGCGTCGCTGCAGGCCTACCCCGGCGGCGCGGCCTACTGCGCAGCGAAGCACGGGCTGCTCGGCCTCGCCCGCGTAGTCCGCGAGGAGACGAAGCCGCTTGGGGTCCGCGTGACCACGCTGCTCCCCGGCGCGACGCTCACGCCAAGCTGGGGCGGCACGGACCTCCCACCCGACCGCCTGATGCCGCCCGAGGACATCGCCCACGCCGTCGTGGACGCCTGGCGACTATCGGATCGCACAGTCGTCGAAGAGCTCGTCCTCCGTCCGCAACTCGGCGACCTCTAGCTGTTGGCCCGCGCCTCGATCTCGGCGCGGACGCGGTCGGCCTCGGCTTGCAGAGCCGCGCTCACGGCGACGGGATACGGCTCGACGCTGGCTTCGTCGCCAATCCGGTGCAGCTGCGCGGGGAGCCGGCCGAGGAGCGTCTGCGCACGCTCGCGGATCGTGGCGAGCGACTCGCGGCCTGCTTCGGTGCGCTTGCCGTCGCGCATGACCTCGCGCAGCAGCGGCGTGCCGTCCAGGTTCTCGCTTTCGAGGGCTTCGCCGTCGCGGATGACGGTGTCGCCTGCGAACGTGCCATCGCTGTCGGTGCGTCGGACGACCTGCTTGCGACCCGGGAACGTGCCCTTGTTCTTGGCAAGCTTCATCCGCCCGCGTCCGTCGTACTCCGCGAGCTTGTAGACGGTGTCCAGCGTCGGCGCGTCCTGCGACTGCCCCATGCGCGTGCCGACGCCGAAGCCGTCGAGCGGCGCGCCGTCAACGAGGAGGTCGGTGATTTTGTACTCGTCCAGGCTGCTGGAAGCGAGGAGCTTCACGTTGGTCAGCCCGGCATCGTCGAGAAGGTGGCGGGCGCCTTTGGCGAGCGCGCTGAGGTCCCCTGAGTCGAGGCGAAGCGCGCCGATCTTAAGGCCCTCATTCTGGACGAGGTCGATCACCCGGCGGACGCCGCGCAGCGTGTCGTAGGTGTCCACGAGCACCGTAGTGCCCGGATAGAGGCTGGCGAACGCGCGGAAGGACGCGACTTCGTCCTCGTGCGCCTCGATGTAGCTGTGCGCCATCGTGCCGGTGACGGGGAGGCCGTAGACGCGCCCCGCCTCCACGTTGCTCGTCGCCTCGACGCCAGCGATGTACATCGCCCGCGCGCCCTTCATCGTCGCGTCGGTACCGTCCATGCGCCGCATGCCGAAGTCGGCGACGGTGCGCCCCTGCGCCGCGCGCACCACACGGGCCGCCTTCGTGGCGATCATCGTCTGGACGCTGATCTGGTTGATGAGGAACGACTCGACAAGCTGCGCTTCGGGCAGCGGCGCGGTGACTTCGAGGAGCGGCGCGTTCGGAAAGACGGGCGTTCCCTCGGGTACCGCGCGGGCGGCGCCCGTGAAGCGGAAGTCGGCCAGCCACGCGAGGAAGTCGTCGCGGAATTGTGGCAGCGTGGCGAGGTAGGCGAGCGCCTCGTCGGTGAAGCGGACCGTTTCGAGATAGCGGAGCGCGCTGTCGAGGCCGCAGGCGAGGAAGTAGGTCCGCTGCGGCGGCAGGCGGCGGATGAAGAGGTCGAACGTAGCGGACGCGGTGAGGCCCTCGTGCCAGTAGGCCTGCACCATCGTGAGTTGGTAGAGGTCGGTCACGAGCGCGGCCCGCGCGTCGTCAATCCAGGGCGTCATGAAGAAGGGGCGGTCGTTGGATGTGTCTGCAGATGAAGGGCGCTCCTGGCTGACCCGGTTCCCCCCGTCCTGCGTCGTCTCCGCGTTGCACGCTCCGCTCCTCGGACAGTCCCCCTCGTCCCCGAGGGAACAGCTTCCGCGCCGTTGCAGGCGTGCAAGCGGGGGGAGCAGGACCTGACTCGATGCGAACGTGGCGGCGTCGAAGAATCACAGCCCCGTTGCGCGCGCGTCGAGGGCTGCGGGGTCGTCCTCGTCGGGCAGCACAGCGCCAGCATGGGCCATCTCGGCGAGCGCGGTGGCGCTGGTGTCGGGCGTGATACCCCGCATGCCGTCGGGGACGAGGTGGACGGCGAAGCCTTCTGCGAGCGCGTCGAGGGCGGTGGCGCGGACGCAGTAGTCGGTCGCGAGGCCGCCGACCCACACACGGCGGACGTCAACGGCGCGGAGTTGGGCGGCGAGGTCGGTCGTGTCGAAGCCGGAGTAAGCCTCGGCGGCGGCGGTCGTGGCCTTGCTGATGATGGGCGCGTTGTCCGGAACGTGAAGGTCGGGGTGAAACGCGGCGCCCTCGGTGCCTTGGACGCAGTGCGGCGGCCACGGCCCGCCCTGACCGACGAACGAGACGTGGTCGGCCGGGTGCCAGTCGCGGGTGAAGAAGACGGGCACGCCGCGCGCCTCGGCCTGCTCGACCCAGCGGTTTAGCACCGGCACGACGGCGTCGCCCTCGGGCACGGCGAGCGCGCCGCCCGGGCAGAAGTCGCGCTGCACGTCCACGACGATGAGCGCATCGCCCGGCTGGAGCGGGATGGGATCGGGATGAGCAAAGGCAGACATGAGGCCAGCAGAAGGGGGGGCGAGGGGATGCGAGGCCCGTTCAATGTCCGAGCGATAAACGAAGCTCCCTGCACCCCTGCTGAAACACCGCCGCACCGTAACACGGCCGCACTGCTCCGCTGCAACACGGCCGCACCGCCACACTCTATCTTCTTGCATGGAACCGCACGTCTATCATCCCTTCGCCGACGGCGAGCGCGTCGGCTGGATCGAGGTCATCTGCGGGTCGATGTTCTCGGGCAAGACCGAGGAGTTGATCCGGCGGCTGCGCCGCGCCCGCATCGCGCGGCAGCGCGTCGAGGTGTTCAAGCCCGCGCTCGACACGCGCTACGCCGAGGACCACGTCGTCTCGCACGACGCCCGGCAGATCCCGTCGGTCCGCGTCGAGAAGGCCGAGGACATCCTTCGCCACGCCGAGGACGCCGACGTGGTGGGCATCGACGAGGCGCAGTTCTTCGGGCCCGACCTCGTAGCGGTCGCCGAGCACCTCGCGCGTCAGGGCCGCCGCGTCCTCGTGGCGGGGCTCGACCAAGACTACCTCGGCCGACCCTTCGAGCCGATCCCGCAGCTCCTCGCCGTGGCCGAACACGTCACGAAGCTGCACGCCATCTGCGCCGTCTGCGGCGCGCCCGCCAACCACTCGCAGCGCCTCGTGCCGGAGGGTAGCCGGGTGCTGCTCGGCGAGAAGGAGGCCTACGAGCCGCGCTGCCGCCGCCACTTCGTCCCCGGCGGTCCCGACGCGCAGCAACTTCGCCTCGACGACGACGTCCAGGAGGTCGTGCGTCGCTAGCTAGGCGCACCGTACCCTCGCCCCTACGTCTCGTGAAGCAGTCCCTCGTCCATGTTGCCCTCGTCGTCCGCGACTACGACGAGGCGCTCGCCTTCTTCTGCGACACGCTGCACTTCGACCTCGTGGAGGACGTGCCGATTCCGGAGCAAGAAAAGCGCTGGGTCGTGGTAGCCCCGCCAGGCTCCACCGGCACCAACGTTCTCCTCGCGCGCCCCTCGAACGCGGAGCAGGAAGCCTACATCGGCAACCAGACCGGCGGCCGCGTCACGTTCTTCCTGAACACCGACGACTTCTGGCGCGACTACCGACGCATGGTGGCTGACGGCGTCCGCTTTATCCGTGAGCCAAAAGAGCAACCCTATGGGGTCGTGGCCGTCTTCGAAGACCTGTACGGTAATCTCTGGGACCTCTTGCAAATGAACGAGGGCCACCCCGCGCTTCGCGGTCGGACGACCTAGCGCACGGCTCGCCGGAACCTGCCCGGCCTGTTTCGTCTTTCCACCCCGCTATGGTGTCGATGCCGCTCTCGCAGATCCTTCTTCAGTTCGTGGTCATCCTGGCCGTCGGGTTCGGGCTGCTCGGCCTGCGCGCGCTCCTGCGCGGCGACCTCGGCGTGCTGGGCGTGGCGAACGGCGAGAAGCTGCGCTTCACCAACAAGCGGCAGCAGATGTGGGAGAAGTACCGCGACAAGGAGCGGCTCGCCCGCGAGATCCGCGCCCGCCAGCGCGAGGCGGAGGCCTACCGCACGATGTTTCAGGAGCGCGAGGCCGAGGAGGAGGCCGCCCTGCCCCCAGAGATCCGCCACCTGGAGACGTTCGCGCTCCACCGCGCCACGCTGCAACTCGACGGCGAGGTCACCGAGACGAGCATCAAGGCCGCCTACAAGCAGCGCGTGCGCGAGTACCACCCCGACCTCGTCGTCAACCTCGGGTGCAAGCTCCAAGACCTCGCCGAGGACGAGACGAAGCGCATCAACGAAGCCTACGCCTTCTTCCGGCAACACCTCGACTTCTAGGGCGACCACGACCGGACGCGGCGGCTGTCGGGAACGTCAGCTATCTGGCACGGGCATCGCTGCGCACGACCGCGCTGCAGAGGAGGACCCCACGGTAGTGCCTGCGGCATGGAGGCTAGGCGTTCACCCTTGGTTGCTGCAAGCGTGGGACCACCCTCCCAGGTTGGGCTTTGGTTTTTCTAGGCTTCGTCGCTTTTTTCTGGCGAGGCGTGATGGGATACGCCCTGCGTTCTCGTAGTTGCTGGAGACGGCGTGCGGCGTCGGTTTCCACGCACCGCGCCGGTCACGCCACGGCCTTCCAACGATTCGCTGTCGCTCTTTCCCTATGCGTCGTCCTACGCTTCTGGTACGCCTCGCCACGCTCACGATTGCCGTCTGTGTCATGGCTGGCGCGGTTACTCTGGGCGGCTGCCAGGCCGCTACCGAATCCACTACGGCCTCCCCTAGCTCCATGGACAAGATGGATGCCGCGCTCCGGCAGCAGATCGCTGCGGCAGCCCCGGACACTACCCTCGACGCGTTTGTGCTAGTGGACGGCATCGCTGCCGCCGAGGCCCGCTCGCACCTCGCCGACGCTGGCCTGACCATACGCACGGCCAGCGAGACCATCCTGACGGTGGCAGGCCGACCGGACGCGCTCCGCCGTGCTGCCGCGTTCCCGTGGGTGCAGCGGATGGAAGGAAGCCTCAGCCGCCCCGCGTACGGGTCCTGAGCTACGTGTGCCAGACTCGACTCTACCTCAATCTCTAGCCCTCAGATCCATGTTGCTACCTCCGCTTGCACGGGCATACGCCCGCCTCGCCTTCGGACTGAGCCTCGTTCTCGCGTTCGGCGTTGCGCTTAGCACGGCCTCCGCCCAATCGCCGCTCCAGGAAGCCCTGCGTGGCGCCGTGCCGGTGGACAAAGGCGCGCTCACGTTGTCGTCCTCCGCGACGGACCTGACCGAGACGCCGTGGGCTGCCCTCCTCGACCCTGCGCTTCGGCCACTCGCAGCAGCGGAGGAGGCTCGCCGCACCACGGGGCGCTACCCAGCAGCCTGGCAGCCTGAGGCCTTCACCCAGAACCTCGCGGCGACCGTCCAGGCAGACGGCCAGGTGCTCCTCGACCTCCTCGTGGAGGCACGTGCGCCTGCCGCGCTCGGCGCGGTGCCGGGCGTCGAGGTCCGCACGGTGGTAGGCAATGTGGCCGTAGTCCGCGCGCCGTCCAGCGCGCTCGTGCCGCTCGCCCAGCGCGATGGCGTCCGTTTCGTAGAGGCCGCCCGTCTCCGCAGCACCCTGAACGATGCCGGACGCGCCGACATCCGCGCCGACGTCGTGCACCAGGGCGGCGGCGGACTTCCCCAAGCCTACCGCGGGCGTGGCGTCGTCGTGGGCGTCCTGGACTCCGGCATCGACGTCACCCACCCCGACTTCTTCGACGCGGGCGGCACGCGCCTGCGCTCGCTGCTGGAGTTCACGGAGGGCGGCGGGCAGGTCGAGTGGACCAAGGCGCAGATCGACGCCAACCCCGGCGGTGTCACGCAGCGGGACGGCGATGGCGGCCAGGGCCACGGCACGCACGTGATGGGCACCGCAGCCGGCAACGGGGGCTTCTCAGCGAGCCAGACGGGCATCGCGCCCGAGTCTGACCTCGTCTTTGTCAAGGGCATCCGCAGCCCCACCAGCACGGGCGGCTTCTCCGACGCCGACGTGATCGCAGGCGTGGACTACATGTTTCGCGCCGCCGGGAGCCAGCCCGCCGTCGTCAACCTGAGCCTCGGCGGCAACTTCGGCCCACTCGATGGCACCTCGCTCTACGAGCAGTCGCTCAGCGGCCTCACCGGCGAGGGCCGCGTGATCGTCGCGGCGGCCGGCAACTCAGGATTCCAGCTGATCCACGCCGGCGACCAGACGCAGGCCAACGTGCTCAACGAGACGCTCTTCTTCGCCAACGACCCGAGCATTGCCCTCGCGAGCATGTGGTACGATTCCGGGACGCTCACCGAGTTCTACATCGGGGCCTACACGCTCGATGCGTTCGGCGAACTCGTCTACCTCGGCGAGGTCGGCGTCAACGCCGGGCAGGTGCTCGACGGAGGCAACGGCCAGCCGCTCCCCTTAGTCGTCGACGGCGTCACCCTCGGGTCCGTCGTGATCGACGCCCAGACCACGCAGGACCCGCGCAACGGCGATGGCAACGTGATCTTCGGCATCTTCGGCGACCCCCAGAACGGCATCGATGTCAGCCAGACGATCTGGACCATCCTCAGCGTCGGTCCGTCGGGCGGCCGGATGGACATGTGGGCGCTGAGCGGCTCCGAGTTCTTCGGCGGCGTCATCGGCTTCCCCAGCATCAACGAGATGCCGGGCAACACCATGATGACGATGGGGTCGCCGTCGACGGCGCGCGACGTGATCGCGGTGGGCTCCTACGTCACCCGGAACCGCTGGGTGGACATCGACGGCGTCGCCAGGGACTGGCTCAACCCCAACCCCGACCGGGACCCGAACAGCCCGCCCGTGATCCCGGCTATCGGGCAGCGCTCCTACTTCAGCAGCCTGGGCCCCACCCGCGACGGTCGCGTCACGCCCGACATCGCCGCGCCTGGGGAGTTGATCTTCTCGTCGATGTCGTCGGCGTTGAACGTGGGGGTGGGCGTGCAGCGCCACGAGATCCTGCAGGGCGGGGGCTATAAGAGCCTGCAGGGCACCAGCATGGCATCCCCGCACGTCGCCGGCACGATTGCGCTCATGCTGGAGGTGGACCCCACGCTCACGCCCGCGGAGGCCCGCGAGATCATCCAGGCCACGGCGCGGAGCGACGGCTTCACGGGCAGCGTCCCGAACAACGGCGTCGGGGCCGGCAAGCTCGACGCGCTCGCCGCCGTGCAGGAGACGATCCGGCGCAACGGTGGCAGCGGCGGCGGGACGAGCGTGGCCGAGGCCGAACCCAACAACACCATCCCGACTGCACAACCGCTCGGCGGCAGCACCCCCATCACCGTAGCCGGGTCTATCGAGTCCAGCGACAACGGGGACGTCACGGTTACCTATCAGGGCGGTGTCGTCGATGACTTCGAGGACCTCTTCCGCGTCAGCACGACCACCACGGGGCTCACGCTCACCCTGAGCGACTACACGCAGGACCTCGACCTCGTCCTCATCGAGGAGGACAACGGAGGCCTCTCCATTGTCGACCTCTCCGCTTCCGTCGAGGCGACGGAGTCGATCTCAGCGCCAGCGCTGGCGCCGGGGACGTACTATGTCGGCGTGTCGTTCTACGACGGCGAGGGGCAGAGCGGCACCTCGTCCTACCGGCTCGTCGTGGACGGCGGCTCGCCGGTGGATGCCGAGGACGAGGCCACGGTCGCCTCGCTGACGCTCCACCCCACCTACCCCAACCCAGTCTCGGCTAGCACGACGATCGGCTTCGAACTGCCCGAGGCTGCCCCTGTGACGCTCGTCGTGTACGACATGCTCGGCCGTGAGGTCGCGACGGTGCTCGACGGCCCCATGAACGCCGGGTCGCATGCCATGCCGTTCGATGCCTCGCGGCTGGCCAGTGGAGTTTATGTCTACCGGCTCCGTGCTGGAGCCGAGACCCGAACGCGCTCCTTCGTGGTGACGCGGTAGCCCTCCAGCCAAATCGCACGGCTGGGGAGGCTGTGGCGCTCCCCAGCCGTGCAGGTTGGTTGTCTCTCGCCCCGGTGACCCACGAGATGCCTCAAACAATGGAAGGGCCAGCGCGTCGAGCTGCGCTGACCCTTCGCGGGACGTCGGGGAGTCGGGCGTCTACGCCGTCGCCTGCGTGCGCATGGCGGTGAGGAGGTCGGCGACCTCGGCAGGCGTCGGGAGCGGCTCGTCAGTCGCGTCGAGGACGAAGCGGGCCAGCGCGTCGCGCTCTTCGGTCGTGGCGTCGGTGTCGTCGAGCAGCGCGCCGAACTCGGCCCAGCGGGCCTCGGTGATCTGACCGGCTACGTAGCGCAGAAACAAGAGCGAAAGGGCAGGGCGAGCTGCATGAACGGAGGGAGTCATGGGGGTGAAGGTCGAATGAAGGAGGACCGTATCCCCCTGTTGTCAAGATGCGTGCCAAGACGCCCGCTCCGCCGCTACCGAGTGCGTGCGAACGCCCAGGACTTCGGCAAACCGCCTCAGCAGCCCTGGGACCTCGCCCTCGGCGCGCGACAACGAGGAGGCGCACGCGTGATTGGCCTTCCGAATGTGCGGGCGGCCTCGTACTTTTTCCCCAGCGTCGTCCACAACGAGGTCGCCTCGTTGACCTTGCGGCGACGCTGGCCTCCCGGCATCCACTCACCGGACGTTTCCGGCCTTCGCGCCACGCTCGCATACCACCCGAGCGTGGCGTTTTCTGTGTGGGCTCAGGCTCGGCTGTCAACGCGTCGGCGCTTCACTGTGACGCCTCATCGAGACGTGACGGGCGGTGCCAACGACGGGAGCGTGATCCGCGGAACGGGCGGCTCCACGGAGGCCCCATCAGCCGCAGCAACGCGCTGCGTCGGGCGGTAGTCTGAGGTCACGGGCGTAGGCAGGGTGACGCGGCAGAGCGTTCCGTGTCCGTGCTGGCTCTGGATGTCGAGTTGGCCCTGCATGCGCTCCACGAGGAGGTCGGCCAGCGTGAGTCCAAGCCCCGCCCCGGACGAGCCGCTGCGGCTGCTGGTCGAGCGCGCCCGGCGGAACGGCGTGCGGGCCGTCGGCAGGAATGTCGCCGCCATGCCGCAGCCGGTGTCCTCGATTTCGACCTGGACGCGGGTGCCCAAGGCTCGGACGCGCAGCTCGACGTAGCCGCTGGTCGTGAAATCGATCGCGTTGGCGAGCAGTTGCCCGAGCACCCGTGTCAGGGCGCGTGGGTCGGCCAGCACCATCGTGTGTTCGGGGGGCGGCTTCACGATGAAGCGGAGCCCCTGCTCCTCGGCTAGCGGTGCGTAGGTCCGCTCTGCATCGGCGAGCAGGGGCAGCAGCGGCAAGGGTTCGGCAGCCAGCGAGCCCGACTGGCTGCCGAGCCGCGCGAGTTCGTAGACGGCCTCGATGGTGCGCGAGAGCTGCTGGCCGCTTTTGCGGATGACGCCGAGTTGTTCTAGATCCTCGCCCTGGAGCGTACCAGCCAGCAGTTCGGCGTAGCCCAGGATGCTCGTCAGCGGCGTGCGTACCTCTTGGTTGAGGCCTGTCATGAGCCCGCTCACGAGCGTGGCGCGCCCCTCGGCAGCCGTCTGGGCGGTCTGAGCAGACCGCATGGCCTCGGCTTGTTTGGTCACGTCGTGGGCACACACGAGCACCGCGTTTTTGCCCTGAAAGGTAGTTGGAGCCGCCTGGAGATCGACGACCCGGACCTCTCGGTCTGCTCCGACTACGCGGATACGGAGCGCCTCGTCAGCCGGAGCGCGGTCTGCGGCCGACACGTGACCGTCGAGGAACGCCGTCACCTCCGCTTGCATCTCCACGGGGACGAGGTCGCGGAGCGGCTTCCCAACGAGCGCGGCGTCGTGCCCGCCGAGCTGGTGCGCCGCCGGGTTGGCGAATGCGACGGCGCCGTCGAGACAAACGAAGAGCGGCAGCGGGGCGGCGTCCAGGAGCGTCGTGCGCGCGGAGGCCTGGGTCCGGCGGTCACGTTCGAGCACGGCACCGAAGGCCTCGGCTGCTGCGCGGAGGGCCTCCTCCTCAGCGGGGTCCAGGGCGAGCGCCTCGCGCGCGTAGTCGAAGCAAAGGAAGCCTGCCCACGTCTGGTCGATCACGATCGGAGCTACGGCCACACCGCGCGCCTGCTTAGCGTCGAGAAAGGCGCGCTCTGGCTCCGCGAGCGTCGAGTAGGACGCACACAGGCAACGGCCCGACTCGAGCACGTCGGCCCAGCGCTGAAGGCCATCGGCGGCGTAGTCCAGGCGCGCAGGCACCGCTGACGCCTCGCCGCTCCAGGCGAACGACTGCTCCGCCACGAGGCTTCCGTCGGCGCGGTGGTTGATGTAGACCTGCACGGCCTGCGCGCCTGCGGTCTCGGCCAGATGTTGGAGGGCCTGCGCGGCCTCGTTCTGCCAATCGTCGGCCCGCAGGAAGCGCTCGGCGGTCGTCCCGACGGCGCGGGCGAAGGCATCGTGGCGCGCGTTGCGCTGGGCACGAACCTCGGCCGCGGCGACCTTGCGCTGGGCGCTGCGCTCGCTCTCGGCCATGGCCGCGAGGTCGGTGAGCAGCGTGAGCCCATCGTCGCTGAGCTCGCGCGGAACGGCGTCGAAGAGCTTCAGCACGCCGATCGTGTAGCCCTCGGCGCTCTTGAGCGGAGCGCTCGCGTAGAAGCGCACGCTCGGGTGGCCGCGCAGCGCATGGCCGGCGAAGCGCTCGTCGTGGTAGGCGTCTTCGGTGAAGAGCGGGATTTTTTCCCCGGCCACGGGCTGGACGAGCGACCGGCGCAGGGCGGCAACCTCGGGATCGGAAGGCGCCGTTGCGAGATCACCGAGCCCTCGGCTAGCCACGAGCCGCCGGTCCCCGCTCTCGATGGTCACCAGGGCGACGCGCTCCACGGCAAACAGCATCCCCGCTAGGCGGACAACGCGTTCGAGGGGCTGTTCTTGCGGGGCGTCGGGGACGAAGAACCGACGCAGCGCATCGGCACGCTGGTGGGAGGCGTGAGGCCGAGTTGGCATAGGACGGGAGGCTAGGCGGAAGCGACGGGCGGTGGGTCCTCGGCGCCAGAGGGGAAGCAGACAGGTTCGCGTGCAGTATCGGCGCGCGCGCCTGCCACTAAAAGGCAGACGGAGCCAGCCCAAGACACTTCGCCTATCACCCCCCAAGATTGGTACACAGACGACGGCTGCGCGCTTGCCAAAGGCGGGTAGCTGCGCACGACTTCCGGCGCTTCACGCCACTCCTCCCGAGGCCGATACCCCACCGAGCCGCGAACGCCCTTGCGAGCTTTCCCGCGTGTGTGGGCTGTGCCATGCCGCGCGCTGCCGGGTACTGCGGCCCGAACCCGAAGCGAAATTGCTTCACCATGTTTCCAATTGGAACGCGTGCCTTATGTTGGCGGCTGTGCCTAGCGTTTCTCTCCGTGTGCTCTGATAGCGCTTCCAGCGCCGTACGTCGCTGAGAGGCGATGAACCAAGGGTGTGCATCCTGCGAAAATGCAGAAGGTTGGAGCCTTTCGCACTACGCCCTCGTTGAGCGCCGCTCATCCGCACCGATGTCCCAACAACCGATGCCCCCACATCGGCACTGCCTAGATCCACCACGACCTCGTCTCATGCCGCGCCCTGCAGACTTCCTGTGCACGCTCCCCGCTGTCGTGCTCGCGGCCCTGCTGCTTGCAGCCCCTCCCGCTTCAGCTTCGGTTCCGTCCGCGCTACCGGTGTACGAAGCAGACGCCCGCGGCGATGAGCCACGCACTGATCGTCCTGGCGATGAGCCGCGCACCGATCGCCCCGGCGATGGCAACGCCCCCGCCTGGGCGCGCCAGATCGTCGAGACCGAGCGACTGCTCGGTGACATCGAAGCGGCGGAGTCGCTCGGGGACACCCGGCACGCAGCCGACCTCGCCGCGGAGGCGATGGTGCTAGCCCATGCCCTTGCCGCCGACCCCTACCTGCTCCGCGACGCCGAGACGCGCCTCCTCGTTCTCGACGCCCAGGCCGCCTACGAGCGCCACCACGGCGCCGTCGCCACGCTCGCCCTCTCGGCCGTCGACTTCCAGCGGCTGCGCACCGACGCCCTCGCCGACCTGAACCTCGACGGCGGCCCGCTCGACCTGCACCTGCACCTCGAGACGACGGCCTCGCTCTTCCTGAGCAACGTCTTCAACGCACCCGATTCGTTCGCGTCGAGCATCGAGCGCAAGACGGCGCAGCTTCAGCGCTACGCGGGCTACCAGGACCGCATCCGTGCCCGCGGCGAGCGCTACTTCCCGATGATCGAGCGCATCTTCCGCGAGGAAGGCGTGCCGACGGAATTGAAGTACCTCGCCGTCGTGGAGAGCGCACTCAACCCGCAGGCCGTCAGCCCGATGGGCGCCGCTGGGATGTGGCAGTTCATGAAAGGCACGGGCCGCCTCTACGGCCTCAGCCACCGCGATCGCTTCCGACCCGAGAAGTCGACGCGCGCCGCGGCTCAGCACCTCCGCGACCTCTCGGAGATGTTCGACGGCGACTGGCAACTCGCGCTCGCGGGCTACAACTGCGGGCCCTACCTCGTGCAGCGGCTCGCCCGCCGCGCCACCGCGCGCCTCGGCCGCCCAGCTACGTTCTGGGACATCTACGGCTCGCTCCCGCGCGAGACGCGCAACTATGTCCCGACCTACATCGCGACCGTCAAGGCGTTCGAGTCGCCCCGCGCCGAGAGCTAGCCGCGCTCAGACCGTCACGGCGAGGGCACGTTGCCCGGCACCGCGCTGAACGTCGCCTCGACCGTGACGACGCGCTCGTTGCCCTCATCGTCGTACTGGGTGAGCATAGCGGAGAGCGAGCCGGAGACGGCATCGTCCGCCACGCTCGCCAGCGTGAGCGTACCGCCCTCGGCCATGGCTGAGAACGCCGGGCCGGCGTCGTGGTCGTCCCAGTGGTAGACCGTCACCCGCGCGCCGCTGCCCACCTCGATGGTGCCCTCCGCGAGCGCGTTGAACGCAACGATTTCGACGTAGGAGAACGGCGCCCCGTCGTGCGCCCAGGAACTGCCATCGAGCGGGGCCGTGGCGAGCGCCATCACGCCCATGCCTTCCATGCCAGGGAGGAAGTAGGCCGTGCCCTCGAACGAGGCCGGCGCGCCGTCGCCGCTGAGCGTGACGGCCGACGAGCCGGTGTGATCGTCGGCAAACGGTAGAGCGAGAAGCAAGAGGGCTGCGAGGAGACGCATGACGAGGACCGTGTGGACGTGTGGACGTGTGGACGTGTGGACGTGGAAAGTAGTCAACCACTCCCACGCGGCTGCGGGCGGGTGTGGATCACCTCGCCCACCTTGCCTCCCCCAAGGACCACGGACACCGACTCGCCCTCGTCGCCCCCACCTTATCTCGGCAGTCCTCCCGAGCCGGCCAAAAAACATCCCGCCCGGCCTGTTACGACCGGGCGGGACGGCAAGCAGTGCGGTGCACTGTTGTTGAGAGTCACCCCGAAGGGTGCTGCTCCAATATACCCGGGGTGTCGCCGAAAGCTCCCCTCCATGCTTTTTTGGCGAAGCGCCCGCGCCGGTCCGCGCGCCTTCGCTATCATCTATGCATGATTCTCTGTGCTCCCCGCCTCGCCTGCCGACGCCCGCGACGACTCCCGTCCGCGACTCTGGGGTAATGGGTGCACCTGCGGCTTCGCCGCTCCTGTTCTGCCACGCCGATTCCCCCACCGGAGTCGGCGTTTTTCGTTTTACTTCGTACCCCAGGCTGCCTACCGACAGCCGATAGCCGACCGCTCATCCATGTCTATCGTCCTCGCCTTCAGCGGCGGCCTCGACACCTCGTTCTGCGTCCCGTACCTCCGCGAGACGTACGACCGGCCCGTCCACACGATCACGGTCCACACCGGCGGCTTCTCGGAGGCCGACCTCGCCGAGGCAGAAGCACGTGCGCACGCCCTTGGGGCCGCCTCGCACACCGTCATCGACGCGCGGGCGCGGCTCTACGACGAGGTGCTGAGCTACCTCGTGAAGGGCAACGTGCTGCGCGGCAACGTCTACCCGCTCTGCGTCGGGCCGGAGCGCGTGGTGCAGGCGCAGGAGGTGGTGGCGCATGCCGCCAAGCTTGGCGCGACCACCATCGCCCATGGCTCGACAGGCGCGGGTAACGACCAGGTCCGCTTTGACACGGCCCTGCGCCTGCTCGCCGAGCGCCCCCTGTCATCTAGAGTGGGGGCCGGGCCGGTCGAGGTGCTCGCGCCGATCCGCGCGCTCGGGCTCACCCGCGAGGCGTCGACGGCCTACCTACGCGAGCGCGGCGTGGAGGTCCCGCCCAAGACGACGGCCTACTCGGTCAACCACGGCCTGTGGGGCACGACGGTCGGCGGCGTGGAGACGCACCGCCCCGACGGCGTGCTCCCAGAAGACGCCTGGCCGGACACCGTCTCGCCCAGCGCGGCCCCCGACACGCCGCAGCGGCTCACCATCGCGTTCGAGCAGGGTGTCCCCGTCGCGATCAACGGCGATGCGCTCACGCCGGTCGCGCTCGTAGAACGGCTGCACACAGAGGGCGCGCAGCACGGCGTCGGGCGCGGCGTGCACGTTGGCGATACCATCCTCGGCATCAAGGGCCGAGTCGGCTTCGAGGCCCCGGCCGCGCTCACGCTCATCGCGGCGCACCGCGAGCTCGAAAAGCTCGTCCTCACGCGCCTCCAACTCGTCCAGAAGGCCACGCTCGGTGCCCTCTACGGGCAACTCGTCCACGAAGGCCTCTACTTCGATCCGGTCATGCGCGACCTCGAAGCGTTCCTCGACTCGTCGCAGCAGCGCGTGACGGGCGAGGTCGAGGTCGAGTGGTTCAAGGGCGCGATCCGGGTGCTCGGCGCGCGCAGCCCGTTCTCGCTCTTCAGCGCCGACGTGGCGCAGTACGGCGAGGTAAACACGCTCTGGGACGGCCGCGACGCCGAGGGCTTCACGCGGCTCTACGGCCTCCAGGCCCAACTCGCCGCCCGCATCGGCACGCGCGTGGACGAGACCGCGAACTCGTGAGCGTCCGCCTCGACCCACCCAACCTGTCCTACCGAACTCGACTACTACGTGAAACTTCGCTTTCAGCATCTCAACGAGTCCAGCTAGATCCTGAATCAAGTTCAGGATGACACCAAAGCGACATCGAAGTCGATTGGCTCCTGACCCATGACCTACGACCCACCCCTCCGCGTCGCGATCCTGCACGGGGCCGGCTATGCGGGCGGCGAACTGCTCCGGCTTCTGCTCGGACACCCGTACGCCGAGACAGCCGCGGTGACGAGCCGCTCGCAGGCGGGCAAGCCGGTGTGGACCGCGCACCCGACGCTGCGCGGGCAGACCGACCTCGCGTTCATCGCGCCGGACGACCTGGACCCGGACACCTTCGATGCGGCCTTCGTCGCCGCTGAGCACGGACAGGGCGCGGCGGCCGTCGTAGCACTGCGTGAAGGCGGCTTCGACGGACCGATCATCGACCTGAGCGCCGACCATCGCTTCCGCGACCCAGCGACCTACCCCGACTGGTTCGGCTTCGAGCATCCCGCGCCCAATCACCTCGCTGAGGCCGTCTACGGGTTGGTCGAGGTCAACGCACCGTACTCGGCAGACACGCGGCTCGTGGCCAACCCGGGCTGCTTCGCGACGGGCCTCGCGCTCGCGCTGCACCCGCTCGCTGCCAATCTGGGCGATGCGTTCGAGGCGCACGTCACAGCGCTCACGGGCGCGTCTGGCTCGGGCACCCGTCCCAAGACGACGACGCACTTCCCGACGCGCAGCGGCAACGTCCGCGCCTACAAGGTGCTCCGCCACCAGCACCTTCCCGAGGTCGAGGCTGTACTTGGCGTCGCGCCGGGGCGCATCCACTTTGTGCCGACCTCGGGGCCGTGGACGCGCGGCATCTGGGGCACGGCCCATGCGACGCTACCCAAGGGCGTCGGCGCTGAGGACGTGCGTGGCTGGTATGAGGCTGCCTATGCAGAGAAGCCACTCGTCCGCTTCGAGGCAGGCGCACTGCCCGAGCTCTTGCCCGTCGTCGGGACGCCGTTCTGCGACCTAGGTGTGGTCGTGCAGGACCGCCACCTCGTTGTCGGCTTCGCACTCGACAACCTACTCAAAGGCGCGGCCAGTCAGGCGGTGCAGAACCTCAACCTCGTCGCGGGCTTCCACGAGACGGCAGGGCTGCTCGCTACGCGATAGCGTCCGAATGCGATAGAGTTCGGCAGCGCCGGAGCACGGCTCACCACTCGATGCGGCCAGCCTCGGGACGTTCGACGCGACCGTCCTGCCCCGCTCCTGGCGTATCGCAGCCGTCTGGGTTGTCCAGTTCGCGACACTGGGTGCGGTCGTACCACTGGTCTTCGTACTGCATGTCCAGCGGCAGCGGCTCGACGTAGCCCGCTGGTTCGCGGAAGCGCGTCTTGGCGAGGCGCACCGTCGGGTCATCGGCACGGCTGAGGCGGCGTGCGAAGTCGCCGACGAGGTAGAGCGCCGAGTGGCCGCCCTGCCCCCACCAGTCCGAGCGGAACGACACACGCCGGTCGTTCCAGCCGACCCACGAGCCGACCACCATCTCCGGGTGCATCATGATGAACCAGCCGTCGGCCGACTCCTGCGTCGTGCCGGTCTTGGCGGCGAAGTCGTACTCGCCCAGGCCGAACTTCGACCGGATGCGCGTGGCGGTGCCGTACTCGATGGCGCCGCGCATCATGTCCACGACGGTGTAGGCCGACGACGCGCTGAGGGCCTCTTGGCCGGTGTCTTCAGGATAGAACGCCGCCACCGTGTTGCCGAAGCGGTCGGTGATGCGCGAGACGAAGGTCGGCGCGTGGTAGATGCCGCCCGAGGCCAGCGTCGCGTAGGCCGCGGTCATCTCCAGCAGGTTCACGTCCGATGCGCCGAGGGCGACGGACGGCACGGCATCGATGGGACTCTGGACGCCCATGCGCTGCGCGTAGAGCGCCACGCGCGACGGGCCGATCTCGCGGGTCAGCCGCGCCGCGATGATGTTGTTCGACGTGGCGAGGCCGCGCGCGAGCGAGACGTAGCCGCCAGCACCGCCGCCGCGCGGGCACCACGTCGTGGAGCCCGGGATGTCCCAGCAGAAGGCCTCGTTGGGCAGCGCGTAGTAGGGCGAAAAGCCGTTGTCGACCGCCGCCGCATAGGCGAACGGCTTGAACGTCGAGCCGGGCTGGCGCTGCGCCTGCATCACGTGGTCGTACTTATCCTCGACGAAGTTCTTGCCGCCGACCCACGCACGGACGGCACCGGTCGCGGGATCGACGACAACGAGGCCGCCTTCGAGGCGCGTCTTCTCCGCGCGCAGCGAGTCCATGAACACCGGGTCGGTGCGCAGCGAGTCGATAGCGTCGTCGCGGCTGAAGCCTGCGTTGCGGAGCAGCCGAGCCCGCTCTGACTCGTTGATAAAGTTGCGCACGTAGGTGTCGTCGAACCGATCGAAGTAGTGCGCGAATGGCTCCACGTCGTTGTTCTCGACGTAGCGCACATAGGCGTCCTCGTCGTAGGAGAAGTAGCGGTCCGAGGCCGACCAATCGACATCGACGACGGCCTGGAGCTTCGCCATCTGCGCCTCGACCGCGGCGGTGGCGAGCGCCTGCATGCGGCTGTCGATGGTGGTGTGGACCTGGAGGCCGTCCTGGTAGATGTCGTAGCCGTTTGCCTCGGCCCAGTCCTTGAGCCAGAGCCGCAGCACTTCGGCGAAGTGCGGGGCCATGTTGTCGGTGTGGGAGTACGGCTGGAAGTCGGTGCGCACCGAATCGGGCGCGAGGCCGTCGTAGACGCCCCGGTCGAGGTAGCCGTAGCGTACCATCTGGTTGAGGACGACGTTGCGGCGGCGCTGCGCGTTGCCGGGATTGCGGACCGGGTTGTAGTAGGTCGTCGCCTTCTGCATGCCGATCAGCACGGCGCTCTCGCCGAGGTCGAGCTGCGAGGCGCTCTTGTTGAAGTAGGTGCGCGAGGCCGCCTCGATACCGAAGGCGTTGTTCGAGAAGGCGACCGTGTTGAAGTACATCTCGATGATCTCGCGCTTGGTGTAGTTGCGCTCGATCTGGATGGCGGTGAGCATCTCGCGGAGCTTGCCCGAGAGGCCGGGGTCGCCGCCCTGGCGAATGCGGAAGAGGTTTCGGGCGAGTTGCTGCGACACCGTCGAGGCGCCACGTGGCCCTTCGAACGGTAGCTTCGCGATCACAGCCGCGATGCCGTAGAGGTCGAGGCCCCAGTGGTCGTAGAAGCGCCGGTCCTCCGTCGCCACGAGCGCGTCGATGAGGTGCTGCGGCAGCGAGTCGACCGGCACCCAGGTGCGGTTCTCGCCGAGGTAGTAGCGCGCCAGTTCCTCGCCGTCGGCGCTGTAGACCAATGTCGATTCGAGGTTCTCCGGGTTCTCGATCTCGGCGAGCGGCGGCACGCCGGAGAGGAGGTAGACGAAGTAGATCAGCCCGATCAACGCCAGGCCAGCCACGGCGATGCCTGCGCGGCGCAGCACCATCGTGGTGCGCTTCTCGGCGTCACGCGGCGTCACCGGGCGCGGGTCGCCTGGACGCGCCGGACGAATCTCGCGCTGCGACAAGCGGGACGAGCCGGCGCCATCGTCAGATGGCGGAGCGCTGTCGGTCGCCGAGGGGACACCGCCCGTCGGCTGGGCCACCCCGCCGGCCAGTTGGGACCCTGCGGCACCGACGGTGCCATGGTGAGCTTGGCTCTCCTCGAAAAAGCGAGCCAGGTCCTCGTCGGAATAAGAGGGACGGTCAGGCATGGGGGAGTCGGGGGTGGGGAGTCGTCAGGGGGACGGAGCGGGACAGGCGGCTGTCACGCAGACACCGTGCCCGACGACGCGGTGGTGGGCGTGTGTGCGGTGGGCGCGGTCCGCGTCGTTCGTTCGATCACGAAGGCCTCGTCGTCTACACGGACGTGGCACGGGTGGGCGGCAGCGCCGTCCCAGTGGAGAAGCGCGGGGCCGTCAGCGTCGAGCCGCCCGAAGGTGCGGTGGCCGAACCAGTAGCCGGGGTTGAGGTACGTGCCCTCGCTCCAGGTGGTGCACTCGCCGAGGTGCACGTGCCCGCAGACCACGAGGTCGGGGGCGAGAGCGCCCTGCGAGGACGGGGCGGCGAGCGTCTGGCGGGCGAAGCGGCGCAAGGCAGTCACAGCGGGGAGGTCGGGGCCGGTGCGGTCGCGGCCGAGGGGGTTGGCGGCGCGGCGGCCGGTCCAGCGGGCGAGGGCGTAGCCGGTGTCGCCGGGGAGCAGCATCCGGTAGAGCCGTGCGACCGCCGGGTGGTGCATCAGCGGGCGGATCCGGTTGTAGAGCCGGTCGTGGGCGATGCGGCCGTCTCCATGCGCAATATAAACGCGCCAGGGCACGGATTCGTCTCGTTCAACCCCGTGTGTGCCGTGGACCTGCATCGTCTCCACGACGTGGTCGCGGACGAGCCGCACGCCGACCTCGCGCGCGAAGTGGTCGAGGTGCCACGGGTCGCGGTTGCCCACCACGTAGGTCACCGGCACGCCCGCATCGACGAATGCTGCGAGCCGCCCCTGGAGCCGCACGAAGCCCTTCGGGACGAGGTGGCGGTACTCCATGTACGCGTCGAACACGTCGCCGACGAGCACGAGCGCGTCAAGGGCGTCGGCGTGCGCGTCGAGCAGAGCGCACACGTCGCGTTCGGCGGCGCGGCTCTCGGCAGGCGTCCCGCGCCCGAGGTGGAGGTCGGAGAGAAACAGGATCATGGCGGCCTCCTACTGAGGACCTCCCGCGAAGAGCCACCGGCCTCGCGAAAATCTGGGGGAAAGACGGTGGATGAGTGCAGGGGTATTGCGGTGAGCGGTGTTGCGGTGATTTCTGCTCGTTGCACTGTGACACCGCCGCACCGCGAAACCGCCGCACCGCGAAACCGCCGCCCGCAACCTTCACGGGGGGCGCTCGTTCGACCGGACCTCTTCTGAATCTGCGCCCTGCGCTTCTCGCCTTTCGATGCAAAACGCCTACAGCCCGCCCACCGGCTTCTCGGTGATGCCGCCGGTGGTGAAGAACCTGCTCATCATCAATGTGCTGGTCTTCGTGGCCCAGAATGGGCCGCTCTACGGCTTCCTCCAGGACTTCTTCGCGCTGTGGCCCGTGGGCGTGCCTGAGCCCGTGATGGCCGAGCTTCGCCTCCGCGAGTTCGCCGTGAGCACGTTCTACCCGTGGCAGCTCATCACATCGGCGTTCATGCACGGGAGCTTCAGCCACATCCTGTTCAACCTCCTCTTCGGGGTGTGGATGTTCGGCATGCGCATCGAGAACACGTTCGGGACGAGGCGCTTCGCGCTGTTCTACTTCGCCTGTGTGCTCGGGGCCAGCCTGACGCAGCTCGCGGTGACGTCCTATCCGTTCATCCTCGGCAGCGCGCCCTATCCGGTACCCGTGCCCACGCTTGGCGCGTCGGGCGGCGTCTTCGGCATCCTGATCGCCTTCGGGATGCTCTACCCGGACGAGCCGATCTACCTCTACTTCTTCGTGCCGGTCAAGGCCAAGTGGCTCGTGCTCGGCCTGATCGTCTTCAACCTGTACGCAGGCGTCTCGGGAACCCAAGCGGGGGTCGCCAACTTTGCGCACCTGGGCGGCGCGCTCACGGGCTTCCTGCTGATCCAGTTCTGGCGCGGGAAGCTACCGCTGCGGCCCAGAACCCAGTCCGTCACCTAGGAGGCCCTTGTATGGGCGGCACATGAGCGCGTGCCCGCGCGTAGTTTTGCCGTACACCCAGCCGCCTGCCCTTCCGCCCGCCAGTCCCTGCCCGTCTCCCTGCGGGGCTCGCTCTGTCGCTGCTCGGTCATGAATCCCGACTCTCCACTCGCCCGGTTCCGCATCTGGTACGCCGCGCTGCCCCGCGCGATGCGCCTGCTGCTGACGGTCAACACCGTGGCCTACCTCGCCTTCCTGCTCCTGCGCATCGTGCCAGGCGTCACGGAGGCGCTCTACGGCTACGTCGCCTTCCAGCCGGTCGTCCCAGACGCATTCCTGCTGCCGTGGACGTTTGTGACGCACGCGTTTGTGCACCTCGGGGCGAGCTTCGGCGGGCTGCTCCACTTCCTGTTCGCCATGCTGTGGCTCTACTGGATGGGGCGCGACTACGAGGAGATGTATGGTAGCCACCGGCTCTTCGGACTCTACGTCCTCGCAGCGATCGGAGGTGCCCTCTTCGCGCTGGCGATCGGCACCTTCTACGCGCCCCGCTTCCCGATCTACGGCGCGATGGGGGCCGCGCTCGCCGTGCTGTGCTGCGTGGCCACGCTCAACCCGAACCGCGGTATCGGCCTCTTCCTGCTCGGCGTGGTGCCGCTGAAGTACGTCGCCATTGGCTTCGTGGCACTCTCGGTGCTGATCGGCGCCTACCCGGCGTATGAGTTGGGCGCCGCGCTCGTGGGTTACCTCTTCGCCCGCGCGCAACTCGCAGGCACCGACCTCGCGGCCTGGGCAACCCCGATGTTCCAGACGGGCGGTGGCTCGCGCTCGGCGAGCACCCGCAGCCGCTCGGCCGCTCCCGACGACGACGGCGGGTTCCTGAGCAAGCTCGAACGCTGGGCCGCGTCCCGCGAAGGGAAGCAGCCAGGCGACGCGCCGGCTGACGCTGAGTCCCCCAAGAAACGCACGTCCCGCGGTCCCTCGAAGCGCCGTCCTCGCTCCGAGCGCGGGAAGGACGACGCCCCCTTCGCCAACCCCACCGACATCGACCGCATCCTCGACAAGATCAACGACCAGGGCTACGACGCCCTGACCGACGAGGAGAAGCGGATCCTCTACGAGGCAAGCGGACGCGCGTAGCTCTCGACCGTAGCCCCCTGCACCGTGGCTGCCGTAGCGTCTCCCCCGTCTCACTCGCGCCGCTGGCTGCGCCCGTTCGTGTGGCTCGCCGTGGTGGCCGAGACGGCCGTGCTCGCGGTTGCCCTCGTGGGGGCGCTGGCAGCCTACCTCCCGCCTCACGCTTTCTGGTGGGCGCAGCTCGTGGCGCTCGGGCTCCCCTACTGGACGGCGCTGCTCGCGCTCGCCACGCTGAGCTTGGTCCTCCGCAAGCAACGCGGCTGGGCCCTCAGCTATGCCGTGCTGCTCGCATGGGTGCTCGTTCGCACCGTGCCGCTCGGCTGGGCAGGCACGGCACCCGAGGCCTCGCCCGACGACCTCGTCCTCCTCACGTTCAACACGCCCGCGTCAGGCGCGAGCCGCGAGGTGCTAGCCGACGGGGTCTACGCCTTCTTCGAGCAGACCGTCCCGACCGTGGCAAGCCTGCAGGAGGCCATCACGATCACCAGCGAGACGCAGCGCTGGCAGCCCAACCACCTCGACCTCGTCACCGACTCGCTGCGCTACCGCGTTCCGATGCCGCCGTTCGAGGCGAACGGGATGGCGCAGACCGCGGTGCCGCTCTACGTCCGGCCCGACCAGGCCGCGCCGGACGGCTTCGTGGTGCTGGAGCAGCGCGGCCACACCCTCATGCCCGACGAGGACTACCCCTCGGAGGTGCTGCGGACGCACTTCCGGTGGCGCGGTCGCGAGGGCGTGCACTACAACCTCCACCTCGCCTCCTTCGGCATGGACAAGCCCTGGAACGACGGCGTGCCATTCTACTCGCTCTCGGGCGGGCTAGGCTACCTCCGGCAGTACCGCGACGCCGTCCGACGCCGGGGTCGCCATGTCGAGGCCATCCGGGCGCTCGTTGACGCGGAGACCCTGCCCGTGCTGATCTCGGGCGACTTCAACACGACGCCCTACACGTGGAGCTTCCGGCAGCTTCGGCAGAGCCGCACCGATGCCTTCCGGACGCGCGGCCGCGGCTGGGGCGGCACCTACCGCGCCGACCTCCCGTTCGTCCGCATCGACTTCGTGCTGGCTGACCCTGCGTGGGAGATCGTCCGCGCCGAGGTGCCGAGCCTGTTCCTCTCGGACCACAAGCCTCTCCTCGTCCGCCTCCGCTGGGCCGACGCGGAGGAGGGGACCGAGGAACCTGCCGAGTGATAGAAGTGGGGAGCGGATTGCGGCGGCAGGAGTAGATTCACGTCGGCTCCTATGGGTTCACGTCTCATCCTGACAAGAGCGTCATCCCCGCGCATGCGGGGATCCATGCGGTGCCTCGTATGGATCCCCAACCCGATGTCCATGCCGATCAAGTCCGGGATGATCAAGATGGAGGTGTGTTGCCAACTCAGCCCCGCTCAGCCCGCCCCCTGTCCACCTCATCGCCCCGTCTACCATGACCACGTTCCTCGTCCTCGCCAGCTACGAGAAGGGCTTCGACTTCATCCGCGAATGCCATGACCAGGGCGTGCGCGTCGTCTTCCTCACGCTGGAGAAGCTGCGCGACCGCCCGTGGCCGCACGAGGCCATCGCCGAGACGTTCTACGCGCCCGACTTCGACACCGAGCGGCACGTCATCAACACCGTCGCCTACCTCGCCCGCGAGCGCAAGTTCGACCGCATCATCCCGCTCGACGAGTTCGACGCCGAGGTCGCGGCGGCGCTGCGCGAGCACCTGCGCATCCCCGGCATGGGCGAGACGACGGTGCGCTACTTCCGCGACAAGCTCGCCATGCGCTTCCAGGCGCGCGAGGCCGGCGTCCGCGTTCCCGACTTCGTGCCCGTCACCAACTACGACGACATCCGGGCCTTCTTCGAGCGGCAGGCCCCGCCCTACATCCTCAAGCCGCGCGGCGAGGCGTCGGCGCTCGGCATCCGCAAGATCCACGACCAAGAGCAGCTCTGGCGCGCGCTCGACGAGCTTGGCGACGAGCAGTCGTTCTTCCTGCTGGAGCAGTTCGTCGCGGGCGATGTCTTCCACGTCGACTCCGTGGTGGCGAACAAGAAGCTGCAGTTTGCCGAGGTGAGCGGCTACCTCAGCCCCCCGCTCGACGTGATGCACGGCGGCGGCCTCTTCGCCAGCCGCACGCTCGACCGCGACAGCGCCGAGGCGAAGACGCTGCACGACCTCACCCAGCAACTCGTCGAAGGACTCGGGATCGTGCGCGGCGCGATGCACACCGAGTTCATCCGCAGCGCGGCCGACGGCGCATTCTATTTCCTCGAGACGGCTGCCCGCGTGGGCGGAGCCAACCTCTCCGACATGGTCGAGGCCGCGAGCGGCGTCAACCTCTGGCGGGAGTGGGCCAAGATCGAGATCGCCGACGCCCGGGGCGAGCGCTACCGGAAGCCCAAGCCGCGCACCGACCACGCAGGCATCCTCGTCACGCTCGCCCGGCAGACGCACCCCGACCTCTCGGGCTATGACGACCCCGAGATCGTCTGGCGCATGCCGAAGAAGCAGCACGCCGGCCTGATCGTCCGCGCGGATACGCCCCAGCGCGTCCGCGCCCTGCTCGACGGCTACATGCCACGCTTCTACCACGACTTTCACGCCGCCGCCACGCCGCCCGACAGCGCCCGCGACGTAGAGTAACGGCGGGGAGCGCTTAGCTTGCGACGAATCGTTTTTCTTCTCGAAGGGGCGCAAGCTGGTATGGGTTTTGGTGGGACTTCGTACCGCAAGCCGACCAACCTAGGCGGCGGGCGGCCCCCCTTCAACACTGTGCTGCATGGCTTCCCTTCCGTCCCACAGCATCCGGCGGCTGCTCACGCGCCGCTACCTCGTGGCGTTGGCGTTCGTGGCTCTGCTTGCGGTTGCCGAGCACGGCGTAGTTCAGTTTGAACTGAACCAGCAAGCCGAGGACAGCCGGGAAGTCAACCTGGCTGGACGGCAGCGGATGCTCAGCCAGCGGATTGCCAAGGAGGCCCTCGCGCTCAACCAAGGCCGACGTGCCGACCTGCGCACGCTCGACGCCGATGTGGCGACGTGGGCGCAGGCCCACCACGGCCTGCTCGATGGCGATCCGGAACTCCAACTCTCCGGGATCGACGACCCGGAGATCCGGGCAGACCTGGCCGAACTCACGCCCTACATCGAGCGCATCGAGGACGCCGTGGCCGCGTTCGGGGACGCACGCGCCCGCAGCGACACCGAGGAGGCCGACCTGGCGCTCCGTACGATTCTCGACGTGGAAATGGCCTTCCTGGTCCGCATGGACGAGATCGTGTTCGCGCTGGACGCGGCGTCTACCCTGGCCAACCGAAAGGTCCGTGCCATCGGGATCGGGCTGCTGCTCGGGATGCTGCTGGCGCTGGCAGTGCTCGGCTGGCTCGTGTTCAAGCCCGCCGCAACCTACGCGGCCTCCTCCGTCGACGAGCAGCGCCGGCTGCTCCGGGCCATCATCGACACGGTGCCGGACCACATCTACGCGAAGGACCTCCACGGCCGCGCCACCCTGCGCAACCTGGCCAGCGCTCGCGCACTCGGCTACGACGACCCCGAGACGTGTCTCGGCGCCTCCGATGTCGAGGCGCCCATTGAGCGGGACGTGGCCAATGAGGTCTTAGACGACGACCTTCGGGTGGTACAGACCGGTGAACCACTCGTCAACAAGGAAGAGCCCATCGAGACCAACGGCGAGACGCGCTGGCTCTCCACCACCAAGGTGCCCCTCTACGACGCCGACGGCCGCGTCATGGGCCTCGTTGGCATCTCGCGCGACATCACTGTGGCCAAGCACGCGAAGGCCGCCCTCAGCGATGCGAAGGACGCCGCCGAGACCGCGGCCCAGGCGAAGGGCGAGTTCCTCGCCAACATGAGCCACGAGATCCGCACTCCGCTCAACGGCGTGCTGGGCATGACGGAGATGCTTCGCGAGACCCAGCTTGACCCCGAGCAGCGCGAGTTTGTGGAGATCGTCCATTCGTCGGGCAACGCGCTGCTGGGCATCATCAACGATGTCCTCGACTTCTCGAAGATCGAAGCGGGACATGTTGAACTAGCCACGGAGCCGTTCGCGCTGCACCGGCTTGTCGAGGAGGTCCTCGACGTAGTAGCCGTCAGCGCTGCCCGCGCGGGCCTCGGCCTCGGCTATTTCATCGAGCCGGACGTCCCAGCCACGCTCGTCGGCGACGCCTATCGGCTGCGCCAGGTGCTGACCAACTTGCTCTCGAACGCGGTCAAGTTCACCCGCGAGGGCGGCGTCTCGGTGCGCGCCTCGCTCGATCGCCCTGTCGCGGGCCACATTGCGGCGCTGCACATCGCCGTCGAGGACACCGGAGTCGGCATCCCTGCCGAGAAGCTCGACCACGTCTTCGGCTCGTTCACCCAGGCCGACGCCTCCACGACGCGGCAGTTCGGGGGCACGGGCCTGGGCCTCGCCATCAGCGGGCAGCTCGTCGGGCTGATGGACGGCGAGCTGTGGGCCGAGAGCGAGGTCGGGGCCGGCTCGACGTTCCACATCACCCTGGACCTCCCCGTCGGTCCCCTGCCCGACGACGCACCAGCTCCCCCACCCGCCGCGCTTGACGGGCTCCGCGTGCTCGTGGTGGACGACAACGCCGTTGCTCTGCGCATGCTCGACCTGCAACTCCGCGCCTGGGGAGCCCAGCCGATCCTGCTCAGCCGCCCGTCCGAAGCCATTTCGTGGCTCGACACGCACCCCCAGCCTGGCCTCGCCCTCCTTGCCATGCATATGCCGGAGATGGACGGCCTCGACCTGGCCGCCGCGGTCCGGGAGCGGTACCCACCTGAGACGCTCCCGCTCGTCCTCCTGAGTGCCATCGGCGACGCGATCAGCCGGACGGCCGCGGAGCGCGTTGGTCTGGTCGCCGTCCTCACCCAGCCCGTCAAGCAGGCACCGCTGCGCAGTGCTGTCGCTGCGGCGCTTTCGTCGGCGGCCGAGTCCTCCGCTGTCGGCGCAGGCGATTCCACACCGCACGCGGCTCCAGCCGCCCCCGCACGGGTATCGCCCACCGTGAAACGCTTGCTCCTCGTCGAGGACAACGCGGCCAATCAGCGC